>JAXGOK010000027.1:0-51822 GCA_040767545.1 Aggregatilineaceae bacterium | reverse complement strand
GCGCCACACCCCCTGCCAGACTTCCGAAGTTTTCAGACACTTCGGAAGTCTATCGAGGGGTCGGTTGCGGCAGGGCAATGTCCCCGTAGGGGCGTTGCAATACGCCCCTACACGGGAGCGGTCAAGGGAGGGGCGCGATCAGTGTTCCGCCTGCACGCGCGAGGCGAGGTAGGCTTCCATGAAGGCGTCCAGATCACCATCGAGCACGGCGTGAGTGTTGCCCGTCTCGTAGTCGGTGCGCAGGTCTTTGACCAACTGGTAAGGGTGCAGCACGTAGGAGCGAATCTGGTTGCCCCAGGCGGCGCTGACGTGCTCGCCCTTCAGCGCGGCGAATTCCTCCTCGTGTTTCTGGCGTTCCAGGTCGAGCAGGCGCATCTTGAGCACTTGCAGAGCGCGCTCCTTGTTCTGGGTCTGGCTGCGCTCGTTCTGGCAGCTTACGACGAGGCCAGTTGGCAGGTGAGTGATGCGGATGGCGGTCTCGTTCTTCTGGACGTTCTGCCCGCCCGCGCCGCTGCTGCGGAAAGTGTCTATCTGCAAGTCCTTCTCATCAATCTCGATGTCCACATCTTCCTGCACGTCGGGCCAGACCTCGACCAGGCAGAAGGACGTGTGGCGGCGGTGATTGGAGTCGAAGGGGCTGAGGCGT
Organism: Aggregatilineaceae bacterium; assembly: GCA_040767545.1. Classification (GTDB taxonomy): domain Bacteria; phylum Chloroflexota; class Anaerolineae; order Aggregatilineales; family Aggregatilineaceae; genus UBA2029. Next base: position 51,176 of record JAXGOK010000027.1, on the reverse strand, counting down.
ACCAGGCGATGCACGCCGCGCTCCGAGCGCAGGTAGCCGAAGACGTAGTCGCCCTGGATGGCAACGGTGACGCTCTTGATTCCGGCTTCGTCGCCGGGCATCTCGGAGACGATCTCAATCTTGAAGCCGCGCCGCTCGGCCCAGCGCAGGTACATGCGCTGCAACATCTCGGCCCAGTCCTGGGCGTCGGTGCCGCCCGCGCCCGCGTGAATAGCCAGGTAAGCGTCTTCGGCGTCGTACTTGCCGCTCAGCTTGGCGCGGAAGACAAGCCCCTCCACGATGGTCTGGAGGGCGTCCGCTTCGGCGGCAAGCTCCTCGGCCATGCTGTCATCTTCAAGCTCGGCCAGCTCCAGGGCGTCGCTGACGCGCTGGCGGGTGTCCAGCCAGGTCTGGACGCTGCGGCGCAGGCGGGCTGCCTGGCGCATGACTCGCTGTGCGCTGTCGGGATCGTTCCAGAAGTGGGGCTGGGCGCTCTGCTCTTCCAGAGCGGCTAACTCAGTCTGCTGGCCTGCAATGTCAAAGACGCTCCATAAGCTGCTCGACCGTCTGGCGCATCTCGTTAAGCCGGCTGTTCAGTGCTTCCATGATGATTACTCCTCGCTCCCGTTTTCGAACAGGCTGTCCACAAAGGTGGTTGGGTTGAAGAAGACGAGATCGTACATGGACTCGCCGATGCCGATGTAGTGCACCGGCAGGCCAAGCTCCTGCTGGATGGCGAAGAGCATCCCGCCTTTGGCCGTGCTGTCCAGCTTGGTGACGACCACGCCCGTCACGGCGATGGCTTCCTGGAACCTCTTGGCCTGGGTCAGGGCGTTCTGGCCGGTCGTGCCGTCGAGCACGAGCAGCGTCTCGTGCGGAGCGTCGGGGATGGCCTTGCGCAGCACATCGCGCATCTTGACCAGCTCTGCCATCAGGTTGAAATTGCTGTGCAGGCGACCGGCGGTGTCCACGATCAGCACCTCGGCTTCGCGCGCCCGCGCCGCGCTGACGGCGTCGTAGACGACCGCGCCGGGGTCGCTGCCGGGCTGCCCGGCGATGACCGGGACGCCCGCGCGCTCGCCCCACAGCTTGAGCTGGTCAATGGCCGCCGCGCGGAAGGTGTCGCCAGCGGCCAGGATCACCTTGCGGTTGTTCAGGCGCAGCCGGTAGGCCATCTTGCCGATACAAGTCGTCTTGCCGGAGCCGTTGACGCCAGCGATCAACACGACCGACAGCTCGCGCCCGCTGATGTTGAGCGGCTGCGGCTCCATGAGCAGCTTGCGCAGCTCGTCCTTGAGGGCAGCGATAAGCTGATCCTGGCGTGTGATTCCGTCGCGGCGCACGCGGCCCTGCATGGTCTCGATAAGCTGCATGGTCGTGCTGACGCCGACATCGGCTTGCAACAGCAGGGCCTCGACCTCGTCCCAGCTATCCTGGTCAATCTCGGTAGCGCCGATTGCCTGGGCGATGCGCCCGAAGAACGACTGGCGTGTACGCTTCAGGCCGTCACGTAGAGAAGCCACGATTCTTCTTCACCCTTCGTGCTTGTGTCGCTAATGGTTGGCTGGCGGCGTCGCTTCCGCCCGCTGCCTGTGCGGGCAGCCGCTTCATTATAGTCAATCCGGGCGCGAAAGACTATGGTCAAGCGTGAGCGAGTGGACAAGTACGCCGCTGCTAATGCCTGTCCAACCCCACCCAGGTACGCTATACTGGAAGGTGGGGGCAGTTCTCACAACCTGACATCACCGACACAGAAACGTACCGACTCATGGAAAAAACCAGGATTCGTAACTTCTCGATCATCGCCCATATTGATCACGGCAAGAGCACGCTGGCTGACCGGATGCTCCAGTTGACGGGCACCATCTCCGAGCGCGACATGCACGAGCAAGTGCTGGATGACATGGAGCTAGAGCGCGAGCGTGGCGTGACGATCAAGGCTTCGGCGGTGCGCATGAACTACGCCGCCAGCGATGGCGAGACCTACGAGATGAACCTGATTGACACGCCCGGCCATGTGGACTTCTCCTACGAGGTCAGCCGGGCGCTGCAAGCGTGCGAGGGCGCTGTCCTTGTCGTGGATAGCACGCAGGGCATCGAGGCGCAAACGCTGGCCAACCTGTACATGGCCCTCGAACAAGACCTGGAGATCGTGGCGGTCGTCAACAAGACCGACCTGCCCGCCGCGCGGCCCGACGAGATTGCGCAGGAAATCGAAGACCTGATCGGCATTGACGCCGCCGACGTGCTGCAAGTCAGTGCCAAGACGGGGCGCAACGTGGAGCAGGTTCTTGAGGCTATCGTCCGCCACATCCCGCCGCCTAGAGGCAACGTGTATGTGCCAGCGCGCGCGCTGATCTTCGACAGCCATTACGACTCGTACAAGGGTGTGATCGCTTACGTGCGTGTCTTTGATGGCACGATTAGAAAAACAGATGCCCTGCGCATGATGGCGACGGACGTGACGGTTGAGCCGGTGGAGATCGGCGTGTTCAGCCCCGGCATGACGCCGGTGGACAGCCTGACGGCAGGCGAGGTGGGCTATGTAGCCACCGGTCTGAAGACCGTGCGCGAGTGCCGCGTCGGTGACACGATCACGCTGGCGCAGGACAGCGCTGAGGCACCGCTGCCGGGCTATAAGCAGGCCAAGCCGATGGTCTTCGCCGGGTTCTACCCGTCCGACAACGATGACTATGATGACCTGCGCGACGCCCTGGAGAAGCTCCAGCTTAATGATGCGTCCCTGGTCTTCGAGCCGGAGACCTCGGTGGCGCTCAACTTCGGCTTCCGGGTGGGCTTTCTGGGGCTGTTCCACATGGACATCATCCAGGAGCGGCTGGAGCGCGAATATGACCTGGACCTGGTCGCCACGTCGCCCAGCGTGGAGTACCAGGTCGTGCTGCACGACGGCCAGATGATCATCATCCACAGCCCGTCCGACTTGCCGGACGAGAGCACCATCGCCGAAATCCGCGAACCCTGGATGACCATCGAAATCTTCACGCCGGAGGAGTTCATCGGGCCGATCATGGACCTGGTGACCAGCAAGCGCGGCGAATACCTGAGCATGGACTACCTGGATGCCAAGCGCGTGCAGCTCAGGTACAAGATTCCCCTGGCCGAGCTAATCGTGGACTTCTACGACCGGCTGAAGTCCGCCACGCGTGGCTATGCCAGCTTGGACTATCACTTCGACGAATACCGCACCGAGAACCTGGTCAAGCTGGACGTGCTGGTGAACAAGGTGCCCGTTGACGCGCTGGCGCTGATCGTGCACGAGGACGAGGCATTCCACAAAGGGCAGCGGCTTGTCTCCAGGCTCAAGCGGCTGATCCCGCGCCAATTGTACGAGGTGCCGCTCCAGGCGGCGGTGGGCAAGCGCGTGGTCAGCCGGGCCAACGTCAAGGCGCTGCGCAAAGATGTGCTGGCGAAGTGCTATGGAGGCGATGTCACCCGCAAGAAGAAGCTGCTGGAGAAACAGAAGAAGGGCAAGAAGCGCCTGAAGATGATCGGAAACGTCGAAGTCCCCCAGGAAGCATTTATGGCTGTGCTGAGGCTAGATGACGATGACGACTAACCATTGCAGGCCTGGTTATCCGCCCGTACCCCAAGTGGTCCAGAGTGAGCGTCTGGTGATCCGTCCCTCAGCGCGCGGCGACGCGCTGTATCTCAAGAAGTGGTGGAATGATCCGCAAGTGACCGGCCCCGGCGGTAACCTGGCGGGGATGCAGTACGATGACGAGGACATGGAAGACTGGTTCCAGCGCTATGTGGATGGGCGCGAGTGCAGCGCGCACTTCATCATCTGTCTGCGCGAGGAGGACGAGCGCCCGATCGGTGAGTTCTACATTGCCAGCGATGACCGGCCCGGCTGTGTGGAATGCGCGCTGATCATCGGCGAGACCGACCTGTGGGGCAGCGGCTACGGCAGCGAGGCGCTTGGCGCCTATGCGGAGGCGCTGTTTGCGTCGGGGCTGTGCGAGGCGATGCGCATGGCCATGCGCGTGGACAATGTCCCCGCTGTGCGCATGGCGCACAAGGTCGGCTTTGCTGTGGAGCATGTATGGGCCAATGGCATGTTCCAGACGCTGTTCCTCTCGCAGGCTGCATTCGAGCTGCACAGGCTGCGCCAGGCTGAAGTCGAGGCCGGGCTGCGGCACTAAACAGGGTTTTGGTCTATGAGGGCTGTCATCTGCTGGGCGAAGCTTCGTCCAGCCAGCGGATGACGGTTGCGCTCATGGGCTGGGTCAGGATGCCGCCTTCGACGAAGGGGGCGAGCATGTCGCGCAGGGCGAACAGCGTCGTCACGCGGTAGCCGCTGGCCGCCAGTTGAGCGCTGGCGCCGAGTCCCAGGTCGAGCACAGCGAGCACATCCCCGACATTCAGTCCCACGCGGCGAGCCTGCGCGGTCAGGCGCTGAGCCTGGTCTGCGTCCTCCAGAACGTCGGCCAGCAGCAGGGTGGGATGGCCGACATCGTAAGCGCCTTCGATGGCGAAGGCGGTGGTGTAGTCGCGCACTTCCCCGTAGGGATAAGTCATCGGCAGGCCGGTGTGCAGGCTGAGCGCGACGCCAAGCGGGATGGCGTCCTGCGTGGTGAGGACGCGATCGGCGGGCGTGCCCTCCAGGGCGCGCCCCAGCGCAGCGGCCACGTCGTGCAGCAGGGCCGGATACGAGGGCAGCCAGCGCAGGCGCACCAGCACCGGCCAGGTTGCCCCGTCCGTGCGGGCGAATCTGCCGAACTGGATCAGCCCGGCCTCGGCCAGCTTGAGGGCCAGTGCGAGCGCATCAGCAGTGGGTAGCGTTCCGGGTGAATTCATGAGTCCATCTCGCGCACAAGCTGCCAGGCCATGCCAATTGCCCACGTCCCCGCCCAGACAGGGGACTCGACATCGGCCCCGCCGAACTTGTAGCGCCGGATGCGCTCCTTGTCGCGGGTGAGGGCGACAATACCGGTGCCCTCATTGTCGGTCACATAGGCGACGGCGACCGCCGCGCCGGTTTCATCCAGCAGGCGGCGCGCTTCGCGGCGGGCGATCTGGCCGTAGTCGAGCGGCGTGGAGACCTCGCCCAGCCGGGCGACCAGCGCGCGCAGGTCCGGCTCGTGGAAGCGGGCGATGACCACGTCCTGGTGACCGAAGCGGCGGGTGAACGAATCGTCTTCAGGCCCGGCGTAGCTGACAGCCAGCGTAAGCTGGCGCTGGCGCAGCAAGGTAGCCAGAGCGTCGTCAAGCTCGGTGTTGTCCACACCGAAGATGTAGCTGCCCAGCCGGGCGCGGATGATCGTCTCGGCCTGGGCGATCAGCGCGTCAGCTTCGGCCTCGGTGTCGGCGCGGGCGGTGATGCGAATGTCCGTCTGGCCGGTGTGCGCGGCCAGGCCAACAGTGGGGTTGCTCCACGTCTCCAGGTCGGCGATCTGCGTGTCAATGAGGCTTTCGCCGATGCCAGCGGTGCGCAGCACGCGCGCCTTGATGATGCCCTTGCCGCCCATGCGCTCGCGCAGGTAGGGGATCACCGTCTGGGCGAGGATGTCTTTCATCTCGCGCGGGACGCCGGGCAGACTGATCACGGAGCCTTGCCCGGTCTCGACGATGAAGCAGGGCGCAGTGCCCAGCCGGTTGGTGACGGGGATCGCTCCGGCGGGAATGTAAGCTTGCACGCGGTTGTTGTCGCTCATCTGCGCGCCAAGCTGCTCGAACCGCTCGCGAATCTGCTCGAACAGCTCCGGGTGGAACTCCAGCGCACGATCGGTGGCGAGGGCCACGCCCTGGCGGGTCATGTCGTCCACAGTGGGGCCGAGGCCGCCGGTGGTGATGACGACATCGGAGCGGGCCAGTGCGGTGCGAACAGCATCAGCGATGCGCTCGGTGTTATCTCCGACGGTGGTCAGGTAGTAGATATTCACCCCAATGTCCCGCAGTTGGCGGGTGAGGTGGGCCGAGTTCGTGTTCACGATCTCGCCCAGCAGCAGCTCGGTGCCGATAGTGACAATTTCCGCCTTCATGACGACGGCTCCTCAGGTACTACATGCGGGCGGAGACCAGAAAGTATAACACAATCTGAGGGCAAGCCTAGCGTGCTGTCGGAGAATTGCAGAAAAGAGGCTTGGAAGGACTTGACAAGTTTGGTATAATTAGGCTTTGGCAAATGCAGCAATGCGATCACGAGTCTGGCAGGGCGGGGTGCAGACGTGATGCGTGCATGTGTGTCCCGATCGTCAGGAAGCTAGACGTGCCACAGCACCCTGCTGCACTGGCCCGCAGGTTGGGTAGAGCGGAACGGGTCGGCCAATTGGATTTTACCCCAGCCCATGATGCGGGATCACCAATCAGAGCGCTGGAACGCGAGTTTCATGCGCTGTTTTTGCTTGTCAGCGGCTATGCACGAGCAAGCTCTGCACAAGCCTGACTCCACACCCATCAGCGGATTCGACCATCGCGTGGATTCACGTCACACCAGTTGGATACCGTAACAGAAGCGCACAGGAGGGCACGCCTTGGAGGCGAAAGACTTTAGCGCACTGCGCATCAGTTTGGCATCTCCCGAACAGATTCGCTCCTGGTCGTATGGCGAGGTGACCAAGCCAGAGACGATCAACTACCGGCGCTTGCGCCCTGAAAAGGACGGGTTGTTCTGCGAGGCGATCTTCGGCCCCACCAAGGACTACCAGTGCTACTGCGGCAAGTACAAGAACGTGCGCTATCGTGGGATCGTCTGCGACAAGTGCGGCGTGGAGGTCACACGCTCGTCGGTGCGCCGCGAGCGCCTGGGCCACATTGAGCTAGCCGCGCCTGTCGCGCACGTGTGGTATACGCGCCGCGTGCCGAGCTACCTGGGCATTCTGCTGGATGTCAGCCGGCGCAACCTGGATCGCGTGCTGTACTTCGCCCAGTACGTGATCACCCATGTGGACGAGGAAGCGCGGCAGAAGGCACTGCGTCGCCTGGATGAGGACGTGACGGTGCAAGAGGCGCAAATTCGCGCTGAGTTTGAAGGGCAGCAGGCCGAGGTTCGCACGGAGCGACAGGACGATCTGACCGGCCTGGAAGAGGATCAGGCCCAGATCAACGCCCGTTTTGACGATGAGCGCGCGCGCCAGACCGAGATGGTGATGAGCGAGGCCCAGCGCCTCCAGGAGCGCATCGAGGCGCAGCTTGGCAGCAAGCTGAAGGCTGACCTGGTCTTCGCAGCGGCAGGCGATGTGGTGATCGCTGCCAAGGGCGAAGAGGTGCAGAACGAGCTTCTGGGAGTGGTGCAGGAAGCGGCCAAGGAACGGCTCAGCCAGATTGAAGAGGACATCGAGGCACGCCGGCTGGGTGAGATTGAGCACGTGCATACGCTCGCCGACGAGCGCACGAGCGAGGCTGCGGGCGAGATTCAGGACATTCAGAGCCACTTGGAGCGCCGCCTGGGCCGGCTGCATACCATCTATGCCGAGGCGCGCGACGAGCTAGTCTCGCTGGAGCCGCTCCAATTCCTGGGCGAGCCACGCTACCGCGAGCTAAAGCAGAAGTACGGCCAGGTGTTCAAGGCCAACATGGGCGCTGAGGCGTTCCTTGAGATTCTCAAGCACATGAACCTTGAGAAGCTACGCGACACGCTGTGGCACGAGGTGCGCACGACGCGCAGCAAGCAGCGCCGCAAGAAGGCAACCAAGCGCCTGCGCGTGGTGGAGAGCCTGATCAAAAGCAACAACCGCCCGGAGTGGATGATCCTGACGGTGCTGCCGGTGATCCCGCCAGACCTGCGCCCGATGGTGCAGCTTGACGGCGGGCGCTTCGCTACGTCCGACCTCAACGACCTGTACCGGCGCGTGATCAACCGCAACAATCGCCTGAAGCGACTGCTGGAGCTCGGCGCGCCGGACGTGATCGTGCGCAACGAGAAGCGTATGCTCCAGGAGGCGGTGGACAGCCTGATTGACAACAGCCAGCGCGGCAAGGCGCTCAGCCGGCGCGGGCGGCGCGAGCTAAAGTCGCTGAGCGACATGCTCAAAGGCAAGAAGGGCCGCTTCCGCCGCAACCTGCTGGGCAAGCGCGTGGACTATTCGGGCCGCTCGGTGATCGTGATCGGGCCGAAGCTCAAGCTCCACCAGTGTGGCCTGCCCAAGATCATGGCCCTGGAGCTGTACCGCCCGTTCGTGATCAGCCGGCTGGTGCAGTACAAGTACGCCAGCAACGTCAAGGGGGCCAAGCGCATCATTGAGCGCGAGCGGCCCGAAGTGTGGGAAGTGCTGGAAGAGGTCATCCAGGAGCGGCCCGTGCTGCTCAACCGCGCGCCGACGCTGCACCGACTGGGCATCCAGGCGTTTGAGCCGCTGCTGGTTGAGGGCAAGGCCATCCAGATTCACCCGCTGGTCTGCGCGGCGTTCAACGCCGACTTCGACGGCGACCAGATGGCCGTGCACGTGCCGCTGAGCGACAGGGCCGTGCAAGAAGCGCGCGAATTGATGCTGAGCACCAAGAACCTGCTCAAGCCCGCCGACGGCTCGCCAGTGGTAGCCCCATCGAAGGACATGGTGCTGGGCAACTACTACCTGACGATGGATCCCACCGCCGAGATCGTGTGCCTGCAAGAGCGTGCCGACGAGTTCGCGACCTGGGAAGCGTTGCGGGGTGGGGGCTACCGGCTGGCGGTGGTGGATAACTCGGCGGGGCTGCGCCAGATCGAGCGCCGCGAGCTGGACTATGGCAATGAGCTGGTTGTGCTCAAAGATGTCATGGTGGACGGGCGCAAAGTGAAGGCGCTCGACCAGCTTGTCGAAGGGCTGCTCAGCGGCGAGTTCGATGTTGCCGTGCACAACGCCTACGAGTTTCAGCAGTTCCTGCGCAAGAGGCGTGACCTGCCGCTGGTGCTGGCCAACCTGCGCGAGCGCCGGGCGGTTGTAGACATGGACGAGGTCGAGTACCTCTACGGCCTGGGCATGGTGGACTTGCACACGCCGATTTTGCTGGGCAACTACTACGACGATCCAGAGCGCCCGCCGCAGCCCGTCCCGGAGCCTACGACGGTGGGCCGCGCGCTGTTCAACCGCATCCTGCCCGACGACATGCGCTTCGTGCAGGAGACGCTCTCTAAGAAGAGCCTGCAAAAGCTGGTGGCGCGCGTCTACCAGCGCTACGGCTCGGATCGCACGACCGATGTGGTGGACGCCATCAAGAACATCGGCTTCCACTACGCCACTGTGTCCGGCACGACGATTGCCGTCTCCGACCTGACTGTGCCCCCGGAGCGCGAGAACATCCTCGACGAGGCGCAGCAGACGGTCGAGACGGCCCAGCGCGACTTCCGGCGTGGCCTGCTCACCGAGGAAGAGCGCTACCAGATCACGATTGATAGCTGGAACCGCGCCAAGTCCGACCTGAAGGACGTGATCAGCGACGGCCTGGACCCGTTCGGGCCGATTGCGGTCATGGCGCTTTCCGGCTCGACGAAGGGTGGCTTCGGCCCGATCACGCAGTTGTCGGGGATGCGCGGCTTGATGGCCGACCCGTCGGGACGGATCATTGACCTGCCCATCAAGAGTCACTTCCGCATGGGCCTGACGGCGCTGGAGTACTTCATCTCCACGCACGGCGCGCGCAAGGGTCTGGCTGACACCGCCCTGCGTACCGCCGATGCGGGGTACATGACCCGCCGCCTGGTTGACGTGGCGCAGGACATGATCATCAACCGCACCGATTGCGGTACGAAGACCGGGATGCGCATCCCGAATCCGGCGCATCCCAATAACCAGGATGCGCGCGGTGCGGTGCTGCCGGAAATGGATGTCGCCGGGCAGTCGCTCAGCGAGCGGGTTTTGGGGCGTATTGCCGCCCGGCCCGTGATCCACCCGGAGACGGGCGAGGTAATCGTTGATCGCAACCAGATGATTGACGAGGACATCGCCGATACGCTGGAACGTGAAGTTATCGAGAGCGTGTACGTGCGCAGCCCAATGACCTGCTCGCTGGTGCACGGCATCTGCGCCATGTGCTATGGGCGCGACTTGGGGCGCGGCGAACTGGTTGAGATCGGCTCGGCAGTGGGCATCGTCGCAGCGCAGTCCATCGGTGAGCCGGGCACCCAGCTAACGCTGCGCACGTTCCACACCGGCGGTGTGGCAGCGGGCGGCAGCGGCGACATCACCAGCGGCTTGCCGCGCGTGGAAGAGCTTTTCGAGGCGCGCAAGAAGCCGAAAGGCGAGGCCGTCGTGGTGGAGATCGCGGGCACGCTGCGCCTGCTGCGCAAGGAGGGCGTGCGCATCGCCCGCGTGGTCAACAGCGAGGTGCTCAGCCGGGCCTACGATATCCCCGATGGCTGGACGCTGCTCGTGCAGGACGGCGACCGTGTCAAAGACGGGCAGCCGCTGGCCGAAGACCCTGAAGGCGAGATGGTGCTGGCGGCTGACCTGGTGGGCGACGTCTACTTTGAGGACGGGCGCATCTACGTCCGCGACGAGATCGAGGACGTCCGCGACTACGAGATTCCGCAGAACGCACGCCTGCTTGAAGACGTGGTTGACGGGATGCAGGTCACGGCAGGGCAGCAGATCACCGAAGGGTCGAAGAACCCCCATCGCATCTTGCGCATTCAGGGTCAGGAAGCCGCTCAGCATTACCTGCTGACGGAGGTGCAGAAGGTCTACCGCAACCAGGGCGTGAACATCGCCGACAAGCACTTCGAGGTTGTGATCCGCAAGATGATGAGCAAGGTGCAGATCACGCGCAGCGGCGACAGCGAGCTACTGCCTGGCGAGCTAATTGACAAGCTCGACTTGCTGGCGCTCAACGAGCAACTGATTGCGGATGGTCACGAGCCAGCGTCGGCAGTGCCGGTGCTGTTGGGCGTGACCAAGGCGGCGCTGACGACGGAGAGCTTCCTGTCGGCGGCGAGCTTCCAGCACACGATCAAGGTGCTGGCGGGCGCGGCCATCGAAGGTAAGGTAGACCGGCTGTTCGGCCTTAAGGAGAATGTCATCATCGGCAAGCTGATCCCGTCTGGCACTGGTTTCCACACCTACCAGGAGCGCGAGATGGTGGTCAACAAGGACGACCTGGAAGCCAAGTTCGTCCTGCACACCGAGGGTGATGATGACGACGAGGACGACGACGACCTCATGGACGACGAGCGCGTGCCGGAGCTTGGTGAGCCGGAGGACGAAGAGGCGCTCGAAGAGTTCGGCACCGAAGTCGAAGAGGACGAGGACGACAAGGCCCTGGTTGACGACGATGAGGACGAAGGATACGAAGAGGCGGAAGACGAGGAAGAAATGTCCTCGCTGGAGATGGTCGCCGAAGACGAGGACGAGCTAGACGACGACTACGAAGAAGACTAGCTCCTTCTTCCTCCGCAGGATCAGGTTCAGGTCAGCAGGTGAGCGCAGCCCGCGCTCACCTGTTTTGTTGTCAGCGCTTGGGTGCCTGCTGGACAACGGCGAACACAGGGCGCGGCTGCCAGCGGTTGTCGAGCAGCCCGTAGGCAGTGTGCGGGTCGGAATGGTCAACGGCCCCCGGAATCGTGGCGAAATTGAGATTCCACAGGAAGATCGGCCCCAGGAAGTCGCGCTGCTGGCCGAGAAAGAGGGCGCGCAGCGTGTAGCTGGCCTGTTGCCACTGGTCAATGAAACTGAAGTAGGGCGTGTCCGGAGGGTCGGGCGGGCGCACGCCGCTCGAATTGCGCATCCCATCGAAAGTGGCCCAGCCAAGCTCTGTCGCCCACAGGCGCGCGCTGCCGTGTCCGTTGGCCGTCATGATGCGCCGGTATTCCTCCACCGTATCCAGGAAAAAGAACTGTGGCTGGTCGTCCCAGCCCCGCGAGGGGTTGTGGCAGCAGTGATCGTCCGGCGCGTTGGCCCAGCCGTAGGGGTGGACGCCTACTGCGATGTCGGTGCCGTACTGGGCAAGCCCGGCGTCGTAAAGCTGTTGCAGCCAGGCGCGGTCGTTGGCCGACCAGTGCGAGTCGCCAGTGGGGGCCGGCGCGGCGGTGATGATCATGATCTCCGGCGAGAACTGGCGGATGGCTGTGTAGGCCGGGCGGAAGTAGCGCATGTAGCTCTCGCCCGAAAGCGGCTGGCCGTACCACTCGCGCTGGAGATTCGGCTCGTTCCACACTTCGACGGCGCTGACGAAGGGCGCGCCGGAGGCGTCGCGGCCAATGGCGGCGAGCGCATTGTCCAGGAAGCTGGCGAGCGCCTGCGGGTCGTTGGGCGGGCCGGCTTCGCGCAGGATGCCGTCGGCGTCCGCTGTGCGCGACCAGGCGGGCGCTTTAGCCACGCTGATCAACACCTCAAAGCCCTGATCGTGGGTCTGCTGCACGTACTGGCGCAGCATGTAGAACAATTCGGTGAACTGGCCGGGAGCAGACTCAAGCGCCGACCAGTTGAACTGGTACTTGACCCACGATACGCCAAGCGTGCGGGCGAAGGCTATCACCTGGTCGAACTCGCGGCTGTCAATGTGCGGGTGAATCTGGACGCCGAGCAGATCGCGGCGCAGCGACTCGCCCGCCGGCAAGGCGGCTACCGAGGTTGGAATGGGGAGCGCCGGCCCGGTCGGGGGAATCTGCGTCTCGGTGGGGACGAGCGTATGCCCCGGCCCGACGATTGGCCCGAACTGGCCGCCAGGCACCGCCGTTATGGGGGCGCTGGTGGCGGTGGGCGGCACGGGCGTCACTGTCCCGATGATAGGCCCGAACTTCACGCCAGGGGGCTGGGTCGGCGGGGGAGCCGGTGTGCTGGTACTAACCTGGGCAGCGGGGGCGGGAGTCAGCGTGGCCGTGCTGGATGGCTCGGCAGGCGTTGGCGTGACGTAGACGGGGACAGGCTCAGCCGTCCCGCCGCAGGCGGCGAGCGCCAGTGCAGCGGCCAGCAGTCCCAGGATGATCCACGCTCTGGTTCGGATGCTCATGCCAGAAGTCTAGCACAAGGCGAGCGCGGCGGCGATTAGAAGCTGGTGAGGGGTGGTGTGCAGGGCGAGAGTGCGCTATAATGAAGGCGAACAAGTGTGCTATTATGCGAATGGCGGCCCAGTTGCCCGCCGGGGTGAGCGTTGACAGACCCGCACCAATTCCTTACACTACACGGGGTTTGAGCAAGGGCATGGCATCATCATAACACTGAGGTAGAGCGGCTATGGACATCGGCATGATACGGCAGCGGGACATCAACCAGGAACTGCAGGAGTCGTATCTGGATTACGCGATGAGCGTGATCGTGGCTCGTGCGCTGCCGGATGCCCGCGACGGCCTCAAGCCGGTGCACCGGCGCATTCTGTACGCGATGTACGACATGGGAGTGCGCCCTGGGACGCCGTACAAGAAGAGCGCGCGCATCGTCGGCGAGGTGCTGGGCAAGTATCACCCGCACGGCGATATGGCCGTCTATGACGCGATGACGCGCATGGCCCAGGACTTCTCCATGCGTCACGGGCTGGTAGACGGGCAGGGCAACTTCGGCAGCATTGACGGCGACGCACCGGCAGCCATGCGCTATACCGAGGCACGCATAGCGGCTCTTGGCGATGAACTGCTGCTGGACATTGAGAGAGACACGGTTGGGTGGGAGGACAACTTCGACGGATCGCTGCGCGAGCCGGTGGTGCTGCCCGCCAACTTTCCCAATCTGCTGGTGAACGGCGCTTCGGGGATTGCCGTCGGCATGTCCACAAGCATTCCGCCGCACAATCTCAGTGAGGTGTGCGACGCGCTGGTCTTCATGCTGGAGCACTGGGATGCCCTGGACGAGATCGGCGTGCCGGAGCTGATGCAGTTCATCAAGGGGCCAGATTTCCCGACCGGCGGCGTGGTCTATACGCTCGACAACGGCTCGGAGGAAGACCAGCTTCGCGCGGCGTATGCCACCGGGCGCGGCAAGATCAAGGTGCGCGCCAAAGTGCACATCGAGGAGCTAGGGCGCGGGCGCAGCCGCATCATCATCAGCGAGATCCCTTACCAGACCAACAAGACCAGCCTGATCGAGCGCATCGCTGAGCTAGCGCGAGACGGCAGGATCGAGGGCATCGCCGACCTGCGCGACGAGAGCGACCGCAACGGCCTGCGCATTGTCATTGACGTGATGCGCACGGCTGACGCGCTGGATGTGCTGGCGACGCTGTTCAAGTACACGCCGCTGGAAAGCACGTTCAGCATCATCATGCTCGCGCTGGTGGACGGAGAGCCACGTCGCCTGAGCCTGAAGCAGGCGCTGCGTGTCTACCTGGAACACCGGCTGGAGGTCGTCCGGCGGCGCAGCGAGTTCGACCTGGCGCAGGCGCGCGCGCGGGCGCACATTCTGGAAGGGCTGCTGACCGCGCTCGACAACCTGGACGAGGTCATCGAGACGATTCGCCGCTCGCGCACGGTGGAGTCGGCGCACGGCAACCTGCGCAAACGCTTCAAGCTGTCCGATGAGCAGGCGACGGCCATTTTGCAAATGCAACTGCGCAGGCTGGCGGCGTTGGAGCGGCGCAAGCTGGAAGATGAGTACAAGGAGAAGCTCCAGCTCATCAAGATGCTGGAAGCGCTGCTGGCCAGCCCCAAGATGATGCGCGTGGAAGTGGCCCGCGAGCTAGGGGCCATCCGCGAGAAGTACGCCGATCCCCGGCGCACGGTGATCTACAGCGGCGCGGTGGGCGACGTGAAGGCGGGCGATTTCTTGGGGCCTGACGAGGATACCTGGGTCACGCTCACGGCGAGCGGCCTGCTAAGCCGGACGTTCGAGGACAGTGCGCCGCGCGTCACGATTGAGGTCAAAGACCCGCCGCACGCGGTGCTGGCCAGCAACTCGACGCACACCCTGTACCTGTTCACGGCGGACGGCAACTGCGCGACCGCACCGGTCAAGCTGCTGCAGCAGTCCGATGACCCGGAGCAGGGCACACACTATGGGACGCTGTGCGCGCTGAGCAACGAGGATACGATCACGTGCGCCCTGTCGCTGTCGCCGAGGGTGGAGACCGGCTACCTGGTGGCGATCACGGCGCTGGGCGAGGTCAAGCGGCTGCGCCTGGAAGACCTGCCGGGCATGGTTGCCAAGCCGTTCAAGTTCATGGACATCGAGAAGAACGACCGCCTGATCTGGGTCGGCTATGTGGCCGACGGCGATCAGATCGTGCTGGTCACTGCGCAGGGGCAGGCTATTCGCTTCGAGGTCGAACAGGTGCGCCCGACGGGTCTCGGCGCGGGCGGGATGCGCGCGGTGAAGCTCTCCGGGCGGCGTGACCGCGTGGTGGGGGCGGGCATCGCCGACGACCGCGCCAGAGTGTGGGTGTGCACAGATACCGGCGTCGCCAAGAGCACGGCGGTGACGGAATATCCCACGCAGGGGCGCGGCGGCCAGGGGGTGATCACGATCAGGCTGCCCAAAGACGCGCAGGGCCTGGCTGCGGCGACGGTAGGCCGCCCCGACGATAACATCGTCGTGGTGACGAACAGGGGCAAGGCCAAGTACATGCGCGTGGGCCTGGCTCCGCAGGGCGGGCGCAACACGAAGGGCGATTACGTTATCTCGATGACGCGCGTCAACGAGGCGGTCAGTGGGGTGGTGCGCTTCGAGCCGCGCATCGAGCCGGTGATGGACGACGCCGACCAGACCGAGGGGACGGCTGCTGAGGAGGAAGGCGAAGAGATCGCTTGACAGCGGCTCTGGCCTGCGGATTGCCGTAAGCTCTGCATGGCGATGAGGTGATGGCTGAAGACTCCTGCTGCCTGGCTGCGGCGGGAGTCTTTTTGCTTGGCGCTGAGACTGTGCCCGCCGCGAGGGATGTATCATGATGGAGGTAGGGGCCGGTCTCGCAGGGGCAAGTTTCGAAACCCGCCCCTGCAACGAGTGCAGCAGAGCAGTACCCCCTACGAGTAGCGCAGGCGCTGCGCCGGCAGACTCCCGAAGTTCGCGAAACTTCGGAAGTCTGTTAGGGAGGCTGGGTGCAGCAGAATCTTGCGTTTTCCTTGACGTGATAGAACATCAGTGCTACAATCAGGGCATCATACGAACATTTGGGCGAGTTCCTTGTACCCCACCAGGAGCAGCGAACATGACCGACCCTTCCCGCCTCAAAGCCCTTGATAATGCCCTCTCTGACCTGACCAAGCGCTTTGGCGATGGAGCCATCGTCCGGCTTGGCGATGCGGCGCACCTTCAGGTTGACGTGATCCCGACGGGGTCGCTGGCCGTTGACCTCGCCCTGGGTGTCGGTGGCATCCCGCGCGGGCGGGTCACCGAAGTCTACGGCCCGGAAAGCTCCGGCAAGACGACTCTGTGCCTGCACGTCGTCGCCGAGGCGCAGCGATTGGGGGGCGTGTGTGCCTTTGTGGATATGGAGCACGCCCTGGACCCGGTGTACGCCACGCGGCTGGGCGTGGACACGGATAACCTCTACATTTCGCAGCCGGACACTGGCGAGCAGGCGCTGGAGATCACCGAAGCGCTGGTGCGCAGCGGGGCGCTCGATGTGGTGGTGGTGGACAGCGTGGCCGCCCTGGTTCCGCGCGCCGAGCTTGAGGGCGAGATGGGCGACAGTCACGTTGGTCTGCAAGCCCGTCTGATGAGCCAGGCACTGCGCAAGCTGTCCGGGGCGATCAAGCAGTCGAACACCGCCGTGCTGTTCACCAACCAACTGCGCGAGAAAGTCGGCGTCATGTTCGGCAACCCGGAGACGACCACCGGCGGTCGTGCGCTGCGCTTCTATGCCAGCGTGCGCATTGACATCCGTCGTATCCAGGCGATCAAGCTCAAGGACGAGATCATTGGCAACCGCACGCGCGTGAAGATCACCAAGAACAAGGTCGCGCCGCCGTTCCGCCAGTGCGAGATTGACCTGATGTACGACGAGGGCTTCAGCAAGGAAAGCGACATCCTTGACTTGGGCGTGGTGGCCGGTATTATTGATAAGCGCGGTGCGTTCTTCCGCTATAATGATGGCTTGATCGGCCAGGGGCGCGAGAACGCCAAGCAATATCTGCGCGAGAATCCAGACCTGGCCTATGAGCTGGAAATGCTCATCCGTGATACGCACAGGGCGATTCAGTTTGGCGGTACCGCCAGTGATGAGGAAGCCGAGGCGGAGGTGCCGGAGCCTGCCCTGCAAGAAGCGTAGCTCGGCACGTAGGGGCGTTGTTCTGATGTGCCCATCGTAGGGGCGTATCCGCCTACGCCCCTACGGGAACCCATCCCGTTCCGCGCCAAGCGAGTGCCTGGGAACCTCTGCCCAGACCCGTCTTGAGATCAGAGCGCGGATTCCTCTCATGACCTACCTTCCAGCCGCCAGGACGCTGCCATGACCTCACCGTCTCCCACGAACCCGATCATCATCTCGGCCAGCCGCCGCACCGATGTGCCCGCGTTTTATATGCCCTGGCTGATGGCTCGCCTGCGCGCCGGCTCAGCGACCTATCCCAACCCCTTCAGCGGGCAGCTTCACCAGGTTTCGCTGCTGCCGGAGGATGTGCACAGCATCGTCTTCTGGTCGAAGGGCTATCGCCCTTTTCTGCCCCACGTTGACGCCCTGGACAGCGCCGGTTATCGCTACGTCTGCCATTACACGATCACCGGCGCACCGCGCGCGCTGGAGCCGCGCGTGCCCGACTGGCGCGTCAATCTGGAGGTGTTTCACACGCTGGCCGGGCGGATTGGCCCGCGCCGTGTCCTGTGGCGCTTCGACCCTATTGTATTCACCGACACTCTGGACGCCGCGTACTATACTGCTCGCTTCGAGATGTTGGCCCACGCGCTGACCGGCTACACCGAGCGCTGCTACTTCAGCTTTGCCACGTACTACGCCAAGGCCGTCCGCAGGCTGGCCGCAGCGGGCGTTGCCTTCCGCGATCCTCCGCTCGACGAGCGGCTTGCCCTCGTGCGGACACTGGCGGAAATTGCCGCGACCTGCGGGATCACGCTCTTCGCCTGCTGCCAGCCGGAGCTTGCTGGCGGGGCTGTCAGGCCCGCGTCATGCGTGGACGCCGGGCTGCTGGCCGACCTTTTCCCCGACCGACCGCTCACAGCGGAAGCAAGCCCGACCCGACCGGGCTGCGGTTGTGCGGCCAGCCGCGACATTGGCGTCTACGACACCTGTCTGTTCGGGTGTCGCTACTGCTACGCCACCAACGACGACACGCGTGCCGCCGCCTGGCACAGCCGCCACGACCCGTCTGCCGAGCAGCTTATTCCGCCGTCCTCGCTGTGACCTTCCCGCGAGGGTGGAGGCCGACCGGCGCGTCGCGCCTGCGCAGTGTTCCTGCACGCATTCCTCTGTATGACTCCGGTTGCCAGGCAGCCCGGCGTTTTCGTATAATCGGCGAATACGTTCTGCTCACCCGCATCGCGGCGTCACAGAGGGAAGGCATCATGGCAGACCACATACCCGACACTTCGTCCGATCCCGTGCGTCCTGCCTCCCAAAGCGAAATGGCTCATGTCGTGACCGAGCAAGCAGCATTACGCCGGGGGCTGGCACTGGGCGGTGCCTTCCTCGTGCTGGTCATTGCCGCTGTGCTCATCCTGGCCCTGGTTTCTTCGGGGGGCAGCGGAGACACTCTAAGCGAGGATGATGTCCGGCGTATCGTGGCGGAGGCAGTCGGCACGGAGGTTGCCCTGCTGCGCCCGACTAACACGCCCATTCCACCGACTCCGACCATCATCCCGCGTGGCGTGGCCGAAGATGACGACGCTTTTCTCGGCCCGGAGGATGCGCCGGTGGTCATTGTCGAGTTCTCCGATTTCCAGTGCGGGTACTGCGGGCGCTGGTACAACGAGACGCTTCCGCTCATTCTCGACACCTACCCGGAGGAGGTGAAGTTCGTTTACCGCGATCTCCCGATCTTTGGTGAGGATTCGCTGCGCGCGGCCCTGGCCGCCGAGTGCGCTGAGGAGCAGGGCAAGTTCTGGGAGATGCACAACCGTCTGTTTGCTCGCCTCAATGAGGAGGAGAAGGCGGCGCTGTCGGAAGAGACGCTGGTCGGCTACGCGCAGGAGCTGGGGCTGGAGACGCGCAGTTTCAGCGAGTGCCTGAGCAGCCAGCGCTACTTCGACGAGGTGCTGCTGGATTACCAGGCGGCCCAGACCTACGGTCTGCGCGGGACTCCAGGCTTTGTGATCAACGGCGTCGTCTACACCATCGGCGCGCAGCCCTTTGATGTCTTCGACCGCATCATCAAGAGCGAGCTGGCCCGCGTGACTGGCGAGAGCTAGCCCTGGCTGGGCCGCTGTCCGAGGCGGCCCCGCGTGGTTTGCGCCGCCGTCTCACCGTGCGCCCGGCCTGCTGCGCGTTTACCCTCCGCGATTCGCAAACCAACCGTTGACCCTCCCCGCAGGAAGCGGTATAATCCGCCCGTTCGAATCACAGGACTTCCGGTGTTGCCCACCGGCGGATAAGCCGAATCTAAGGAGCACGACCCATGACTAGCGACGCGCCCGCGCCCACCAGCATTGACGAGATCGCCCCGAAGATGCATCTTAAAGGGGTCGTCAAGAAGATTGATCTGTACGGCGCTCTGGTTGATATTGGCATTGGCCGCCTGGGTCTGCTCCACATCTCCCAAATCTCGGAAGACCACGTCAAGAATGTGTCCGATGTGCTGAAGGAAGACGACGAGATCGAGGTTTGGGTGCAGGAAGTTGACCGCAAGCGGGGGCGCATCGGGCTGACCATGCTCAAGCCGCCCGCCGTCACCTGGGGCGAGATTGCCGTCAACAACGTGTATCGCGGTACCGTCGTGCGCGTGGAGAAGTTCGGGGCGTTCGTGGACATCGGCGCTGAGCGTCCGGGCCTGGTTCACGTCTCGGAATTGGCTGCGGGCTATGTGGGCAACCCGTCCGATGTCGTCAGCCTGGGCGACGAGATCGAAGTCAAGGTCATCGAAGTCAACCGGCGCAAGAAGCAGATCGATCTCAGTGTCCGCGCCCTGGAGGAGCCTGCCATTGCCGTCGCCGCGCAGGAGCCGGAAGAGGAACTGCCCACCGCGATGGAATTGGCGCTGCGCGAGGCGTTGGAAGGGTCTGGGTTCAGCATGCCGTCGCGCCAGGGTAAGAACAAGCGGCGCGGCAAGAAGAGTCGCCGACACGAGGAGCGCGAGGACATCTTCCTGCGCACGCTCCAGCAGCACGCGAAAGACTGAGCGACTACCTGGGAAAGACAACGGGCGGGGTCACTGGCACCGCCCGTTTTTGTTTGACTGCGCTTGCTGCTCGCTCAGGAGCGCAGCGGCTTGAAGAAACTGTGCAGCCGTAACGCCCCGATGATCAGCAGAGCCGTGATGATGATGTATGATGCCACGCACCACTGGCACCACTTCTCCAGCACCGCCGCCTCGACGTAGGTCAGGTATGTCTGGAAGATGACCCCGAACAGGGCGAAGCCCACCACCAGCGTCCGCCCATAGGCGGCGAACAGCGCGACCTGATCCTCCAGCACCAGCACGCCCAGGATGGCGACATAGCCCAGCAGCCCCAGCAGCGCGACGGGGATTCCGAGCGTCTTGGCATAGGCGCTATCTTGCACAGCGGCGCAATCAATGCTGCCGGCGTCCACGCATACGGTCTCGTTGTTGGTCAGCTCGGCCCAGGTCATGTATCCCGCCACAAGGATACCCACCACGCACAGGACTATGGAAGCCAGGCGCAGCCAGTCCGGTGCCAACGCCCCAGCAGACAGCGCCGCCTTGCCGGTTTTCGCGGTACTCACGGCCAGAATTCCTCCACTTTGGGCAGACATTAATCCACCGCACACGTATTTCAGGTAAAATATAACGCAAAAGGCGGGAAATGCACTCTCTGCTCTGCCACCGGGTGTATAAGAAGTAGCAAGGCGGGGAGGGCGCTGCCTGGCTGTGCCCTTACCGGGTCTTGTTCTATCCTCGCTGTGAATTGCAGCAGCGCGATTGCCCGGCTATACTCTGGCTGGCAAGTTGTCTAGAGAACCGCGTTAAGAGGGGCGACCACATGCAAGTCACTGCTGTGGATATTGCGGGCATCTTCGAGGCGCTGCCCGATCTCTCGCGCAACGATCAGGCGTTGATCGAGCGCGCCTTTCACCGCGCCGAAGAAGCGCATCGCAGCCAAGTCCGCAAGTCCGGCGAGCCTTATATCATGCATTGCGTCGCTGTCGCGCAGATTCTGGCTGACATGAAGCTCGACGCGACGACAATCGCTGCTGCCTTGCTGCATGATGTCGTGGAAGACACCGGCGTCAAGCTGGAAGACATCGCCAGCGAATTTAGCCCCAAGATCGCTGAACTGGTAGACGGCGTCACCAAACTGCGGCAGTTCCCCACCGGCGTTGAGAGTATGCATGGCGGCAAGGCCGGTGACCGCGAGATGGAATTCCTGCGCAAGATGTTCCTGGCGATGGGCTCTGATTTCCGCGTGATCCTGATCAAGCTGGCCGACCGGCTGCACAACATGCGCACGCTCGGTCACATGCCACCGCACAAGCAGATTGAGAAGTCGCAAGAGACGCTGGAAATCTTCGCGCCCATTGCCAACCGTCTTGGCATCTGGCAGATCAAGTGGGAGCTAGAAGACCTCGCCTTTCGCTACCTCGACCCGCAGAAGTTCCGCGAGATCGCCGGGCAGATTGACGAGCGCCGCTCCGACCGCGAAGCGTACATGAAGCGTACCATCGCCTACATCCTGGAGCAGTTCGCCCGTGAAGGGCTGAAGGCCGAGGTTCAGGGCCGCCCTAAGCACATTTACAGCATCTACCGCAAGATGGAGCGCAAGAATCTGCCCTTTAGCCAGATTTACGACATTCGCGCTATCCGCATCGTGGTGGAGACCACGCCGCAGTGCTACCAGGCGCTGGGCATCATTCACAACATCTTCCACGCCATCCCTGGCGAGTTCGACGACTACATCTCGTCCCCCAAAGAGAACTCTTACCGCAGCCTGCACACGGCGGTGATGGACCAGGACGGCAAGACCCTGGAGGTGCAGATTCGCACCCCCGAAATGCACGAAGACGCCGAATACGGCATTGCCGCCCACTGGCGCTACAAAGAGGGCCGCGCGAGCAGCAGCGGCGAGCTTTCGTTCGAGCGCCGCCTGGAACGCATCCGGCGCATGATGCAGGATGTGCAAGAGACCGGCGACACCGACGCCAACGGCTTTGTGCAGGGCATGTTGGAGCAGATCAGCCCGGAGCGCATCTACGCCTTCACGCCCAAGGGGGACATCATTGATCTGCCCGAAGGGGCAACACCAGTTGACTTTGCCTACTACGTCCACACCGAGGTCGGTCACCGCTGTCGTGGCGCGAAGGTAAACGGACGCCTGGTGTCGCTGGACTACCAGCTCAAGAACGGCGACCGCGTGGAGATCGTCACTGCCAGTCGTGGCGGGCCGAGCCTTGACTGGCTGAACACCGATCTCGGCTTTGCGCACACGGCCCGCGCGCGCAACAAGATCAAGCAGTGGTTCCGCCGCAGCGAGCGCGAAAAGGCCGTCTCAGCCGGCAAAGAGGTGCTCGACCGCGAGCTGCGCAAGATCGGCAAGAGCACCATGTCGCGCGACGAGATCGCCGCCGATCTCGGCTATGGGCGGGCTGAAGACCTGATGGCAGCCATCGGCTATGGCGAGGTCACGGGGGCGCATATCAGCCTGCGCCTGCTCGAAGTGGAGCATTCCGTTGCCCAGGACGAGATGCTCGAAGTCACTGTCGTGCGCAAGGATGAGCCGGTCAAGGCTGAGGGGATGCGCATTGACGAGACGGGCGGGCTGCTGGTCACGCTGGCGCGCTGCTGCAACCCCACCTACGGCGACGACATCACCGGATTCACCACGCGCGGCAAGGGCATCACCGTGCACCGCGCCGACTGCAAGAATGTGCTCAATACCAACGAGCCGGAGCGCCTGATCAGCGTCACCTGGCCGCCGGAGACCGATCAGTTCTTCCCGGTGCCGGTGCTCATCGTCGCCTATGACCGCGAGGGTCTCATGCGCGACATTGGCGCGGTGATTGCTGACGAGAAGATCAGCATGTCCAACGTGAACATCAGCACGCGCCAGAACATCGCCACCTTCGAGCTGACCATGGAAATCAGCGATCTCAAACAGCTTGCCCGCATTCTGGCCAAGATCGAGCGCCTGCCCAACGTCGTCGAAGCCTTCCGGCGCTCAGCCTGATCATGAAGACGAACTCGCGCCGCCGGCCTCCTGCTCGCACCCTCGGCCTGTGCGTCTTGCTCCTGGTGATCACCATGCTGGCCTGTGCGACGTTTCGCGCGCCGGGCGAACCGGCCCCGACTCGCCCGCCGACGTTGACGCTGGTGCCCACTGCTACAGGCACCGCCTTGCCCGCCCTCACCGCCACAGCGAGCGCCACGCCGACGCTCACGGCTACGTCCAGCCTCACTGCGACGCTCCCCGAAACCCGGCCCGCGCTCACGGGTACGGCCACTCCATCATCCTCCGCGCAGTGATTGTCTTACGATACCGGCGATGATTATCAGCCTTGCCTGCCTAGAGGGTTCCCTACCTAGTAATGGAGTACTGATCTTGCAGGTTGTTATTCTTCCCTTATTCGCATATAATGAATCCAATAAAGTCGGTGAGTACTGCGCTATAACAAGATAACCAGCGAGAAATTATCCGGGAACAATAGTTGTTTCTTCAGGGTGGAGAGTATGACTATGAAAAACCTAGACACCTTCACGCACGCGCAAGAACAACTACGAAGCCTGCCCAGGCACCTAGTGCTGGCGATCCTCCATCCCGACTTTCACGGCCAGAATCGCCTGTTGGCACAGCCGCTTGTCGAATCACCGGCGAAAGCGGTGTTCGTCAATCTGCCCCAGCCCGATCTCCCGCTGACCAGACTGATCGCTGACTTGCAGGAAGCGTTTGCGACGCAGCTAGGGGTCACGCTGCCGGCGCACACTTCCCCTACTGATACTGCCGCCGCGCTGGCTGAGGCCATGGCGGAGCAGGGCGGTATCACCGTGATCATCAGCGCCTACGACTATGCCCGGCAAGAGGAAGCCACGCCCTTCATCCAGGCTCTTGTGTCCCAGCTTCAAGAGGGCAGCCGCCTGATTCTCGGCACGCGCGAGCTACCCATGCTGCTGCTCGGCACGCCAGAACTGCGCCAGCGCACGGCCATCATCCCGGTCAACCCAAACAAGATGATGCTGGACTATGTGCACCTTTTGGACAAGAAGGTGCTTGAAGTGCGGGCGCTTGGACCAGGCCGCGTGCTGATCAACGGGCGGCTGATCAGCCATTGGGATGGCGTGCTGCCGCGCACCCTGTTCTTCTACTTCGTGGATCGGGGCATGACCACGCGCGACGAGATCTTCCAGACCTTCTGGCCGAACCTCAACACGCGCGAAGCGACGAATGTGTTCCACGTCACCAAGCGCAAGATCAGCGAGATTCTGGGCACCGACCTGACCGTGTACTGGTCAGGGTTCTATCGCATCTCGCCGGAGCTTGAGCTGCACTACGACGTGGTCAAGTTCGCCGAGGCCGTGCAGAATGCTGCCGTTGCCACCGATGACGAGGCGCTTCTGCTGCTGCACAACGCCATTGACCTCTATCGCGGGCCTTTGCTGAGCACGTTGGAGCAGACGTGGATCGGGCAGCGCCGCTCCGAGCTAGCCGGAAGCTACGCTGAGGCGCTTGCCGTGCTGGCACGGCTGTACGCCAGACAGAATGAGCAGCAGAACGCTCTGGGCTTCTTCCTGCGCGC
The DNA here is from genome assembly GCA_040767545.1 of Aggregatilineaceae bacterium. GTDB lineage: Bacteria > Chloroflexota > Anaerolineae > Aggregatilineales > Aggregatilineaceae > UBA2029. The sequence continues at coordinate 26,543 of JAXGOK010000027.1, read as the reverse complement.
CACTGCGGCCAACCCGCAGCGCGAAGACCTCGTACGGCACATCATGGAGCTTTACCACAAGATGGGCGAACCGGCAGAGGCACTGCGCGCGTTCGACCGGCTGAAGGACGAGCTTAAGCGGTCGCTGGATGTCTCGCCTGACCCGCAGCCCCAGATGCTCGCGGACACGATCCGCGCGTCCCAGTAACGCGCTCCCAGAAAACCAGCGCCCCACGTCACTGACGTGGGGCGTCTTGCATCGCCTGCTTGTCGCGTTATTTCTTGCGGCGTTTCTTCGTGTTGGTGCGCTTGGCGGCTGTCTCTGCTTCGAAGGACAGGTCAAGCTGGCGCTCCAGGGTGTCAACGACGGTCTGCAGGACGCATACGCGCGCGTAGAGCTTGTCGTTGGCGGGTACAACCGTCCAGGGAGCGACGGTGGTGCTCGTCTTGAGCAGCATGTCCTCAACGGCCTCTGTGTACACATCCCATTTGTCGCGGTTGCGCCAGTCTTCGTCGGTCAGCTTCCATGACTTGTAGGCCGTATCGCGCCGCTCCTCGAAGCGCCTGAGCTGTTCGTCCTGGCTGATGTGCAGCCAGAACTTGACGAGGATGGTGCCGAAGTCCACAAGCTGGCGCTCGAACTGGTTGATCTCGCGGTAGCCGCGCCGCCACTCGTCTTCTGTGCAGAATCCTTCAATGCGCTCGACGAGCACACGACCGTACCAGGTGCGGTCGAAGATGGCGATCTGCCCGGCCTCCGGCAGCCGCCGCCAGAAACGCCACAGGTAGGGGTGCTCGGCGTCGTCGCTCCTGGGCGCGCTGATGGCGTGTACCACATAGCCGCGCGGGTCGAGGCGCTCGGTAAGCCGCCGGATGGCACCTCCTTTGCCCGCCGCGTCCCAGCCTTCGAAGGCGATGATCAGGGGCTTCCCCTGCACGTACACCTGGTAGCCTAGCTCGCCCAGCCGCACTTGCAGCGCGATCAGCCGGGTCTTGTACTCCTCCGGCGTCAGGCTCTTGGTGAGGTCAACCGTCTCAAGCATAGGTTTCGTCTCCCTGCGCTTCCGCCACGCTGATCACGGGCGGCACCGCGCCAAGCTCGCCCAGGCGCGCTTCCATCGCCCGGATAAGTGTGCGGTAGACCTTGTCGAGCATGAAGCCGCGATCGGTGGCCTCGACGATGGTCCAGGGGCCGAAGCTGGTATCCGTGCGCTCCAGCATTTCCTCGTAGACGAGGAGCCACGTCTCATAGTTGCGATGCCGCTCGCGGTCTTCCATCTCCAGCCGCCAGCTTTCCAGGGGGTCTTTCTCGATCTGGCGGAAGCGCCGGGCCTGCTCTTCTCTGGAGATGTGCAGGAAGAACTTGACGATCACGTAGCCGTCCAGGGTCATCAGGCGCTCGAAGTCCACGATGTCGTTGTAGGCGCGCATCCACTCGCGCTGGGGCAGGCCCAACTCCAGCCGCTCGACCGTCACCCGACCGTACCAACTGCGGTCGAAGATAGCCATGTGCCCGTAGTTCGGCAGCTTGTTCCAGAAGCGCCACAGCCAGGGACGCTTCTGCTCGTAGGTGCGCGCGGCGCGGATCGGCCAGACGGTGAAGCCGCGCGGATCGAGCCGCGAGGTCAGCGTCCTGACGCAGGTGCCTTTGCCCGCTGTGTCCCAGCCCTCGAAGAGGATGACGGTGGGCACCCCGGCATCGAAGGAGGCTTTTTCCAGGTCGTAGAGGCGCTGCTGGTACACGGATCGCCGGGCTTTCCACGCCTTGTTGCCTAGCTTCTGGTCGAGGTTGACAATTTCCAGCAAGGCCCACCTCCTCAAGACTCTCGTGCGCTGCCATCAGTATAAAACAAGTGGCAGATAGCGCGATACAGTTCTCGTAGGCATACGGAGATAGAGAAAGAGCTATTACTTGCTGCAACGTTGAGGAAAAGCAAGAACGCTCCTGGGTGTTCTGCCGCTGTGGTGCCTGGTTGAAGCAGGGCGCACTTGCCTGGCAAAAAACAGCGCCCGCTGCCAGAACACGGCAGCGGGCGCACGCTTGCGTGCGGAACGGCACAGGCTAGTCTTGCACGAGGGTCAGGGTGTAGGTGCCCTGCGTGCCGCCGTAGTTCAGGGCGAAGTGGGTGGCGATGATGTAGTACGTGCCGGACGAGGCCAGCGTTGCCTCGGAGATCACCGAGTTGCGGTTCTCACCCGGTGTCGCATCATCGTTATAGGCGACCTGAATGCCCTCAGGCGAGATGAGGTACAGCGCCGGGTCGAGCGTGCCGCCGGTGGCATTCATGCCGATGGTAACGATGTCACCCTGCTGCCCCTCGAACGAGTAGATCACGAAGCGCCGCTGATCGGTGATGCTGCCCGATACCGTCTGCCCATAAGCGGTGGGCGTCGCGCTAGCCAGCGCGGTCTGGTAGTTGAGCGAGTTGGCGTTCGCCATCGAGAAGAAGCCGCCCGGCCCGGCGACCGCAGTGCCATCGGAGGCGACGGTGAACGTGATCACGTAGCGCGAGTCCGGGCTGGCGGGCTGCGAAGTGTTGATGACCGACTGGCCCTGAACGTTGACGGTCAGGCCGAAGTTGACGGGCGTGGTATCGTCGCAGGTGTTCTGATACCAGACTTCGATCTCGTACACGCCGGGCAGCAGACGGTTGGGCGGCCAGTAGATGTAGGACACCGGTGAGGTCGTGGTGTCAACGCAGTTGCGATTGCCGTACAATTCCAGCACGCCGCCGCTCTCCACCACAGGGATGTCGTCATAGACCGAGTCGCCGTTCGGGTCGCGCACGAGAAGCTGCACGTCGGCATTGGTCGCCCATTCCAGCTTGACCTCGATGGCACCAGTGGACAGCCCACCTTCCACCGTCGTGGTGGCCTGCGGGGTGACGGCTTCGGTGCCTACCTCGGCGGCGGTGAGAGTCAAGGTGAACTCGCCCTCGGTGCCACCAATGCCCAGGCCGTAGCGCGCGGCGAGCACAGTGTAGGTGCCCTCCACAGGCAAAGTGCGGCTGATGCGTGCGTCAGCCGAGTCCGGAATGTCGTCGTTGCTGTCGAGCGGAGTGCTGTCCGGGCCAAGCAGGACAAGGAACGGGTCCAGGCTGCCGGACTGGGCGCGCATGTCAATAGTGACGGCAGCGCCGGCACTGCCCTTGAACGAGTAAGCCTGCACCGGAGCGCGGTTGGTGATCATGCCGGAGACTGTGCTGCCCACAGCGATGGGGTCGGCGGTACCAATCTCGCCGGCGTAGACGGAGAGGTCCAGCCCGGCGTTGACGCCGCCATTGATCAGCGCCCATTCACCTTTGGCGTCCAGCTCCAAGCGGGCCAGATACTCCTGGCCGGGGTTAAGCGTTCCGGTCAGGCTTTGCGCAGTCTCGCCGTTGACGGTGGTGCTCAGGGTGAAAAGTTGCGGCCCGCCAGTGCTGCATACGTTGGAGTAGTAGACGATGATCTCGTAGCTGCCAGCGGGCACCGGGCCTGCGGGCCAGGCGATGGTCTCTGTCGGGCTGGCAGCGGTCGCTGCATCACAGTTGGCGTTGATGTCGGCGTCCAGCACCCCGCCGCTGGGCATGCCAGGGTTGAAGCGGTGGGCCGTGCCGCCGACCGGATCGCGCACTTCCAGGTTGAGGTCAACGGCGGCTTCCCAGCCCAATTCAACGACGATGCCGCCGTTGTCCAGCGTGACCGTCTGGCCGCCGACCTGCTGGATGCCGCTCAACTGGAGGGTGAAATCGCCGCTGGCCTCGCCCTCTGCGCCAGAGCCGCGCATGACCCAGATGTAGTATGTGCCGGAGTCGGGCACCTCGATATCGGCGATATTCGCGGTCGTGGGCGTGGCGCGGTCAAGGTCTTGCGCGATGACAGAGCCTTGCTCATTGGTCACGACGACAACGGGCGCTAATTCGGCGACTTCTGTCGTGACATCAATCGTGATCGTATCACCGGCGGTGGCGGCCAGGGTGTAAACCTGCACAAAGTCCTCGGCGCTCAGCGAGCCGGTGACGACGTCGCCCACCATGATCGCACGTCCCGTGTTCCCCTGGGCGCGCACGGTCGTCAGCGGTGCCACCAGCCCCACCAACAGAGCAAGCGTCAGCGCTGCCAAGCCCGCGCTCCGCCCCAGGCGACAGAACCTGTGAACGTGTCTCTTCCTGTCCATCATGATTACCATCGCTCCTCAATAACAGGCGGCAGCGTGACGCCACCGCTCACAAGCATGTCCAGTGTAGCTAATTGGAACAGCAAAGGCAAAGGTTTGTCCGGGTCGCCTCGCCACCATTGCACAGGCGTAGGGAAGACGCCCAGAATGCTCTGCCCGATACGCGCCTGTCAGCTTTGGCCTGCCGGCTGCGGCGTGGCAGCCAGGCCGGGGCCTAGCGCGACAAAGTTAGTCGTGCCGGCGATGACGGTGATCGGCTGGGCAATACGCCGCCCGCCGATGGTCACGCTGATCTCGTAGTCACCCTCCGGGATGTCGCCCAGGACGAAGTTCTCTCCCCAGCCCGGATCGGGGATGGCATGCCATTCGCGGCGCTGGCCGGGCTGCTTGGGCTGGATGTAGGTCGTCGTGGTTTCGACTACGCGCCCGCGCCTGCTCAGCGTCACGGTGATGTCCTCCAAAGGCTGACCGTCAAAGCCGGTGACGCGACCGGCCACGACGCCGTGCCCCAGGTAAGGGGCAATCCACAGCAAGGGATTGTAGGCAGAGAAGTAGCGATTCTCGCCCAGGCGTACTTCGAGATGGACGTGCGGCCCGCTGACATCGCCCGTGCCCCCGATCAGGCCGATGATGTCACCGGCGGCGACGTGCTGGCCCTGAGTGACGAGGATGGAGGCCATGTGCGCGTAGAGCGTGAAGATCTTCTGCCCGCGAAAGCCGAAATCGTGCTCGATGACCACAACGTTGCCATAGGACGGGTAGATGTCCATGTCGCGGGTGTCGAGCAGCTCACCGCCATTGCCAGCGAAGACGACCGTGCCTGCGCCGCCCGCGCGAATCGGCTCGCCCACCGGATTGGGAATGTCAATGCCGTGATGGACGCGCCACTCGTTCTGCGGGCCGTCGGAGCCGTAGGTGTAATAGAAGAGGCTGGCGCTGTTGGCGCTGGCATCTACAGGGCGCATGAGCCAGAAATGGTCGTTGGCGTGCGGGCTGAGCGGCACTTCTTCGGGCGGCGGCTCGTAGCCGATTTCCGCTGCTGTCTCCGGGACGAAGACGCCGGTTGGGCTGGGGAACGGCGTCGGGCCGGAGGCGGTCGAGGCCAGATCAGTCGGGCGCGGGGTGGGGGTGGGCCAGGGCGTGCCCTGAATCTCTACCGGCTGGAAGATGACCGCTTCGGTGGCGGTGGGCGGCAGCGTCGGCGGGACGAAGGGCGAGACGCCCAGATCGGGCGTGGCCAGTGGCGTGGCGGCGGCGGCAAGCTGCTGCTCAAGGGCAAGCTGCCAGTCCTGCGGTGGCGCGTCCGCCGGGGTGGGCGTGGCTGCTGGGATGGAAACCGTCACCGAAGGCTGGCTATTCTGCCAGAGATACAACCCCACCAGCGCGACCAGCGCGGCGACGATGAGCACTCCCTGCAAGTGGCGCGTGCGCTCCATAGGCATCTAGCTCCGCTGCGCGCCGCTCATTGCTGGTCCGGCGGGACGGGAGTCGGCGTGCGGCGCACGGCGGGCGTAGGCGACTCGGTCGGCAATGGGGGTGGCGGCGGTACCTGAGTGGCCGCGCTGAGGAACCCGGCCAGCTCGTCCTGGTTGTACAGTTCCAGCATGGCCGCTTCCCAGGTTAGCCCGCCGGTCTTGGCTAATTCCCAGAACTGGATGGCGCCGAAGTTGTATTGCCAGGTGCGCTGTGCGGGCAGCCATTCCCAGCCGAAGTCGCTGGCAAGCTGCGTCAAGTCCACATAGTAGCCTGACGGCGGCAGGGCTTTGAGCCGCCCGCCGCGCTCGTAGTCCTCAACGGCACCGCTGGTACGCGCGGCGAAGTCCCAGGGCAGGTCGCGCAGCGGCTCGCCGAGCGCGCCGTTCTGCGCATCGTCCACCACGCGCACGAACACGCGCCAGTACGTGTTGATTTCCTGGTCTTCGCGCACCACTTCGACGGGGGCGGGCGGCCCGGCGTAGACCAGGTTGCGGTCAATGGCGATGGCCCGGCCCGTATAGTGCCAGTTCTGGCGCGGCTCGCCGGGATCAGGGGGGCGGCCCTGCGGCCAGAAGGCATCTTCCAGCTTGCCGAGGAAATCGTAACCGACCTGTTCCAGCACCTTGATGCGCAGCGCCTCGAAGGAGTCGTTGACGCGGTCGGACAGGTACGCCTGGGGCGCTTCGACGTTGTTCAGGGGTGCCATGCCATAGCGCCCGGTGGCTTGCAGGCGCTCATTCTCCACATAAAGGGGCTGCACCGACGCCGGGCCGGGCGGCACGCCGCCGCTGGCGACCAGCGAGCCGGGGAGCGGGGCCGCAGTCCAGTGCGGGTCGGCGGCGCGGAAGTCCAGGGCGATGGCGTCGGTCGCTGCTCCGAAGCTGCCCACCGTCCCGGCGATAAGCTGGCTGCGCTGCTCGTAGTCGAGCGTGTAGACAATGCTGCCATCGTTGGGTGCCCAGGCGGGCATCCGCCCCCGGCCAACGAGCACAGGCGGCGAGTCCGGCTGGTCAACGCGCTTGACGTAGATGCCTTCCACACCGTTGGCGAGGGCTGTGTAGGCGATGCTGTTCCCGTCGTGGCTCCAGGCGGCGTGATCTTCGTGGATGTCGGGTGTGTTGGTCAGGTTGACGGCCAGGGCGTCGCCGCCGTCTTCGTCCAGGCTGAGGATGAAGATGTCGCGGCTCCCGTCGCGGCAACTGGTGAAGGCGATGTGTCGGCCACCTGGCCCCCAGGCCGGCTCGGTGTCGGGGCCGGGGGTGAAGGTAGCGCGCAGCGCGCCTTCGCTGGCGGCGCGGGCCGGGTCGGAACTGATGATGTAGATGTCCAGGTCTTGCGTTTCGTCGTTGTAACCCTCGTAGGCCAGGAATGCGCCGTCCGGACTCCAGGTGGGCGCGCCCTCAAAGCCCGGCGTATACGTCAGCCGGGTGATTGCGCCCGTGTCCACCTGCATGATGTACAGCTCCCAGTTGCCGTCGCGGTGGCTGGAGAAGGCCAGGCGCGTCCCGTCTGGCGACCAGGCGGGATCGCGGTCGTCGGCGGGGCTGTTGGTCAGGCGGAGCGGCTTGCTTTCGCCGACGCCGATCACCCAGATGTCATCCTGGCCGTTCTCGCGCAGCGTGTAGGCCAGGCTGCCGCCGACGCGCAGCGGGTCGGGGATGGGTGTGGGAGTTGGCAGCGGCGTGGGAAACAGGGCGGTCGGCACGGGCGTATCCGCTGCCTGCGGCCACCCGCCGCCTGCGGGGAGCGTGTCGCGGTCATCATCGGTGGTCTGGACGACGACAACCGCCAGCAGCAGGAGCAGCAGCAGCACGGCGAAGGCGCTGAGGGCGCGGTTTTGGGCCAGCAGCGGGTCTTTGGCGATGGTGGGCTTAAGCTCGGCCTCGGCAGCGCGCTGAACCATGCGGTCGCGGCGGCGCGCAGAGGAGGTTCCCATCACCTCCTGAGTCGCTCCGTAGGCTTGTTGAGCCGTGCGGACGGTGCCGGTGAGCAGGCCGAATACCAGGGCGAGCAGTCCGATGACGCTGCGCACGATGGCGGCGAAGAACCCGAACACGGCCCGGCGCAGCCCGGCGGCCTGCTCAATGAGCGCCATCGCCGCCCAGGCCGCGATGCGCAAGGCGGCATTAGCCAGGCGGTCGGTGACGCGGAACGTGCGAACTAACATGCTCCAAGCCCTATCGGTGCGCGCCGTCTCTGGTGACTGCGCGACGGCAGTCACGAGCGAATTCTACATCCACACTCCGACCAGCACAAACGGCGGAGCGCAGACCTCACCCCCGGCCTCGCTGCGCTCAGCCTTTTCCCCTCTCCGCTGCGGCTATGTATTACGGACGAATTAGACAGTGTTGATTTAGCGTAACGACGAGCGATTATAATCAGCGGAAGAGGCGGCGGCTTGAGCGAGAAGCTCGGATGCCCGTAGGCCCGAGGGCGGTAAACCCGCCCCAAACCGGTCCCGAAGTCGCCTTCTTCGTTCGTTTCTTCCCTTGAGTTGATCTTCCGTAGCTATCATTAACCGTCAATGCAATCTTATTTGTCCATCCCTCCGGCACGTGTACAGCACGGAGAGGGGCGGCGAGAGCGCCGAGCGGGGTGAGGTGAACAAGGTACGGCCCAGCGGCCTGACGAATCTTGCACGTGCCTGGTTCCAGCGGCGCAGATGGCGCTCATAGTGCGGGCACCAGATCGCGGGCGAAGGCGCTCAGCGCCGCCGTGCCGCCCGTGTGCCAGAACAGCACACGCTGCTCGCGGGCGAACGCGCCACGCCGCACCTGGTCGAGCAGCCCGGCCAGGGCGCGCCCGGTGTACACGGGGTCTACCAGGATGCCTTCGAGACGAGCCAGCAGGCGGATAGCTTCGCGCTCCCGCCCGGTGACGACGGCGTAGCCCGCCCCGCAGTAGCCATCGTCCACGAGAATCGCTTCGGCGGGCGGCGTCCAGTCCAGGCCGAGCAGCCGTGCGCCATTAGCGGCCAGGGCAGCGATGCGCGGGGCGAAGGCGGCGGCGGGCTGATCCACGCTGATGCCCAGCAGCCGAACGGATCGGGGGATGCCCGCCAAGTGCGCACCAAGCAGCATCCCCGCCTGCGTCCCGCCGGAGCTGGTGGCGAAGACGTGCGCGCCGAACCAGTCCGGCGACTCGACCTGCGCGGCGGCTTCGCGCATGGCGGCGACGTAACCCATCAGCCCCAGGGCGTTAGAGCCGCCATAGGGGACGACGTAGGGGCGGCGACCGGCGGCACGCAGCGACTCTTCGACGCGGGCGAGGGTCGCGGCGTAGGGGGCGCGCTCGTCCGTCCAATGGATGGTCGCGCCGAGCAGGTGGCAGAGCAGCAGGTTGCCTTCCACCTGGGCAGGCGGTTGGCCGCCCGGCACGTAGAGGACGAGATGGGCGTCCAGCCCCAGGGCGGCGGCACCGGCAGCGGTCTGACGGGCGTGGTTGGACTGGGTAGAACCGGCGGTGATCACACAATCGGCCCCGGACTCCAGCGCGGCAGCGAGCAGGAATTCCAGCTTGCGTGTCTTGTTGCCGCCAGTCGCCAGGCCCGTCTGATCGTCGCGCTTGATGTAGAGGGCCGGGCCGCCGAAGTGCGCGCTGAGGCGGGGAAGCGGCTGGATCGGCGTGGGCAGCAGGGCCAGGGGCGCGCGCGGCAGCCGGTCCAGCGCGGCAAAGGGATCGGGTTGAGCGGACAAGGGCGGCCTCCATTCGGTATACTGGCGCTGGGATCACCCCGTAGTGATACCGTAGAAGCGGGAACTGGGCAATCATAGCAGCCGAGATTGGAGCGGGCCATGCCGGTTATCAGCCTGCCGTCCCCCTACAGGCGCGGGTCGGTCATTCTGGTCAGCGGGGAGCGGGGCGCGGGCAAAACCGCCGCGCTGCTGCACGTGCGCGAGGCGGCGCTTGACGCCGGGCTGACAACGGGCGGCTTCCTGTCGGTGGCGCGCTTTGCAGAGGGTGAGAAGGTGGGCATTGACGTGATGGACGCGGCGACCGGTGCGCTTCACCCGCTGGCTGAGGTGGGCGAGGGCGGGACAGTTCGCACGGGCTGCTACCGCTTCCATCTGGCGGGGATCGCGGCAGGGCTGCGCTTCGCGCGGGCCGGGCAGGGCGCAGATGTCTTCTTCGCCGACGAGCTAGGCCCGCTGGAACTGGAGCGTGGCGAGGGCTGGGCGGACGTCCTGCCCCTGATCGCCGCGCGAGGGTTCGGCGCGGCCTTCGTCGTAGTGCGGCCCTCGCTGCTGGCAGTCGCCCGCGCACGCCTCGGCCTGCCGGACGACACCCCTACCGCAATTATCGAGAGCGGAGCGGGCGAGGCAGTCGCCGAGAGGCTTGCCACGTGGATCGCACGCCGCGATGCAGGCTAGCCCTTGCGCTTGGTGAAGATGACGAACGAGTCGTCGCGCTCACGTCTCTCGCGCTCTTTCTCGTCGAGGCCGAGCGCACGCTCCAGAATGCCGCTGATGGCTCCCACGACCAAGCCACCGAGGATAGCCCAGCCCAGCCCGTCAACAGTGAAGCGACCGCCGGCGAGGGCGTCGGTGATCAGCAGCATGAGACCGTTGACCACGACGACGAATAGTCCCAGCGTCAGGAGGATCAGCGGGCAGCTCAGGACGAGGAAGACCGGCTTGAGCACGGCGTTGACCACGCCGAAGATGAGCGCGACGACAAGCAGCGTCCAGATTTCATTGTCGCGGACGCCGATGCCGGGCAGCAGGGCGGCGGTCGCCGCCAGTGCAGCGGCATTGACGATCAGGCGGAGAATCAGGTTGCGCATGAGCTGTCTCCTGGGTGGCAGCGGGCGCTAGGTCGCCCTGCCGGATGTGCTCTCAAATCTGCCGAAATTGTAGTAGGCCGCGCAAGCGCCCTCGGCGGAGACCATCGGCGCGCCGAGCGGCTTGCGCGGGGTGCATTCCTTGCCGAAGGCGGGGCACTCGTTGGGCTTGAGGATGCCCATGAGCACTTCTCCGGCGTGGCACAGCGGCGACTCCTCGGTCTGGATGTGGCCGACCGGGAAACGGCGCACAGCGTCGTAGGCGGCGTATTCGGCACGAAGCTGCCAACCGCTCCCCGGAATCAGGCCGATGCCGCGCCAGTTGCGGTCGCATTCCTCGAAGACGGTGTTGATCAGGGCCATCGCCGGACGGTTGCCCTCCTCGACGACAGCGCGGGCGTAAGCGTTCTCGACGGTGGCGCGTCCTTCCTCAAGCTGGCGCACCGTCATGAGGATACCCTGGACAATGTCCAGCGGCTCGAAGCCGGTGACGACCATCGGCACGTGGTATCGCTCCGCCAGCGGATGATACTCCCAGTAGCCCATCACGGCGCAGACGTGCCCGGCCAGCAGGAAGCCCTGCACGTCCACGTCCGGCGCGTCGAGCAGCGCGTTGAGCGCGGGCGGCACGCGCACGTGCGAGACAAGCATGGAGAAGTTGGGGATGCCGCGCAGCCGTGCCTGGTGGACGGCCATAGCGTTAGCCGGGGCGGTCGTCTCGAAGCCGACGCCGAAGAAGACGACTTCCTTATCCGGGTTCTGCTCGGCAATAGCCAGACACTCTAGCGGCGAATAGACCACGCGCACGTCGCCGCCGCGCGCCTTCACCTGGAACAGGTCACCGCGCGAGCCGGGGACGCGCAGCATGTCGCCGAAGGAGACCAGGATCGTCCCCGGCAGGCTGGCGATGGCAATGGCCCGGTCAATCATCTCCTGCGGTGTGACGCACACCGGGCAGCCCGGCCCGTGAATCATGGTGATCTGCTCCGGCAGAAGCTGGTCAATGCCGTGCCGGATGATCGAGTGCGTCTGCCCGCCGCAGACCTCCATCAGTCGCCAGGGGCGCGTGGTGATGCGCTGAATCTCGTCGAGCACCTCGCGGACACGCCCGGCGTCGCGGTATTCGGTGATGTACTTCATGGCGCGCTCTCGTTTACCTGTCAGGCCGGGTCAGCGGGCGGACGGCGCATCGTCCGGCGCGTCGCCAAGTTCCCCGGGCAGCAGCCCGATCTCGTTGAACAGCTCCAGCGTCTTCTGCGCCTCGTCCTCGTCAATCAGGTTGAGGGCGAAGCCGACGTGAACGATGGTGTAGTCGCCGACTTGCGCATCGGGCACGTAGGCCAGGCATGTCTCGCGCACGATGCCGCCGAAGTCCACGCGGCCCATCTTCAGCCCGTTCTGCTCGTATACCTCGATGATCTTGCCGGGGATGCCCAGGCACATGGTCACGTTCTCCTGTCAGGTGTGGCGGACGGTGATGGCAGCGATGGCCGCCTGGCCGAGCGCCAGGCCGCCGTCGTTGGGCGGCACGAGCTGGTGGGTCAGGACGGCGAACCCGGCGCGACGCAGACGCTCGCCGGCGGCGCGCAGCAGCGATGCGTTCTGGAAGACGCCGCCGCTGAGGGCGACGGTGGCGATCCCCGTTTCCTCGCGGGCCAGCAAGCAAATGTCGCGCACAAGATCGGCCACGCCATTGTGAAAGCGGGCCGATAGGATGGGCACCGGCACGCCCTCGCGCCGTTCGTGCAGCAGCGCGATCAGCAGCGGCTCCGGGTCGAATAGATAGCTGCCGTCCTCGCCACGCGCGATGGCGAAGGGGTGCGCGCCGGTTTCGTCTGGATCGGCCAGCGCCTCCAGCCAGATAGCCGCCTGCGCCTCGTAGGTGACCTCTTGCAGCACGCCGCACAGGGCAGCGGCGGCGTCGAAGAGGCGGCCCATGCTCGATGTGAGCGGGGTGTTCAGGCGTCTGTCAAGCTGCTGGCGGATGATGGTTTGCTCCTGCGGCGGCGCGGCCAGAACGGGCGGCAGGTCAGCGTCCCAGGGCAGGCCCACGCTCCACAGGTGGGCAAGGGCGGTGCGGTAGGGGCGCAGCGTGGCCGCGTCCCCGCCGGGCAGCGGCACATAGCGCAGGTGGGCGAAGCGCCGGAAGCCGTCGTAGCTGCCGATCAGAATCTCGCCGCCCCAGATCGCGCCGTCCGGCCCCAGGCCCGTCCCGTCGAAGATGACGCCGATGGCCGGCTCGCCGGGCGGCACCTTGTGCTCGGCCAGGCAGCTCGCCAGGTGCGCGTGGTGGTGCTGCACGGCGACGCGCGGCTCCGGGCGGCGCAGGGCGTAGCGCGTCGCCAGATAGTCGGGGTGGGCGTCGTGGGCGATGATCTGCGGCGTGACGCGGAACAGGCGCTCCATGTGGGCGATGCTGTGCTCGTAAGAGCGCAGCGCGTCGTAGTTGGCCAGGTCGCCGACATGCTGGCTGATGAAGGCGTGCGCGTCGCGGGCCAGGCAGAAGGTATTCTTCAGCTCCGCGCCGGTCGCCAGCAGCGGCGGAGTGTCGAACGGCAGCGGCACCGGGTAGGGCGCGTAGCCGCGCGAGCGGCGCAAGGGCAGCACGCCGCCGTCTGTGGCGCGGATGACCGAGTCGTCGCAACGGATGTGAATGGCGCGGTCGTGCAGCAGGAAGGCGTCCGCCAGCGGGCCGAGCCTGGCCAGCGCGTCGCCGTTGTCGGTGGCGATCGGCTCCTCGCTGAAGTTGCCGCTGGTCATGACCAGGGCGGGCGGGAAGCCGGGCGTCTGCTCCAGCAGCAGGTGGTGCAGCGGCGTGTAAGGCAGCATGACGCCTAGCTCGCGCAGACCGGGCGCGACCTCCGGCGCGACGGGGCCTCCGGGCAGCAGCGGCAGCAGGACAATCGGGCGCTCTGCACCTTGCAGCGCGCGCGCCGCCTCTGCGCTGACCGCACACACGCGGCGCACTGCGTCCAGGTCGGGCATCAGCACGGCGAAGGGCTTGGCGGCGCGGCCCTTGCGCGCGCGCAGCGTTCGCACGGCGGCGGGGCTGGTCGCGTCGCAAGCCAGGTGAAAACCGCCCAGCCCCTTGATGGCGACGATGCGTCCGGCCTCCAGCAGGGCGCGAGCGCCGTCGAGGGGATCGGCGGGCAGAGCGTCCCATCCGGCGGGCGCACCGAGGGCAGGACTGGGCAGTAGCTCCAGGCGCGGCCCGCAGACCGGGCAGGCGTTGGGCTGGGCGTGGAAGCGCCGGTCATGCGGGTCGTCGTATTCGCGCTGGCACTCCGGGCACATGGCGAAGGGAGCCATCGTGGTCGCGGGCCGGTCGTAGGGGATGTCCTGGATGATGGTGAAGCGCGGCCCGCAGTTGGTGCAGTTGGTGAAGGGGTAGCGGTAGCGCCGGTCGGAGGGGTCGCGGACTTCGGCCAGGCATTCGGGGCAGGTAGCCACATCCGGCGAGATCGGCTGGTAGGCCCCCTCCACCGCGTGGCTGTGGCGAATCTCGAAGCGTGCGAAACCGTTGCCAGGAATATCCTGGACGGTGACCGACTCGATGCGCGAGAGCGGCGGCGCTTCGGCGGTGATGGCCGCGACGAAGGCGTCCAGCGCGGCGGGCGGCCCCTCGACCTCAATATCCACGCCCGCCGACGAGTTGCGCACCCAGCCGCACAGGGCATGGCGCTGAGCCAGCCCGTAGATGAACGGGCGAAAGCCCACGCCCTGGACGACCCCGCTGATGTGAAGGCGGCGGGCCGGCGGCACAGGCGCGCTCACGTTAACCTGCTGCGCTCCGGCTCTCAAGCTGCGCGCGCAGCCAGGCGAACCAGGCGTCCAGACCCTCGCCTGTGCGGCATGACACAGGGAAGAAGGTCACGCCGGGGTTGAGCGCCTCGACGCCCTGGCGGAAATAGTCCACGTTGAAGCCCATGTACTCCTGCAAGTCCATCTTGTTGAGCAGCAGCACGTCCGCGCCGCGAAACATGCCGGGGTACTTGTAGGGCTTGTCGTCGCCTTCGGGCACGCTGGCGATGACTATGTTGAAATGCACGCCAAGCTTGAAGGCCGCCGGGCAGATCAGGTTGCCGACGTTCTCGATGATCAGCAGGTCGAGGTTGGGCAGGTTCATCGCGGGCAGGGCACGCTGAACCATGTTGGCGTCCAGATGGCACTGCCCGCCGGTGTTGATCAGCGAGACAGGGAGGCCCCACGCGGCCAGCTCACGCAGGTCAATCTCAACGATGTCGCCGTCCATCACGCCGATGCGAACGTCGTCCATCAGCGCCTTCACCGTGTGCAGGATGACGCTCGTCTTGCCGCCGCCAGGCGAGGCCATGATATTGATCCCCAGCACGCCAGCCTGGTTAAGCTGGGCGTGAATTTGCTCGGCCAGGGCGTCGTTGGCGCTGAGGATGTTCTCGACCACCGGAATTTTCTCGGTCATGGGTGCTCCACTATGGCTTGTGTGCTAGGAGCCGGAATCCGGCTCGGCCAGGTCAACATCTATGCTTTCCAGGTAGAACTCCTCGCCGCCCACTACGGTCACTTTCGGGCTGTCGCAGGCGGGGCAGGTGTAGTCGCGGTGGTTGAGCGGGAACTCGTGGCTGCATTCCTGGCAGCGCAGCGTCGCCGGGATGCGCGTGAAGCTCAGCACCGCGCCGTGCGCGATCGTGCCCTCGCTGATCATGTCCCAGTAGAACTGGACAGAGTCATCCACAATGCTCGACAACTCGCCGACGACCAGGCTGACTTCCTTGATGCGCACTGCCCCTGCTTGGTTGGCATGGCGCAGGGCGATTTCCAGGATGCTTTGGGTGACTCCCAGCTCGTGCACGATGCGATCTGCTACCTGTTTTCCAGACGATTATCACGCAAATGATAGCACAATCCGGGCGGGCTTCCAGGTGACAAAAGTGACGCGCGCGGGGTGCTATTGTGCCATGCGCCGGATCAGAAGCCCTGGTAAATCCACTGCGGCGCGCTGTCCGCCGTGACGATGATGACCAGGGCGATGATGGCGCACAGCAACAGGGCGAAGAGATTCTCACGGCTGAAGACGCGCTTCAGGATAGTGCGAGCCCAGGCGATCATAAGCCCTCGCTGCTCTGGCTGAGCACCTGCTCGATGAACTGCTGGCGGTTGGCGGCGCGGGCGATCTTGCCGCTGGAGGTCTTGATCAGCCACCTGGAGCCAGCAAGGTGCACGTAGCGGGCGGTGGCGTCGGTGGTCTGGGCGACGCGGGTGCGGATGGCGCGGGTGATCGCGGCGTGCGCTTGCGGGTCGCTGGTGTCCACTTCGCAGATGACGGCGATATCCTCGGTGCCCAGCGCCTCGTTGGGCACACCGAAGGCGACGGTGCGCCCTGGATGCACACCGGGGATGTCGTTGAGGGCGTTCTCGATGTCCTGCGGGTAGATGTTCTTGCCGCCGACGATGATCAGGTCTTTCTGCCGCCCGGTGATGTATAGCTCGCCGTCAGCCAGGTAGCCGAGGTCGCCGGTGAAGAACCAGCCGCCATCCAACGCCTGGGCGGTGGCGTCAGGGCGGTGGTAGTAGCCGCTGAGCATACAATTGCTGCGCAGGGCCACTTCGCCGACGTGACGCTCTGGCAGGTCGTGGCGCTCGGCGTCCACGATGCGAAGCTCGGTGTGCGCGATCGGGCGTCCGCAGGAGACCATGGTCACGGTCGGGCTGTCCGCGCCGCCAGCGGGCACGGCGCGGCGCTGCTCCATGAGCGCCTGACGATCCACGATGTCCAGGCGGGGTGGGGCGTCGAGCGCGCTCTGAGTGACGGCGAAAGTGTTCTCGGCCATCGCGTAGCAGGTGTGCAAGGCCAGCGGATCGAGGCCGTGCGGAGCATAGAGCGCGCCGAACAACTCGTGACTGTCGTGGCGGACCGGCTCCGAGCAGTTGATGAAGGCGCGTACACTGGAGATGTCGAGGCTGTCGAGCGCGGAGCGACGCACGCGCGTCGCCAGGAAGTTGTAGGCGAAGTTGGGCAGCCAGCAGAGCGTCCCGCGATGCTCGTGGATGGCGCGCAGAAGAATTTGCGGGTCGCGTACCCAGTGGAAGGGCGACATCAGCACCAGGTGAATGCCCTGCACGATGGGCAGGATGAACCCGGCGATGAGACCCATGTCGTGGTAGAGCGGCAGCCAGCTTACGATCACATCGTCCGGGCGCAGGGCGATGGCAGCGCTATAAGCGGCGATCTGGCTGAGCACCGCGCCGTGCGAGAGCATGACGCCTTTTTGCAGGCCGGTGCTGCCGGAGGAGTGCTGCAAGAAGGCGGTATCTTCGGGGCGAGAGGGGGCGCGATCCAGATAGTCGGCCAGATGGCCGCCCGGCTCAAGCTCAGCGATGCTCAGGATGGCTCCGAGCGTGGGGATGCCTTCCAGGTGGGCACGCAGCGTTGGCTCCATATCCGGATAGGTGATGACTGCCTTGACCTCGGACAGGGCGACAAGCTGGCGCACGCTGTCGTAGTAACGTTCGGGATCGAGCTTGGGCGTCAGGAAGGGCATGATCGAGGGAACCGCGCCGAGCAGCATCGCCCCCCAGAACGAGTACAGGACTTCGGGGCCGTGTTGCAGCACCAGGACGACCAGATCGCCCGGCTGGACGCCGGCGCATTCCAGCGCGCGGGCATAGCGCGCCGTCCCCTCGAAGAAGGCGCGCGTGCTGACCGTCTGCGTACCGTTGGGCAGGATCAGCGTGAGCGCGGTACGCTCTGGCGAGTCCGCGAGCAGGTTGCGCGCGCAGTCGAGCAGGGTCGGCGGCTGGCGATCCAGTCGAACCGGGACAACTGGTGCAGGGCGTGCGGATGAGGGTGCCGGCATCGGGTGGTGCATTCTCCAGAGACGGCTCGGAAGTGGCGGCCAGTGGATGCCCATTATACCGGGTTCGGGGGATGGAGCCAGAGTACGCGGGTGCACGAACACCCTGTTGCTGAGGGAAGTTCAGGAATGCTCGCTGAACGCCTCCCCCCTCAGTCCCCCCTCCAGCCGAGCTAGAGGGGGGATGATCTGGCAGGCGGTTCTCCCCTTCCCCTAGCTTTGCTGGGGGAAGGGGCCGGGGGATAGGGGCATTCTGACGATTGCCCAATGACTTGTTCGTGGACCCAGGGTACGCCCGCCGGCGCGGAAGAGCGCTCCACTGGCGAACAGTCCTCGTGCCCTCCCGAATCCTCTTTGGTTTTTCGGCGAATCCGTGTAAGCTAAAACAAGCCCTGAACGGTCAAGATGGTGGATGTGCAATGTCGCAGGATACAAGCGAATACGCCCAATCTGTCTCGCGCGATCAGTGGGGCCAGGCGCGGCGTAAGGCATTCTGGCAGAGGCTAAGTAGCTCACTTGGCCTGAGCCGCCAGCCGGTTGCCCTGCTGTCGTTTGAGGAAGTCCAGCAGAAGCTGCGCCTGAACCAGAACGCTTACCGGGGGCTGCAACAGGTTGACCTGGACAAGATCGTGGGCAGCGTCGGGCGCTACCACGATTTCACACGGACGTTCCTGCCGCTAGTGGAGAGCGACGGGCCGCGCTGGCAGCGTGTAGCCGAGCTACAGTGGGACCAGGGCCTGCCGCCGATTGAGCTATACAAAGTCGGCGATGTCTACTTCGTCAAGGACGGCAATCACCGGGTGTCGGTCGCGCGGCAGTTCGGCGCGACCACGATCGAAGCGTATGTGTGGGAATACGAGTCGCCCGTCGGCGGCCTGTCGGCGGACGTGGACGATCTTATCGTCAAAGCCGAATACCGCGCGTTTCTCGACCAGACGCGCCTGGCCGTGAGCCATCCGGGAGTGTCCATTCCACTCACCGAGCCGGGTATGTACCTGGAGCTTGAGCTAGAGATCGAGCTATACCGGCGCAACCTGGAGCGCATTGACGGGGAGCCGCGCGGTTACGAGGCAGCGGCGGCGGACTGGTACGACATGATCTACACGCTGGCCGTGGACATTATCCACGAGTCCGGCGTGCTGAACCTGTTCCCAGGGCGCACAGAAGCCGATCTGTATGTGTGGGTGATGCGCCATCACCGCGAGCTATCCGAGCAGTACGGCGAGTCGGTGCATCTGCGCGACGTGGTGGCGCAAATTGCTGAGCGGCACCGGCGCCCAGGAACGTGGGAGCGGATTGTGCAGACAGCGGCGCGCTCGATGCGCAGCCTGGTCAGAAGCCTGACGCCTGCCAGCGACAAGCCTGAGACGTTTCTCATCCCGCCCGCAGAAGACCAGCCGCTCGGCAAGCTGCTGGTCGAGATGAACGCCTTCCAGCCGGAGATGGCCTATCGCGAGGAGCGCGGCGAGGAGTGGCACGAATGGCGCAGCGCCCTGCGCGCCAAAGTGATCGAGCTGCTCAGCTTGCAGGCGGCACCGGGCGGGGATGTGCCGGCGGAGATCACCGAGCAGACGGTGGTCAGCGGCGTGGAGCGGACGAAGCTGTACTTCCAGGCGCTTGACGGATTGCCGCTGCCGGCGTATGTGCTGAAACCTGCCGGGGGCCGCAAGCCGCTGCCCGGCCTGGTCGTCTTCACCGGGCACGGGACGATCCGGCAGACAGTGGGCCTTGATGCGGGCCTGCAACAGGCGAATGCTCTCGCATTGGCCCAGGCGGGCTACGTCACGCTGACGTTCGAGGAGCGTGGGTTCGGCGAGCTGGGCCAGGTTGATCACGAGAGCCTGGACAGCGCGGCGCGCCTGCTGGGTCGCACCTGGCTGGCGATGACGTTGGAGGACGGGCTGCGCGCGCTGGACTACTTGCAGACGCGCCCCGATGTCAAGCCGGATCATCTCGGAGCTACGGGCCTGGGGCTGGGGGGCGGACTGGCCCTGTACCTGGCGGCGCTCGACGAGCGAGTGCGCGCGGTGGTCATCCAGAACTATTTCGGCGGCGGCATTGATATGTTGGCGGTGCAGGGGCACGGCTGCGACTTCGTGCCGGGCCTGCAGCGTTATGCCGATTTCAGCGACGTAGCGCGCCTGATTGTGCCCCGCCCGGTGTTGTATGCCTATCCGCGCGGGCGCTCGCTGACTTTCAACGTGCGGACGTGGTTCGACCGCACGCGGCCCATGTATGAGGTGTTTGGCTGCCCCGACCGCGTGCGCTTTGTCGAGCACGAACTGGGCGACCGCTATGACAATGCGACTGCGCGGTTCTGGTTCGACCGCTGGCTGGAGGAGGAGAAGGACACCAGCGTGCTGCTGTGGGCGCCGCGCGAATAGCCCGCGCAGCCAATAAAAAGACCCCGACTGGCCTGCCGGGGTCTTCATTTCTACGGGGTGGGCACTGCCGGTGATCAGATGCAGACAAGCTGCCCGGCGTTAAGGACAAAGACAGTGGCGCGGTGCTCCTCGGCGTTGGGCGGGGTGGGGCACGTGTGGCGGATGCCGGCCAGGGCCTCATCAAGGCGCTCGGCTGGCACGCCGACGAGGAGCGTTGCGCTCTTGCGGCGCAGGAACCCGCCCAGGCTGCTGAACTGCGTGACGCGGAAACCGGCGTCTACCAGGTAGTGCAGCAGTGCGTCATGGTCTCCGCTGCGCACGACCACGACAACCAGCTTGATCGTCATGTTTGCTCGAAATGCTCCACGTCCAGGACAAAGACCGTCGCGCCGCCCACCTCGACCTCGACGAACGCGCCCATCATGGCCGCCGACTCGACCAGATTCGGCCCGGCGGGGATCAGGCGGGTACGCCGCTCGCAGGTTTGCCTCAGGATGGCGATCACGGCGTCAACGCCGGCATCTTCCACGCCGCAGAGGAGCGTCGTATTGCCCACGCTGAAGAACCCGCCGGTGCTGGCGACGCGGGTCACACGGTAGCCACCCTCATTGAGCGCCTTGATGGTGCGGTCTGCGTCCTGATCCTGGACAACAGCGATGATTAGCTTCATATGACAAACACTCCTGTTAGTCTCGCACTATAGCACAAAATGCCCTGCTGAGGCAAGGTTTCAGGAACATGCGGACTCTTCCCGCGCGAGTTCATTGACTTTGCGGCCAGAATCCCTACAATGGATCATAAGGTGGGAATTGGGTTTTATCCAGGTTGTGAATCAGTATGATACCTTTGCCCTGAAGCTGTGAGCAGCAGCGGGCAAATGGGGGGGCTTCGTCAGTACCCACCGGTAGCCGCATTTCGCTTACGAAGTGCCGGTCGGCTCCGCTGAGCCAGACCGTTGGTTCGCTTGAGCGACCCGCCCAATGGCGTGCAGCGGGGCGTCGCTCGCCGCAGGTAGCCTGGTCATTTGCAGGTCTTAAGCGAATGGTCTTCTTTCGTTGGCTTCTCTCTCGCATGGCGCGAACGGCTTCCGCTTCTTCGGCGCGTGAGCGCCTGCTCAGCGATGGTGCCATGCACACCAGCCGAGTCCGGCGGGCTGCCACTGCCCACCAGTCTACCCTACAAAGCGCCTCAGCCCTACGCGGTATTGAAGACGCCGCAGAGGGCAGCACCATGTCAGGGACAATTCTGCCGTCGCACGAGCAGCGGCGGCGTCTGATCGAGATCGCCGCGTCCTACGACGGGCACTATCTGGCCGCAGTCGAGTTCGTCGCCGAGCGTAACATGACGGTCGGCACGATCAAGCCCGCGCGATCCGGGCCGGGCAGCCCAGGGCCAGCACGCGAAATCTGCATTGACGCGCGCGGCAACGTCAGCATCTCGCCGTCGTGCCGCCGGGCGGCGCCGCCCTCTGCGCTCCCATGGGGCCGCCTGATGCTGTGGCTGGTGGCGCTGCTGGCTGTTGTCGGTGCGGTTGTTTATTTGCTCTGACCCCGCTGCTGTGGAAAGGACTCAGGGGACCATGTCTGACGCCAGCCGATCCGCTCCAGGTAGCCGCCGAGACATTCCCGGCTGGCCGCCCTATGTGGCGCGGACCGACGACGAAGACGAGGTGTTCGCCGTAGACTTCCACCCCGAACCAGCAGTATCCAGGACGGCGGTCGTCACCTGGCAGCCCAGGCGTAGCACCAGCCGCGAATGGGAGCGCGCCGGGCCATCGGCTGCGCCGCGCGAAGAGCCGCTTCATCCCTACCGGGACGAGCCTCACGGTCGCGACGCCCAGACGCGCGATGAGTCTCCTCGCCCGGCTTTCTTTGAGGGGGAAGTGCTCTTCGCCGAGCTTGATCCCGCCATGCGGCGGGCCATCAGTCAACGGCCCATCATTGCCCTGACGGTGAATGCGCTGGGCTATCACCTGTTCATCAGCCATGCAGCGCGTCGCATCCTGGCAAGGCTGGTGCTGATCGGGGTGGGCGTGCTGATTGCCCTGCTATGGGGCGATCTGACCGACATTGCCAAGCTGCTATTAGACGTTTTCGCGCACTAGCCCCAACTTAGGGGCTATGCTAAAGTATGGGCGCATTCTCGAGATTGTCCTGTGACCGGCGCGCTACGCCCTGCACCGCAGCACGCATTCCGGTGTCGCAAAGAATGGAACGGGTAGCATGACACAAGCGGCAACCATTGTCTTCATCAATTATGCGAATGCGGACGAGGCGCTGGCCCTGCGCCTCTACGACGACCTGCGCAAGCTGGGCGTCACAGCGTGGATTGATCGCCGCGACATCACCAACGCCCAGCACTGGAACCAGGCGATCACGCGGGCGCTGCACGGTGCGACGCATATGCTGCTGGTCTGGTCGCGGCACGCCGAGGAATCGCGCGAAGTTGAGAGCGAGTGGATTCATTTCACCAAGTCCAACAAGCCGATTGTGGTTGCGCAGCTTGACGGGACGCCGGCGCACTACCAGCTTGAGAACGCCACGTCGGTGGACTTCAGCCGCGATTACGCCGGTGCGCTGCGCCAGCTACTGACTCATCTCAAGTCGCCTCAGCGCGATCCCCAGGCGGCGCTGCTGCTCTTTGAGCAGGGCAACGCGGCTTTCGACAGCTTCGACTACACCAACGCCATCAAAGCCTACAGCCGCTCGCTGAGCCTCGATCCGACCAACGCCGCGACGTATTTCAGTCGCGGCATGTGCTACCACAAGCTGGGGCACTACGAGCGCGCGCTGGAAGACTACGCCGAAGCGATCCGCCTCGACGCTTCCAACTACGAGGCGCACTACAACCAGGGCTTGCTCCTGCGCATCCAGGGCAAGCACGCGCGGGCGCTCGTCGCCTTCTCCGAAGCGATCCGTTACGCGCCCAATACAGCCGCTCCCTACTATGATCGTGGGCTGACTTTCGAGCTGCTCGGCAAGCCCGACGACGCAGTGGCCGACTATTCGCGTGCCATCGAGCTTGACTCTGATGGGACGCCTGCGCACGGGATGCGCGGCGCGATCTACTTTGCGCAGGGCAAGTACGAGGACGCGCTCAAAGACCTGCACCGCGCCATCCTGCTCAACCCTGCCGATGCGTGGAGCTACCTGCTGCGTGGCCAGACGTACCAGGCGCTGGGCCGCGAGCAGGACGCGCTCAAGGACTACATTCAGGCCATTCGCCTGGATGATACGCTGGCCGAGGCTTACCGGGGGCGCGGGATCATCTACGGCGCGCTGGGCAGCTTCGGGCCGTCCGTCGAAGACCTCAACCAGGCGCTGCGCCTCAACCCGGCGGACGGTGTGGCCCAGCTTGCGCGCGGCGACACCTATTACGCGATGGGCAATTACGAGCGCGCCCTGGCTGACTACGACGAGGCCGTGCGCCTCATGCCCGATAATCCGTCGGCTTACCACAACCGGGGTGTGACGCGCCACGCGCTCGGCCAGCTTGAAGAGGCCATTGCCGACTACAACCGGGCCGCGCAGCTCAAGCCCGACTTCGCCCTGGCCTTCTTCAATCGCGGCAACGCCCACTACGAGCTGGGGCGTCTGAACGCTGCGCTGGCTGACTTCGACCAGGCCATCGCTCTCGACCCCGACGATCCTGGCACCTACCACAATCGTGGCATTGCCTACAAGCAGCTTGGCATGTTCGACGAGGCCATCGCTGATTTCACCTACGTGCTGCACCTGGACCCTAATTACGCTGAAGCCTACTTCAACCGCCACTTGACCTACTTGCAGCGCGGCGCGCCCGGCGACGACCGTCTGGCCCGCCGCGACATGGATCGCTACCGTAGGCTGCTTCAGCGCCGCCCGACCGACAACAGCAAGTCGCCGTCGAGTGAATAGTTAGACAACGTCGCGCATCTTGACCACGGCCTCGCTGCACTAGCGGCGGGGTCGTGTTTATGGTGCACGACCCCACAGATTCATGACTGCGAGAGATCGAGCACCGCTCGCCTCAGGAGTTGAGCGCATGGCCGCCGGTAATCCCCTTACGCCCATCCTACAAGCGTTCGTCCAGCCCTGGCACGATGCCGTCGCTGACCCCGCCGCCGCGCAGGAACGCGTGCTCCAGCAGCTTGTGGGCATCTACGCGCAGACCGAATACGGGCGTCAGCACGGCGCTGAGCGCGTTGGCTCGCTGGCCGACTACCGTGCGGCCTTCCCCGTGCGCACTTACGCCGACTACGAGCCGATCCTACGCCGCGTGATGGCTGGCGAGACGTATGCTCTGCTGGAAGCTGAGCCGCTCGGCTGGGCCATGACGCGCGGGACGACCGGCCAGAGCAAGTACATTCCCATGACGCCGCGCGACCTGGAACAGCGTCACAACGCCGCCCGCGCGGTCATCCAGTACGTGCTGCACAGCGGGCGCAATGAGATACTCACCGGCGCTAACCTCAACCTGAGCTTCCCTAGCATCGTGGGCAGCATGGAAGTCGGCGGGCGGCGCATCGAGTACGGCTACGCCACCGGCATCTACGTCAAGCACGTTGCCGCGCGCACGCCGATCCGCACCATTCCCACCCAGGAAGCGATAGACGCCCTGGGCGGCGACACGGGCCAGGCCGCCTGGAATGCTCGCTTCCAGCTTGCCTACGAGAGCGCCAAAGACCAGAACATCACCATTCTGGGAGGGGCTGCGCAGGTCGCCATCAAGTTCGGGCGCTGGCTGCGCAAGACGCACGGAGTCTACCCGAAAGACGTATGGGCGCTGGGCGCGCTCTCGCTGGGCAGCACGCCGGGGATCAATACCACCTACCGCCCGCGCTTGCTCGGCTACTATGGGCACCAGGCGGGCATCGTCGAGATTTACGGTGCAACCGAGGGCATGTTCGGCCAGCAGCGCGACGAGGTGCGCCGCTGGGTGCCCAACTATGACCTGTACTTCTTCGAGGTTGAGACGCGGCGGGGAATCAAGATGCTGCACGAAATGAGGCCGGGCGAGACGGGCAGCCTGATCGTCAGCACGCCCGTGCTGCCTCGCTACAAGATTCTCGATCTCGTTCGCGCCTTCGAGCCGCCCTATTTCCTGTGCATCGGGCGCGATCGCCCCTGGACGCGCGGAGTCTACTGGCTGCGCCGGGCCATCGAGCTGGACTTCTGGCGGGCTTGACGCTGCCCCATCACTCGAACAGGCGGTTGACCAGCAAGCTGGCGCCGATCCCGATCAGAACGAGCGGCCACAGCGAGCCGAAGCCCACACCCATCCCCAGCCCGACCATGAGCAGAACAGCGCCCAGCATGAGCCGCGCGCCGGGCTTGGCGCGGAATTCCGGGATCATGGCGCGCGCCGCCACTTCGATGAACAGCAGCGCGCCCGCCCCGGTGAAGATCCACGCCCAGGCGTTGCTCAGCCCTAGCAGCAGCACGATTCCCGCCCACAGCACCGTGCCGCCCCACGTCAGTTGGCTGAGGCGGTCACCGGGGCTGATGTCCCCCCAGAACTCGCCCTTCTCGACGTTGACCTCGTGGCCCTTCTCGCGGGTCTTCTCGTCGCTCTTTTCCTGGCTCTCCTGTTCCTTCTCCTCTTCCTTCTCGCCCTGTGGCTCGCGGCGATGGGCCTGGCGCTTGGCTTTGCGCTTGCGCTTGGGCATGGCCTCTACGTCCTCTGCGCCAGCGTACTCACTCTCTGGAAGAATCCGCGAAGCGCCGCCAACGCCGGTCGGGACGCGCTCGGCAGCGGGCAGCACCGCCGCCAGGTCTGGCCCCCGTTGGGCCGGTGGAGGCCCGGCTTTCTCGTCGAGCGCCCCGGCGGGCGCGCCCAGTGCGGCGGCCAGCGCGTCGTACACGGCGCTCACCGACTGGTAGCGTTGGGCGGGGTCTTTCTCCAGGCAGCGCAGGATGACCGCTTCAACGGCGCTGCTCAAGGCCGGATTAAGCTGGCGCGGGGGAGCTGGCTTGACGTGCAGGTGCTCGTAGACAATGCGCATGGCCGTCGTCGTGCCCGCTGCGTCCGGGCTGTCGCCCGTGAAGGGAAGCTGCCCGGTGAGCATCTGGTAGAGCATGATCCCCAACGCGTAGATATCAGTCGTCACCGTCACCGGGCCGGCCATGATCTGCTCCGGCGACATGTAGTGCGGCGTGCCGACTGTCGTGTCTACCGTCAGGGTGCTGGTGTCGCTGAGGATGCGTGCGATGCCGAAATCGGTGACGTACAGCTTGTCGTTGTCATCGAGCAGGATGTTCGCCGGCTTGAGATCGCGGTGAATGATGCCTTCCCGGTGGGCGAAGTGTAGGGCGGCGGCCAGCGGCTTGAGATAGACCAGCACCTCGCGCGGCGTCAGAGGACGCCCTAGCCGGTGTAGCTCCGCTTGCAGCGTGCGCCCGGAGATGTGGTCGGTGAGGATGAAGACGGTGTCGCCGCTCTCGATGATGTCGTAGTAGCGGACGATATGCGGGTGTTGCAAGCGCTCCAGCACGCGCGCTTCGCGCCGGAAGCGCGCCAGAAAAGCAGGCTCGTGGGCGATGTCGCTGCGCAGCACTTTGGCGGCCAGGGTTGCGCGCCGGTGCTCGTCGAAGACGCGATACACACGGGCAAACGTCCCTTCGCCCATCAGCGCCTCGAACCGGTAGCGCCCTTCCAGCGTCCGGCCTAGCAGATCGGCGCTGCTCCCTGGCGAGGGCACCGCGCCGCCCGCCTGGGCGTCGGGGCCGTGCTCCGGTTCCATTTCAGGCTGCGGCCTGCGCTCATGAGCCATAGATTCTCCCTGCTTTCAAGGTGTGGATCGCGCAGCTTCATTATGTCCCCAAGCGCCTGCCCCTGGCAACTGGCTTGAGTGCGCGCAAAGGTTGCCAGTGACTTGCCCGCCGCGAGCGAACAGCTTCACCCCCAGCCTCGCGGCACTCAGCTTGTCCCCTTTCCACAACGTGGCTATGCGT
>JAXGOK010000026.1:0-55187 GCA_040767545.1 Aggregatilineaceae bacterium | reverse complement strand
GATTGGCCGGGGAGAGAGCCAGGGGGAGGGGCATTCCGCCCGTACCGCGCGCTTAGAAGCCTTGAGTTAGTGCGCATGGGGCGTCTTGCTGCGCCCCTACGAAGGCATTTCGCCACCAGCATCAACCAGCGGATCAGCTCTCGGAAGACATGCCGGACAACTCGGCGATCCCGAGCGGCGCGTAGTGCTGGCTCACCACTGCCTGGCCCTCGTCGCTCTGCATCCAGGCGAACCAGTCGCGGTAGACGCCGGTCTCCGCTGGGGGCTGCGGCCCGACCACTAACAGCGGCGTGCGCAGCGGGTAATCGCCGCTCCCAACGGTCTCCGGCGTGGGCGCAACGGCCTGATCGCCGCTGGACAGGGCCACCAGCACCGCGCGGACGCGCTCATCCACGAAGGCCATGCTCACGTAGCCGATGGCACCCGGATCGCCCGCCACGAGATCAACTACGCGGGCGCTGGAGAGAGCCAGCCGGGCGGACAGCGTAGTGGGCTGCCCGCCCATCACCAGCGCGTCGAAGGCCAGGCGCGTGTCGGCCCCGGCCTCGCGGCTGACAACGGTCACGGGCGCAGCCGGCCCGCCCAGCGCCACCCACGAGGTAACGCGGCCCTGGAAGATGCGGTGCAGCCCATCGAGCGTCAGGGCCGGCACAGTATTGGTCGGGTGGACGATGATGGCGATCCCATCCTGGCCCAGCGGCGCGGCCCACAAACCCGCGTCTGACGGCAGGTAGGTGGTCAGCGCGAAGGGCGCATCACCGGAGCGCAGCCACTCGTAGACTGTCTGCCAGTCGGCCTCAACGCTGTCTACGGCAATGACGGCCCCCAGGGGCGCGTATGCCTGAACCAGATCGCGCAGCAGCGGGGCCGTCGCTGTCGTCGTCAGGATGCGCACGCTGAAGACTTGCGGCGTGAGCGTCTGGTCGGCGACGGAAGCGCGGCAGCTTGCCAGCGCCAGGCTCAAGATGACGATGGTGTGTTTGGCCCGCTTCAACTCCTCCCCCCTCAAGCGAAGAGGGCAACCAGCAGGCTCAGCACGCCGAACGCCGCACAATACGCTGCAAACCCGTACAACCGCCGCCGTTGGAGCAGGCGCAAGAGTCCCCAAATACACACGTAACCGACCAGCGCCGCCGCCACAAAGCCGACGACGAGCGGCCCGATCAGCGCCTGGCCGACGTGGGCATCCCCCATGATCACGTCGAGTCCCTGCTTGGCCCCCGCCCCGAAGATGATCGGCGTAGCCAGCAGAAAGCTGAAGCGCGCCGCCACAGGTCGTGGCAGCCCACGCATCATACCCGCCGCGATTGTGCTACCAGAGCGTGAGATTCCGGGGAAGATAGCCAACGCCTGAGCCGCCCCCACGACCAACGCATCGCGCGTGGTCAGGTCTTCCAGCCCGCGCTCGGCGGCCCGCACCCGCTCGCTGAGGACCAGCACCAGGGCTGTCACCAGCAGGAACGCCGCCACCAGGCTCGGCTTGGAAAAGGCCGACTCGAACACGTCTTCGAGCAGGGCACCTGCCACTGCCGCCGGCACCGTTCCCAGCAGAATCAGCAGCAGAAGCCGTGTGTCAGGGTCTTGAACAGTACGAGAGCGCAGCGCGTGTACGCCGGCACGCAAGAGCGCCAGCCAGTCGCGCCAGAAGTAGATAAGCACCGCCACCAGTGTGCCCAGGTGTACAACCACGTCGAAAATGAGCGGAGGCTCAGACCAGTTGAGCCACCAGGGCACCAGCACAAGATGGCCGGAGCTTGAAATAGGCAGGAATTCGGTAGCCCCTTGCAGGATACCCAGCACCAGAGCCTTGAGCAGATCCACAAACGATCCTTTCGTGTGCAGCGCAGCCGCCGCGCGCCCCGCCACCTGAGCCAGGCGTGCCGGGCGCATGCTCGCCAGATACTCCCGGCTGCGCATTCTCCGCGCCGCCGAGAGGGAGAGCTATTCGCGTCCTCTACACTACCTAGCCGACGGGGAGCGGGTTCCGTCTCGCTCCTTTCTGAGACCCGACCGGCTGGTAACCCGCCAGAAATGCGCTGGCGTAGTCCGCGAATGTGCCGTCCAGAATGGCGGCGCGCATCTCACGCATTATCGTGAGCAGCAGATGCAAGTTGTGGATGCTGAGTAGCTGGTGCCCCAGGATTTCCGAGGCTTTGACCAGGTGCCGGACATAAGCGCGCGAGAAGTGGGTGCACGTGTAGCAGGTGCAGCCCTCCTCAAGCGGGCGCGGATCGTCGGCGTATTGCAGGTTGCGCATGTTGATGCGGCCCGCGCGCGTCAGGGCAGCGCCGTTGCGCGCCACGCGCGTGGGCAGCACGCAGTCCAGGAAGTCCACCCCGCGCGCCACGCTCTCCACCAGGTCTTCGGGGCTGCCCACGCCCATCAGATAGCGCGGCTTGTCAGCGGGCAGCAGAGGCACCGTCTGGGTGAGCGTGTCGTACGTATCGGCTTTGCTCTCGCCAACGGACAGTCCGCCAATGGCGTAGCCCGGCAGGTCGAGGCCGGTGACGAAGCGCGCCGACTCTTCGCGCAGCTCCATGAAGATGCCGCCCTGCACAATGCCGAAAAGCGCCTGCCGCCCCAGATCGCCGCTGCGCGCGTGTTCTTCGGCGCAGCGTGCCAGCCAACGGTGCGTGCGCTCGATGGCAGCGCGCACCATAGCCCGGTCGTCCGGCACGGGGCATTGATCGAAGGCCATGATGATGTCGGAGCCGAG
Source organism: Aggregatilineaceae bacterium (assembly GCA_040767545.1). Lineage (GTDB taxonomy): Bacteria > Chloroflexota > Anaerolineae > Aggregatilineales > Aggregatilineaceae > UBA2029. Next base: position 52,471 of record JAXGOK010000026.1, on the reverse strand, counting down.
ATTATGCTGAATCTGGATAGCTACTTCGGGGGTGAAACGGTGCAGCGATCCGTCGAGATGATCGCGGAAGGTCACTCCATCGCCGTCAATCTCGCTCAGATCGGCCAGGCTGAACACCTGGAAGCCGCCCGAATCGGTGAGGATCGGGCCGTCCCAGCCCATGAAGGCATGAAGCCCGCCCAGGTCGCGGATCAGCGCGTCACCGGGGCGCAGGTGAAGATGGTAGGTGTTAGCCAGGATCAGCGACGCGCCCAGGTCGCGCAAGTCGCGCGGGGCCACCGCCTTGACAGTCGCCTGAGTGCCTACCGGGGCGAACACCGGCGTGAGGATAGGGCCGTGCGGCGTATGGAACACGCCGGCCCGCGCCATGCCTTCAGTCGCTTCGAGCGTAAAACGAAAGGTCATCGCCACCCTGGTTGCGGGACGATCCTGTGAGTATTTATCGTCCCCTGACAGAGGTCTGTAGCCGAAATGTCGGGCACCATTATAGCAGGGACATCCGATTTGGCGAATTCGCCTGAGCGGGGAGCGGACGAGGGAGAAATCCCCCAGCCACCAGACTTCCGAAGTTTCGGAAACTTCGGAAGTCTCTCTTTGCCCCCTCCCCCCAGGGCAATCGCATCAGAATCCGCCGCGTGTCAGCCTGCTCGTAGGGGCGTATGGCGATACGCCCCTACGGGCCTCACTGCTCCCTCTCCGCGTCGGCTATGTGTTACCCACAAATACCCCCCATCCCCCAGCCCCTTCCCCCGCGCTGCGCGGAGGAAAGGGGAGCAGGCTCGCCGCTTTTCTCCCTTCCCCCCTCGTGGGGGAAGGGCCCGAGATGGGGGGACAGGCACAGCCAGATGTGGGTAATGTATAGCCGCGTCGGAGAGGGGACAACGAGGCGCGTCGGCGCCGAGTGGGGGTGAGTAAAGTTAAGGACAGCTTCCAATTCTGCTTGCTCCCAGCCGCCATCACACACCGCCCCCGCGCAATTCCCCACCGGCAACCGATCACCGAAGCCCTTCACTGACCGCTGACGGCTGATGGCTGACCGCTCTCGCCCACTTGCACCGAGACGCCGCAAGGCTACAATGAGCATGTACCCACAAGGGGAGGGACATGACTCAGACAGGCCCGGCGAACACCCCGCGCATCGTCCTCCAACTGAGCGACCGCGCCGAAGGCTTGGCCGTGACGGTGCTCGACGCGCCGTTCGGGGCGGGCATGGCCGCCGAGATCATGCTGCAGCGCATCGAAGACGTGCTGCGCATGGCCAGCCAGCCGACCTTCCGCGAGGATGTCGGGCGCGGGCTGTTCCGCGCGCTGTTCCCCGGCAAGCTGGAAGATGTGTACCGCGCGGCGCTGGCCGAGACGACCGTGCGCGGTCTGACACTCGACCTGGAGCTGCGCTTCGACCGCGACCTGGCCCGCATCGCCCGCTACCCCTGGGAGCTGCTGCACGACGGGACGCGCTTCCCCGTGCAGTCGGGGGCAATCGCCCTGGTGCGCACGCTGCCCTGCCCGGAGCCGCCGCCCCCGCTCGCGCCCGCTGCTCCGCTGGAGGCGCTGTATGTCGCCGCGCACCCGTCGGACTGGCCCCCGCTCGCCGCCCAATACCACGATCTGGCTGGCGCGCTGGCCGGGCCGCTGAATGCGGGGACGCTCGACCTGGCCTACCTGCTACCCGCGACCTGGGACGCGCTGATGGATTGGCTGCTCGCTGGCGCGCCGCACGTGCTGCACTTCGAAGGGCATACCGCATTGACGCGCACCGGGCGGCTCGTGTTTGAGGATCGGCGCGGCGCGTTCGATCCGGTGGACGCGGAGATCATCGGGGCGGCGCTGGCTGGCTCGGCGCTGCACCTGGTCGCGCTGAGCGCCGCGACGCAGACTCCCGCCGCTGGCGAAGGACTGCCAGCGGGCGCAGCCCCCTGGCTGGTGCTAGCCGGGATTCCGGCGGTCGTGGCTGTGCAAGATGCGCTGCCACCCGACGCCGCGCTGACCTTCTGGCGGACGTTCTACGCGGCGCTGCTGGCCGGTGAGCCGATCGGCGCGGCAGTGGACGCCGGGCGGCGGGCGCTGCGCCGCACCGTGTACTGGTACGCGCCCGCGCTGTTCGCCCGCGCCGCAGAGCCGCTCGCCGCACCGGGCGGCGCGCTGGATCTGCGCGTAGACACCGCCGCGCCGCGCGCCGTCCCAGCCGGTTACCCGCTGCGCGTCGCCGTGTGGCTGCACGAAGCGGGCGCGCCCTCACCCTCAGCGGAAGCCGTGCGCCGGCTGGTCGGGGCGGCGGCCTTGCCTGTTGGTGGCGAGGATGAGGCCGTTGCGCCGGTGAATCGCCGGGCGGAGGCAGCGGGACGGCTCAGCGCAGGCGCGATCGAGGTGCGTCTGGCGGCGGAGGGCTGCACGGTTCACAGCGGGCAGGCCAGCGTCACGCTGGTGGCGGGCATCACGCCGCCACCGCTGTGGTTCGCGCTGACCCCGCTGCGAGCAGGGCCGGTCGCGCTGGGCCTGACCATCAGCCAGGCGGGCGCGCCGCCGGTCACTGTGACCCATCCCCTGGAAGTGCTGCCCGGTGAGGGAGAACCGTCTGAAGCCCTGCTGCTGGCGCACCATTGGCCGGACGCCGCCATCCTGCTTGACCGCGACATTCTGCCGCCCAGCGCGCCGGAGAAAGTGGGCGAGTCTGCCCCGCCAGCAAGCGCAGAGGGAGAGGGCTTCGAGGTGACGGAAGCTGCCCCGCCGCCGACTGCCCAGAAGCCTCCCGCGCCCGGCGAGGACGTGGACGATGCGCTGGATGATGTGCTGGCCTGGCTGCGTACCGGCGAGCCAACGGCCCCGCTCATGCCCTGGCTGGATGAGGAGCCTGTCCCGCAGGCCGCGCCCGCGCACTGGCTGGACGACCAGCCCGTTAGCGAGTCGTCGGCACCCCAGATGGAGGAGCAACCACCCCTCGTCACGCCAATGCCACAACCGGAAGTGCCCCGTCAGCGGCGGCGCATTGCCGGGCTGTCCCCGCGCGATTTCGTGCTACTGATCCTCGTGCTCGTGGTGATCTGGGCGGTCATCGCCGTCGTAGTCCTGACCGTGATCTGACGAGTACGGCTCCGCCAGCCAGCACCAGCGATCATCAGTCATCGTCGTCATCGTCGTCATCGTCGCTATCGTCGTCATAATCGTCATCATCACTATCATCGCCATCATCGCCATCATCCACCTCATCGCTGCCATCATCGCCGCCGGAGTCCGGGGCTGCGTGCAGCGGCAGAGTAGAGACAGACAGAGTGGTGCAGTCGCCAGCCAGCGTGCCGAGGCTGCTAGCAACCCATGCGTCGCGCTCGTCCAACTTCACCTGGAGCCATAGCTCGCTGGTGTGGCGGGCCGTGACAGTGAGCGTCTCGCCAGCGTAGCCATAGCTCACGATGCCATAGCCGGTGCCGGGGCCGCTGCGCAGGTTGACCGAAGCGGACGTGATAGTGAGCGTGCAAGCGGCTGCCTGCGGGGGGGTGAGCGATGGCGTTGTGGTGGGCGACGGCGAGAAGGTCGCCGCCGGTGTAGGCGTCGCCGTAACCGTGTGTGTCGCGGTCGGGCTGGCGGTCGCACTGGGCGTGGCGGTGACCGTTGGTGGTGGAGTCAGGGTGGCGGTTGCCGTGTGGGTGCCAGTGGGCAACGGCTCGGTGTGCAGCGACGGGCCTGTGTCGCGGTTAGCCAGCAGCAGCACCAGCACAAAACCCACGACGAGCACGGACGCAGCGACCAGCGCCAGGCCAGGAGGCGTGAAGTTCAGGCGCAGCGAGCGCCGAGGAGCGGCCTGCATCACCTGCTCGCGCACGCGCATTTTTGCGCCAGGCAGCACTGCCGGGCGCGCGCGCTGCACCAAGATTGCCGTCTCCAGCAAGGGCCGCAGGCGGTCGGCGTGCTGAGGGTGGGCGCGCAGGCAGTCATCGAGCGACTGGCCCGCGTTGAGCCGGTCTATGCAGTCGTTGAAGGCGTCGAACACATCATATGAGGCCACTGGTCGCCTCCGGTTTACCCTCAGCCAGCAACCGGCGCAGCGTGTCAACGGCGCGGAACTGCAACGATTTGATGGCGCTCACGCTCTTGCCCATGCTGTCCGCCGTGTCTTGCAAGCTCAACATCTGCCCGAAGCGCAAGATCAGCACTTCCTGCTGGTCCGGGGCCAGCATCCCCACCACGCGCCGCACGCGGTCGGCGTCGAGCGCCGCCGCCGTGTCAGCCTCCAGATCGCTGTCAAGGGCGAGCGGAGCGCTCTCGTCCAGCGGGCTGGTGGGCGGGACACCCCGATAGTGATCGGTCAGCACATTGCGCGCCACCCGAAACAGCCACCCGCGCAACGTGTCGCGCGGGGCATAGTCGCCTTGCAGCGCAGTCAGGAACTTCACGAAAACCTCGCTGGTCAGGTCTTCAGCCAGCGCCGGGTCGCTCACCCGCCAGCGCAAAAACGTGTAGATTGGCTCGAAGAAGCTCTCGTAGATGCGAGCGATGGCCTGGCGGTCGCCCCGCTGCGCTCGCCGCAGCAGCCGATCTTCATCCGGAAGGTCGGGGAGCGCCAGGAGAATGGGCAGGATCATCGTCGGTTCCGATGCGCCTATGTGTGTGGTACCCGGCTATTATAGTCCCGAATTGACCATACCGGCCCACCTTGCACGGCGCTGGCACACCTGGCGGGAGAGCGCGACTCTCCCGCCAGGTCTTGCTGCTGCTGCTGGGCAGTCACCTTGTCCTAGTCATCGTCGTCATCGTCATCCCAATCGTCGTCATCGCCGTCATCGTCGTCATCGTCATCGTCCCAGTCGTCGTCATCGTCGTCGCCGGAGTCACCATCATCGTCGTCGCCGGAGTCGTCGTCCCCGTCATCATCGTCATCGTCGCCGTCATCATCATCGTCGTCTTTGAACAGATCGTCCGCCACGACCAGCCCGCCGCAGTCATCCTCTAGCTCGCCGACGCTCGCCGCGATCCAGGCCTCGCCAGTAACGGTCGCCACCTTGATCCACGTGCCGGTTTTGTCCACTGCCAGCACAGGGAGCTCGTCGTCGTCGAAAGCGTAGCCGATCACCGGGTAACCGGTGCCGGGGCCGCTGCGCAGGCTGGCTGAGCCAACCTCGACCTCGAACTCGCAGGAGTCGCTGTCATCGCTGTCATCGTCGCTGTCGTCCATATCATCGCCGTCATCGTCGCCGTCATCGTCGTCATCATCCATGTCGTCAACGAACGATACCGGCTCGACTTCGCTGACGATGAGGATGCCGCTATCCAGGCGAGTTAGCTCGATCTTCACCAGCGCGCCGACTACCAGCGCGCCCTTCATTTCAGCGCCGGTTGTGTCATAACGCTGCCCGGCCACAACCACGTAGTTCTCGCCGATTTCATCCAGCGTGCCGATGATCTCTATCTCGTCATCATCCGCCTTGACCAGGCCACCGGGCGTTACCACACCTGGCTGTGTTTTGTGGCAGTCCGTGCATTCGGCGCCAACGGGGATCGAAATGTGTCCTTCTGGCGTTGCACCAACCTCTGGGGCGAAATGCTCGATCTCGCGCGCCACCCAGACGCCGCCATCGCTCAGCCGCGCGTGCACCTTGACTACCATGCCCACTGCCAGGCCCGGCTCGATTTCGGCGCTGGCGAGGTCAAAGACCAGGCCGCTCACCAGGGCTGTCGTGCCGCTGAGACCGGTCAGCGTGCCGATAAACTCGCTCTCGCCGGGCAGCAGGCCCTCGTCTTCCGCTGCCTTCACCTCACGGGCGAGGATGGTGCCATCCGGTTGAAGCGTCCCTTCGACTTTGACTGCCACGCCGGGCATGATCGCCGTCTTGATCTCCGCGCGTGCGATGTCAATACGCAGCCCGTTAACGGTGAGGGTGGTGCCACCCTCCATCGCTTGGATCACCCCGACTACTTCCGCCTCGGCGGGCGCATCCTGCGCCAGCGCGGCGGGTGCCAGGAATGCCAGGGCCGCCACAGCCACCAGAGCGACCAGCAGTGCCACTCTTCCGAACCGGGTTTGTAATGCTACCAACATGCCGTCCTCCTTAGTCAGATGTTGCTCTTGGCCTGCGCAAGCTTGCGCAATCACTAAGCCGCTTATCTGTCTACACCGACGGAGGAGGACTCAAAAGGTTTCGGCGGGTTCTGCTGGTACTTTGGTACCAGGGGGCAAATAGGGCGCGCTGGTCGCTGGAGGTAGCGACAGACGGCGATGCCTAACGGCAGAGAGCCAACGCCTGCACCGGATGCAGGGCCAGCGCCAGCACGAGCATGGCCGCCGCCGGATCATCCGGCTGCGTGGGGCGGAAGGGCAGCGGCACGATCCGCGCGCCGGAATACTCTCGCAGCGCGGCGACTTCCCCCGCCGTCCAGCCCGGCGCAAGCAGGATCACGTCCGGGGTCAGGGCGCGGATCGCCGCCTCGTCCATCTGGCGGATGTCGTCGTAGCCCGCCTGGGCAGCGACGTTCACCCCTCCGGCAGCGGCGATCAGGTCGCCCACCAGCGTCCCGCGCCCGAAGGTGTAGCGCTCCGGCGTCAACACCAGGGCGCGGATAACCGGACGCCCATCCAACGCCGCGTCAAGGGCGGACATGCGCCGTTCCAGGCGAGTCAGCACGGCGGCTGCGCGCACGTCGCGCCCGGTCGCGCGGCCCAGTGCGGTCACGCGCTCGCGGTAGGCGTCCAGGCTGGCGATGGGCGTCGTGACGAAGACGGGCACGCCCGCCGCCTCTGCCGAGGCGACCAGGGCAGGATAGGCCGTCGCGTAAAGATTGGGAATGACCAGCAGCCCGATCCCGTCCCAGGGGAGCACGTCCGGCGGCGGGACGGGGAGCACGCGCAGCACCGCGCCCTCGACGACCTGGGCCAACACCGCATCATCGCCGACAACGGCGACGAGCGCCAGGCGCGCGGGGATGGTCAGCGTGTGGCCCGCCGCGTCGGTGACGGCACGCGGGAAGGGGTCAGCCTGGGCGCGGGCGAGCGGCACGCTCGCGGCGAGCAGGGCCAGGATCAGCGCGGCGGCAATCAGCGCGGCGAGGGGACGGCGCATGGTCAGGCGTCCTGATTTGGGGACGGATATTACGGAACCGCAGAGACGCGGAGGACGCGGACGGGCCAGACTTCGAAGTTTTCGAAAACTTCGGAAGTCTCTTTCTCGCGCCTCTGCGGTGATGTTCTATTCAGACAGCGAGCGCTACCCCTCGCCCTCCGGCAGGACGCGGCAGCACAGCACCAACTGCTTGGCCGCGCGCACGTCGTCCACGCGCTTGACCGGCGCGCTGTGCGGCGCTTCGTGCAGCAGCTCCGGCGACTCCACCGCTTCCTTGGCGATCTGCTTCATCACGCCGATGAAGTGATCGCACGCTTCCTTCGACTCCGTCTCGGTCGGCTCGATCAGCAGCGCTTCGGGCACGATCAGCGGGAAGTAGTTGGTCGGCGGGTGAATGCCGTAGTCCATCAGGCGCTTGGAGATGTCCAGCGCGTGCACGCCCTCGGCCTCGTCGAAGTGACCCATGCAGACGAACTCGTGCCCGCAGATGCGGTCGAAGGGCATGGGGTAGATACCCTTGAGTCCCGCGCGGATGTAGTTGGCGTTGAGCACGGCGTGATCGGTGACGGCGCGCAGCCCTTCGCCGCCGTGCAGGGCGATGTAGGAGAAGGCGCGCACCAGCATCCCGAAGTTGCCCCAGAACGCCTTCACCCGCCCGATGCTCTGCTCCGGCATGACGAAGCCGTAGAGCGGCGGCGTCTCGTCGTCGCCCTCCTCGATGATGTCCACGATGGGGCCGGGCAGGAAGGGCAGCAGCTTCTCGTTGGCGGCGACCGGGCCGCTGCCGGGGCCGCCGCCGCCGTGCGGCGTGCTGAAGGTCTTGTGCAGGTTGTAGTGCATCACGTCGAAGCCAATCTCGCCCGGCTTGGCGATGCCGAGCATGGCGTTCATGTTGGCCCCGTCCATGTACACCAGGCCACCACAGCCGTGAACGATGTCCACGATCTCTTTGATATGCGCCTCGAAGACGCCCAGCGTGTTGGGCACGGTGATCATCATGCCCGCCACATCGTCGCCGCACACCGCTTGCAGCTTGTCCAGGTCTACGTCGCCGTTGGCGTCGGAGGGAATCTCGACGACTTGCAGCCCGGCCATCGCGGTGGTGGCGGGATTGGTGCCGTGCGCGCTGTCCGGCACGATGATCTTGGTGCGCTGCGGCTCGCCGTTGGCCAGGTGATAGGCGCGGATCATCAGGATGCCGGCGAATTCGCCCTGCGCACCGGCGGCAGGTTGCAGGCTGGCCCCGGCCATGCCGCTGATCTCGGCCAGCCACGCCTGAAGCTGGTACATCAGCGCCAGCGCACCCTGCACCGTCGTCGGGTCTTGCAGCGGGTGGGCAGCGGCGAAGCCCGGCAGCCGCGCCATGTCCTCGTTGAGGCGCGGGTTGTACTTCATGGTGCACGAGCCGAGCGGGTAGAAGCCGATGTCAATGCCATGATTGAGCTGGCTCAGCCGCGTGAAGTGGCGCACGACATCCATCTCGCTCACTTCCGGCAGGTCGAGCGAGTCGCGCAGCAGGTCGGCGGGCAGATCGGCCAGCGGCACGTCGGGCGCGGGCAGGGTAATGCCCTCGCGCCCCGGCGAGCCGAGATCGTAAATCAGCGGCTCCAGCGGTTGGGGAGCGCCGTCTTTTTGCAGAATGAGTTCGGTCATGGTGTGTCCCTTGTAGTGATCAGTTGTCAGTGATCAGTCGTCAGTTGTCAGTTGTCAGCGATCAGCAGCAGATAGCCAGCGCCCGGTTCTTAACTGAAAACTGAGAACCGACAACTGAAAACTCAATGCTCGTGCGACAGGTGAACGTGCGGCTTCTTGGTCTCTTTGAGCGCCTCGACCAGCGTATCAATCTCGTCGCGCGAGTTCATCTCGGTGACGGCGATCAGCATCTGGTTACGGCGCGTCTCGTCGTCCTGGGACAGGTCATAGCCGCCGATGATGCCCCAGTGCTCCAGCAGAATATGGTTGATCTCGCTCACTGGCTTGGGACAGGTGACGACGAATTCCTTGAAGAACGGCTGGCTCATGTCCACGCGGTAGCCGTCCAGGGCGTCAATCTGCTGCGCGGCGTAGTGCGCCTTGTGGTAGCACAGCTCGGCAACGCGGCGCAGACCGCTCTGGCCCATCACGCTCATGTAGACGCAGGCGGCGAGGGCCATCAATCCCTGGTTGGTGCAGATGTTGCTCGTCGCCTTCTCGCGGCGGATGTCCTGCTCGCGCGGGCGCAGAGTCATGACGTAGGCGCGCCGCCCGTCCTGATCCACCGTCTCGCCGACGATGCGCCCGGCGATCTTGCGCACGTACTCGCTGCGCGTGGCGAAGAAGCCCAGGTATGGCCCGCCGAAGCTGAGCGGGATGCCCAGCGGCTGCCCCTCACCCACGACGATGTCTGCGCCCAGCGCCCCCGGCGACTTGAGCAGGCCGAGCGCCAGCGGGTCGGCCACCATGCACAGCAGCGCACCGGCGGCGTGCACGGCGTCGGCCAGGCCGCTGAAGTCCTCGATCTGCCCGAAGAAGTTCGGGTACTGGACAACGAGCATGGCCGTGTCTTTGTCGAGCATGTCCACCAGGTCGGGCAGCGTGGCACGGCCCTTGTCACCGACGAGCTTGAGGCCGCCGCCCTGATGGTATGTGCGGACGACGGCGCGATACTGCGGGTGCACGCCGGGGCTGAGGATGACCTTGCTCCGCTTGCCGCGAAAATGCGCGTTAGCCATGGTCACCGCTTCGGCCAGCGAGGTCGCGCCGTCGTAATGGCTGGCGTTGGCCGCGTCCATGCCGGTGAGCATACACATCATGCTCTGGTACTCGAAGATGGCTTGCAGCGTGCCCTGGCTCAGCTCTGGCTGGTAGGGCGTGTAGGCGGTGAAGAACTCGCCGCGCCGCAGAATGTGATCCACCACGCTGGGCACAAAGTGGTGGTAAGCGCCCGCGCCCAGGAAGATGGCGTAGTCGTCGGCGGCGACGTTGGCGCGGGCCAGCCCGCCAGTTTCCCAGGCGACTTCCATCTCGCTGAGCGGATCGGGCAGGTCGAGCGCAGGGAAACGGAACTCGGCGGGAACCGCGTCGAACAGGTCGTCGAGCGACTCGACGCCGATGGCGGCCAGCATCGCCGCGCGGTCGGCGTCGGTGTGGGGAATGTAGGTCATAGAGTGAACTCCTGATAAGGCTGTGTTGAGGGGGCACGGGCGTGCCCCCTGGCTCGCGTCAGCGGCGGGCGACTAGGCTTCGCGCCCGGCGCAGTATTTGGCGTAGGCAGCGGCGTCCAGCAGGTCTTTCACGTCGGCGGGGGCGCTCAGCTTGATCTCGATCATCCAGCCAGCGCCGTAAGGATCGCTGTTGACCACTTCCGGCGAGTCTTCGAGCGCCCCGTTGATGGCGACAATCTCACCACTGGCCGGGGCATAGACATCTGAAGCGGCCTTGACGCTCTCGACGGTGGCGAACGCCTCGCCTTTGGTGACGGTGCTGCCGATCTCGACCTCGCTCAGGTCTACGAACACAATGTCGGAGAGCTGGTCTTGCGCGTAGTCGGTCAGGCCGATCTTGGCCGTGCCATTTTCGACGCGGATCCACTCGTCGTTCTCGGTATACTTCGTATCTTCGGGAGTTTTCCAGCCTGCCATTGCAATTATCCTTTCAATGAGTCTTTAAGCTCTACTAACCGGTCTGGTCTGTTTCCAGTGTAGCACAGTGCTCAACAAAAAGAAGGCAGACCAGCTTCACTGACTGGCTGCCTCTGTCATTGGCCTGAGAGATTCTCTCACTGAGCAGTGAGATTGCCCCGTCGGCGCGCGAAACGCTTTCCAGAGGGATCCACCGTCCACCGGGTGTATCAACCTGAGAGTTTCGCGGGAGGCCCCAGTCCAGGCCATCTCCGCTTGCCCCTTCGGTGGCCGCTTGCCCCGCTGGGCGCGGCGCTCTCCCCGGCGGCGGATGGGTGGCAATAGGGATCAGGTGTCGTCTGCGATAGCCAGCCAGGCAAGGAGCGCCTGGCGCACCTCCGAGGTCAGCACCATGTTCATGGCCAGATGGCCGGTCGCGTCGGCGACGATGGTCACGCGGAAGAGCAGCTCTCCCTCGTTGGACAGGCCCAGCTCGAGATTCGCCTGGCCGGTGCCGACCACACGCATGGCCGACAGCCGGGTGGTGGGCCGAAGCTCGGCCAGGCTCATTTGCAGATCGCGCTGGTGCGGGCGCAGGGCGACCTCCAGCGGGCCGTAGGTGGCGGACACGCTGACGTACATACCCTCGCGCCCGATCCACAGCGCCGGCTTGTGCTCTGCCCCCTGCGTGCAAGTGATCAGCAGTGTATCGTCACTCTTGTCGTGACTCACATGATCAAGCCGCTGGTAGAAGCGCATGGCTTCCTCGCTCCGAGGGCGCTACGACACAGTGCGCGGAATTATAGCATAGGCGCGAATGGCAGCAAACGCCCCATTCCACGAACAAGTCGTGAGCGTGTTGGCCCCCCATCCCCGGCCCTTCCCCCCTTGTGGGGGAAGGGAGAAGCGGCTAGCCCTCCACTGATCACCGACAACTGACCACTGACCACCAAGAACCAACAACCAACCACCAACAACCTTCACTCCACCACCGGCACGGCGTCGCACTCCCCGACCGCGCGCGCCGTCGTGATCTCCGCAGACACCCAGGCCGGCACCCCGTCCGCGCTGACCTGCCACCACGTCCCGTCGGCGGTGCGCCCGGTCACGGGGAAGAAATCGTTGGGCGTAGCCACGTCAAGAGGCGAGTAGTCGAGGCCCGGCCCCTCGCGCACGTTGACCTGCGCGCTGAAGCGCAGCCAGCAATCCGCCGCCTCGCGCACGTCCGGCGGAATCCCGGCCAGGCCCGCGTCAACCGTCGGCAGCGAGTCTTCAGCGTTGCCATAGACGCATGCATAATAGTCGGTGCCGATCTCCACGCGGAAATCCACCGTCCGGTTGGGGTCTGGCTGGCGAATGACCTGGGCAGGCCCCACGCGCAGCAGGCGCTGCAAGTCGGCCAGCGGACTGCCCTTGCTCAGCCCGGTGTAGTCGAAGAGGACGGTCAGCTCGCGCTGCACGGGAGCCACGCCGTCCAGCGCCCGCGCCGCGTACCCTTCCCAGGCCAGGCGATTGGCCGCCACGTCCGTCCAGCCCTCCGCGTACCAGGAGGCATCGGCGATCTCCACGCTGAAACGGGCGCGGCTCAGGCGGTTTTCCGTCGGCGGGGTGAGGAAGTCCTCCAGCATGGGCAGCAGGTTATCGCGCACGGGCACGAACACCTCGCGCCCATCGTCCGGCGTGTAAACGCGCTCGTAGTGCACGCCCGCGCTCCCGCTGTAGCGCGCAATGTCCGCCGGATCGAGCGTCGTCGCCAGCGGAACCAGGGCCAGCACGTCGGTCAGGCTGAGGTCGGTATCCACCCAGCCGGTGACCAGCGGCCACAACTGCTCGATCTGCGCCAGCAAGCCCATGCTCCGCATCTGCTGCCACATGGCGCGCAGCACGTCCATCTGGCGGCGACCCCGGTCAATCTCGGTCGTCGTCTTGCGGCTGCGCACGTACCACAGCGCCATGTAGGGATCGAGGCGGTAATGGCCGATGCCCAGCGTGTACTCCTCCCAACTCTCCTCCAGGCCGGGATCGAGCGCCGGGTCTTTGAGACGCCAGTCGGTCAGCGCGCAGTCCACGCTGATCACCAGCCCGCCCAGCCTCTCGATGATCTCCTGGAAGCCGGTGAAATTGACCCGCGCGTAGTGGTCTAGCTCGATGCCCAGGTTGTAGCGGAAGAGGTCTTGGAGCAGCCCGAAGCCACCGCCCGGATAGCCGTTGGACGCGCCCCAGGCGTAGGCAGTGTTGATGCGATCCATCGTGTGGTTGGGGATATACACCCACAGGTCGCGCGGGATGTGCCACAGGGCGACCGTCCCGGCGTCCTTGTGGATGGCGACCAGGATCATCACGTCGGTGCGGCGATAGTAGTTGTCGGGCGAGTCGCTGCCCAGCAGCAGGATCGTCTCGACAGCGTCATCGTCTACCTTGAGCGGCGCAACCGGCGGCGGGACGGGCAGCGGCGGCGGCTGGGCGGGCGGGGTGTACGTGCCGTGAAAGGGATAGGTGGGCGTCGGCGGGAGGGGCGAGGGCGTGCCGTCCCCCTGCGCGAGGGCGGCGAGCGCTGACGCGCTCACCAGCAGCGCAGCGAGCGCAAGCAGTGCGAACGACCGGGCAGCACGCGAGTATCCGACGCGCATGAGAGCGTCCTTCCCCACCTGTCGGGCGACTCTCCAGCAGCCCGATTAGCAGCAAGCGCCCGCCCGCTCCCTCACCTCTGCCCGCCGCCCGCCCGACGGCGGGGGTTGCTGCGCGCCCCACACCCGCACCGTGCCATCAATGCCCCCGAGGCCAGCGACCGCCCGTCCGGCGACCAAGCCACGCTCCACACATGGCTCGTGTGCCCCTCCAGCGTCCGCAGCAGCGCCCCCGTCCCCCGCTTCACACCCGCACCGTGCTATCATCACCCCCCGAGGCCAGCAGCCGCCCGGCCACGGCAACCAGGCCACGCTCGTCACCCCATACTCGTGCCCCTCCAGCGCCCGCAGCAGCGCCCCCGTCCCCCGCCCACACCCGCACCGTACCATCACACTCCCCGAGGCCGGCAGCCGCCCGTCCGGCGACCAGGCCACGCTATTCACCCAGGCCGTGTGCCCCTCCAGCGTCCGCAGCAGCGCCCCCCCGTCCCCCGCCCACACCCGCACCGTGCCGGCGCTCGCCGAGGCCAGCAGCCGCCCGTCCGGCGACCAGGCCACGCTCGTCACCCCATACTCGTGCCCCTCCAGCGCCCGCAGCAGCGCTTCCCCGTCCCCGCCTCCCACACCCGCGTGTCATCATCGCTCGCCGAGGCCAGCGGCCACCGCCGTCCGGCGACCAGGCCACGCTATTCACCCAGGCCGTGTGCCCCTCCAGCGTCCGCAGCAGCGCCCCATCCCCGCTTCCCACACCCGCACCGTGTCATCCCTGCTCACAGAGGCCAGCGACCGCCCGTCCGGCGACCGAGCCGCGCTATTCACCAGGCCGTGTACCCCTCCAGCGTCCACAGCAGCGCCCCGTCCCCGCTTCCCACACCCGCACCGTGTCATCCCTGCTCCCCGAGGCCAGCAGCCGCCCGTCCGGCGACCAGGCCACGCTATTCACCAGGCCGTGTGCCCCTCCAGCGTCCGCAGCAGCGCCCCCCGTCCCCGCCTCCCACACCCGCACCGTGCCATCATCGCTCGCTGAGGCCAGCAGCCGCCCGTCCGGCGACCAGGCCACGCTATTCACCCAGGCCGTGTGCCCCTCCAGCGTCCGCAGCAGCGCCCCCGTCCCCGCCTCCCACACCCGCACCGTGCCATCATCGCTCGCCGAGGCCAGCAGCCGCCCGTCCGGCGACCAGGCCACGCTGTTCACCCCATACTCGTACCTCTCCCGGCGTCCTGCCCGGCAGCGCCCGTCCCCGCCTCCCCACCCCGCACCGTGCCATCCCTGCTCCCCAGGAGCCAGCAGCCGCCCGTCCGGCAGCCAGGCCACGCTGTTCACCCCATACTCGTGCCCCTCCAGCGTCCGCAGCAGCGCCCCGTCCCCGCTTCCCACACCCGCACCGTGTCATCATCGCTCGCCGAGGCCAGCAGCCGCCCGTCCGGCGACCGGGCCACGCTATTCACCCAGGCCGTGTGCCCCTCCAGCGTCCGCAGCAGCGCCCCCGTCCCCGCCCCCACACCCGCACACCGTGCGCAGCGCTCGCCGGGAGCCAGCAGCCGCCCGTCCGGCGACCGAGCCACGCTATTCACCCAGGCCGTGTGCCCCTCCAGCGTCCGCAGCGGCGCCCCCGTCCCCGCCTCCCACACCCGCACCGTGCCATCATCGCTCGCCGAGGCCAGCAGCCGCCCGTCCGGCGACCAGGCCACGCTATTCACCCAGTCCGTGTGCCCCTCCAACAGGCGCGGCTCTGCCTTCAGATCGCCTGCCCGGTACAGCCACCCCCCAGCGAGCCAGCCAGGGCCAGCGTCTCCCCATCCGGCGACCAGGCCACTTGCTCGGAAATCGTGCCGCGCCCCAGACGCTGCAGTTGCTCCACGCGCTACCTCCGCCTGAGCAGTCGCTTGCGACGGCTTGCGCAAAGGCGGCATCGATCGTGGCGTTCGCCGCAGCAGTCGCAGTCACAGCCTGGTAGAAGGCAGCCTCAGCCGTTTGCGTCGCCCCGACCACCTGTGCAGCCTGCGCCGTCTGCGTGAAGCGCTGGCTCACAGCCTCTTCGACATTGGGCGAAGGCAGCGCACTCACCGGAACCGATCCTCCGGAATCGCTATAAGGCGAGGCTACGGGCAATGAACAGCCGCCAAGCACCAGCGCCACGACCGCCAGCGCCACCGCACACGAGAACAACACGCAAGGGATCCGGTCAGCCTGAACATAGTTCATTCTCCGCCAACTTCTGCTGCCCTCAAGAGCAGACCGGGACATTTCTTGAACTCACCGCGCGGGCTTGATGCCCTGTCGTGCGCTGGCGCTAGAGGCTGCTATGAACTTTGGCAGGAGGGCAACTCGCATGCTTGCCCCATCCTCGGTCCTTCCCCACAAGGGGGAAGGAAGAAGCCCGCATTGGCCCCTTCCCTCCGCTCGCGTGGGGGAAGGTGAGCCGGGGGCCGGACGTGCGCCTGCCGGTGTTCCCTTCCCTCCGCTCGCGTGGGGGAAGGGTCGAGATGGGGGTGTCTACCCGGCAGAAGTGCATAACACACTCCAGGGAACACCCCACAGCCGCACCAAATGCTATCCATGCTCCCCGATGCCAGCCCGACGGCCATCCGGCGACAGGCCACGCTGTTCAACCAGCCCGTGTGGCCTTTCGGGAAAAGGCTAACGCAGCCGCTTGCCATGAGTCTCTCCCCTCAAGCCAAGAAGGTTAAACCAAATGCTGTATCAGATACACAGCTATTGTATATCAGGGAACTTCTCCCCGAAAGCCCCCGCCGACGGCGACCCGCCCCTACCCCCTGCGCCCCCAGGCTCGCCGCGTAGACGGCGAACTGCGTCGCCGTCCAGGTCGAGCGCGGCGCTCAGCGCCTCGTCGTCGAAGGCGCCGATGGCCGCACACCCCGCAACCGATCGCCTCCGCCTTGGGTAGAGGTTCTGGCAGACGTGGCCCGCGTCGAGCAGCAGGTAGCGGTAGCCGCGCTCGCCATAGCGCCAGGCCATGCGCTCGGCGACGGCGATCCAGAAGAAGGTGACGGCGCTGCGCGCGACCTGCTCCTGGTTGAGGCACGCTTTGGTCAGCGCGGCGTTCATGTCGCCCTCCAGCGGCAGGCGCAGCAGCCTGTGCACGCTGGCCAGGTAGCGGTAGACGCCCGGCTCCAGGCCGTCCACCTGGTTGGCCAGCAGCAGCGTCTCGAAGGCGTGGCGCGCCCCCGCTGACGGCACCGTGCGCAGCGTCGCGTAGGAACCGCGATGGCCCTTGACGCCCTGTGTGCACCACAGCAGCAGCGACAGCTCCTCCAGGCTGATCGCGGCGGGCGCGTAGTTGCGCAGCGTCTCGCGGCGGGCGATCAGGTCGCGCAAGTCGAGCGGTTGCAAGGGCCAGCGCGTCCGGCACGAACGAGATCAGCAGGCGCTGCGTCACGTCGTAGGGCAATTCCAGCGGCGGCTGCGGCAGCCCCTGCGACTGGGCGGACGGCCCCATGTGGCGGTACTGTGTCTCCAGCATGAACTGGCGGCCAATGCCTGCGGTCATCGGGGAAATCTCCTTGTGTGTGTAGATACGCAAGACACGTTCATTCTGCCTGTTGTGCGGCAGCGGTGCATTTCACTTCGTTCGGCGACACACGGGTTTGTAGGGGCGGGTTTGCACCAGCCCGCCCTGGCGATACGCTCGCGCCTTGCACCTGAGATGCGCTCTGCTACACTGGCATCATTGCGTGAGTCATGCACTGGTTTATACTGTTCAAGAGCGTTCTCGCCCTAACGAAACTGGCTGCTGAGGTATTCCGCTATGTCCCACACTTCAGAGATACATCATTTACGCCGACGCACACGCCTTCGGGATTATGACTATGCCAGTCCTGGGGCCTATTTCGTCACTCTATGCACCTACGAACGTGAAGGCTTATTCGGGGAGATCACTGCGGGACAGATGCATCTGAACGCTTTCGGGGAGATTGTGCAGAAACACTGGCACGAACTTCCAAGTCATTACCCTCACGTGCACCTAGATGCCTTCGTAATCATGCCCAATCACATTCACGGAATTCTCGTGCTGCTTGATGCAGGTGCGCCCTCGCCATCTTGTAGGGGCGGGTTTTGAAACCCGCCCCTACAAGAACCCCGCGTCGCGAGACCACCAACGGCACGCATTGCCTGAGATCGTGCGGGGGTTCAAGACATACTCGGCGCGCGCTATTAATTCTGCGCGGGGAACGCCGGGTGTACCAGTATGGCAGCGATCTTTCTACGATCACGTCATCCGCGATGAGCGTTCCTTGCACAGCATCCGTGAGTACATTGCGGAGAACCCGGCAAGATGGGCTGAGGACCGCGAGAACCCCGCCGGGCCGCTTCATTCTCCGCAATAATAGCAGCAGGGCGAGTGCGCGTATGCACCCGCCCCGTCCTCGCATTGTGCAGGATGCCCCCTACTTCCGCTTGGGGAAGCGGCTGAGCACCGTCACCGGGCTTGGCACCACCGTCCGGTCGCCGAAAGTCAGCGCGCCGAACGGCTTCTTCACTGCGAGCTTCTCCGCCCCGGCAAACACGTAAAGCGGCGTGCCCTCTTCGGCGTAGTCCAGCTTCAGATACGCCTGGCCCAGCGAATAGCTCTCGCTGTCAATGCTGCACGAGGTGACCACACCCACTACACGCCCGCGCCCGTCCACCAGCGGATCGCCGGGGTGCGGCGCGCGGACACCCTTGCTGGCCATGCGGAAGCGCGTCACCACGGCGTCGCGCTGCGCCTCGTGCGCAATAAACGCCGCCTTGCCGATGAAGAACGGCTTCCACAGCTTGACGAAGCTGCCGAACCCGGCATCGGCGGGATTCAGGTTCAGGTTGCCAGCCAGCTCGTGCCCGTAGAGCGGCAGGCCCACTTCGGTACGCAGGCTGTCGCGCGCGGCCAGGCCGACCGGCGTCGCGCCCGCCGCGATCAAGTCCCTGAACAGCGCAGGCGCTTTGTCCGGGTCAAGGAAGATCTCATAGGCGACGCGCTCGCCGGTGTAGCCGGTGCGGGCCACGATCAGGTCATAGCCGCCCAGCGTCGCCTGCGTCACGCCCGCCCAGGGCAGCCGCCGCACGCGCGCTTTGTCGGCGTCCGTCCCGCCCAGGCCGAGCAGCATATCGCGGCTCTTCGGCCCTTGCAGGGCGATGTCCACCCGCCGCCCCGCGCCGAGCGCCGGATCGCGCAGATCGCGGATGGTCACGGCGTCGCGGCCCGGCAGCGTGACACCGGGCCGGGCCGGATCAGCCTGCACTTCGCCGCGCTGCAGGGCGGTGATCCACGCCCAGTCCTTATCGTTGTTGGAGGCGTTGACGACCGCCAGGAAGTGGTCAGGAGCCAGACGGTAGATGAAGATGTCGTCAATGGGGATGCCGTCTACACCGAGCAGGTAGGTGTAGTGGGCCGAGCCGACGGCCAGAGTCGTCACGTCATTGGTCGCCAGCGCATTGAGGAACACCTCAGCCCCTGGCCCGCTGAAGTCGAAGACGCCCATGTGCGACACATCAAACAGGCCCGCGCCGCTGCGCGTGGCCTGGTGCTCAGCACCAACCGACGTGTACCACACCGGCATGTCGTACCCGGCGAAGGGCACCATCTTCGCGCCGAGTTCTTTGTGCAGCGCGTGCAGCGAGGTCGTCTTGAGCGGCGGGTCAGCGGGTTCTTCCCAGGCGAAGACAGGTAGCGGATCGCCGGACGGCCCGGCGCAGAGCGCGCCGCGACAGCCAACGAAATACGCCTTACCCGGCGCGTAGCCTATCCCCGTCGCCCAGTCCGCCTCCGGCTGATGCGCGGCGAAGGCGCTCATATCCGGCGCTTCGCCCAGCACGCTGACGCTGACCGGCCCCGGCACCTTGGCGAAGATGTCGCCGTCGTCGAAGCGGGCGAAGCCGTCGGACAGCGCCCCGAGCCAGCCTGCCACCGCTTCGGCGGCGCGGTGCACGTGGAAGTGGTAGGCGTCGTCGTAGAGCTTATGCAGTATCCCGCGCGCCAGGGGTGTGCCGTCCGGCTGGAGCACCCACGCCCGCTGCGAGTCGCCCTCGGCCAGGGCGCGCACGTCGCTGGTCAGCGTCGCATCCAGGAAGCTCGTCGCCTGCGGGCCGTAGATGTTGAGCGTGCGCCAGCCCTCCTGCGGCTGCCAGCCCTGCGGCAGCACGAAGAAATGCTCAGCGGCAGCCCCCGCTTCCTTGGGGTAAGCGGACAGATCGGGCACCGGGTAGTCAATGCCCGCCGCACTCGCCAGCCGTTCCACCGCCTGGCGCGCCGCCATGAGCGCGTCGTAGTCCACCTTCGCCCGCCACTGCACCTTGCCGCCGCTGCCCAGGTAACTGAACGGCGTGCAGGCAAACAGCACATCGGCCATGACATCGGCCAGGCGGTCAATTTCCGCCTCGCGGAAGCCGCCCTGGGTGATCCAGGGCGTGCCCAGACGGATGCCCGTCGCGCGGAACGGCGATTCGTCGCCGGGAATAGTGTTGCGGTTGAGCACAATCCCGGCCAGGTCGAGGATGCGCGCGGCCATGTCGCCGCTGAGCGGCGTGCCGTCCGCGCCACGCACCGACTTGCAGTCCACGAGCAGCAGGTGCGTGCTCGTCCCGCCGTACGGAATGCGCAGCCCGCGCGCGGCCAGGCGCTCCGCCAGGCGCATGGCGTTGGCGACGATCTGGCGCTGCAAGGCACGGAACTGCTCGGTTGCGGCCAGCTTGAAGGCCACCGCCATCCCCGCAATGGCATTGACGTGCGGGCCGCCTTGCTCCCCAGGGAAGACAGCGCGATCCAGCTTGCGCCCGATCTTCGGGTCGGCGGTAATCAGCGCCGCGCCACGCGGCCCGGTCATCGTTTTGTGCGTGGTGAAGCTGATCACATGGGCATGGCCGACCGGCGTCGGGAAGACGCCCGCCGCCGCCAGCCCGGAGACGTGCGAGATGTCGGCCAGCAGGTAAGCGCCCACTTCGTCGGCAATGGCGCGGAAGGCCGCCCAGTCTGGGGCGTAGGGGTAAGAGGTGAATCCGGCGACGATGATCTTGGGGCGGTGCTGGCGAGCCAGGTCGCGAATCTGGTCGTAGTCGAGCAGCTCGGTCTGCGGGTCCACGCCGTAGCTGACGCTGTTGTAAACGCGCCCGCTGCGGTTGGCGGGGCTGCCGTGCGTCAGGTGACCGCCGTGCAGCAAGTCCATGCCCATCAGCGTATCGCCCGGCTCGATCAGCGCACTGTAAACGGCGTTGTTGGCCGGCGCTCCGCTCAACGCCTGGACATTGACCCACAGATCATCCGCGCCGATGGCCTCGGTAGCGAACAACTCGGCGGCGCGGCGGCGGGCCAGGCTCTCGACTATGTCGGCGAACTCGGTGCCCTCGTAGTAGCGCGGGTCGGAATTGCGCCGGTACTCGGCCAGACGGATGTCAGCGGCGAGAATCTCGTCCTGGCTGAAGGCCCGCCACTCGTCATCAGGGTACCCTTCAGCGTAAAGGTTGTGGAAGACTGAGCCGACCGCCTCGCGCACCGCTAGCGGCACGCTGGACTCCGATGGGATGAGGTTCAGGCGGCGAATCTGGCGCAATGCCTCCAGATCAACCAGCGCAGCCACATCCGGATCGAGATCGGCCAGGCTACCCCGGAAAAGAAAGTCGTCCATTGGTTCTCCTCAACAGTAACTTGCAGGTGGCCCAACAATCCCTTCATCGCCCGCATTGTAGCACGGCGGGCAATGCCGGACAAAAGAGCACCCGGCGAATTGAGTTTTCCGACAGCAGCTTTTCGGCGACACGGCGCACCCCCAGCCATACCCCCGCGTCCCTCACAGAGACGGACGCCCCGCCAGAGATGGCAGGGCGTCGGCGTGCAGCGCAGTGGGTGACAAGGGACTCGAACCCCTGACCTCCTCCTTGTAAGGGAGGCGCTCTAACCAACTGAGCTAGTCACCCACGTGCCGACATTATAGCCGCCCGGCGGGGGCAGCGTCAAGGTTTGGGAGCGGGCGCGCGCAAGAGCCTGCCGCCAGGCGCGGCGATCAGTGATCAGCAGGGCTGTCAGGGAGGGAAGACGCGCCCCCCACCCCCAACCACAAGTATCGCGCCCGCCCGAATCACGATATGATCAAATCTATACCAGCGCGTGTATTGGGTAACAGCAACCACGCACTCAGACCCCGCGCTTCGCCGCGCACGCGAGGCGCGCTCACCAGGAGGGATGCTGCGCATGAACCGCAAGCCCGCTTTGCTGCCCCTGCTCGTGGGGGCCATCGCCCTCGTCGCTCTGCTGACCGCGTGTAGTGGCGCGCTCGTCCGCAACGTTTATACCGCTGCTGGCGACGGCACCACGCCCGATGAACTGGTCAAGACGAGCACTTTCCGCAGCGACGACGACCTGAACGTGGTCGTCCAGTTCCACGCGCACAACCGCGAGCTGATCGTCTCCGCCACCTTCACTGCGCCGGGGGGCGAAGTCTACACCACCGATGTGCTCGAGGTTGGCGAGACGGTCACCGAGGCAGTGCTCGGTCTGGACTGGGAGGCACAGGGCGCTGTCTTCTGGGCGGAGGGCGAGTGGCAGGTAGAGGTTTACGTAGACAACTCCATCGAGAAGATCGTTCGCTTCACCGTCCAGGCGGGTGAGGCCCCTGCCTCCGGCTGACGAAGAAGCGAAGGGGGGTGAGTCAGGAGTTGATAGCGCTGCACATCCTCATGCCTCAAGACTCCCGGCTCACACCCCCTGGGACTCAGTCGTCACCCTGGAGCGCCTGGCAAGGAGCAAGGAGGGGATGACTATCATGGGACTACAGGCACAGGCAACCCAGCATATAAACCCTTATGAAGTGGCGTTGGCGCAGTATGATCGGGCTGTTGAGTACTTAAAGTTACCGAAGGGGATCAAGACTTTCCTGCGCGTGCCCAAGCGCGAACTGCATGTGAACTTCCCCGTGCGTATGGACAACGGCGACATCACCATGTTCGCCGGTTACCGCGTGCATCACAGCACCGTCCTGGGGCCGTCGAAGGGCGGCATCCGCTACGCTCCGCGCGTGGACATTGACGAGGTGCGCGCCCTGGCCATGTGGATGACCTGGAAATGCGCGCTGGTCAACCTGCCCTACGGCGGGGCCAAGGGCGGCGTCGTGTGCGACCCCTACACACTGAGCGTCGGCGAGCTAGAACGGCTGACCCGCCGCTACGCCAGCGAGATATCGCTGTTCATCAGCCCGCACGGCGACATCCCCGCCCCGGACATGGGCACCAACGCCCAGACGATGGCCTGGATCATGGACACCTACAGCATGACCGTCGGCTATTCCGTCCCGGCCATCGTCACCGGCAAGCCGATCAACATTGGTGGCAGCCAGGGCCGCACCGAGGCCACCGGGCGCGGCGTGATGATCTGCATGGACGAGGCGCTGCGTCGCCTGGGGCACAACGATCCGGCGCAGATTCGCGTGGCCGTCCAGGGTTTCGGCAACGTCGGCTCGCACGCAGCACGGATCGCCCATGAGCTGGGCTACAAGGTGATCGCCATCAGCGACGTGAGCGGCGGCTACTTCAACGGTGACGGCCTGAACATCCCCCACGCGCTGGCCTACACCGCCACCAGCGAGCACCATCTGCTCAAGGGCTACCCGGACGCCGACCCGATCTCCAACGCCGAGCTGCTCGCCCTCGACTGCGACGTGCTGGCCCCTTGCGCGCTGGAGAACCAGCTCACCGGCGACAATGCCGAAGACGTGCGCGCCTTCCTGATCGTCGAGGGCGCGAACGGCCCGACCACGCCCGAAGCAGACGACATTTTCGCTCGCAGGGGGATCGTGGTCATCCCGGACATCCTGGCTAATGCCGGCGGCGTGACCGTCTCCTACTTCGAGTGGGTGCAGGGCTTGCAGTCGTTCTTCTGGGATGTGGACGAGGTCAATCGCCAGCTTCGGCGCATCCTGATCCGTGCCTACGACGAAGTGGGACGCATCCAGAGCCAGTACGGGGTGGACATGCGCACCGCCGCGCAGATCACGGCCATCAAGCGCGTCAGCGACGCGACCCTCACGCGCGGCATTTACCCGTAACCTGCCCGGCTATTCTCGGAAGGACACACGGCACGCCTGAGCGCGTGCCGTGTGTCCTGGTGGCAGCAATTCCCCCGCCTCGCGCCAGTTAACCGCTTGCACACCGTTCCGCTTCGGGCGAGAGCGGTATGTTCCTGATATCTTCTGCAATCTGTGTGGAGAAAATGGCGCCGAATGTACATAACATCTTATCTGTCTCCTCTTACTTGCATAGAATTATAGACTTGATCTAGAATAAACTTTATACTGTTTTTCCTATGCGCTTGTATCTTTTTGGGAAAGATACAGGAGGAAGATCATGAAGAAGACCGCGAGACTCGTGGTGCTCGTCGTGCTGGTGAGCCTTTGTGCCATTGGCGTCGTCTTGGTCCGAGCGTTGCTGGGACCGAACATTGAAGGACCTCTTTTTCAAGACATAAGGCCGGTGCCCATTTCTGAGCTATCGGCGGATCGGTTTATGCACGCACTAAAGGAGGAGAATTACCAAAGAGCTTATGAGATGTTAGCTCCACACTTAAAGAGAGAGATGGGCAATGTAGAGGACTTCCAATCCTCTCTTCTGCAAAGCGGTGTAGATCCTAAATCGTGGCACTGGACTTCGAGCTCAGACAGCACAGGGATAGTGAATGGCGAAGTGACAATGAAAGACGGCACTCAAGCGAGTGGTACCTTAATCCTCGCACAACTTCGCGATGATGGTTCCGTTGTGGTGACTGAATACCGCTTCTCTCGAAACTAGGAGATAGACATGAAGATCGCTAAGCGACTCGTTTTCCTGCTGGGTTCCATCCTCGGAGGGATAGGCCTAGCTGCGCTCATCATTGTGTGGGCAGCCACGAAGGCCGGGCCAACTGAAGTTGAGAAATGGGGCAACGACTTCATGAAAGCCCTGAAAGATGAGAGGTATCAAGTTGCGTATGAAATGCTGGCAGATGATTTGAAGAAGCAGATAGGCAGTGTCGAGGATTTCCAGACCTCGCTTGTACGGAGTGGCATTGCACCAAAATCGTGGTCGTGGACCTCAACCAGAATCACCGGGGTAAACGGTGAAGCAACCATGAAAGACGGCACCAAGGTCAGTGTTGTCTTGACTTATGGTTGGAGTGAGGCCGATGACGGGAAATTGATCGAATACCGTTTCGCGCGGCAATGAGATCGCTTCGAGCCAGTTTACATGTGGGTTTTGGGTTTATAAGGAGATCACGATGACCAAGAACGTCCTCCGTCTGCTCGCGATCGTTCTGCTCGTTAGTCTACTGACTCCAGCGGCCACACTCGCCCAGTTCGAACTGGAGGTTGTTCAGGCTCCAAAGGACTACCGTGATGGTAGCTTAACCTCATTGAGGCCCATCAGGGCCGCGGATGCGGAAGTGATCTTCGTGAATGGCATAGATACGGAGGCTACAGAACATAAGGATGGACTGATACGGGTATCGAATGTCTTTCCCGACCTTGATGTGATCGGTATTTACAATGCGACCGATGGAAGGATACCTGATATCGGTCAGGGACTTGATGACTTGAGACAAGCCCTGGGCGTTACGCGCATAGGCCCAATAAATCCGGCTGTTGAGAAGCTTCTGAGCTATCTGCTGCTGTACGACCATGAGGTGACGATCGTCGCGCATAGCCAGGGAGCAGCCATCACCTCAGCCGCGCTCATGCAGTTCGCAATGAACTATCGTGAACGTGCGGAGCGCCTTCACCGAGTCAACGTTATCACCCTGGGCGGTTTTGCTGTTTCTTTTCCAGAAGGCCCTCAATACCTCCACATGGTATTCTCTTCCGACCCCGTCCCCCTATTTGCAGAAAGCTTCTGCCGCGAAGAACGCTCTGACCTTGCCTACAGAAACTACCAGCAAGCTCGGTATATCGTAAATGATGGCCCGGCCCCTGATCCCACCAACATACCTGATTTCCATTGCCGCTTCTTTGAGGAAGTTGCTGTTCCTGACGAGACTTGGCAACTTTGGCAACATGGCCTTGAGGCTTACCTGAACGCGCTGCCGACAAGTGCCATTCAGTCACTGCTCGCTCCTCAGCCAGAGGTGACCATACTAAAGGGGCACACGGATGGGGTATGGAGCATGGCCTGGTCGCCGGACGGGGGGCGGCTGGCCTCGGCGAGCCGGGATGGCACGGTGCGGCTGTGGGACGCGGGCGATGGTCGGCCTTGGCCGTCCTGGAGCACGCGAGCACCGGGTTTGGCGTGGCCTGGTCGCCAGACGGGCGGCGGCTGGCCTCGAGCGGCGACTTCACGGTGCGGGTGGGACGCGGCGACGGGGGCGGCTCCACGGAGCACGCGGCTCGGTATGGCGTGGCCTGGTCGCCGGACGGGGAGCAGCTGGCCTCGGGGCAACATGGATGGTACGGTGCGGGTATAACGCGGCCGGGTGGCGCCATTGCTCCCGGAGGCACACATTCACGTGCTAAGCGTGGCCTGGTCGCCGGACGGGAAGCGGCTGGCCCGGGGCAAGGGATGGCACGGTGCGGTTGTGGAACGCGGCGACGGGCGCGCAGGAAGCCGTGCTCGAGGGCACAATGACGACGCGGCGCTGGCCGCGCTGGGGATGTACCGCAATGACGTAGGTGGAAAGCGTGGCCTGGTCGCCGGACGGGGACGGGCTGGCCGGGCCTTGAGGGCGTGGTGCGGTGTGGGATGACGGGGCGGCCCTGGCCGTCCTGGAGGGGCACACGGATGGGTGGTGCGCGCGGCCTGGTCGCCGGACGGGGACGGCTAGCCCAGATGGCACGGTGTGGATGCGGCGACGGGGACGCCTGACCGTTCTGGAGAGACACACCGACTGGGTGACGAGCGTGGCCTGGTCGCCGGACGGTCGGCCGCTGGCCTCGGGAGCGATGATGGCACGGTGCGGGTGTGGATGTGCCAGGCCCCTTAGGCCACTTCCCTACCATACCAGATCACAACTGCCGCTATCCGATTATCAGCCTGGCAACAGGATTCATCACCTATGAAGGAGACCGAATGGTCGCATTTCAGTTTGTTGCTACCATTCTACTGATTGCCACGCTGCGCTGGCGCTGGCAGGCGTGCAGCGGCGACGACAGAAAAGACAAGAGCGGCAAGGAACGAGGGAGGCGGGTGACACGGCACTGGGTACGCCGGTCGTTCTGTCATTAAAGGAAATGACAGGATGAGCAGTGGCACCGTCTCGTACTGGATCGGACGCCGGTAATCTGTGACTTCGATGGCGTGGAGATGGTGCTGGTGTCAGCCGGTGTTTAGCGATGGGCAGTGAAGATGATCATCGGGACAATCTGGAAACCAGCGCACAAGGTAAGCCGAAGAGCTGTTCTGGATTGACAAGACCGAAGTAACCAACGGGCAGTTCGAGTGGTTCAACGGACAGGCGGCAAGAGCGAGCCATTGACTGGCGGCAGCCATCCACGTGAGACAATCACCTGGGTAGAAGCGAATGTTTTTTGTGAAAGCCGAGGGGCGCGGCTGCCAACCGAGGCCGAATGGGAATTTGCAGCGCGCGGACCGGACGGCTGGATTTATCCCTGGGGAAACACTTTTGTGGCTGACAACGTTGTGTACGGCAGGAACGCAAGCATGCAAACGGCGGATGTGGGCAGTCGACCCGGCGGAGCGTCATGGGTGGGGGCACTGGACATGAGTGGTAATGTGTGGGAATGGGTGGCAGATTGGTACGATGCGGAGCACTACAAGACGTTACCGAACGCAGGCCATCCTATCGCCTGACCAACACGCCCGCGCGCGTAAAGCCTGCGGTAAAGGCGCCCCGCAGAAACTGGCGCAAAGCCGCCCTGACGAACCTCCCGGATTCAGGAGTGACTTCAGGGGATTCCGCTGCGCCCGTTCTGCTGACGAAAGCGCGGCGACGACTGCCCCGTAGGTCGGAGAACTTCAGACACAGGAGAAATGTGGGAATGTTTCAAACAGTGCGTTTGTAGAACACCGTGCTTATTCTTGATTGGGGCGAGAATAGACCGGGTTGATTCGATTTTGCCATACAACTCATACTGCCAAGAAGACCGCCCGAATTTAGAGGATCTTCAATAGGTGAATTCCAAGGGAGATCGAAATGGCTAAAAACGTTCTTTGTCTGGTTGTTATTGTTCTACTCGTTAATTTATTCTCGCCAGGGGTGATATTCGCCCAATCAGAATTGCGCGTCGTGCAAGGCCACCAGGAATTATGATGGCGTTCTGACCATTAAAACCGTCACTAAGAAGCAGACGCAGAAGTAATCTTCGTGAATGGAATACTGACGGACGCTCAGAACATGAGGATAGCTGAAGCTGGTATCGGCGGCCTTTCCCGGTCTTGATGTGATTGGCGTTTATAATGCGACGGACTTCAATCCTCTTACGTATGGCGACCAAGGCGCTGACACCGCACAAGCGACTGCTGACCTGATACAGGGCCTTGGCTTTGAAAGACCGCGCGCAACAAATCCGGCTGTTGACACCCTGCTGACCTATTTGCTGTTGTACGATCATGAGGTGACGATCGTTGCCCACAGCCAGGGAGCAGCCATCACTTCAGCCGCGTTAAGGACGTTTTCAATCAGATACCCCGAGCGCCTGGATCGTCTCAGCAGAGTCAATGTCATCACTCTTGGTGGCTTTGCCATTTCCTTTCCGGAAGGGCCTCGTTACTGGCATATGACCTTCACTTCTGATCCTGTTCCGGTACTCGCCCAGGCGCTTTCCAGGACAATAATGCCTTTCGATCATTGGGGGGAGCTTGAGAGAGCGGAGAACCTTTATCTGCAAGCGCGACATACCGACGATGACCAGCCCTGCTTGTTGATGTTCGACTTGGCTTTTCCGCTACCGGGTTGGCAGCATGGCCTGAAGCCTACTGAACGCATTGCCGCTGGATGCATCTCCTGCGGCACGTCCAACTTCCACAGTGCTGCCCTGACTGGGAGCAATCCACGAGGTGGTGGGTCCGAAGGTGGACAAACTCTGGGGCCCTTGCCACTGATCGGGGCATAGGACTGTACCAGATCGACAATCTCGATGAGGGGACCACGCCACCTCGCAAGTACGGAACCTGTGCTGAGTGGTTGCATGGAGCCAATTTACGTGGGTGGATACTTGCCTCAACGGGCAAAGATATGACGGTGTGACTGTGGAACGGGTGATAGCGGAGAGGAAGGCAGAGTTGGCAGTTTACTGGAGTGCCAGTGTGGCATGGTCGCCCGACGGGACAGTGAACCGGTGGGCACGGCTGGCATACGCAGGGTATGAATATATGGGTGTCCGATCCGCAGAATCTGGCGGAATTGACGGACTGCTGCCAGGGCCGCGGCGTTTGGGCAAACAGTAAAGTGGTCACCAGACGGAACTCGGCTGGCAACTGGACACGCTGACGCGATGATACGCAAATCAGTACAGCCGGGGAGACGCCGGTTGTTTTTCAAGACATGTGTATGAAGGATTTGGGGAGTGCTGAGCGGCGTGGTCGCCAGATGGCAGGAATGAAGAAGACGGAACAGTGCGGCTGTGGGACGCGGATAAGCCGGACTACATTGCCCGGTAAGAGCATTCCGGTCTTGTGAACAGCGTATGGTCGCCGGATGGGACACGATTGGCGTCAGGAGGCGCAGATGGCACCGTGCGCCAGGAACGCACAGACAGGAGTTGCTAGATGTTTTGCAGGGACACACAGACCAGGTGAACAGTGTCGCGTGGTCACCAGACGGAACTCGGCTGGCGCTTCATACAGATGCACTGTGCACTGTGGAATGTGCCAGGTGGCATCACTCCCCTGCAGACATTCGAGTCGGCGACCGTTCTAAGGGGCACGCGCAGCTGAGCGCGGCTTGGTCACCGGATGGGACACGGCTGGCTTCGGTGCTGCGACTACACGGTACGGGTGTGGGATATGACGACGGGAGCGGTACTGGCTGTCCTGATGGGCACACGTCGGCGGTGGAAAGCGTGGCTTGGCCGCCAGACGGGATGCGGCTGGCTTCGGCGAGTAGCGACCGTACAGTGCGGGTGTGGATGCTGCGACGGGAGCAACGTTGGCAGTTATCGATGGGCACACGTCGGCGGTGCAAAGTGTGGCTTGGTCGCCAGAAGGGGCGCGGTTGGCATCGGCGAGTAACGATGGCACGGTACGGGTGTGGAATATGGCGACGGGAGCGGCACTGGCTGTCCTGGAAGGACACACAGGTTGGGTAGGGAGTGTGGCCTGGTCGTCAGATGGCAATGATTGGCGTCATCAGGAGGCGGCAGATAGCACCGTGCGGGCGTGGGACGCAACGACGGGGGTGGTGTTGGCTGTCCTGGAAGGACACACGTCGTCGGTGGAAAGCGTGGTTTGGTCGCCGGATGGGGGGCAGCTGGCCTCGGCGAGTCGGGATCGCACGGTGCGGGTGTGGGATGTGGCGATGGGAACGGCGCTAGTCGTCCTGAGGACACATGGATTGGGTGAAGAACGTGGCTTGGTCGCCTGACGGAGGGCGGCTGGCTTTGGCGAGTAGTGACCGTACAGTGCGGGTGTGGATGCTGCGACGGGAGCAACGTTGGCAGTTATCGATGCGGCAAGTATGGTGAATGCGCTAGCAGTGGCTTGGTCACCAGATGGGAAATGGCTTGCCACAACAGGCTTTCATGGCACCGTGCGATTGTGGAACGTGCCAGGCAGTTAAGCCATCATTTATACCATGCCAGTTCACAACTATCACTATCCGATCATCAACCGCGAAGGGAGATTTGCTGACCGTGAAGGAGAACAGAATGTTTGTGCATCGCAAGTCCAGTTTGCTGCTGCTGATCCTGCTGATTGCTGGCGCCAGCCGCGCGGTGGCAAGGGGCGACAGCAAAAACGAGGTCAGCCAAGATGAAGCTGGTGGTAGTGTTGACACATCGCTACCGCAGACATTCGAGTCGGCTAACGGTGCGGCAGTTGCTGCCGAGACATTCGAGTCGGCACCGTTCTAATGGGACACAGATTCCGTCGAGCGTGGTCTGGTCGCCGGACGGGACGCGCCTGGGTCAGAGGCTATGCGAGTATGGATGCGGTAACGGGCGTGCCGCTGGCAGTCCTGAGGGGCACACGGCGGCGGTTTGGAGTGTGGTCTGGTCGCCGGATGGGACACAGATGGCTTCGGCGAGCACTGATGGCACGGTGCGAGTATGGGACGTGGCAACAGAGCGGCGCGAGCCGTTCGAGGGGCATGGTTTGGGATGTGGTTTGGTCGCCGGATGGGGCGCGGCTGGCTAGAGTGCTGATAACACGGTGCGCGTATGGGATGCAGCAACAGGGCGGCGCTAGCCGTCCTGAGTACACGGATTGGGTGAAGAAGGTCTGGTCGCCTGATGGAGATCGGCTGGCCTCGGCGAGCAGTGATCATACGGTGCGCGTATGGGATGCAGCAACGGGGATGCCTTTGGCCATCCTGGAGGGGCACACGTCTGAGGGAGTATTCGGTCGCCGGATGGGGCGCAGCTGGCATCGGCAAGCCTTGATGGTACGGTGCGGGTGTGGATGGCGACGGGGGCAGCGCGAACCGTTCTGGAGGGACACAATTGGGTGAATGATGCGGCTTGGTCGCCGGATGGAACACGGCTGGCCTCGGCGGGCAAAGATGGCACGGTGCGGGTATGGGACGCGGCAACGGGGACGTCTTTTGCCGTTCTGGAGGGGCACACAGATGCGGTGAAGAGCGTGGCCTGGCCGCCGAACGGGACGCGCCTGGCCTCAGGGGTGATGCACAGTGCGACTGCGGGACGCAGGCACAGGTGCGCAACTGGCCGTTCTGGAGGGGCACACGAATTGCGAACGCCTGGTCGCCGGATGGACGCGCCTGGCCTCTGCAGGCTGGGATGGCACGGTGCGGCTGTGGGACGCGGCCACGCGCCGCTGGCCGAGTCAGCAGTGGGTGAAATGGAACAGTTGCTGGTTATTGCCTGGCCAGACGAGTATACATCGCGCCAGGTCGCTGTGCTGGCGGGGCACTCAGGGATCGTCCAGAGCGTGGCATACAGCCCGGATGGGACGCGCCTGGCCTCGGCGGGCTGGGATGGCACGGTGCGGTTGTGGGACGCGGCCACGGGTGCGCCGCTGGCCGTGCACACGTTACTGGTGCTAACCGCGGCTTGGTCGCCGGATGGGACGCGCCTGGCCTCAATAGGCTTGGATACGGTGCGGCTGTGGACGCGGGCACAGGTGCGCAACTGGCCGTCCTGGAGGGGCCGACAGATGCGGTGTGTCAGACGTGGCCTGGTCGCCGGACGGGACGCGCTTGGCTTCGGGGGAGTATGGTACGGTGCGGCTGTGGGATGCGGGCACAGGTGCGCAACTGGCCGTTCTGGAGGGGCACACAGATGCGGTGTCAGACGTGGCCTGGTCGCCGGATGGGACGCGCTTGGCCTCGGCAGGCTGGGATGACACGGTGCGGCTGTGGGACGCGGGCACAGGTGCGCAACTGGCCGTTCTGGAGGGGCACACGAATTGTGTGAGCGTGGCCTGGTCGCCGGACGGAGGGCGACTGGCCTCGGGGAGCGCTGATGGTACAGTGCGTGTGTGGGACACGGCAACGGGGGCGGTGCGAGCCGTCCTGGACGGGCACACAGATCTGGTGTCGAGCATGGTCTGGTCGCCGGACGGGACGCGCCTGGCTTCGGGGTGCTGATGGCACGGTGCGGTTGTGGGACGCGGCCACGGGCGCGCAGATGGCCGTGCTGATGGGGCACACAGGTGGGGTGAATAGCGTGGCCTGGTCGCCGGACGGGACGCGCCTGGCTTCGGGGAGTGCTGATGGCACGGTGCGGTTGTGGGATGCGTCAGGTAGATAGGCCACTGCTATACTGGCGGCCAGATCACAACCACCACTATCCGACCATCAACTGCGAAGGAGACTTACCAACCATGAAGGAGAACAGAGTGGTTATGTATCGCAAATCCGGTTTACTACTGCTTATCCTGTTGATCATTGCATCGTTGGTGTTGGTCGCGTGCGGTGGCCGCGACACAAAAAACGAGGTTAGCCAAGATGAAGCCAATAGTAGTGCTGACACATCGCTACCGCAGACATTCGAGTCGGTAACCGTTCTAACGGGGCACGCAGGTTGGGTGATGAGTGTGGCCTGGTCGCCGGACGGGGCGCGGCTGGCCTCGGCGGGCGCAGATGGCACGGTGCGGGTGTGGGACGCGGGCAGCGGGGCCGAGCTGCGCGTCCTGCAGGGGCATCGGGGTTGGGTCTATAGCGTGGCTTTCAGCCCGGACGGGGCACGGCTGGCCTCGGCGGGCTGGGATCGCACGGTGCGAGTGTGGGACGCGGGCAGCGGGGCCGAGTCCGCCCGCAGGGGCATGAGGGGCCGGTCAGGAAGGCGTTCAGCCCGGACGCGCGACTGGCCTCGGCGGCGATGATGGCGACGGCGCTGGCGGAGGAGGGGCGAGCTGCGCATCCAGAAGGGGCATGGGGACAGGACACCAGCACGCCCGGACGGGGCGGTCTCGGCGGTGATGGCAAGCTGCGGGTGTGGGACGTGCAGGCGGGCGAGCTGCTCGACCTGCAGAGGGGCGGGTCTATAGCGTGGCTTTCAGCCCGGACGGGGCGCGGCTGGCCTCGGCGAGCAATTTTGGCATGGTGCGAGTGTGGACGCGGGCAGCGGGGCCGAGCTGCGCGACGGTAGTATCGTTGGGTCTATAGCGGGGTTTTCAGCCCGGACGCGGCGCGGCTGGGCTTCATGGCGATGGCATGGCGGGCAGGCTGCATAGCCGACGACCTGCGCATGAGGTCAGAGCGTGGTCTGCTCCTCGTGGGACAGAGGGAACGCTAGCAGTGGCTTGGTCACCAGATGGGAAATGGCTTGCCACAACAGGCTTTCATGGCACCGTGCGATTGTGGAACGTGCCAGGCAGTTAAGCCACTTCTATACCATGCCAGTTCACAACTATCACTATCCGATCATCAACCGCGAAGGAGATTTGCCAACCGTGAAGGAGAACAGAATGGTTATGTATCGTAAATCTGGTTTACTACTGCTCATCCTGCTGATCGTTGCATCGCTGGCGTTGGCCGCGTGCGGTGGCAGCGACAATAGCCCTCAGCGTGTGATCCAAGACGCTTATGAGGCCGTGGAAAAGAAGGATGTAGAGGGTTATCTCAAGTCACATTGCAGCAAAGATGGCTTGGATCAGGATTTTCTGCGTTTTGGGTTTGCGTTGATCAACAAGATGGAATTCTCTGATATGCGCTACACGGAGATGAGCCGAACGGATACCAGCGCGGCCTTCCGCGTGACAGGTACTTCTACTATCGAAATCCTTGGTGGAGAGACAACCGAAGACCGGATTGACATTACTATCACCGTTGCCAAGCAAGACGGCAGATGGTGTATCACTGACTTCACAGACAACGCAGACCGCTAGCGGACGCCTTCACTGCAAGTTGTGGGCCAATTCACGCCCTGCCGCAAGAGGCAGGGCGTCGCTATCAGGTCTTGTTCGGCAGGTACGCGCTCAGGCGCTCGGCCAGCGGCGAATGCAGGATCGTGTACAGGCGGTGCGCTTCGGCGTAGTATCTGCGGGCGAGGGCCATATCGTCGCGGGCGCGGGCCGCGTCGCCCAGCGCGACGGCGGCCTCGGCCATGCCGCGCTGGTAGAACATCTTGCGCGCCTGGCTCTCAGCGGCAGAGGCCAGGGCGACCGCCTCATCCACCCGCCCCAGGCACACGTACAGCCCGGCCAGCCGCGCCTTCGCCCGGCAATTTGTCTCCAGGTCGCCGGTCTGCTCGCTGCCCGACACCGCCGCTTCGAGCAGCGCGCGCGCCTCGTCAAGCCGATTGAGCGCGACCAGCGTCTCGGCCATGTCCGCCTGGAACAGGGCCAGCCAGCGCACGTTGCCCAGGGAGGTCGCCGCCGCCGTCGCCTGTTTGAATAGCGTGCGAGCGGTGCTGTAGTCTTCCAGAAAGTAGTAGGTGCGGGCCAGGTTGTTGGTCTGCACGGCGATCATCAGCATGTCATCTAGCTCGCGGCTGAGGGCGAGCGCCCGCTCCAGCCGATCAATGGCCATCTGCGGGCGGCCCGTCAGCGAGTAGAACCAGCCGAGATTGCCCAGGCGTAGACTCTCTGCCCGCCGGTCGCCGGATGCCTGAGCGATGCTTATCGCCTCGTCATAGAAGGCCTGCGCCGTATCCACGTCGCCAAGCTCAGTGTAAAGCGTGGCCGCGTTAGCCAGCACCAGCCCGCGCGTCGGCGGGTGAGTGATGTGGTTGAGCAGCACGAGCGCCTTCTCGTACTCGTCAAGCGCCCCCTTCAGGTCGCCGGACTCGCGGCGCGCCTGGGCAACGTCGCAGCGCAGCCGGGCGATCTGGGCGTGGTGAGCGGTGCCCTGGCCGTTCTCCAGCAAGCGTAGCGCCTCGCCCCAATGCTCCAATGCCGCGTTACGGTCGCCGCGCTGGTTGGCCAGGCTGCCCAGCAGGTGATAGGCCTCGGCCTGGCGGTTCGGCTCGACGCCCTCCCCGGTGAGCACCAGGGCGCGCTGCACGTAGCCCATCGCCCGCTCCTGATCGCCCAGGCGCATGGCCGACGTGCCCAGCGTGAGCAGGATTTGCAGGTGCTCGCCCCGGTCGTCCAGGCGGCCATCTTCGTAGAAAGCGAGCGCCTCGTCCAGGAAGCTCTGCGCGCGGGCGAAGTCGCCCATCCCATGCGCCGCCATGCCCAACCGGGTGAGCGCCATCGCTTCGTGGGCGGCGTTGCCCGTGCTGCGCGCCTGGGCGAGCGCCCGCGTGGCGTACTCCTCGGCCTGGGCGCTGTTGCCGCTGCGCTGGTAGGCGGCGGTGAGGTCGAGCGCGCTGTTCATGAAGAACTCAACCGGCTGGTTGCCCAGGCGCAGGGCCAGGTTTTCGGCGGCCTGCAAGTGACTGATCGCCTGGGCGAAGTCGCCGTTACCCAGCTCCACCCGCGCCAGCGCTTGCAGCCAGCGTAGCTCCTGCTCGTCCTGGCCCATCTGATGGGCCAGATAGACGGCCTGCTGAAAGAGCTTCTGCGCGCTGGCCCGCTCGCCAGCAGCCAGCGTCGCCTCGGCCAGCAAGCCCAGTACGCGGGAGACGGTGCGAGGCAGCCCGCCCCCCTGGGCGATGACCACTGCCTCTTTCAGGAGATACTGGGCATAGCTGGGGTTGTCCTGCGCCAGGTAGTCCTGCGCCAGGTTTTCCAGCGTCAGGGCGATCCCTTCGGCGTGATCGGCTCGCCGCGCTTCGTCCAATGCCTGCTGGTGGTACGTCTGGGCAATGCCCCACTGCTCCTGCGCGGCATAGAACGAGCCAAGATTGTTCAGGCAGCGGGCCAGGGCGCGCGGATCGCCCTGCTCGCGGGCGATCTGCAGCGCCTCGTCGAGCACAGGATGCGCCGCGTCGAAGTCGCGCCGACCTACGTGCACGGAGGCGATCCCGCTCAGGAAATACTCCACGCTGGCCTTCTCGCCAGCGGTGCGGGCGAGAGCCAGCCCGCGCTCGTAGACCTCCAGCGCCGTGTCGTTGAAGCCCTGCTCGAAAGCCGTAGCTCCCGTTTCCAGCAGCGCATTGATCTCCTGTTGCGCCGGGCTGAGCACTGACCTGGCTGGTGTCCCCGCCCCGCCGAGCAGTCGCTTCAAGAAGTTCTGCATACGTGTTCCTTTTTCGGTGATCGGTTGTCAGTTATCAGTGATCGGTCGTTGGTTGTTGGTTATTGGTTGCCAGTCGTCAGTTGCCAGTTTTCGGTTGGTGGTGATTGGTTGTTGGTTATCAGTGGTCGGTCATCAGTGGCCGGCTGCCGGTTCAGGCGCGGCGGTCTGACTGACCACCAAGAACTGACCACTGATCGCCGGGGGCTGACAACCGATCATCGAATACTGACAACTGATCACCGAGAACGACAACCGATCACTGGTGACCGACAACCACCTCCCGCCGCTCACAGCACGCGCATGACCAGCGGCACCAGCATTTCGCGCGCCGACAGTCCTCCGTGCCGGCTGACCGAAACAGAGCCAGCGCGCGACCTGTCTTCAATCACCACCCCTTCGCGGGCGACCAGAGTCAGGTCGCCCAGACGCGGGCCGGTCTCGGTGTGAGGCGCTTCCGGGCCGAAGAGACCCGCTCGCAGGGCTTCCGCCGGGTTGAAGACCGCCACACGATCCCCCAGTTGCTCGCGCACGTACTCACGCGCGCCCGCGCAGTAGTCGTGGCGCAGGTAGAGATGGGCAAAGCGGCCCTCTCCGCCCAACCCACAGCGCAACGCCTCGGCCAGGGGAGGATGGGCGCTCAAGTCAATCTGCTCGCGCACGGGCGAATGGCCATGATCGGCAGCCAGCATGAACAGCGTGCGCCGGTCGCCAACGCCCGGCCCCAGCAACACGTCACGCAAATCGCGCAGTTGGCAGCGCACCTCGGCCATTGCCTGCTCGGTCACGGTGCCGAAGAGGTGCGACACGCCATCTACCGCCCCCCAATAAACGCTGATGAAGCAGCGGTTGCGGCGCGTGGCGTGCAGCAAATTGCGCAGCTCGATCCACAGGTCGGTGTAACCGAAATGGCGCACCGCCCGCCTGATGCCGCGATGCATCACCCGCGACAAGCCGCTGCCGTACAGGTCTTTTTGCAGCAGCACATAGGTCGGGACGCCGCGCGCGCCGAGCGCCTCGGCCACTGTCTCCACCGGCATGAACGTCTCGAAGTCCAGCCCCCAGTCTTCCAGCACTTCGCTGCGATGCTTGCCAGCCAGCGGACGGTAATGGAGCAGGCTCGCCAGCACGCCGAACTCGCGCAGCAGCAGCCGCGTGCCGACCATGCCGGTTGCCGCTGGCCCTGCCCCGCTCCAGATGCTTGGCAGCGCGGCGGCGGTCGCGCTCGGTGCGATGGAGGTCAGCGGGGTCAGCGTGCCTTCGCTGACCAGGTCGGCCACCACCTGGGCGGTCGCCGCGTCCCCGGCCATGATCTCCTGCAGCAGCCGCCAGCCCAGCCCGTCGGTGATGAACAACACCACACGCCGCACCCGCTCGCCCAGGGAGGCCCACAGCCGCGCGTCGAGCGGCGACTCGCCCAGCCGCCCGTTGGCCTCCGCCCCGCCGATCAGCCGGACGACTGTGTGGGCCAGGTTGCAGATGGACAGCCCAGCATAATAGGGGAAGACAATCTCGCCCGCCCAGGATACATCACACTCCAGGGGGCGATGGGCCAGGATGGTCTGTTCCAGGTCTGCGGCCAGGGCTGCGGTCACACGGTCTCCTGATACGGATGCGGTCGGCTCGTGGCCCGCCATTATACCGCATCTTGCGGCGGCGTCAGCGGACTGGGGTTCGCCGCCAGTGTATCCTTGCAGGCCATGGTCTCGAGGGGGGGGAAAAGCGGTGCGCGGGCGGAAGGGCTGGGGGATGGGGTCACGGCAGCCAGTATCCACGCCATTTCAACCAACTGTCGAGGTGGACTTGGTTTAGGGGGGCGTGATGATTGGTTGTTGGTTGGAAATCGGTTGTCCGAGGTCGTGAGTTCGTCTGGAGTCCCTGGAGATCAGGAGTCATCGCCCTGGGCGGGAGCAAACTTCCGAAGCCTGCTACCTAGGGAGGGTAACAAAGTGGCGCGGATACCAGAACGGCGCAAGGGAGGTTCAAACCCTCCCCTACAGTTCCCAGGCGTGGTATCCGCGCTAATTCGATTAATCTGCATGAAACCCTCCCCTACAAGAACGCCACTAGCTGCCCGCGCGGAGCCTTGTCTTTTCGCCCCAGACCTGTTAAAAGTGAGACAGCAGCGTGTCCACTGGCACCACGTCTTGAGGGCCATGTTCGAAGAAACCAGCTCCTTCTCGGATAACCAGCAGATGCCCAAGGTACTCCAGCTCTACCTCGTCATCTCGCAGTACCCCGTGCTCAGCCGCAAGATTCGCCAGCGGATGCGCGAGGAATTGTTCGGGCGCGGCATTGTCAGCGAGGACAACTTTGAGCGCGAAGTGCACCAGAAGGCCATCGAATCGCAGATGCGCGAGGGGCTGAGCGACCCCCTGTTCCAGGAATCGCCGGCGGATTGGGACAAGCGCGTGCGTTACATCCGCGCTCACCTGACCGACTTCTACTTCGCCTACAACCTGCCTTACGAGCTATTCGAGCAAATCCTGGCCGACACGCTGCACCAGCGCGAGCCAGACCGCGAGGTGCGCCTCACCTTCAACCCGGAGATCGCCCCCTGGGACTTGCTCTTCTCTGAGGGCGAGCGTTACGAGCGCCTGCCGCCAGACGAGCGGGCCAAAGTCCAGCACCACCTGCGCGAGATCATCGTCGTGCTGATCAAGGGCATGATCAGCGATCACCTGGCCTTTGTGCGCCTGGCTAAAGAGGTCTTCACCATCGAAGACCTCAAAGACATCCGCGCGCGGCGCATCGGGCGCGGCAAGATCGGCGGCAAGGCGGCGGGCATGTTGCTGGCCTGGAAGCTGCTCCAGCACGCCGCCCCCTCCACCGGGCTGGACCCCGGCCTGATCACCATGCCGGACTCGTACTACGTCGGCTCGGACGTGTTCTACGAGGTGCACGGCTACAACGACTTTCACGGGATCATGAACCAGAAGTACCGCTCCCGTGAGGAGATCGTCAACGACTACCCGATGATCTACGAGCGTTACCGCCGGGCCGAGCTGCCGCCGCACATCGCCGACGAGCTACGCGCGCTGATGGAGCACATCGGCCCGACGCCGCTCATCTTCCGCTCGTCGAGCCTGCTCGAAGACAGCTTCGCCACGTCGTTCGCGGGCAAATACGACAGCTTCTTCCTGCCCAACAGCGGCACGCCGGAGGAGAACTTCCGCGCCGCCAAAGACGTGATCCTCAAGATTTACGCCAGCACGCTCAGCCCCGACGCGCTGATCTACCGCCAGCGCATGGGCCTGGTGGACTTCGACGAGCGCATGGCGATCTTGATCCAGAAAGTCGAGGGGCAGCGCCGGGGGCCGTACTACTTCCCGATGATCGCCGGGGTGGGCTTCAGCCGCAACCCGTTCCGCTGGTCGTCCAAGATTCGCCGCGAGGACGGCTTGCTGCGCCTGGTCTGCGGGCTGGGCACGCGCGCCGTTGAGCGTGCAGCCAACGATTACCCGCGCATGATCGCCCTCTCGCACCCACACCTGCGCCCGGAAACGCGCATCGAGCAGCTTCGCCACTACTCGCAGCACCTGATTGACGTGCTCGACCTGGAGGAGAACACGCTCGAAACACTGCCCATCGGCAGCGTGATCGGCGCCGACTTCCCGGCGCTGCGCCTGGCAGCGGCGCTCGACGACGGGCAACATTTGCAGCCGTTCATCTCCAGGCCGGGCAGCCTAGACCCGTCGCGGCTGGTCTTCACCTTCGACGGACTGGCACGGGACGCCGCCTTCACCGGCACCATGCGCAGCCTGCTCACTTTCCTGGAGACGCGCTACGAGCATCCGGTGGACATCGAGTTCACCGTCGAGGTGACCAAAGCCTGGCCGCGCCCGGCGTATCGCATCTCGCTGCTGCAATGCCGCCCGCTCAGCGAGCACCGCAGCGGTGCCACCATCCGCATCCCCGCAGACGTGCCCGCGCGCGATGTGCTTTTCTCAGCCAGCCAGCAGATTCCGCAAGGGCTGGTCGAGCGCGTGCGCTACATCGTCTACGTAGACCCGCTGGCCTACCACGAGATTCCTGGCGCGGAGCGGCGCTTGCAGGTGGGGCGCGTGGTGGGGCGCATCAACGAGCGGCTGCACAGCGAGCAGTTCGTGCTGATCGGGCCGGGGCGCTGGGGCACATCAGACATCAACCTGGGTGTCAAGGTGTCCTACGCCGACATCTACAACAGCCGCGCCCTGATCGAAGTGGCGCACTCCAACAGCAACGCCGTGCCGGAAATGGCCTACGGCACGCACTTCTTCCAGGACTTGGTCGAAGCGCAGATTTTCCCGCTGGCGCTCTTCCCCGATGACCCCGGCGTGATTTATAACTGGGACTTCTTCGACTACGCCCAGAACGTCCTCCCTGCCCTGCTGCCCGACGACGCCGATCTGTCCGACGTGATCCGCGTGATTGATGTGCCGGCGGAAGCGGGCGGTCGCTACCTGGAGATCGTGCTCGACGGCGAGAATGACGAGGGGCTTGGCTACCTGCGGATGTATTGAGCGAGTGCGGGAGACAAAAAAGCCCCCTCGCAGCGAGGTGCTGAGAGGGGGCGCGGGGTGCCGGATGGTTACGGGATCAGGAGCACCTGCCCGGCGTAGATCAGGCGCAGGTCAATGATGTGGTTCAGCTTGGCGATGTCCCACATGCTCACGCCATAGCGCAGGGCGATGCGGAAAAGGTTCTCGCCAGCCTGGACGACATGCGTACGATACGCGGTCGGGGGTGGAGTCGGCGTGGGTACTACGCCGCCTTCAACCGGCAGCGTTGTGATCGCCCCCGACAGCCTCAGGTAGCTTGCGTTCACCCAGCCGGTGCCGCCACTGGACAGCAGGAGCTTCACCCACGACGAGTCGGCGGTGCGGGCCAGCAGAGTCCAGGTGGTGCCATTCGCGATAGCAGTCACTCGCGCATAGCCGATGCCCGGCCCCGTGCGCACGTTCAGCGCCCAGGAAGTGACCGTCCCCGTGATGGCGGCCACCGGGCCGCCCGACCCGTCAAGCGGCAGGCTGTACAGCGGGTAGCTCGTGGCAATGTAGCTGCTGTTGACCCAGCCCTGGACACCATTGTCCAGGCTGATCCGCACCCACGAAGCATCCCCATTGCGGGCCAGGAGCGTCATCGAAACGCCCCGGTAGACTGAGAACACCACGCCATAGCCAATTCCTGGGCCGCTGCGGATGTTCAACGCGCCGGTGTTGACAGTGGCCGTCGGAGCCTGCGCGGACGCTGTGGCCGCCAGGCCGAAGCTGCCCCCCAACACCGCGACGACAATAGCTACACTTAGAATACGGTACAGGTGTCTCATCTTCCCACTCCCTCAATTCGCCCGCGACAGGCGTGCGCGTACTGATGATCTCAGTGTAAGCCAAGTTGCCCTGTGACTCAATGGGCCGCCCACCAACAGCGTGCCGGGCGTAGAGTGAGCGACAGCCACGCGTAGAGAAGCGATGGCGGATGAGGAGCATTGCGGGGAGGGCGACCGCCTCGAAATCCGCCGTGCGCACTGCCTTACCTCACCCCCTGGCCTCGCTGCGCTCGGCCTTTCTCTCTCTCCGCTGCGGCTATCCATTACCCACATCGTGGGCCGTAGCTGTCCCCCCCATCCCCAGCCCTTCCCCCACGAGGAGGGAAGGGAGAAAAGCGGCGGGCCTGCTCCCCTTCCCTCCGCACAGCGCGGGGGAAGGGGCAGGGGGATGGGGGGCATTCGTGGGTAACGCATAGCCGCAGCGGAGAGGGGGCGGCAAGGCGCGCTAGCGCCGCACGGGGGTGAGGTAAACAGGTCTTGCCCATATGCTGAGGAGTGCGCTTGTTCTGCTAGTAGAGTATACTGGGCACCATCACTCATACGGCGGCAAGTGAAACACCTGGCACTGCCGGATTGTTGAGGCAGGTCTCCCGCCGTTTATTTTTTGGTGTGAGTCCGCGCTCTCTGGGGCTGGAGAGACGAGTATTTTGGAGGAAGGAAGTAGAAATGGAAAGTATATTTCCTGTGAAGTGGCGCGTGAACCCACACGCCCCGACAGTCAAACACAGCGAGGCGGCTGGGTGGGTATTCCCGCCGGGCGTCTCGCGGCTGGTCTGCGCTTCCACCGCCAGTTGCCCGGCTGCCAAGATCAGCCGCTGGAAGGGCCTGCCCAACCTGGCGGCCATGCTAGGGCTGGGCGGCATCTGGGTCAAGGGTCACCCGGCGCCTCGCCCTGCGCTCGTTCAAGATTCTGGGCAGCTCGTATGCCATCTACCGGGTCGTCAAGTCTATGTTGGGCGTGGAGCAGGAAATCCCCTTCGAGGACTTGACCTCAGACGACGTGCGCCGCAAGCTGGGCGACATCACCTTCGCCGCCGCGACGTCATCAGCGTCCACCCAGGCGGGAAGTGGCCTGGGCCGCCAGCGCCATGAACGCTCGGTGATCTACGTGCACAAGTTCACCAGCCAGGCGCGCATTGACGCCATCGCCGGTTGCGGGGCGGAAGTGCGCGTCGTTGACGAGACATACGACGACGCTGTGCGCCAGGCCGACGCCGACGCACGAGCCAACGGCTGGCAGGTCATCTCCGACCTTACGTCGTGGGAGGGCTACGAGGACATCCCGCGCTGGGTGATGCAAGGCTACTCGACGATGCTCAGCGAGGCGCGGTAACTGCCGGGCAGGGGATCGTCAAGCCGACGCATATCCTTGTCCAGGCGGGCGTCGGCGCGCTGGCCGCCTCGGTGATCGGCTTCTATCATCAGTTGTTCGGCGAGCATGATCCGGTCGCTGTCGTGGTGGAGCCGGACAAAGCCGCCGCCTCTACCAGTCCATCGAGATCAGCGATGGGCAGCCTGGTAACTTCGCCGGCGACCTAGACACGATCATGGCCCGGCCCTGGCCTGCAGCGTCCCAGCCCGCTGGCGTGGAAGGTGCTGTGGGACTGTGCGGATACGTTCCTGAGCTGTCCGACGTCACCGCCAAGGGGATGCGCGTCTATGGCGTGCCGCTGCGGGAGCGACCCGTTCATCGTGTCGGAGCGAGTCCGGCGCGGTGACGCTGGGCGCGCTGATGTTCATCATGGAGCGCCCGGAGCTGGCGAAGCCTGCGCGAGAAGCTCAGCTTGACCGTAACTCGCAGGTCTTGCTGGTCAACTCCGAGGGCAACACCGACCCGAACCACTTCCGGCGCATCGTATGGGACGGCGCCGATCAGTTCCCCGCGAGTATCGAGGGTCCCGAAGTAACTGGTCGCGTGGGCCAGGAGAACCTGCTGAGGACTTCCGAAGTCTGCGCGACTTCGGAAGTCTCTTTTACCGAGCGCGTCCAGGGTGCGTGCAAAACCTGTCAGGTAGGGGCGCTGCTCTGCCGCCTGGATTTACCTCACCCCCGCTCGGCCCACTGACGCGGGCCTCGCTGCCCCCTCTCCGCAACGGAAGGCGAGCCGAGCGTGGCGAGGCTGGGGTGAGGTCAATGCCTCGCGTCCAGCGAGTCGCTGACAACCTTTGCACGCATCCGCATCCAACTGGGCATTGCTCCCCGCCCGCCGATTTGTTGAACTCTCCCGATGGCCTGCGTATCGTTCCGGGGCGGCAAGGATGTTGTTGACATCCGGCGCGCCGGGAGCTACACTACAGAACAGGCGTTCCGACCATCCATTCGTATCATGTTTGCCTCTGAACGCCTCTTTCTGGCGCTCGACATCTCGATCATCTCTCGCTGGCGTTCGTTGTCCGCAAGCACAGTGCTGAGATCAATCCACCCTATGGCCAGAACCAGATCGTTGTGCGCGGCGCGCGCGAGCTGGCAACCTGAAAGACATTGACGTGGTGATCCCCCGCGACAAGCTGGTGGTGATCACCGGGCTGGAAGGCAGCTCCGGCAAAAGCTCGCTGGCCTTCGACACCATCTTCGCCAGGAGCCAGCGCCGCTATGTCGAGTCGCTGTCGGCATACGCCCGGCAGTTCCTCGGCCAGATGGGGCCGGACGTTGACCAGATCGAGGGGCTGTCGCCATCCATCTCGATTGACCAGAAGAGCGTCAGCAACAATCCGCGCTCGACGGTGGGCACCGTCACCGAAATCTACGACTACCTGCGCCTGCTCTACGCGCGCATCGGCGTGCTTACTACTTCCCGTCTGCGGCCGAAGTCGTCGCCCAGTCCGCCCAGCAGATCGTCGAGGCGATTGAGGCTGGGCGGACAGTACCCGCATTACAAATCCTGGCCCCGGTGATCAAGGCGCGCAAGGGCGTGGCCGCCATGAGAAGGTGATCGAGGACATCCGCAAGGCCGGCTTCGTCCGCGTACGCGTCAACGGCGAGGTGCTGGATGTCAGCGAGGAGATCGCTGGAGCGCTACAAGGCGCACACCATCCAGGTCGTCGTGGACGGCTGGTCGTGCGTCACTACGACGACCCCAACGGGAGAAGCGCCGCCGCGCGCAGCCGCT
Source organism: Aggregatilineaceae bacterium (assembly GCA_040767545.1). Taxonomy (GTDB): domain Bacteria; phylum Chloroflexota; class Anaerolineae; order Aggregatilineales; family Aggregatilineaceae; genus UBA2029. The sequence goes on along the minus strand of JAXGOK010000026.1, from coordinate 8,133 downwards.
GACCGATTCCGTCGGACGGCGATGGAAATGGGCGATGGCGTGGTCATCGTCAACGACGTGACCGGCCAGCCAACCCGACCGATCACCTGTTCAGCGAGCACCTGGCCTGCATGGCACGGCCACGTCAGCCTGCCGGAGATCGAGCCGCGCACCTTCTCGTTCAACAGCCCGCATGGGGCCTGCCCTGCCAGGGCTTGGGCGTGCGCCGCGAGTTCGACCCTGACCTGATCGTGCCCAACCCGAGATCTGTCGGTGCGCGACGGGGCGCTCGCACCCTGGGCGACCAGCAGCTTCGACAGTTGGACGCGCACAATCCTGCTCGAAGCCTGCCGCAGCTTCGGCATTCCGGCCAGCGTGCCCTGGCGCGAGCTAAGCGACAAGCAGCGGGGACTTCTGCTGTACGGCTCCGACAATCCATTCTGGTCGAGCACCACCGCGACGACGGCAGCCACTTTTCGTTCACCACGCAGTTCGAGGGCGTGCTGAACAGCATCGCCCGCCGTCACCGCGAGACCTACATCCGACTACATGCGCGCCAAGTACGAGGAGTACATGAGCGAGCGCCCGTGCGACACGTGCAAAGGCAACCGTCTGCGCCCCGAAGCCCTGGCCGTGACCGTCGCCGGTCGCCCGATCCACGAGGTGACCGCGCTGCCGGTGAAGGACCTGCTGCGCTGGGTGCAGTCATTGCGCAGCACCGGCCCGGACGTCTGGGCACCCGCTGCTCTCGCCGCGCGATCTGCACATCGCCTGAATTCTCAAGGAGATCGAGGCGCAGGCGCAGTTCATGGTCAACGTGGGGCTGGATTACCTGACGCGCTGGGGCGCACGGCGGGCACGCTCAGCGGCGGCGAAGCGCAGCCATCCGCCTGGCGACGCGCAGATCGGCAGCCAGCTTACCAGCGTGCTCTACGTGCTGGACAGGCTCGAGCATCGGCCTGCACCAGCGCGACAACGCCCGCCTGCTGGCGACGCTGGAGGGGATGCGCGACCTGGGCAATACCTTGCTCGTCGTCGAGCACGATGCGAGACGATGCTCGCCGCCGACTGGATCATTGACCTGGGGCCGGGCGCGGGCGAGCACGGCGGTGAGATCGTCTGGCGAGGGGACGCCGGAAGAGATTATGCGCCACCCGACGAGCATCACCGGCAAGTACCTGTCCGGGCGCGAGTGCATCCCCCTGCCTCTGCTGCAGCGGCCCGGCAACGGGCAGTTCCTCACCATTCGCGGCGCGCGTGAGGAACAACCTGAAAGACCTCGACGTGACCGTGCCGCTGAGCAAGCTGATCGTGATCACCGGCGTCAGCGGGTCGGGCAAGTCCACGCTGATGATCGAGGTGCTCTACAAGAAGCTGGCCCAGACCGTCTATGGCGCGAAGGAGCGCCCCGGCCTGCACGACGGCATTGACGGGCTGGAGCACGTGGGGCAAGGTGATCATTGACCAGTCGCCGATTGGCCGCACGCCGCGCAGCAACCCCGGCACCTACACCAAGCTCTTCGACCACATTCGCGGGCTGTTCGCCGAGCTGCCGAATGCGTTCGCGGCTACAAGGCCGGGCGCTTCTCGTTCAACGTCAAGGGCGGGCGCTGCGAGAACTGCGCGGGCGAAGGGCGGCTCAAGATCGAGATGCAATTCCTGCCGGACATCTACGTGCCGTGCGAAGTGTGCAAGGGCGCGCGCTACAACCGCGAGACGCTGCAAGTCAAGTACAAGGGCAAGAGCATCGCCAGCGTGCTGGACATGACCGTCGACGAGGGGCTGGACTACTTTGCCCGCTTATCCCCAACATCCGCAATAAGCTGGAGACGCTGGCAGCGGTCGGCCTGAGCTACATCCGCATCGGCCAGCCCGCGCCGACGCTCTCCGGCGGCGAAACAGCGTGTCAAGCTGAGCCGCGAGCTATCCAAGCGGGCCACCGGCCAGACGCTCTACGTGCTGGACGAGCCGTCCGCGGCCTGCACACCGCCGATGTCGCCAAGCTGATCGAGGTGCTGCAATCGCTGGTGGACAAGAACGCTACGTGGTGATCATCGAGCACAGCGGACATCATCAAGGTGGCCGACCACATCATTGACCTGGGGCCGGAGGGCGGCGAAGACGGCGGCTATCTGATCGCCGAGGGCTTCGCCCGAAGAAGTGGCCCAGGTGACGAAGCCACACCGGGCGCTTCCTGGCGGACTATCTGGAGTGGGCGCGCTGCGGGATTGACCTCACCCCCCGCGCCTCTTCTCCGCATCTCCCCGCGCCGCGGTGTATAATCTGGCTCGCAGGGCACAGCGCCGCGCCGACCCCGGCCTGCCGCGCCCTGCCAGGCGGTGCCCATGCGCTCATGGACATTATTCGCTGGCTGACGCCTTTCAGCGACAGCGGCACGGCTGCGCCGATCTTCGCGAGCGTGCACGTCACTCCTGGCAGGCGGCGCTGCGTATGGTGGGGCGCGGTGGGCGCCGGTCTTCGCCGTCTTCGGAGTGGCGGCCGCCCCTGGTCGTGCTGCGCGCGCCGCTACCGCTGGCGACGCGCTGTCTCACCGGCGGACTATCGTTGGTGGTGATGGTGCTGGCCTCGCTGGTGACGTGGGCGCTGCCGCTGGGCGTGGCCCTCGGCCCGGCGATTGTGCGCGAGCGCGAGCGCGCGGCGTGGGACGCTGCGCGCCACGCCTCCCGGCACCGCCGCCATCGTGCTCAGCAAGGCGCGCGGCGCGCTGTGGCAGATGCGCCTGGCGCTGGCTCCGGCACGCGGATCGCTGCTGGTCGCTTCGCTGGCGGCGGCGCTGCTCAGCCTGGGCGTGGTTGAGCAGCGTGTCCGTCGCGCGCTCGCGCTCGCGCACAATCGCCGAGGCCGAGGGCCACGCCCAGCGGCAGCGCCCACGTCACCAGCGAGGCCAGCACCATCACCACCAACGATAGTCCGCCGGTGAGACAGCGCGTCGCCAGCGGTAGCGGCGCGCGCAGCACGACCAGGGCGGCTACCACTCCGAAGACGGCGAAGACTGGCGCTCCACCGCGCCCACCATACCAGCGCCGCCGCCAGAGGGACGTGCATCGCTTCGCGCAGGAAGATCGGCGCAGCCGTGTCGCTGTCGCTGAAAGGCGTCAGTTGGGCGAATAATGTCCATGAGCGCATGGGCACCGCTGGCAGGGCGCGGCGAGGTAGGGTCGGCGCGGCGCTGGCCTTGTGCCCTGGTGAGCCAGATTATACACTGGCGGCGCGGGGAGGATGGGTGGAGAAGAGGCGCGGGGGGTGGTCAATCCCGCAGCGCGCCCACTCCAGATAGTCCGCCAGGAAGCGCCCGGTGTGGCTTTCCGTCACCTGGGCCACTTCTTGAGCGTGCCTCGGCGATCAGATAGCCGCCGTCTTCGCCGCCCTCGGCCCCCGGGTCAATGATGTGGTCGGCCACCTTGATGATGTCCGGGTTGTGCTCGATGATGCCCACGGTGTTGCCCTTGTCCACCAGCGATTACGCGCCTCGATCAGCTTGGCGACATCAGCGGTGTGCAGGCCGGTGGACGGCTCGTCCAGCACGTAGAGCGTCTGGCCGGTGGCCCGCTTGGATAGCTCGCGGCTCAGCTTGACACGCTGTGCTTCGCCGCCGGAGAGCGTCGGCGCGGGCTGGCCGATGCGGATGTAGCCCAGGCCGACCGCTGCCCGGCGTCTCCAGCTTATTGCGGATGTTGGGGATGTTGGCAAAGTAGTCCAGCCCCTCGCTGACGGTCATGTCCAGCACGTCGGCGATGCTCTTGCCACCTTGTACTTGACTTGCAGCGTCTCGCGGTTGTAGCGCGCGCCCTTGCACACTTCGCACGGCACGTAGATGTCCGGCAGGGTGCATCTCGATCTTGAGCTGCCCTTCGCCCGCGCAGTTCTCGCAGCGCCCGCCCTTGACGTTGAACGAGAAGCGCCCGGCCTTGTAGCCGCAGATCTGCTCTCGGCAGCTCGGCGAACAGCCCGCGAATGTGGTCGAAGAGCTTGGTGCTTGGGTGCCGGGGTTGCTGCGCGGCGTGCGGCCAATCGGCGACTGGTCAATGTGGATCACCTTGTCCCGTGCTCCAGCCCGTCAATGCCGTCGTGCAGGCCGGGGCGCTCCTTCGCGCCATAGACGGTCTGGGCCAGCTTCTTGTAGAGCACCTCGATCATCAGCGTGGACTTGCCCGACCCGCTGACGCCGGTGATCACGATCAGCTTGCTCAGCGGCACGGTCACGTCGAGGTTCTTCAGGTTGTTCTCCCGCGCGCCGCGAATGGTAGAGAACTGCCCGTTGCCCGGGCCGGCGCAGCGAGGGCGGGGGGATGCACTCGCGCCCGGACAGGTACTTGCCGGTGATGCTCGTCGGGTGGCGCATAATCTCTTCCGGCGTCCCCTCGGCGACGATCTCACCGCCGTGCTCGCCCGCGCCGGCCCCAGGTCAATGATCCGGTCAGCGGCGAGCATCGTCTCGTGATCGTGCTCGACGACGAGCAAGGTATTGCCCAGGTCGCGCATCCCCTCCAGCGTCGCCAGCAGGCGGGCGTTGTCGCGCTGGTGCAGGCCGATGCTCGGCTCGTCCAGCGTGGAAACGCCGGTAAGCTGGCTGCCGATCTGCCGTCGCCAGGCGGATGCGCTGCGCTTCGCCGCCGCTGAGCGTGCCCGCCGTGCGCTGGCGTCGGGTAATCCAGCCCCACGTTGACCATGAACTGCGCCCGCGCCTCGATCTCGCCGAAGATCTGGTGGGCGGTGTAGATCGCGCGGCGAGCAGCGGGTGCCCGTTCCACGTCGAGGCCGGTGCCGCGCAATGACTGCACCCAGCGCAGCAGGTCCTTCACCGGCAGCGCGGTCACCTCGTGGATCGGGCGACCGGCGACGGTCCACGGCCAGGGCTTCGGGGCGCAGACGGTTGCCTTTGCACGTGTCGCACGGGCGCTCGCTCATGCTCCTCGTACTTGGCGCGCATGTAGTCGGACGTGGTCTCGCGGTGACGGCGAGGTGCTGTTCAGCACGCCCTCGAACTGCGTGGTGAACGAAAAGTGGCTGCCGTCGTCGCGGTGCTCGACCAGAATGGTTTATCCGGAGCCGTACAGCAGAAGTCCCTGCTGCTTGTCGCTTAGCTCGCGCCGGTGCGCTGGCCGGAATGCCGAAGCTGCGGCAGGCTTCGAGCAGGATTGTGCGCGTCCAACTGCTCGAAGCTGCTGGTCACCCAGGGTGCGAGCGCCCCGTCGCGCACCGACAGATTCGGGTTGGGCACGACCAGGTCAGGGTCGAACTCGCGGCGCACGCCAAGCCCTGGCAGGTGGGGCGGGCCCCATGCGGGCTGTTGAACGGAAAGGTGCGCGGCTCGATCTCCGGCAGGCTGACGTGGCCGTACACGCAGGTAGTGCTCGCTGAACAGGTGATCGGTCGGGTTGGCTGGGTCGGTCACGTCGTTGACGATGACCACGCCATCGCCCATTTCCATCGCCGTCTCGACGGAATCGGTCAGGCGGCTGCGCGCCTGGCGCGGCGGCTTCCTCCCCGTTGGGGTCGTCGTAGTGACGCACGACCAGCCGGTCACGACGACCTCGATGGTGTGCGCCTTGTAGCGCTCCAGCGCGATCTCCTCGCTGACATCAGCACCTCGCCGTTGACGCGCACGCGGACGAAGCCGACCTTGCGGATGTCCTCGATCACCTTCTCATAGCGGCCCTTGCGCGCCTTGATCACCGGGGCCAGGATTTGCACGCGGGTACCGTCCGCCCAACCCTCAATCGCCTCGACGATCTGCTGGGCGGACTGGGCTGACGACTTCCTGGCCGCAGACGGGGCAGTGGGGCACGCCGATGCGCGCGTAGAGCAGGCGCAGGTAGTCGTAGATTTCGGTGACGGTGCCCACCGTCGAGCGCGGATATTGCTGACGCTCTTCTGGTCAATCGAGATGGATGGCGACAGCCTCGATCTGGTCAACGTCCGGCTTCTCTGGCCGAGGAACTGCCGGGCGTATGCCGACAGCGACTCGACATAGCGGCGCTGGCTTCTGGCGAAGATGGTGTCGAAGGCCAGCGAGCTTTTGCCAGAGGCCGCTCAGCCCGGTGATCTACCAGCTTGTCGCGGGGGATCACCACGTCAATGTTCTTCAGGTTGTGCTCGCGCGCGCGCGCCACAACGATCTGGTTCTGGGCCATAGGGTGGATTGATCCTCAGCACTGTGCTTGCGGACAACGAACGCTAGCGAGAGATGATCAGATGAGCGCGAAAGAGGCGCGTTCAGAGGCAAACATGATACGAACGGATGGTCGGAACGCCTGTTCTGTAGTGTAGCTCCCGGCGCGCCGGATGTCAACATCCTCGCGCCCCGGAACGATATTACGCAGGCCATCGGGAAAGTCTAACAAATCGGCGGGCGGGGAGCAATGCCCAGTTGGATGCGGATGCGTGCAAAGGTTGTCAGCGACTCGCTGGACGCGAGGCATTGACCTCACCCCCAGCCTCGCCACGCTCGGCTCGCCTCCTCTCCGTTGCGGAGAGGGGGCAGCGAGGCCCGCGTCAGTGGGCCGAGCGGGGGTGAGGTAAACCAGGGCGCAGCAGAGCAGCGCCCCTACCTGACAGGTTTTGCACGCACCCTGGACGCGCTCGGCAAAAGAGACTTCCGAAGTCGCGCAGACTTCGGAAGTCCTCAGCAGGTTCTCCTGGCCCACGCGACCAGCTACTTGGACCCTCGATACTCGCGGGGAACTGGATCGGCGCCGTCCCATACGATGCGCCGGAAGTGGTTCGGGTCGGTGTTGCCCTCGGAGTTGACCAGCAAGACCTGCGAGTTACGGTCAAGCTGGAGCTTCTCGCGCAGCTCTGCCAGCTCCGGGCGCTCCATGATGAACATCAGCGCGCCCAGCGTCACCGCGCCGGACTCGCCCGACACGATGAACGGGTCGCCCCGCAGCGGCACGCCATAGACGCGCATCCCCTTGGCGGCGACGTAGTCGGGACAGCTCAGGAACGTATCCGCACAGTCCCACAGCACCTTCCACGCCAGCGGGCTGGGATCGCCGCAGGCCAGGCCGGCCATGATCGTGTCTAGGTCGCCGGCGAAGCTGTGCGGCTGCCCATCGCTGATCTCGATGGACTGGTAGAGGCAGGCGGCTTTGTCCGGCTCCACCACGACAGCGACCGGATCATGCTCGCCGAACAACTGATGATAGAAGCCGATCACCGAGGCGGCCAGCGCGCCGACGCCCGCCTGGACAAGGATATGCGTCGGCTTGACGATCCCCTGCCCGGCAAGCTGCTCTTGCGCCTCGCTGAGCATCGTCGAGTAGCCTTGCATCACCCAGCGCGGGATGTCCTCGTAGCCCTCCCACGACGTGTCGGAGATGACCTGCCAGCCGTTGGCCCGTGCGTCGGCGTCGGCCTGGCGCACGGCGTCGTCGTATGTCCCGTCAACGACGCGCACTTCCGCCCCGCAACCGGCGATGGCGTCAATGCGCGCCTGGCTGGTGAACTTGTGCACGTAGATCACCGAGCGGAAGTTCATGGCACTGGCGGCCCAGGCCACTCCCCGCCCGTGATTGCCATCCGTCGCGGCGGCGAAGGTGATGTCGCCCAGCTTGCGGCGCACGTCGTCTGAGGTCAAGTCCTCGAAGGGGATTTCCTGCTCCACGCCCAACATAGACTTGACGACCCGGTAGATGGCATACGAGCCGCCCAGAATCTTGAACGAGCGCAGGGCGAGGCGCTGCGACTCGTCTTTGACCCAGATGCCGCCCAGCCCTAGCATGGCCGCCAGGTTGGGCAGGCCCTTCAGCGGGCTGATCTGGTAGCCGGGCAACTGGCGGTGGAAGCCGCGCACCAGCCGCGAGACGCCCGGCGGGAATACCGCACCAGCCGCCTCGCTGTGTTTGACCGTCGGGGCGTGTGGGTTCACGCGCCACTTCACAGGAAATACACTTTCCATTTCTACTTCCTTCCTCCAAAATACTCGTCTCTCCAGCCCCAGAGAGCGCGGACTCACACCAAAAAATAAACGGCGGGAGACTCAAGCCCTCAACAACCCGGCAGTGCCAGGTGTTTCACTTGCCGCCGTATGAGTGATGGTGCCCAGTATACTCTACTAGCAGAACAAGCGCACTCCTCAGCATATGGGCAAGACCTGTTTACCTCACCCCCGTGCGGCGCTAGCGCGCCTTG
>JAXGOK010000025.1:0-57053 GCA_040767545.1 Aggregatilineaceae bacterium | reverse complement strand
AAACGAGGGGCAGCACAGCAGCGCCCCGACCTGACAGGTTTTGCACGCACCCGCGACTCGTCCCGCCCCATGCTCCTCGCGTATCTGGTATAATGCCTGCCATGCGCTGCCATGTCAGCTTGAACGCGCACTTGCTGTCTGCCCAGGCCGGTTACCGGAGCGCGGGGATCAGCGGCTATATCTTCAGCCTGCTCCGCGCGCTGCCCGACGCCGACCCGCAGTTCGCCTACACGGTCTTCGCCGGGCCGCAGAGCCAGCCCCCGGCCCATGACCGTCTGGCGGTGCGCCGCGCCGCGTGGAACACCGAGCGCCCGCTGCGGCGCATTCTCTGGGAGCAGATCGCGCAGCCATGGGCGCTGCGCCGGGCGCGCCCAGACCTGGCGCACGGCCTGGCTTTCGTGTCGCCGCTGCTCAGCCGCGTGCCGTCAGTGGTGACGGTCTACGACCTGAGCTTCGTGCACTATCCCGACCGGCTACCGGCGGCGAGGCGCTGGTACCTGCGTCTGTTCGCGCGCTGGTCGTGCCTGCGGGCGCAGCGCGTGATCGCCATCTCGCACAGCACGGCCCGCGACCTGGCGCAGACCCTCGGGCTGCCGCCGGAGCGCATTGACGTGGCCGCGCCGGGCGTCGGCGAGCAGTTCGCCCCGCTGCCGCGCGGGGACGTGGAGAGCTTCCGGGCGCGCAAGGGGCTGCCCGACCGTTTCCTGCTGTTCCTGGGCACGCTGGAGCCGCGCAAGAACCTGCCGGTGCTGCTGCGTGCCTACGCGCAGCTTCCGGCGGAAGATCGCGCGGCGGTGCACCTGGTGCTGGCGGGCGGCGTTGGCTGGATGGCGGACGAGATCTTCGCCGCGATTGAGGCGCACGACCTGGGCGCTACCGTTCACCTGCCGGGCTACGTGCCAGCGGACGAGCTGCCGCTGTGGTACAACGCGGCGGAGGTGCTGGTCTATCCCTCGGTGTTTGAGGGATTCGGGCTGCCGGTGCTTGAGGCGCTGGCCTGCGGCAAGCCGGCGCTCGTCTCCGACGCCTCGTCGCTGCCGGAGGCAGTTGGCGATGGCGGGCTGTGCCTGCCGCCGGATGATGTTGGGGCGTGGGCGGCGGCGCTGGCGCGGGCTGTGCACGATCCGCAGTGGCGCGCCGAGACTGGCGCGCGCGGGCGCGCTCACGCCGCGCGCTTCACCTGGGCGGAGACGGCAGCGCAGACGGTCGCCAGCTATCGCTGCGCATTGGGATTGGAGACGCAATAGTGAGGAGTGGTCAGTGATCGGTTGTCAGTAGGCGGTGCTTGGTGAAGGCTGACACGGCCAGCCGGACACTGAAAACTGATCACTGATCATTCTCAACCGCTATGGACGAGACACCCTTCAAATGGCCGCGCTGGTTGCTGCCCACCGGCGACGTGCTGCTGGTGATGGCAGCGTTCCTGTTCTCGTACTACCTGCGCTACGAGATGCAGTTCCTCCAGCCGGTGGACGAAGCCAACGCCGCGCCGTTCGCCCCATACTGGCCCTACGCCATCATCTTCGCCGCGCTGATGCTCGTCTTCAACCAGGGCGCGCGCCTGTACCGTGAGCGGCGCGGGCGCACCTGGTGGGATGAGGTCTTCGCCATCACCAACGGCGCGACGAGCGCGGCGGTCATCGTCATGGCCCTCAGCTTCCTGCTACGCCCGCTGGTCTTCTCCCGCCTGCTGATCATCCAGGCAGCGGCGCTGGTCGTTCTGCTGTTGGGCATGTGGCGGCTGGTGCTGCGCATCCTGCGCAGCAACCTGCGCAAGCGCGGCATCGGCGTCGAGCGTGTGCTGATCGCTGGCGCGGGCAGCGTGGGGTTGTCCGTGCTGCAGACGCTCGTCGCCCGGCCCGACCTGGGCTACAAGGTGATCGGCTTCGTGGACGACGACCCGGAGCGCGGAGCCAACGACCTGGGGCGCGTGCCGGCGCTGGGCAGCATTGACAACCTGCCACGCCTGATTGACGAGCACCGGGTAGACCTGGTGATCATCACCCTGCCCTGGAACGTGCAGCGCAAGATTCTGGCTATCGTGCGCGAGTGCGAGCGCCAGCAAGTCAAGGTGCGCACCGTCCCCGATCTGTTCGAGCTGAGCCTGAGCCAGGTGCAGGTCGAGATGTTGGGCGGCGTTCCTATGCTGGGCCTCAATGAGGAAGCGCGCTTCAACACCAGCAGCCGCATCACCAAGCGCATGGTGGACATTGTCCTGGCGTTGGTCGCGCTGCTGCCCAGCGCCCTGATCACGCTGGTCATCGCCATCGCCATCCGCCTTGACACGCCGGGGCCGATCTTCTTTGCCCAGGAGCGCGTCGGGCTGGAGGGCAGGCGCTTCAAGGTGTACAAGTTCCGCTCGATGGTCGTGGACGCCGAGAAGATGCACGCCGACCTGATCCGGCGCACCGGCGAAGACCCGCGCCACCCCAAGCTGGCCAACGACCCGCGCATCACCCGTGTGGGCCGCTGGATTCGCCGCTTCAGCCTGGACGAAGTGCCGCAAATCTGGAACATCCTGCGCGGCGATATGAGCTGGGTGGGGCCGCGCCCCGCCACACCCGACGAAGTGGCCCTCTACGAGTCGTGGCACTTGCAGCGGTTGCGCGTGCTGCCCGGCCTGACCGGGCTGTGGCAGGTCAGCGGGCGCAGCGAAGTGCCCTTCGAGGAAATGTGCCTGCTGGACATCTACTACATCGAGAATTGGTCGCTCGGCCTGGACTTGCAGATCGTCCTGCGCACCATTCCGATGGTTCTCTTCGCACATGGAGCCTCGTAACCTTGAGCAGCCATATTGCAATCACCCGCGACCTGGAACCGGAATGGGCGACGGCGCAGGAGCTCTTTCGCTTCGCGCAGCGCCTGGTGCAGACGCCCAGCGTCTCGACGCACGAGGGCGATGTCGCCGCGCTGGTAGTTGAGCACCTGCGCACCCTGGGCTTTGCCGATGTGCGCGTTAACGCGATGGGCAGCGTGATCGTCACGCTGGGCACTGGCGATGGCCCCACGCTGCTCTACGACGCGCACCTGGACACGGTCGCGCCGGGCACGCCAGAGTCCTGGCGGCACCCGCCCTACGACGGCGTGATCGAAGACGGCGCGCTGCACGGGCTGGGTGCGGTGGACATGAAGGGCGCGCTGGCCAGCATGATCTACGGCGCGCGCCAACTGCTGCCCTGGCAGGATCGGCTGAAGGGCAGGCTGGTGCTGGCCTTTGTCGTCCAGGAAGAGCCGTGCGAGGGCCTGGCGATGCGCTATCTGATCGAGGAGGATGGCCTCCGCCCGGACTACGTGCTGCTCGGCGAGCCGACCGACCTGCAGATCAGCCGGGGGCAGCGCGGGCGGGTCATGTTCAAAGTGGCGGTGACGGGCCGCTCGTCGCACGGCAGCCAGCCCCAGCTTGGTCAGAACGCCGTCTACGCGGCGGCGCGGCTGATCTTCGCCGCCCAACTGCTGGCCGACACGCTGCCCAACGACCCGTTTCTGGGGCCGGCCACCATCGCCGTCACGGCCATCCAGAGCCAGGGGCCGAGCCTGAACGCCATCCCCGACCTGTGCAAGGTCTACCTCGACCGCCGCCTGACGCTGGGCGAGACGGTGATGGGCGCGCGCGCCCAACTGGAAAGCCTGATCAGCCGCGAGGACATCCCCGCCACCGTGCAGATCACCACTTACGACGAGCCATCGTACACCGGATTGGTGCGCACCGCGCAGGAAGCTCACCCGGCCTGGGCGCTCGACCGGGCGCACCCGCTGGTCGAAGCGCTCCAGCAGACGATCCAGGCGGTGCGCGGGAGCACAGCGGAGATCGGGCACTGGCCCTTCTCAACGGACGGCGTGTACACGATGGGTCAGGCGGGCATCCCCACCGCTGGCTTCGGGCCGGGCGATCCCAACCTGGCGCATACGCCGGGCGAGGCCGTGCGCCTGGAAGACCTCAAGACGGCGGCACACGTCTACGCTGCGCTGGCGGCGCGCCTGCTGCTGGCGGAGTGAGCGCGACGGGGGCTTCAGCGCCGGGCGCAGCCGAGCAGCATCCCTACCTATCTGTAGTGTTTCGCCATAAAACTACTACGCTGACCGACAAAAAACGGGCCGCCTGTGCGCACTGCACAAGCCGCCCGTGTGAGTTCTGGCGGTTGGACTTCGCTAGCGTGTCAGGGCGTCCAGGAAATCCTCGTTGGAGTCGGTATGACGAATCTGGTTGATCAGCGCCTCGGTTGCGGCAACCATGTCGTAGTTGGCCGGGGGCTGCGTCATCTGCACCAACATGCGGCGCATCGTCCACACGCGCTGCAAAATATCCGGGCCGAGCAGTAGCTCTTCGCGCCGCGTCGAGGACTGCATGATGTCGAAGGCGGGGAAGATGCGCCGCTCTTGCAGCTCGCGCGAGAGGTGCAGCTCCATGTTGCCCGTGCCCTTGAACTCCTCGTAGATCACGTCGTCCATGCGGCTGCCGGTCTTGACCAGGCAGGTAGCGACAATGGTCAGGCTGCCGCCTTCCTCGACATTGCGCGCCGCGCCGAAGAAGCGCTTGGGCGGGTAGAGCGCCGACGGGTCGAGGCCACCGGTGAGCGTGCGTCCGCTGGGCGGCACGACCAGGTTGTAAGCGCGGGCCAGGCGGGTGATGCTGTCGAGCAGGATGACGACATGCTGCCCCGACTCCACCAGGCGCTTGGCGCGCTCCAGGGCCATCTCCGCCACGCGTACATGGTACGCCACCGGCTCGTCGAAAGTGCTGCTGATCACTTCGGCGTCAACGGAGCGATCCATGTCGGTGACTTCTTCTGGGCGCTCGCCGATCAGCACAACCATCAGGTGCACTTCCGGGTAATTCTCGCTGATCGCGTTGGCCACTTCCTTGAGCACGGTGGTTTTACCGGCCTTGGGCGGGCTGACGATCAGGCCACGCTGCCCGCGCCCAACGGGGGCGATCAGGTTGAGCAGGCGCGTGGAAAGAACGCGCGGGTTAGTCTCCAGGTTGTAGCGTTCTTCGGGAAAGATGGCGGTCAGGTCATCGAAGCGAGGGCGGCGCTTGGCCTGTTCGGGGTCCAGCCCATTAACGGCTTCTACGCGCAACAGGCCGAAGTATTTCTCGGAGTCCTTCGGCGGGCGCACCTGGCCAATGACCATATCGCCCGTGCGCAGCCCAAAGCGGCGAATTTGCGTCTGGCTGACGTAAATATCGTCGGGGCCGGGCAGGTAATGGTCTGATCGAAGAAAGCCGATGCCGTCGTCAATGATTTCGAGGATACCCCCGCGCAGTTGATGCCCCTGCCTTTCGGCTTTTTCACGAAGCAGCCGCAGGATGAGGTCTTGCTTTTTGAGGCGGCTGAACCCCGCGATATCAGCCTCACGGGCCATCTCACGCAGGCTCTGCAGCGTTTGAGTTTCGAGTTCTGCAATATCCATGTTCCGGGATCTCCGAGCGAGGGTAACCTAGCGACGCCGAACGTCGTGGTGGTGCAATTCCCACACCATCATGCTGATGAGCAGGCAACGGATCAGTCTGGGCGCGCAAGTCGCGTTCACGACGACCGCCGCGCGTAACGTAGCATCAAGGGCACCTGAGGACAGGAATTATCGCGAGCTGTGGGCACGCCAATCAGGGAGTAGAATGCATTGGAACAGCGAGCTACTGCGAATATAGCACAGTGCAGGCCCCCGGTCAAACTCTCGCGTTCTTCTCTATTATACGCGCTAAAGGACGAACCAAACAAGATAGAAGTAACCAATTGCGACGGAAACCAGCACCGAATCTGTGCGGTCGAGGATTCCGCCATGACCGGGAATGAGATGACTGGAGTCTTTGGCCCCGACCTGGCGCTTGATCGCCGAGATGCCCAGGTCGCCGATGGTGCCCAGCACCCCGATCAGCAGGCCGATCAGCGCCCCATGCTCCCAGGTGAGCACCTCCGTGTCCGGCAGCCCGCCGGCCAGCGCGCCGAAGATCGCCCCGCCGATGACGCTGCCAACGTAGCCTTCCCACGTCTTCTTGGGGCTGACGCGCGGCGACATCTTGTGGCGGCCCCACGCTCGCCCCACAAAATACGCCGCGCTGTCGGAGAAAGCAACGCAGCCGTAGAGCATCAGCAGCAGGTAAGCGCCTTCTTGCAGGTCGCGCACGGCCAGCAGGTAGCTGCCCAGCCAGCCCAGGTAGATTCCCCCAAACACAGCCAGAGCCAGGGCCAGCACAGGGTCGGGCTGCCCGCGCTCCATGCTCCAGATTGTGTACAACATGCCGAGGATCAACAGCGCGGCAATGCCCGGCGCGCGCCAGTCATCGTGCTCGAACCATGTCGCGCCCGCCAGCAGCAGGATCAGCGCCAGCACCAGCCAGGCCGGAGCCCAGTATCCGCCCTGGCGCAGCAGGCGGACGTATTCCAGCCCGCCCAGCACCAGCGCCGCCGCGACCAGCACCACGAACAGCCAGCCACCGGTCAGCACCACCGCGATCAGAATGGGCAGCGCCACAACAGCAGTGAGCACGCGCGTTTTCAGCATGGGGTCCTCGGCAGAGGGTGAGAGAGAGAATGGCGCTCTGCTTATGACTGGGAGACCAGCCCAAAGCGCCTCTCGCGCCGCGCAAAGTAGACCAGCGCCTTGAGCAGCTCGCTGCGGTCGAAGTCCGGCCAATAGGTCGGCGTGGCATAGTACTCGGCGTAGGACGCCTGCCACAGCAAGAAGTTGCTCAGGCGCATCTCGCCCGCCGTGCGGATCACCAGGTCTGGATCGGGCTGCCCGGCGGTGTACAGGTAGTAGTTAATCAGCGTCTCGTCAATCTGGTCGAGCGGGACGCCGCTGGCGACGATGCGCCGGAACGCCTGAATCAGGTCTTGCCGCCCGCCGTAGTTGAAGGCAATGTTGAGGATCAGCTGGTCGTTGTTGCGCGTGAGAGCGATGGCCTGGCGCACTTTCTCTTGCAGCACCGGCGAAAGCCCCTCCAGCTCACCGATGTGGCGAAGCTGCACACCATTGGCATGAAGCTGCTTTAGCTCGCGGTTGATGACCGTCTCCAGGATATTCATCAGCCCGCGCACCTCGGCTTCGGGCCGCCCCCAGTTCTCAGTGGAGAAGGCGTAGATGGTCAGGATTTTGATCCCGAACTCGCTGCACGCGCGCAGGATGCGCCGCAGGTTCTCCACGCCAGCCCGGTGACCGGCCAGGCGGGGCAGCCCGCGCGCTTTGGCCCAGCGCCCGTTGCCGTCCATGATGATCGCCAGGTGATAGGGTACCCGGTCGGGCAGGATCAACGCCTCGTCTGTCATGTGCGTTCGCTGCTCCACACTACTATGTCCCGGCTGGGGGGAGAAGAGGGGCACCAGGGGCGCTGGAACCGCGCAACAGCCCAGCAATGCGCCCCTTCTTCAATCATAGCAGAGATCAGCCGTGTAACAGGCTACAGCTCCATGATCTCGGCTTCTTTGCGCTTGCCCGCCTCTTCGATGAGGTGAATGTACTTGTCGGTCAGCTTCTGCATTTCTTCCTGACCGCGCTTGTTCTCGTCTTCGGAGATCAGCTTTTCCTTCTCGAAGTCGCGCAGGTCGTCAATGGCGCTGCGGCGCACGTTGCGCACAGCGATGCGCGCCTCTTCGACGCGGCGACCGACGACCTTCTGTAGCTCGATGCGTCGCTCCTGGGTCAGGGCCGGGATGTTCAGGCGGATGACCGTCCCATCGTTGTTGGGCGTCAGCCCCAGCTCCGAAGCGAGAATGGCTCGCTCGATGGTCTTGAGCGAGGTCTTGTCGAACGGGCGAATCATGATCATCTGCGCTTCGGGGATGGAGATGGTGGCAAGCTGGTAGAGCGGCGTCTCGGTGCCGTAGTAGTCCACCCCCAGCTTCTCGACAAGGCCGGTCGAAGCGCGGCCCGTGCGCATCCCCCGCAGATCGTCTTCGAGCACAGCAACGGCGCTCTTCATGCGCTCCTCGGCGTCTTTCAAGGCATCCTTTATCATGCATCACACTCCGCTCAGGCAGCCACACTATGAGAGCCACGTACAAATTGCGCTGGAATTGTCGCTTATTCAGCCGCCCTTGTCAAACCCGCTGCCGCCGCGCCCGTTCTTGATCAGTACACGTCCTCTCGCCCAAACGCGCACCGCCGGGGTGCATCCTTTGCCCCATACCTGCATCTAATGCCTTAGAACGACGGCATTGCTCGATGGCACTGACAAAGGAACTTGTGACTCATGGACATGGAAATCGTCTTCCCTGGCGGCCTGCGCGTGGACGCAGTGGCTGGCGACACGGTCATCTCCACCAACCAGGACGGCTCGGCCCCGGCCCCGTTCGGCCTGTTTCTGGCTTCGATTGGCACGTGCGCGGGCGTTTACGTGCTCAGCTTTTGCCGGCAGCGCGGCCTGCCCACCGACAATCTGCGCATCATCCAGCGCATGCACACCAGCCCGCTCACGCACATGATCGAGAAGATCGAGCTGGACATCCAGCTTCCACCCGACTTCCCGCCGCAGTACAGGGACGCCGTGATTCGCTCGGCGCAGTTGTGCGCCGTCAAGAAGCACCTGGAGCACCCGCCCGTCTTCGACGTGTACACCTCGGTGGCTGAGGGCGAGCCGCTGCGCTGAAACGCGCGGCCAGGGTCGTTTCGACGAAACGAAATAGACTCCCGAAGTTTTGGAAACTTCGGAAGTCTGGCGGCGGAGCGCAGGCATTTCGGGCACTGCGGGAGCTTCTCTGCACCGTTGCGCCCGTCTTACCGGCCCTGCCACCATTCTACTGTTTCTCTTATTGAGGCTCGTGCAGGGCTGTGGTATCATCGCCACAACCCTAGCAGTCCGGCGCGATGATGCGCGTTCCCGAACGCACGGGTTGGAGTGCCCATGCCAGACGATACCCCTCCCTTCGACCAGTCAGACGATCCCACCCTGGATGTGGGCCTTGAGACGGCTGAGGGCGTCGTGAGGCGCTGGGTTGTTGTGCGCCACGCGACCGTCTGGCGTCCGCCGACGGATGTCTTCGAGCAAGAGGGCCGGCTGGTCGTCGTGGTTGAGATCGCGGGGATGCACCACAGCGATTTCAGCGTCTTGCTGCAAGGCCCGCGCCTGATCATCAGCGGAGTCCGCCAGCGGGCCACTCCCCGTGACTGTGCCTACCACCAACTGGAGATTCCTTACGGGGAGTTTCGGGCCGAGGTGAGCCTGCCCTGGCCGGTGCTGCGCGACGCGGTGACAGCCAGCTATCGTGACGGCTTTCTGCGCGTGGAGCTACCTCACGCCCCGGCGCAGAAGATTCAGATCGTCACCGTTGACCAGGACGAAAGCGACGCTTTGGACGCCGAAACGCTACCAGAAGAAACGACCTATGACGAAACGAGCAGATAAAGCGGATACTCCCGCCCCACCGGAAGACGAGCAGCCCATCGAGACGACCGTCCAGAGCGACGAGGCGCGCGAAGTGGATGTCACCGATACCGGCGCCGATGAGGAAGGCGAGCGCGCGGCGCAGCCTGAGCGTGAGCGCGAGCCAGCCTTCGCGCCGCCCGACGAGCTACCCATCCTGCCGCTGCGCGGGCTGGTCGTCTATCCGCACACCACCGTCCCGCTGACCGTCGGACAGCCGCGCTCGGTCAAGCTGGTGGATGAGGTCGTCGCTGGCGACCGCGTGATCGGCCTGGTCGCCTCGCACGACCCGGAGCTAGAGACGCCAGGGCCAGACCAGGTGCACCTGATCGGCACAGTGGCCCAGATTCACCGGCTGTTCCGTGCCCCCGATGGCACGATCCGCCTGCTGGTGCAGGGCATGGCCCGCATCCGCGTCGCTGAGTTCACCGAGACGCAGCCCTACCTGCGCGCGCGCGTCGAGGCGGCCCCGGAGACGGTCGAGAGCGGCATCGAGGTCGAGGCGCTCATGCGCAACGTCGTCGAGCAGTTCAGCCGCATGGCCGACCTGGTGCCGAGCATCCCCGGCGAGCTAATCAGCGCCGCGCTCAACGTGGACGACCCGCTGCAACTGGTCTACGCGCTGGCTACCTACATCCGCCTGGACCTGGCTGACCAGCAAAAGCTGCTGGAGCTGGATTCCGTGCAGGAAAAGCTGCACACGCTGATGACGATCCTCAACAAAGAGCTAGAAGTGCTCGAATTGGGGCATCGCATCCAGACCGAGGCGCAGTCGGAGATGGAGAAGACGCAGCGCGAGTACTTCCTGCGCGAGCAGCTTAAAGCCATCCAGCGCGAGCTAGGCGAGGGCGACGAGCAGACTGTCGAGATTGAGGAGTTTCGGCAGAAGATCGAGGCGGCGGGGATGTCCGAAGAGTCCGCCCGCGAAGCCCGCCGCGAGCTAGACCGCATGGCCCGGCTGCCCACTGCCGCCGCCGAGTACGGCGTAATCCGCACTTACCTCGACTGGCTGGTTAACCTGCCCTGGAGCGTCCAGACCGAGGATAACCTCGACATCGCTCACGCGCGCGCTGTGCTCGACGAGGATCACTACGGTCTGAAAGACATCAAGGAGCGCATCCTGGAGTACCTGGCCGTGCGCAAGCTGCGCCAGGAGCGCGCCGGCGAGGAGAAGCGCGAGACCAAAGTGGACTACGTGCGCCGCGAGCGCGAAGGCGCCATCCTGTGCTTCGTCGGGCCGCCAGGCGTGGGCAAGACCTCGCTCGGCGCGTCCATCGCCCGCGCAATGGGCCGCAAGTTCACGCGCATGTCGCTGGGCGGCATCCGCGACGAAGCGGAGATTCGCGGCTTCCGTCGCACCTACATCGGGGCCATGCCGGGCCGCCTGATCCAGACCATGCGCCGCGTGGAGAGCCGCAACCCGGTGATCATGCTCGACGAGATTGACAAGCTGGGGCGCGACTTTCGCGGCGACCCCGCCTCGGCGCTGCTCGAAGTGCTCGACCCAGAGCAGAACTTCGAGTTTCGCGACCACTACCTGGACGTGGCCTACGACCTGTCGCAGGTCATGTTCATCACCACGGCCAACAGCCTCGACACGATCCCCATGCCGCTGCTCGACCGCATGGAGATCATCCAGCTCAACGGCTACACCGAGCAGGAGAAGGTACAGATCGCCCAGCGGTATCTCGTCCCGCGCCAGGTTCGTGAGAACGGCCTGCGCTCGGAAGAGCTGGCGTTCACCGATGAGGCGCTGCTGGAGATCATCCGCAACTACACGCGCGAGGCGGGCGTGCGCAACCTGGAGCGCGAGATCGGGCGCGTGGCGCGCAAAATGGTAACGCGCATCGCCGAGGGCAAGACGGAAGCCGCCGTCATTGACCAGCCCGACATCCGCGACCTGCTGGATCACCCGCGCTTCGGCTACCAGCCGGAGATCGAGGAGCGCATCACGGACACGCCGGGCGTGGCTATCGGCCTGTCGGTGACGGTCTTCGGCGGCGACGTGCTGTTCGTCGAGGCAGCGCAGATGCCGGGCGGCAAGGGCTTCCAGTACACGGGGCAGCTTGGCGAGGTGATGCAGGAGAGCGCGCGCGCGGCGCTCAGCTACATCCGCTCGAAGGCCAGCGATTTCGGCCTGCGCCCGGACTACTTCGACAAGCACGACATTCACCTGCACGTGCCCGCCGGAGCGGTGCCCAAAGACGGCCCGTCGGCAGGGGTGACGATGGCGACCGCGCTCATGTCGCTGATCACCGGGCGGCCCGTGCGCCGTAACGTCGCCATGACCGGCGAGATCACGCTGCGCGGCCAGGTGTTGCCCGTCGGCGGGATCAAGGCCAAGGTGCTGGCGGCGCACCGCGCCGGGCTGGACACCGTGATCCTGCCGCGCCGCAACGAGCCGGATGTCGAGGATGTGCCCGAAGAAGTGCGCCAAGCGATGACCTTCATCCTGGTGGATGATGTCACAGCGGCGCTGGAGGCAGCCCTGACCCCGCCCAAACAGACCGGCAACGGGGCCGCAGCAGAGGCCGACGAGCAGGCTGAAGTCCAGCCGGACGCCGCCTCTGTGGGAAAAGCCTAGCGCCAGCGCGGACGGCAATGCGCTGGCACCTGCAAGAAAGAAGGCCGTATTGCCCAGGATTCTGATCGTGGAAGATGATCGGACAACCGTCAAGCTGCTGCAAACGTTGCTGGAGCTGGACGGATTCGAGGTGGTGATGGCGCGGCGCGGCGAGGATGCGCTCAAGCTGACTCGCGAGCAGTCGCCCGATTTGATGCTGATTGATTACCACCTGAGCGACATGGCAGGCGTTGAAGTCGTGACCCGCTTGCGCGCCGAGCAACAGTTCGCCAAGCTGCCCATTGTCATGACCTCCGGGCTTGACCTGCAGGAAGAGGCGCTGGCCGCTGGCGCGAACCGCTTCCTGGCCAAGCCATTCGAGCCGGGCCGCCTGTCAGAGATCTTCCGCGATCTATTGGGGTAATGCCGCCTTCTCAACGTCGCAACACCATTGGTTAGAAGCTATTGCAGCGGGAGAACGGCACGAAACGGAACACGGAGCGCATCCCAGAATGATGCTTCCGGCGAAATGCCCCTGTAGGGGCGGGTTTGATGCACTTTAAGAAATAACCAGGATACCCTGCTGCTTGATGGCGCGGGGGTAGGGGCGTATTGCCATATGCCCCTACGGACCCGGCGCCGATCAAGGTGTTCTTGTAGGGGCGGGTTTGCAAACCCGCCCCTACGACCTCACCCCCGCTCGGCCCACTGAGGCGGGCCTCGCCGCCCTCTCTCCACGTTGGAGAGGGGGCAAGCCGAGCGTAGCGAGGCCGGGGGTGAGGTAAGCCAGGGCGCAGCAGAGCAGCGCCCCTACGTGCCCGGCACGGTATCCGCGTTAATTCGCTAATCTGCATCAATACGCCCCTACGGAGAGCGCCAGGGTACCCCCTGTGCGACAGCAGCACGCCCAAGCGGGATACGCTCCCGGAATACGCAGGCAGCGGCAAGAGATGGCCGGGCACGGCCCCCTATCCCCCGCCCCTGCCGCGTGAGTTCCGCCTCGTACCGGCCCTCCCCAAGACGGAGAGAGGCCCATTGTGAGCGGAAAATCGAAACGCTCGAAGATGCACTGGTACCGCATGGACCTGCATCTGCACACCCCCGGCTCAGCCGATTACCAGGAGCCGGACAACAGCTATGTGGACATCCTGCGCCAGGCCGAGCTACGCGGCCTGGACATCGTTGCCTTCACCGACCACAACACGGTGGCCGGTTACCGGGCGATGCTCGACGAGATCGAGCAGCTCACCCTGCTGGAGCGCCTGAACCGCATCCAGGCCAACGAGAAGCACAAGCTGGCCGAATACCGCCGGCTGTTGGAGCAGATTCTCGTCCTGCCCGGCTTCGAGTTCACGGCGACCTTCGGCTTTCACATCCTGGGCATCTTCGCCCCGGACACACCCATTCGCCAGCTTGAGCATATCCTGCTCAGCCTGAACATCCCCCCCGCCGCCCTCGACGAAGGCTCGTCGAACGTCGGGGCGTCGGCGGACGTGCTGACCGCCTACCGCCACATCAACGAGGCGGGCGGCATTGTCATCGCTGCGCACGCCAATTCGAGTCATGGCGTAGCGATGCGCGGCTTCGACTTTGGCGGGCAGACCAAGATCGCCTACACGCAAGACCCGTACCTGCACGCCCTGGAGATCACTGACCTGGATCGCAAGGGCCAGCGCAACACGGCCCGCTTCTTCGACGGCACCAAGCCCGAATACCCCCGCCGGATGCGCTGCATCCAGGGGTCGGACGCGCACCGCCTGCAAGCCGACCCGCGCAACAGCAAGCACCTGGGCGTCGGCGACCGCATCACCGAGGTGCTGCTGCCAGAGCGCACCTTCAACGCGCTGCTGGACATGTTCGAGAGCAACGACTTCGCCAGCACGCGCCCCTACCGCGCCAGCCACGCCCCGTATGACCACGTGCAGGCGGCGCGCGAAGAGGGGCCGAGCATCGTCCAGGCGTTTCACGAGGGGTTGACGCGGCGCGGCGGGCGGCTCTTCGCCGTCATCGCTGACGTGTGCGCGTTCGCCAACACCAACGGCGGCACGATCTTCGTCGGTGCCAGCGCCAAGCCGAAGGACAAGCCGATCGGCATCCCGAACATCAGCGAAGCGATTGAGATGCTGCGCGACGAGATCGAGCACAAGATCACGCCGCCGCTCGCCGTAGACATTGATGTGCTGGAGACGCATAGCAAGCCGGTCGTGCGCATCCGCATCCCGCGCGGCGACGACCCGCCCTACGCCATTGACGACAACAAGATTTACGTGCGCGACGAGGCGGAGACGAACCTGGCCGTGCGCGACGAGATCGTGCGGCTGGTCACCCAGGGCCAGTCGAAGGGCGAAGAGTCCGCCCTGCTGGAGCGGGGTGCCGCTTCCGCCGCCGCAGAGGAACCCGCTCCCGCCCCCGAAGAACCGGCCAGGCCGGAGACCGCTGTCGAAGCGCCGCGCACCGGCGTGGAGATCATCGGCTCCGAGCAGCGCAAGGGCGTGATGTACCACATGATGCGCGACCTGCGCAACGGCAACGTGGTCAAGAACGTCACGCGCTCGTCGGCGCGGCGGCTGTGGCACTACGCCATCAGCGAGCACGAATCCAGCCCTGTGCAGCCGGAGCAGGTGCAGTGGCGCGGCGACATCGGCCTGTGGAAGCGCTACAAGCGCGGCGGGACGGTGCGCCATGACCTGGTGCAACGCGCCAATGGCGAATTGCGCGTGTACTACGGCGTGACCTACGACGGGATGCACGGCCCCTGGCAGGCGTTCGCCGGGGAGGACGAGTAGGGCGCGGCGATTCCCGCTTGAGACGACTTCCGAAGTCCCCAAGACTTCGGAAGTCTGGCTGACGGGGCGCAGCAAAGCAGCGCCCCTGCGCGACCGTTCTCGCTGATCGCTGAATGCTGACGGCTGATAGCCGCTTCTCACGGAGGAACCGTGCTGCGCTTTCTGACTGCGGGCGAAAGTCATGGCCCGGCGCTGACCGGCATCCTGGAAGGGATGCCCGCCGGTGTCCCGCTGACGCCTGACGACATCAACCGCGACCTGGCCCGCCGCCAGCACGGGTACGGGGGCGGTGGGCGGATGCAGATCGAGCGCGACCGGGTCCGCGTCACCGGCGGCGTGATGAACGGGCGCACGACCGGCGCGCCGATTGCCCTGGTCATCGAGAACCGCGACTGGAAGAACTGGGCGGAGCGCGACATCCCGCCCATGACCACGCCGCGCCCCGGTCACGCCGACCTGAGCGGCGCGCTCAAGTACGGCTACCGCGACCTGCGCCTGGCCCTGGAGCGGGCCAGCGCGCGCGAAACGGCGGTGCGCGTGGCGATGGGAGCTATCGCCCGGCGGCTGCTGGCCGAGTTCGGCATCACCGTCGGCGGGTACGTGACGGCCATCGGCGCGGAGACGGCGCACTTCGCCGACGACCCGCCCGATTACCCGGCCCGCTGCGCGGCGGCGCTGGCCTCCGACGTGGGCTGCCCCGACCCGGCAGCGGCGGAGCGGATGCGCGCGGCCATCCGCCAGGCCAAAGCGGACAAGGACACAGTTGGCGGGATCATCGAAGTGGTGGCGCTGGGGCTGCCGCCTGGCCTGGGATCGCACGTCCATTACGACCGCCGCCTGACGGGGCGGCTGGCCGGGGCCGTGTGCAGCGTGCCGAGCATCAAGGGCGCGGAGATTGGCCCGGCCTTCGACAACGCCCGCCGTCCAGGGACACAGGTGCACGACCGGCTGGCCCTGGACGAAGAGGGGCGCATCCGCCGCACCAGCAACCGCGTTGGCGGGCTGGAAGGCGGCATGACCACCGGTGAGCCGCTGATCGTGCGCGCGGCCATGAAGCCGATCAGCACCACGCTCACGCCGCTGGAGTCGGTGAACCTGGCGACGGGTGCGCCCGCCCCCACTGAGTACGAGCGCAGCGACTTCTGCGCCACGCCGCGTGCGGTGGTCATCCTGGAGGCGATGGTCGCTTTCGTGCTGGCCGACGAATTGCTGCGCAAGCTGGGCGGCGACAGCCTGGACGAGCTGCGCCCACGCTTCGCCGCGCTTCGCCAGGCGCGGCTGGACGACCTGCCGATGGACGATGCGCCCTGGCGCTTCGGCTACGAGACGTGACCTCACCCCCACTCGGCGCTGACGCGCCTCGTTGCCCCCTCTCCATGCATGGAGAGGGGCAAGCCGAGCGCAGCGAGGCCGGGGGTGAGGTAAAGCGCAACGCGGAGCTTTACCGAGACTCTCTATGACGGGTGTCCCTTGCAACCTGGTGCTGGCTGGCTTCATGGGGACCGGCAAGAGCACCGTCGGGCGCATCGTCGCCGGGCGGCTGGGGCTGGCCTTCGTGGATACCGACGCCGAGATCGAGCGGCGGGCGGGGCGGCCCATCGCGCAAATCTTCGCCCAGGACGGCGAAGCGGTCTTCCGGCAGATGGAGGCGGAGGTCTGCCGCGAGGTCGCTGCCAAAGGGGATCAGGTGATTGCGGTGGGCGGCGGGGCGCTGCTCGACGAGTCCACGCGCCGCGCCTTCGTGCAGACTGGCCTGATCGTCTGCCTGACCTGCTCGCTCGACGAGATTCTGCGGCGGGTGGGCGACGACCCGGCCCGGCCCCTGTTCAGCGCCGACCGCGAGCAATTGGCGGCGCTCTACGCGGCGCGCGCGGCCCATTACGCCAGCCTGCCCGCACAGCTTGACACGACCGCTCTCACTCCGGCGCAAGCCGCCAAGGAGGTAATTCGCCTGTGGAATCAGCACCCACGCTGACCATCCAGGGCGCGGATGGCGCGTACCCCATCTTCATCCGGCCCGGCGCGCTGGCGGACGCGCTGCCCGCGTTCGTGGCGGCGCGGCGCTTCTCGCGCGTCGCTGTGATCAGCAACACGACCGTCGGCCCGCTGTACGGGGAGGCACTGGCCACCCGCCTGCCGGACGCTTTCCTGATCACCGTGCCCGACGGAGAGGCGCATAAGACGCTGGACACGGCGACGGCGCTCTACGGCGAGCTGTTGGATGGCGGCTGCGACCGGTCGGCGCTGGTCATCGCCCTGGGCGGCGGGGTGATCGGCGACCTGGCTGGCTTCGTCGCGGCGACGTTCATGCGCGGCGTAGCCTTCATCCAGGCTCCCACCAGCCTGCTGGCGATGGTAGATGCCAGCCTGGGCGGCAAAGTGGGCGTTGACCTGCCCCAGGGCAAGAACCTGGTGGGCGCGTTCAAGGACCCGCTGGCCGTCTTCGCCGACACCACGACGCTGCGCACCTTGCCGCCGGTCGAGCGGCGCTGCGGGCTGGCCGAGACGCTCAAGGCCGGGCTGATTGCCGATCCGCTGCTGGTCGCGCAATTGCTGGCGAGCGAGCCGTCGCCCATCGAAGGCGTGATCGCGCGAGCCGTGCGCGTCAAGAAGCAGGCCGTCGAGCAAGACCGCCTCGAGCGCGGCGTGCGGGCGACTCTGAACCTGGGCCACACCTTCGCCCACGCCATTGAACAGGTCAGCGGCTACGCCTGGAAGCACGGTGAGGCGGTCGCGGTGGGCCTGGTGGCGGCGGCGCGGCTGTCCGTGCGACGCGGGCTGGCCGCGCCCGATTTGCCGATTACTGTCGAGCGGGCGGTCGCCGCGCTGGGGCTGCCTGCGCGCTACTCCGGCCTGGAACCCGCCGCCCTGTGGGACGCCATGCGTCACGACAAGAAGTTTCGCGGCGGGGCAGCACACTTCGTGCTGCTGCGCGACATTGGCGCGCCGCTGATGGCCGCCGATGTGCCGCGCGCCGACGTGATCGCTGTGCTGGAATCATTGCGGGAGGGAGCATGAACATCCTGATCTTGCACGGGCCGAACCTGAACCTGCTGGGAACGCGGGAGCCGGAGGTCTACGGCCACCTGACTCTGGACGCGATCAACGCGCGGCTGAGCGACTACGCGCAGGCGCACGGCGCGGCGCTGCGCATCATCCAGAGCAACCACGAGGGCGTGCTGATTGACGCGCTGCACGAGGCGCGCGGCTGGGCGGACGGGGTGATCCTCAACCCCGGCGGCTACACGCATAGCAGCGTCGCCCTGCGCGATGCGCTCAGCGCGGTCGGGCTGCCCGCCATCGAGGTGCACCTGTCGAACATCTACGCCCGCGAGCCGTTCCGCCGCACCTCGCTGATCACGCCGGTCTGCATCGGGCAGATTTGCGGGCTGGGCTGGCTGGGCTACCGGCTGGCGCTGGAGGCGTTGCTGGAGAGAGAGTGATTGGTTATTGGTGGTCAGTGGTCAGTGATCAGTGACTGGTTGCTGGATGGCAAGGTCCATTTCGCCTGAGCACTGATCACCGAAAACTGATCACTGAAAACCGATCACCAATAACCAACCACCAACCACCAAGGAGACACGCATCATGGGCGAGCGCATTGTCGCCTTTCAGGGGGAGCACGGCGCGTATTCGGAGGAGGCGATCCACCGCCAGTTCGGTGAGGACACAACGACTCTGCCCTGCGAGACCTTCGCCGAAGTCTTCGAGGCCATCCAGCGCGGGCGGGCCACGCACGGCATGGTGCCGGTCGAGAATGCGCTGGCCGGGACGGTCTTCCAGGTCTACGAGCTGCTGATTGAGCACGATTTCCGCGTGCAGGCCGAGCACCTGCTGCCCATCACCCATCACCTGCTCGCGCCGGAGGGCACAGCGCTGGAGGACATCAAGCGCGTCATGTCGCACCCGCAGGCGCTCGCACAGTGCACCGATACGCTGCACCGGCGCGGCTGGGAGCCTGTTGCCACCTACGACACAGCAGGCGCGGCGCGCGCCCTGGCCGCACACCCGGAGCCGCACACAGCGGTAATCGCCTCGGCGCTGGCGGGCAAGCTCTACGGCCTGATCGCATTGGACAGCGGCCTGGAAGACGATCCCGAAAACTCGACGCGCTTCTTCGCCATCGGCGTCGAGGACGCGCAGCGCCGCGATCCCAGCAAGACCTCGCTGGTCTTCGCCGTGCGCCACCGCCCGCGCGCCCTCTATGACGCGCTGGGCGCGTTCGCCCTGCGCAACATCAACCTGACCAAGATCGAGTCGCGGCCCATGCGCGGACGGCCCTGGCAGTACTGGTTCTACCTGGACTTCGAGGGGCACTGGCGCGACCCCGCCGCCGAAGCTGCCCTGGTAGACCTGCTGCGCCAGGCTTCGATGGTCAAGATGCTCGGCTCGTACCCGGCGGCGCTGGGCGGTCCGAACACCGGCGGCGGGTAAGCGAGCGCAGTCAGATCGGGCAATGATGTAGGGGCGGCTTTCGAAAGCCGCCCCTACGAGACCGACTGCTGTCCCCACCGTGAAATGCCCCTTCACCAACAAGACTGTTGCATCAAAGCGCTTACCTAGCGCAAAATAGAAACATGGGCTTCTTCAGGAAGCATGAGGCTTGTTGTGGCGGGTTCCCTGACGTGCGCTAGCTCTGCGCCTGGTGGCGCAGGTCACCACGTCAGGCCAGAGACACGGTGAGGTCGCTCATGTTCCCCTCAAAGTGTGTTGTTCGCTGGCTGGCGATTCTGATCTTGCTCGGCCTGGCCATGCCGCCGCCAGGGATCGGTCACGCGCAAGCGCCGTCGCAACTGGTGATCAACTCCCCTGAATTGACCGACCTGGGAGATGGCGGGCTGCAACTGGGGCTGTATTTCACCATCACCGACAGCGAGGGGCGCGTCGTGCCCAGCGCGCGCGTGCAGGCGGCCCGCATTCAGCTTGACGACGGCGAGATGGTGGACAACGCCGCCTTCGAGCAGCCAACCTCTCCCTTCTTCATCGCGCTGGTGCTCGACGCCAGCGGCAGCATGGCCCCCGCAGCAACCGCCATGCGCGAAGCGGCTATCCAGGCCATCGGCGACGCGCCGGAGCAGGCCCAGTTCGCCGTGATCCGCTTCAACGACAGCATTGACGTGCTGCAAGACTTCACCTCCGACCGCAACCGCGCCACCAACGCCGTCGGCGATGTGCAGCCCGTCAACCTGAAGGGGACGTGCCTTTACGACGCGGCCTACCGCGCCATCGAAGTGCTCAGCAATGCGCCCGCAGGTCGCCGCGCCGTCGTCGTCTTCACCGACGGCACCGACCGCCTGCGCCCCGCGCCGGACACCACGCCATGCAGCACGCACACGTTCGGCCAGGTGGTGGATTACGCCACCCAGAGCGCCTCGCGCGTGCCCATTCACACCATCGGCCTGCGCACCAATGACCTCAACCCGACCGAGCTACGCAACATGGCTGTCCAGACGGGTGGCCTGTCCGCCGTCGGCGAGCAGGCCGAGCTAAAGACGCTGTTCGGCGACATCATGAACGCCCTGAAAAGCCAGTGGCTGGCGACGGGCGTCTTCTTCCCGGCGCGCGGGATGCACACGGCCACGCTCATCGTCACCCTGACCGACGGCACGCGCCTCTCGGCATCCACGCAGCTCGAAGTGCCGCGCGACTTCGCCCAGCCCCAAACGCCGACCCCCACCCCCACGCCCATCGTCGTCGGCCTGGAAATTCTTTCGGCGCGCTGGGATCAGGGCGAGGACATGCTCTACCTGGAGGTGCGTGTCCGGGGCGAGCAGGCGATCAGCAGCTACCGCTTCGACTTCTTCGACGCCAACAACCAGCTTCTCGACAGCAAGTCGGTGCCGAAGCCGCTGCCCTCTCCGGTGGCTATCGCGGCGCTCAACCTCAGCGGCAAGCTGCGCGTCGAGCTGCGCGCCCTCGACCGCGAGGGTGAGTTCATCGCCTGGCCCGGCGAGCGCGACCAGACCATTGACAAAGCGACCTATGACTTCACCATCCTGCGGCCCACGCCCACCCCTCCGCCCGTTCCGCCGACCGAGATTCCTGTTGAGGTCATCATTGACAGCATCGGCTACGACCAGGAGACGGATACCATCACGCTCAACCTGACCCTGATCGGCAAGGAGCAGATAGGCGGCCTGCAGATCAACGTGGTGGATGCCAAGACGAGCCAGCTCAAGACGGTCTACAACGCTGATGTCACCGAGACAGTTCCCGTGGGGGCCGAGGGGCTGGAGCCGCTCAAGGATTACCGTTTCCAGGTCATCGCCCAGAGTCCCAGCGGGCAAAACCTGACGCGCAGCAACGTGATGCCCTTCGTCTACACGCCGAAGCTCACCCCCACGCCCGCGCCGACCGCCACGCCAACCCTGACGCCTACGCCGGAGCCGGTTGAGGTGGTCATCTCTGTGCGCCAGGACGAGCAAACCAGAGAGTTCATCTTCACCGTCCAGGTTCAGAATGAAGACCTGGTGGCAAGCTACAAGCTGCAACTGCGCGACAAGAGCGGGCTGGTCAAGGGTGAGTATGTCTACGAAGCGCCGCTGCGCCAGGAAATCCGCCTGCCCGAACTGGAAGCGGGCGACTACACCGCCGTGATGGAAGCCTACGGGCCGGATGGCAAGCGCATCGAGACGGGCAGCGTCACCTTCAGCTATACGGTGCCGCCCACGCCCACGCCTCTCCCTTCGCCGACGCCGACCGCCTCGCCGACGCCCACTCCCGCGCCCGGCGCCATCGAGAAGCTGACCGATAACGTGCGCGACAACCCGATTCTGGCGCTGGTCATCGCCCTGATCGGCTTCGCGCTGGTCGTCGTGCTGTTCCTACTGGTGCGCCCGCGCAAGAAGTCCTCGACCGGCACCGGCTTCCTGGCCGAGCAGACCGGCTTCTACCAGATGCCTTCCGGCGCGACGGGCGGCAAAGCAGCGGGGATGCCCGGTGCCGCGCCCGCGCCGCCGGTCAGTGGCGCGCCGCCCGGCCCCGACGCCGAGGCGACCAACGTCTACACCGACGTGTTCGAGGTTCTAGCCACGCTGGAAGTTCGCCGCTCGCCAGCCATGCCGCGCATCGGGGCGAGCGTGGCCATCCCGTCGGTGCCTTTCCGCATCGGGCGCGGCACGCAGCAGCAGAACGACCTCACGCTGCAAGAGGATAGCAGCGTCTCGCGCAGCCACGCAGTGATCACCGCTGAGGGCGGCAGGTTCACCATCACCGACCTGGGCAGCGCCAACGGCACGCGCGTGGACGGCGTGCGCATCACCGCTGAGCAGCCGTACCCCCTGCACGCTGGCGCGGTTATCTGGCTTGGCAAGGGCACGGAGATGGTCTTCTACCCCAGCACGCCCGATAGCGGTGCTGGCCCCGCCCCGCGAGGCGGCGATATGGCCCGGACTGACTATGTGGACTGGGATCAGCACGACAAAGGCTGATGACTATGGCCGATCACGGGATGGGGCTGGATGTTGCCGCGCGCACCGACATTGGCCTCAAGCGCAAGCGCAACGAGGATCACCTCGGCTTCCGCATACCGGAGCCGGGCAGCCCACAGCACGATCAAGGGGCGCTGTTCGTCGTCGCCGATGGCATGGGCGGCATGGGCGGTGGCGATGTCGCCAGCCAGACTGCCGTCGCCGAAATCTTCCAGCGTTATTACGCTGACCCCAGCCTCGATGCGCTCAGCGCGCTGCGCCAGGCGCTCGAATACGCCAACACCGCCGTGCGCGCCCAGGCGGAGCGGGTCAGGCTGCCGCGCATCGGCTCGACGGCGGCGGGGCTGGCCCTGCTGCCTGACGGCGAAGCGGTGCTCTTCAACGTGGGCGACAGCCGCGTGTACCGCGTGCAGCGCGGCTTCATCGAGCTACTCAGCCGCGATCAGAGCGTGCTCCAGCACCAGATTGACGCCGGCCTGATCTCCGAGGAAGAAGCGCGCGGCGCGCGCAACGTCAATGTGACCGCCTTCATCGGCCAGCCGATGCCCATCCAGCCGGTCTTCAACCGCGTCCAGGCCGAGCCGGGCGACGTGTTTTTGCTCTGCTCCGACGGGCTGTGGGACCTGGTGACGCCGCAGGAGATGCTCTCCATCGTGCGGCGCATGTCCGCCGACGCCGCCGCACGCAGGCTGATCGAATTGGCCCGCCAGCGCGGTGGCCCGGACAACATCACCGTGATCCTCGTGCGCCTCGGCCCACCGCCCAGGCAGCGCAGGCGTGCCCTGCTCGGCGTGGCGGTGCTGGCTGTGCTGGCAGCGGTCGCGGTGGGGGCAGCGTTCGTCCTGCTGAGCGGAAATGCGGCGGGCGATGAAGCGACCGCTACGCCGGGGGCGCGGACGGCGGCGGCGATGGTCGGAGCGCCAACCCTCACCGCGACCAGCGCGCCAACGGACACCACCGCCCCCACCGAGTCACCTGCTGTCGCTACGGCTGCCGGTGGGCTGGTCGTGCTGCCCAGCAACACGCCGACCGGCACGCCCTCGCCGACCGACACCGACACGCCCGCGCCAACCTCGACGCCCATGCCGACGCGCACACCGACCGCCACCCACACACCGAGCGCAACCCTCCTGCCGACTGATACACCGAGCGCCACGCCGACGGCCACGCCAACGGCCACCTTCACCGCCACGCGCACGCCTACAGCGACGCCCACCCCTGTCACGCCGACGGCCACGCGCACACCACAACCCTCCGCAACCGCTTCCCCGGTCTTGCCGACCGTCACGCTTGACCTGACGCGAGTCTCACCCACGCCGTCGGACACGCCGACGCCCACTCCAACGCCATCGTCCGGCGACGCTGTGCTGCGCATCGCCGCCGAAGAAGCTCCCGATCCGGCTGAGGCGGGCGTTTACCTGAGCGAGGAGGCGGCATTCTACACGGTTCTTGGCCTGGGGACGGAAAGCCTCGAAGTGCGCGCGGGAGATACGCTGCCAGCGGGCACGCGCGTCACGGTCATCAGTGCGGACGAAGTACCGCTGCCCGGCGAGCCGGACGTGATCCTGCGCGAGGTGCAGGTATTCTATGAGTTCGACGGGCTGGGCGATAGCGTAGAGCCTGAGGTCTGGCTGCGGCGGGATGTGTTGGAGCGGGCGATACCGGTCGTGCCGCATGGGTACGTGATCGGCGAGAATGGCGCGCCTGTGTACTCCACAGTCACCGGATACCTCCGCTACCGGACCCAACTCGCCTGGGGCGAGAGCGCGCCGCTGCTGGCTAAGAACCGGGCAGGCACCTGGTACAAGATCGCGCTGCCGGATAGCAGCACCGGATGGGTGAAAGCTGATCGCGTTGAACCGCTCGGACGGCCAGAGGATTTGGACAATCTGCCCGTCGAGCCGCTGCCGCCCTTCCCGCCCACTGCAACACCGTCCCCGCTTCCACCGCCAACCGAGGCACCCGTGTTACCGGGCGGCGGGGATCAGCCGGTGCCCGCACCGCCTCAGCCACAGCCCACATCGCTACCTCCAGAGCCACCATCGCCAACGCCGGGCAGTGGAGGCGATAGCGGCGATGGCGGCAACGTCACGGGGGGAGGCACTGACTCACCTGGCGGTGAATAGCAGGCTGGCTCAGCCCATCCAACTGTGAGAATGGGGCGGGTTTGCACAAGTCTCACTCCTTACCAGCCGAGCTTTTAGGGGCGGACAGCAGCGTGGGAAGCATAGAGATGGCGTCTGATTGACCTCACCCCCAGCCTCGCTGCCCTCGGCTTGCTCTCTCCATGATGCAGCCTAACGAATTAGCGCGGATACCACACGCGGCACGTAGGGGCGCTGCTCTGCTGCACCCTTGTAGGGGCGGGTTTGCAAACCCGCCCCTACAGGAACGCCTTGATCGGCGGCGGTCCGTAGGGGCGTATGGCGATGCGCCCCACGCACGCCTTGCCTCCTGTAATCCTCCACCCGGCGCGGCTGTTTTTTAAGCAGATTCTCATCGCTTGCCAACGAATCTTCTATATTGCGGGTGTATGACTATAGCGGATATGTGGACAGGCAGTATTGCCGGATAGTGCAAGAGGCTCCTATGAACAAGCGAACACTCTCAGCAAGCGTGCTGCTCATCGTCCTGATCATCGCCACCGCCATCGGCGTGTGGAATGTGCAGGCGCAGGACAGCGAAACGGCCCGCCTGGCGATACTGCCAGCGGGCGCAGCCTACCAACCGCGCGCCGATGAAGTGAGTCTGGCGCAAATGTACGAGGCGGTCACCCCATCAATCGTCTATGTTTCTGTGGCGACACAGGTTGGCGGGGGCACCGGCAGCGGCTTCGTCATTGACAACGAAGGGCACATCGTCACCAACAACCATGTTGTTGAGGACGCGCAATACATCAGCGTGACCTTCGTGGATGGCACATTCGTGGACGCCGAGCTGGTCGGGCGCGACCCAGAAGCCGACCTGGCCGTGATCAAGGTAGACCCGGCCAAGACGCCCCTCAAGCCGGTCACCTTCGCTGACTCCGGTGAAGCCTTCGTCGGGCAGCAGGTCTACGCCATTGGCAATCCCTACGGGCAGGAATTCACACTGACGCAGGGTATCGTCAGCGCCCTGGGTCGCAGCCTGCAGAACGAAAACAGCTTCAGCATCCCGGAGCTAATCCAGACCGACGCCGCGATCAACCCCGGCAACAGCGGCGGCCCGCTGCTCGATATGGATGGGCGCGTGATCGGCGTGAATACGGCCATCTTGAGCAACTCGCAGTCAGGGTCGGGGGTGGGCTTCGCCATCCCGTCGAACACCGTCCGGCGCATCGTGCCCTACCTGATCTCCAAGGGAAGCTACGCCCATAGCTGGCTGGGCATCGCCGGGTCCACGCTGCTGCCGGAGCAGCGCGAGGCGATGGAGCTGGGCGAGGACGTGAAGGGCGTCATGGTCAGCGAGGTGACGCGCGGCGGCCCGGCGCAGGAAGCCGGACTGTCCGGGGCGGAGCAGACCATCACCACGCCGTTTGGCCGGCTGGCTGTGGGCGGTGACATCATCACCGCTGTCAACGACAAGCCTATCGAGAAGATGAGCGATCTGATCACCTATCTCGAAACCAGCACCCTGCCCGGCGACGTGATCACCTTGCACGTGCTGCGCGGCACCGAGACGATGGACATTTCTGTCACGCTCCAGCCGCGCCCGTAGCACTCTAGCACTGCTTCCCCACGCAAAACGGGGCAGGCTCACGCCTGCCCCGCTGTGTTTGCCCATAGGAATGTCGCGCGGTCAGCGCACCGCCGGACGAGAGCCGCTCCCTGTGCGCTCAAACCCGGCGTGCACCAGCAGGAACACGCCCGTCAGCGCCAGGAAGCCCACCGCCGTCCCGAACAGAGCCAGGAACGACAGCCCCTCCACAATCCCGCTGATGATGAAGGGCAGCATCGCGGTCAGCCCGGCGCAGGCCAGGTAGTGGAACATCTGGGCCAACATGCCACCGCGCACCGGCTGCCGGGCGTGGGAATCGCGGGCGATCTTCACGCCGATGACCAGCCCGATCGCGGCCCCAATGAGCACAGCAATCAGCCATTCGGTCATAGTCTGTGCCCTCCTAGAACAGCGTGTAGATCAGCGGCCCGCCGCCACTCGCCGAGCCGAGCACAATCAGCAGCGCAAAGGCAATCAGGGCGATGATCATCGGGATCAGCCACCACATCTTGGCGGCCCACAGGAACGAGAACAACTCGCCCAGGATGCCCAGGCGGGCCTTTAGCCCGCTGAGCGCACCCGGACGCTTGCCGCTGCGGGGAGTGGATGGTTGGGACATGGTCATGACCTCTTCTTCGCATCTTTGCCCACCAGGAAGGACCCGATCACCAGCCAGTCAATCTCGCTGTGGCTGAAGGTCCACCAGGCGTTGGCGGGCGAGCTAACGATCGGCTCGCCGCGCAGGTTGAACGACGTATTGACCAGGATCGGCACGCCCGTCGCCTCACCGAAGCGGCGCACCAGCTCGTAATAGCGCGGGTTCGTCTGCCGGTCAATGGTTTGCAGGCGACCGGTGCCGCCCTCGTGAGTCGTCGCTTTGGCTACGTCGAGCTTGTCCGGCTTGACCGGGCTGACGGCCAGCATGAAGCGCGGCAGCATGTTCGTCTCGACGTTGGGGTAATCGAAGAACTCAGCAGCGCGCTCCTGCAACACCACCGGCGCGAAGGGGCGGAACGGCTCGCGGAACTTGATCTTGGTGTTGATGATGTCCTTCATCTCGGCGCGGCGCGGGTCGGCCAGGATGCTGCGATTGCCCAGCGCGCGCGGCCCCCACTCGTAGCGGCCCTGGAACAGGCCGACCACCTTCTGGTCGAGAATCTCCTCAACCACGCGGTCGAGCAGCCTGTCGTCGTCCTCGTACTCCTCGTAGGGGATGCCTTCCGCGTCGAAGAAGGCGCGAGTTTCGGCGTTGGTGAACTGCTGCCCCAGGTAGGTGTCGGTCATGACCAGCTTGCGCGGCTGGCCCAGCACAAGGTGATAGGCCCACAGCGCCGCGCCCAATGCGCCGCCATCATCACCGGCGGCGGGCTGGATGTAGACATCTTCGAACGGCGTCTCGCTGAACAGCCGGAAGTTAGCCACGCTGTTCAGCGCCACACCGCCAGCCATGACCAGCTTCTTGGCCCCGGTCTTGCGCTGCAGGGCGTTGGCCATCGCCAGCAGCGCCTCTTCGGTCACCTGCTGGATGCTGCGGGCGATGTCGGCGTAGTGCTGGTTGCGGCGCACTGCCTCGGTCTCGCCGGCGCGGTGCGGGGCGCTCTTGGCCGTGAAGAAATCATCGCTGTGCATCCTCGGCTCGCCGAACAGGTCTATGAACTTGCCATTGAAGCTGCGCGAGACCGAATGATGGTAGGCGAAGTAGTCCATGTTGAGGGCGAAGCTGCCGTCGTCGTTGATGCTGATCAGCTTCCTGACCTCGTCCACGTAGGTCGGCTCGCCATAGGGAGCCATGCCCATGACTTTGTACTCGCCGTCGTTGACGTGAAAGCCGAGGAAGGCCGTGAAGGCCGAGTAGAGCAGGCCGATGGAGTGCGGGAAGCGCTGCTCCCAGAACAGGTCAATCGCGTTCTCGCCGCTGCCGTCCCAGGTGCCGCGCGCCATGCCCATCGTCGTCGTCGTCCACTCGCCGACGCCGTCCACTGTGATCACGGCGGCCTCGTCGAACGGCGAGGCGAAGAAGGCGCTGGCCGCGTGCGACATGTGGTGGTCGCAGAACAGGATTTGCTCCGGGCGCACGCCAAGATGGTGCTGGAGCAGGCTCTTGATCCAGAGCTTCTCGCTGACGTAAGCGGTCACCGCCTCGCGCCAGAAGTCCCACGAGCGAGGGAAGGTGCCCAGCGCGGTCTGCAGGATGCGCCCGACCTTGACCATCGGCTTCTCGTAGAAGACCACGTAGTCCAGGTCTGGCCCCTGAATGCCGCCCTGTTCCAGGCAGAAGTCAATGGCGCGCGCGGGGAAGCCGTTGTCGTGCTTCTTGCGTGTAAGCCGCTCTTCCATCGTGGCGGCGACAATCTGGCCGTCGCGTAGCAGGGCTGCTGCCGCGTCGTGATAAAAGCAGGAGACGCCCAGGATGTCCATCTAGAACTGCCTCCGCGCTTCATCAGGACTGTGGCCGACCGACGCGCGCTCAGTCCAGGCGGTCGGCGGCTTGCGAGTGCGCAGGGGATCGCTGAACAGGCGCACGCCGAGCGCAAACGGCACAAAAACCGTGCTATAGAACAGCACGGCAAATAACCGCGCCTGAAAGTCGCCGAATGCTTCTCCGATGATTATCCAGCGATTCCAGGCAATCTGGCGTATCTCAGACAGCATGATGTTCCTCATTGTACCCTGGGGGTTGGACGACACCCACCCGCGAGTGACAGACCATTTCCACCCTGTAAGGACGATTATACAAAGCGGCTAGGGGCTGTCAATAGTAGATAAATGAGGGTCAAGCGGACAACCCGACGCTTGACATCGTGCCAGGGCGTGATAATCTGTCCAGGTAACATCAACCGAAGGGGAATGAGTGAATGCCAGTCTATGAGTTCCGCTGCAACGGCTGCGGACGCAAGGTCACGCTGACGTACAAGACGTACGCCGAGTACGACGCGGCGACGCATACCTGCCCACGCTGTCACAGCACCAGCCTGACCCGGCTGATCTCGCGTGTCGCCATCCGGCGCTCACCCATCGCCCGGCTGATGTCGGACAATACAGATGATAGCATGTTCGACGATCTTGACGACTCCGATCCGCGCACGATGGGCCGGCTGCTGCGCGAGATGAGCGAGGAGATGGGCGAAGACATGGGGCCGGAGTTCGATGAGGTTGTCGGGCGGCTGGAGCGCGGCGACAGCCCGGAAGAGATCGAGGAGTCCCTGCCCGATCTGGGCGGTGACGACCTGGGCGGCGGCCCGGCTCTGGGCGGCATGGACGCGCTGGGGGCCGGGGCTGCTCTGGGCGGGGACGGCGAAGATTAGCGCGGAAGGGCTGCGGGGCGGGCGTCAGGTATGTTGACCTCACCCCCAGCCTCGCTGCGCCCGGCTTGCCCCCTCTCCGCAGCGGCTATGCGTCACCCACAAATACCCCCCATCCCCCAGCCCCTTCCCCTGCGCTGCGCGGAGGGAAGGGAAGCAGGCCCACCGCTTTTCTCCCTTCCCCCCTCGTGGGGGAAGGGCCGGGGATGGGGGGACAGGCACAGCCAGAGATGTGGGTAATGTATAGCCGCAGCCGAGTGGGGGTGAGGTCCGTAGGGGCGTATGGCGATACGCCCCTACGGACAGGCTGACACGGGCGGATTTTGATGCGATTGCCCTACCGCCCCGGTTGCATAGACCCGGCGCACGATGTACAACTACACTCACTTCTCGCTCCCACTGCGCCCGAAAAAGAGATTATGTCACCACGTCTATTGCGCTTCCTGACCATCATCGGCATCATCTATGCGTCCCTGTTCGGTGGCGTCGTCGAGCAGAACGCTGTGATGCGCATCGCCCACCAGGTGGGCATCACCGCCCTGCTCGCCGGCTGGCTGCTGCTGTTGTGGCGCGAGCGACGCCCCTTCCCATCCACACCGCTCGACTGGCCGTTGCTGGCATTGGGTACTGCCTGGACAATCGCGGCGATCTTCTCCCGCCACCCGCGCATCAGCCTGGAATATGCCTGGCTGATCTGGATGGTGATCCTCGTCTTCTACCTGGTCGTGGACTTGATGCGGCGCGGCTCGCGCTGGCAGCGCTGGATCACCGAGGGGCTGTTCATGGCCGGTGCCATGTTCGTGATCCTCGCGGCGGCGGAGATGGTCATGTGGTACTTCGGCCTGGGCATCCTACCCCACTTCGCCCAGGGCTGGCCGTCGCTGTTTGGCCTGACCATGCCGCCGGTTGTGCACGAGGCCGCCATGCCCCTCGGTTACAACAACCCAACCGGCGCGTACTGCCTGCTGATCATCCCGCTGGCGCTGGCCGGGGCCGCGACCATTCCGCAGCGCGATCTGCGCTGGGCGCTGGGCGGGCTGGCGCTGGGGCTGGTCGGCGTGGTGCTGGCGACGCACTCGCGGGGAGCGAGCATGGGCCTGGGGGCGCTGGCTGGCATGGTCACGCTGGCCTGGCTGCTGCGCCCGTCAACACGGCAACGCTTCCCGGCGGTGCTGCGCCCGCTGCTGGCCCCCCGCCTGCTGATCGCGGGGGCGCTTGTGGCCGCCGTGATCGGCGCCGCGCTCATCTTCGCTATGGTCATCCGCGCCCGCGACGCCAACAGCATTTCGCGGCTCGATCTATGGGTGAGCGCCATCGAGATCGTGGCCGATGACCCGCTCACCGGCACGGGGCCGCGCCTTTTTGGAGGGGAGCGGCTGTGGCATCCCCACTGGGCGCGGTCGCACACGTACATGCCCCTGCACCACGCCCACAGCCTGTTCTTTCACTGGCTCGCCGAAGGCGGCGGCGTGGTGCTGCTGCCGACATTGTTGCTGCTCGACCAGTTGCGCCGGGCCTGGTGGCGCGAGTGGAAGAACGGGAGCGTCGCCCGCCGCCGCCGGCTTGAGGGCGCGGCGATTGCGCTGGCCGCCTATGCGACGCACAGCCTGGTGGACACGTTCCTGCAAGTCCAACTGATCACGCCCGTGCTGATCATCGGCGCGTACATCATCGCCGGAGACCAATCTCACGCCGTCGAGCCTGCCGCGCGGCTCCAGACTCCACGCCGTCTGCGTCTGGTCTGGCTGGTGCTGGCTTTGCTGGCCCTGGCCCAGATCACCTTCGTGCCCCTGCATCGCGGGCTGTGGGCGCACCGTCGCGCCCTGGCCTACCAGGACGCCGGTGACCACGTCCAGGCGCTCACCGCCGCGCGCCAGGCGCAGAAGTCCGACCCCTGGAACGATCTCTACCGGCTGCAAGAGGCGATCATCCTCGGCGAGCTGGCCGCCACTGAGCCGCAGACGTACCTGGACGACGCTATCGCCGCCTTCGAAGACAGCGTGAAGCGCAGCGCAACCTGGGACCTGGGCTGGCACAATCTGGCGGCGCTCTATGCCCAGGCCGGACGCCTGGAAGACGCCATCTCCGCCGAGCAGCAGGCAATTGGCTGGAACCAGGTGAACAGTGGCTACTTCCTCAAGCTGGGCGAATACTACACCGCCGCCGGACGCCCCGCCGAGGCGCGCGCTGCGTTCTTCAACGCGCTCGAAGCCGGGCGCTGGCTGGCGTCGTCGCCCTTCTGGACGGACCCGGCGTACCCTGAGCGAGCCGCCATCCTGCGCGACGCCGTAGCGCGCTTCGCCCCCATCAACCTGGAGACGGCGCTAGACATTGCCATCTACGGCGGCCTGACCGATTCGGCGCTGTACCTGGTACGAGTGCAGCAAGCGGACGGCTCGCTGCCGGGCGGCCTGCGCCCGCGCCTCGACGCCTTGTGGCCGGACAATGATCCCTCCGCGCCCCCTTGCTGGCGCTGCTACGACCCGCTGCTGCGCGCTCCCAACCCGGTCGCCGGGTCTTACGCGGCCCAGGCCGAATGGCTGCTGAGCCGGAACACCCCGCCCGACGGCACGCTGACGGCGGAGAAGGCTGCTCGCGCGGCGATCTTCCTCAGCGAGAACCGGAGCGCCTGGAGCTGGTACGTGCTGGCCCGCACCGCCGAGCAAGCCGGTGAGGAAGCGGCGACAGTCAAGGATCGGCTGGCGCGCGGGCTGGACTATCCGAGCGACTTCCGCTCGACCTATGACACGACCGTTTTCACGCTGCACGCCGACCTCGCCGTGCTGCCCCAGGCGCGGACGCCGCTCACTAGCTGGCAGTCGTACGAGCCATGGCTGCACCTGGCCGGGCTGCACGAGAGCGAAGGCGACTGGCAAGCCGCGCGCGAGATTTTCGAGCGCGTGCTCCGCGACGATCCCTATGCGTGGGATGTGCGTGCGCAGTTGGACGGCCTCTCAGTCGCGCACCCGTGAGTAGAGAGAAACTTCCGAAGTTTTGGAAACTTCGGAAGTCTTCTTCTGCGTCTCGCCTTGTTCACCGGTTTACCTCACCCCCGCTCCGCCCACTGGCGCGGGCCTCGCCGCCCCCCTCTCTGCGGCGGCTATGCGTTACCCACAAATACCCCCCATCCCCCAGCCCCTTCCCCCGCGCTGCGCGGAGGGAAGGGGAGCAGACCCGCCGCTTTTCTCCTTTCCCCCCTCGTGGGGGAAGGGCCGGGGCATGGGGGGACAGACACAGCCAAAGATGTGGGTAATGGATAGCTGCGGCGGAGAGGGGGCAAGCCGAGTGCAGCGAGGCCGGGGGTGAGGTAAAGCACCGTCCGCCCCGCACACTCCCCCCGAATCCGAAAGCTGCTATACTAACCGCAGGCATCCGATCAGAGGGGGGGCGCCAACCGGCCCGCGAAGCTGGCTCCAGCGCCCTGTGCAGGCTATGGCGCGACAGTTCAGCCTTCGTTTCATCCTATTCTTGTTTGGCTCCGACCTGGCTATGGTCATCCTGGCGATGCTGCTGGCGATGCGCCTGCGCACGCTTCTGCCCTTCGGCAAGGTGGCCGATCCATCCTTCTGGACGGTGCCGCTGCCGGTGTATGTGATGGGCATCATCATCTGGGCGGTCGTGTTTGTGGCGCTGGATGTCTATAACCCGCGCCGGCTGGCCCAGCCGGGCCTGGAGCTGGTCAAGATCGCCGAAGCGACGCTGTTCGCCTGGCTGATCCTGGCCGGGATGCTCTACTTCAGCTTCCGCGATGTCTCGCGCCTGGAGTACATCTACTTTCTGGCCCTCTACCTGCCGCTGATCGTCACGCACCGGCTGGTCGTGCGCGGCGCGTTCCGGGCGCGCGGCGGGCAGCGTTACCGCACGCGGCGCGTGCTGATCGTGGGCACCGGGGGCATCGCCCGCGACATCGCGCGCATGGTGTGCGAGCAGGGCTGGATGGGGCTGTCGCTGGCCGGGTTCGTGTCCGAGGACGGGGAGGACGATCCGCCCGGCGACCTGCCCATCCTGGGCACGCTGGCTGGTGTGCCCGCCGTCATCAGCGCGCACGACATCGCCGAGGTGGTGATCGCGCTGCCCCGCGAGGACGCCAACGAGCTGCGCGACTTCGTCAACC
Source organism: Aggregatilineaceae bacterium (assembly GCA_040767545.1). Lineage (GTDB taxonomy): Bacteria > Chloroflexota > Anaerolineae > Aggregatilineales > Aggregatilineaceae > UBA2029. The sequence continues at coordinate 23,801 of JAXGOK010000025.1, read as the reverse complement.
GGCTGCAAACGCTGCCGGTCAACATTCGCCTGATCCCCGACTACTTCGACATGGCCTTCCTGCGGGTGAGCATCGAGAGCTTCGGCGGGATGCCCCTGCTTAGCCTGAAAGAGCCGGTGCTCGATCCGTTTCAGCGCGTGGTCAAGCGCGTCTTCGATGTGGCGTTGACGCTGCTGCTGTTGGTGCCCGCGCTGCCGCTGATGGGCCTGATCGCGCTGGCGATCAAGCGCGACAGCCCCGGCCCGGCCCTCTTCCGCCAGACGCGCGTGGGCGAAGGCGGGGGCCTCTTCACCATGCTCAAGTTCCGCACCATGCACGACGGGGCCGAGGCGTTGCAAGATGCGGTGAGCGCCCAGAGCGCAGACGGTCATATCCTGTACAAGCACGAAGACGACCCCCGTGTAACGCGCGTCGGGCGCTGGCTGCGCCGCACCAGCCTAGACGAGCTACCGCAACTGTTCAATATCCTGCGTGGCGAGATGTCACTGGTTGGGCCGCGCCCGGAAATGCCCTGGCTGGTCGAGAAGTACGAGCCTTGGCAGCGCAAGCGTTTCGAGGTGCCGCAGGGACTCACCGGCTGGTGGCAGGTCAACGGGCGGGCCGACCGGCCCATGTATCTGCACACCGAAGACGACCTGTACTACATCCGCAACTATTCCGTCTGGCTGGACCTGCGCATCCTATGGAAGACCATCCAGACGGTGCTGCTGCGGCGCGGGGCCTATTGATGCGCGCTGCACCCCCAGGAGCGATGCCCATGCCTCCCTCTCCCGCCTCCGCGCGCACCAATATCCTGGGCGTGGGCGTCAGTGCCATTGACATGGGGCAGGCGGTCGCGCAGATCGCCCGATGGATCGAGGAAGGCGCGCGCGAATATGTGGTCGTCGCCTGCGTCAACGACATCATGCACGCTCACCGCGACCCGGCCCTGCGCCGCATGACCAACGCCGCCGGCATGGTCACGCCGGACGGGATGCCGCTGGTCTTCCTCAGCCGGTGGCTGGGGCAGGCGCAGGTGGATCGCGTGTACGGGCCGGATTTGATGCTGGCTGCCAGTGCCATGCTGGCGGAGCGGGGCTGCCGCGCTTACTACTACGGCGGGGCAGAGGGCGTCGCTGAGCGGCTCGCCGAGGTCATGGAGGGGCGCTTCCCCGGCCTGCACACCGCCGGAACGTATACGCCACCGTTTCGCGCCCTCACGCCAGAGGAAGACGCGGCCATCGTCGCGCGCATCAACGCAGCGCAGCCAGACGTGGTTTGGGTGGCGCTGGGCTGTCCCAAGCAGACTATCTGGATGGCCGAGCACCGCGCGCTGCTGAGCGCACCGGTGCTGGCTGGCGTGGGCGCGGCGTTCGACTTCCACACGGGGCGCATCCCGCAGGCCCCGCGCTGGATGCAGCGTCGCGCGCTCGAATGGCTGTTCCGGCTGCTGACCGAGCCGCGCCGCTTGTGGCGGCGCTACCTGATCCACAACCCGCTGTTTGTGTGGTACGTGGCCCTGCAACTCATCGGGCTGCGCCGCGTCCCGCTCGACGGCGCGGGGGAATAGCACCCCATACGCAGCAAGCCAAGCGTGGCTGTGCACGCCTCTCCCCCTAAATCCCCCTCTCCAGCCAAGCCAGAGAGGGGGACTTTGATCGGCTGGCATGGCACTTTCCCCCTGGCTTTGCCGGGAAGGGGCATTGCGTTCAGATCACGCCCCCTACCTCAAGACGGCGCACCCTGCACCGCAAACGTCAGCTCGACCAGCCCCACACGGATCACGTCACCGGGCGACAGCGCGCGCTTCTCGCCCAGCCTGACGGCCTGCCCATTAAGCAGGGTAGGGTTGCGCTCGTTGAGCGCTTCCAGGTAATACGTCTCGCCGCGCTCGCTGATCTGGGCGTGGCGGCGCGAGACGGTGCGCCCCTCGGCCAGGGCGCTCACATCCACCGCCAGCATCTCGGCTGCGTCGGGGCTGGCGGCATCGGGCCGCCCGATGATCGCTGGCTGCCAGTCAATCGGGAATGCCTTGCCGGACGCTGCCTCCTGCAAATAGGCGCGCCCCGGCTTGGTCACCGCCTGGAAATACTGCCCGCCACGCGCTACGACGCGCTCCAGCAAGCGGCGACGCTCGCGCTCGAAGATTAGCTCGGCCCCCGTCTGCAAGCCAAGCTGCTCCATCGTCCGGTCGAGCGGGAGCGGCTGCTCCTGCCCGTGCAGCATCAGGCGATAGCCCGCGTCCAGCAGGTTGAACTCGCGCCGGATTTCCTCGATCAGCGCGCGCACGGTCAGGTTGGCGCGCACCGACGCTTCCTGGCGGCGATCTTCGTCGTCGAACAGGTCGGAGGTGATGGTCAGGGTGATGCGGTCCATGGCGCTCTCTCTGTGCGGGTTCTTGGTGGTTGGTTATTGGTGTAGGGCACCTGGGCTGCGGCTTGGAGAAGGAGATCGCCCACCCCTCTCGACCAACTACCAATCACCAATAACCACGACGTATCACTTCGCTGGCGTGCTGGTCTTGTCAGCAGACTCCGCCGGCTCCGGCTCCGGCGGCGGGTTGATCTCAATGTACCAGCGGGCGCGGCTCTTGTAGCCCTTGCCGATCTCCTCCACCCAGCGGTCAAGCGAGCCTTCCAGGTCGCTCTCGTCGTGGGGGATGGCCGTCTGGATCAGCGACATGCGGCCCGCCTTGACGATGTAACCGCGCCCCGGCGGGAACTCGTCACCGCCGCCGCGCACGCGCCCGCCGAGCGCCCCCGGCGCGTCGGACGAGTCCAGGCCCAGCCCGTAGCGCGGTGCGACGACCTGCTTCATCAGGTCGTCCATCGAGCGCATGATGCTCAGCGAGCCGCACATAATGAAGTGCAGCCCCTCCGGCCCATACTTGCGAGCAAGCTCGGCCATGTCGCGGTACTCGGTGGCGCGGGTAGCCGGACCCACGATGTTGGTGAAGTCGTCGTAGTTATCGGCGATGACGAAGATCTCCGGGCGTGGCTCTCCAGCGGGCCGCGCGCCGTATTCGTACTGGAGCTTGGCCACCACCTCGGTCAGCGCTTCCTTCTCTGACACAGCAGTCAGGACGTGCGGCAGGTCGCCGAGCGTGTGCGCCCCGCCGTACTTGAAGAAGCGCTGCTGAAAGTCAATGAGCACCATCGCCACCTTGTCCGGCGGATAGGCGTGGGCCAGGGCCATCACCCACGAGCGCAGCGCCGTCGTCTTGCCGCACAACGGCGGGCCGGTGACGACGAAGTGCGGGCCGCGCTGCTGCAAGTCAAGCAGGGCCGGCTCCAGGTTGAGGTCTTCCACGCCCAGGATCGTCTGCACGCGCTCCGGCCCCTTGCCCAGCGCCGGTAGCAGGCTGCGCAGGGGGATGATCTCGCGCAGGATGTCAATGCCCTCCGGGCGCTTGCCCGGCCAGGCGCTCGCCAGCAGCCGGACGAACATCTCCAGCTTGGCCGTCTCGTCAACGCCCCCGGCCTCTTCTTCCTCGGTGATGCCGACCGGTAACGCCGTCTGGAATTCCAGCGGCATCCGCTCGACGGAGACAAAGCCGCGCCCCGCGATGTCGTCAATGCCCGGCACGCCGCGCCCGACGACGTTGGCGTACTCGGTTTTGTCAGCCAGCTTGAGGGTGATGCGCTCGGTGAACAGGCTGTAGAGCTTGCCCGGCAGGGTGTTGGTCTGGTCGGCGGTGACGACCAGGTGCACGCCGTAGGCGCGCCCCTCGCGGGCGATGCCGATCAGGGACTCCAGCAGCCCCTCGTAGTTCTCTTTGAACTCGGCGAAGTTGTCTATGACCACCAGGATCGCCGGGAGCACGCTGTCGGGATGGCTGGCGTTGTAGGTGCTCAGGTTGTCGGCGCGCGCCTCGCTGAGGATGCGGTTGCGCTCCTCCAGGATGCTCTCCAGGCGGCGCAACAGCCGTTGCACACGCTCCTCCTCGGAGGGCAGGATCGAGGCGGCGCGGTGCGGCAGCGCCTCCAGCACGTCCAGACCGCGCCCGCCAAAGTCGAGGATGTAGACGTGCATCTCGTCCGGCGAATGGATGGCGGCCAAGCTGGTGATCACCGAGCGCAGGAAGGTCGTCTTGCCCCAGCCGGACGCGCCGAAGATCACGGCATGGCCGCGCGTCAGGTCGAGCGTCAGGCGCAGGCGCTCAGCGCGGATCGGGTTGTCAATCAGGCCGACCGGCGCGCGCATGGCCTCGCTCACCCAGTTGATGCCCCGCCAACTGCCGCGCTCCTCCAGCCAGGCCAGCACCGCCGGGTTGAGCGGCAGCAGCGGGTCGGGCTGGTCTTCGCCCTTGATCTGGGTGGAGTGCAGCGCCAGGTACGCGGGCAGGGGGTCGGGCCAGGGCTTCTGCTGCTTGACCACTTCCGCATCGCTCTCGGCCAGGCGGTGCATCACCTCCACCAGCACGTCGGACAGGGCAGGGGCCTCTTGCAGCGGCCCCGACGGGCGCGCCTGCGCCGCCGTGCCCTTGCGCCGCTCCAGCCAGATCACCGGCGGCTCGGCGTCAATCTGCGGGCCAGTGTAGGGGCCGCCCGCCCGCGCGACCTGCATCAGCTCGACGTTCTCGTTGCCCACCTGCAAGTAGGCGCGCCCTGGGATGTTCGGCGGCAGGAAGGCGGCGTCGGAGCGGCGCAGCAATTCGCGGCTGTCTTCCATCGTCTCGACGCGCAGGCAGATGCGGAACTTCATGTTGGCGCGCATCTGGTCGGTGACCGCGCCCGCCGGTCGCTGCGTGGCCGTGATCAGCGTGACGCCGAGCGCGCGGCCCAGGCGGGTGATGCTGTCCAACTGCGCCTTGAAGTCCGGGTTCTCCTTCACCATCTCGGCGAACTCGTCCACGATGATGAACAGGAAGGGGAACGGCTCGCGGGTCAGGTGCAGCCCCTTCTGGCGGTAGTGGACGATGTGCTTGACGTTCGTATCAGCGATCAGCTTGCTGCGCCGGTTAAGCTCGGAGCGCAGGGCGGTGAAGGTGCGCACGCCCGCCGTGCCTTGCAGGTTGGTGACGATGTCCACACAGTGCGGCAGCGTGCGGAACGGCTCGAAGGCCGCGCCGCCCTTGTAGTCCACCAGCACGAAGTTGATCACGCTGGGATCGTACTTGATCGCCAGGCCGACGATCAGCGTCAGCAGTAGCTCCGACTTGCCGGAGCCGGTTGTGCCGGCGATCATGCCGTGCACGCCGTCGCCGTCCGCCGAGAAGACCAGCGAGCGCACCTTATTGCCGGGCATCAGGCCGATGGGCACACTCAGCCATTGGGACGCTTCCGGCTGGCGCGTGCGCCGCCAGTAATCCAGGATCGGGATCGCTTCAACCGTCTCGACGCTGTTCATCTCCAGCAGGTTGACCGCCGTCGCCAGGTCTGCGCCGTAGGTAGTGCGCACGGCCAGCGGAGCTAGCTTGCGGGCGAAGTCCTTCTCGGCGCGGGCCACGTCGAGCAGATCTGCCTCGCCGACATAGCGCAGCGTGTTGACGCCCACTTCGGCGTAGCGGAAGGCAACTTTGTCATCGTTCACCCGCTCGACCTCGATCACGGCCTTGCAATCGCTGGGGATCAGGCTGCGCTCCGGCACCACGAAGACAATCGCCGCCCCCAGGCGCGGCCCCTGTGTGAGCAGAATCGAGACCGCAGCCTCGGCCTGCACCTCGGCCAGCGGGGAGTTCTCACCGAAGCCGCCTATGCCGTCCACCACAACCAGCAGGTGCGGCAGGGTGGGGTCGGTGTCGCTGTCCTTGTCGGCCAGGCGCAACTGGCGGCGCTCCAACTCGACTTGCAGATCGTCCCAGAAGCGGCGCACCTTGTCCTGCTCGAAGCAGAGCTGGTCGCCGGTGCCCTGCTGGTTGCGCGCTGTGTTACAGTGCGGCAGCCAGCGCGCCCACTCCCACTCCGCGCGCGACTCCGGCGAGCCGACGACGAACAGCCGCGCGTCAGTCGGCGCGTGAAAGGCCGTGTAGTGGGCCATCATCGCGCGGATGAAATGATACGTCTCGGCCCGCCCATTGCCGGCGATGCCCAGGGCGAAGCGGGCGGTGACGGATTGATCGTCGGGACTCTGGCCTTCCTCGTCGTCCGCGCTGACCGCCGCTGACGCGCCTTCCGGCTTGACGTAGCGGCGCAGGGGGATGGTGATCGGCACGTCGGTAACGAAGCGCGAGTCCTCTTGCAGCTTGAGCGCGTCCTTAAGCTGCGGATCATCTTCGGCAGGCGATCCGGTGCTGAGCGCATAGCGCACGGTCGAGGGCCGCGTGCCGATGCCCAGGCGCACCGCGCCGAAGTCGCTGTCGGTCGTGCGCCGCTCCCACAGCCGCAGGCCGTTGACCTTGTTCTCGCGGTCTCCGGCAATTTGCAGCACCGTCTCCGGCTCCGGGTAGTTGTGCAGGTAGAAGCCGCGCTGGATGTCGTGCGAGGCGATCATCTCTTTGCGCAGTTCGATCAGGCGAAGCTGGTAGGCGCGCCTCTTCTCCGCTTCCAGGCGGCTGTTGCGAATGAAAGCGATCAGCGCCACTGTGGTCGAAGCGACCACTGACATGCCCATTGGGATCAGCAGCAGCATACTGCGCCCCTGCCCGCTGGCGCTGACGATCACATAGCCGATGATGGTGATCAGCGGCAGCGCCACCTGGATCAACTGCTGGCGACCGCCGGACTCGGAGGCAGGCGGCTGCGGGATGGTCACGTCGCCGTAGGGGAGTTCGGGCTGAATGCGGGGAGGGCGGTTGGTGAACTCAGGCATGAGTCAGGCCTCCGGCGATTCACCATTGCACGGGTGATCGTGCATGATCGTGCGCGTACTGCTATGGATTATTATACAACACCTAGAATCTCGCACAGGCAGCCGGCGAATACCACGCACGTAGGGGCGCTGCTCTGCTGCGCCCCGGTTTACCTCACCCCCAGTGCCCGCAACGTTTGACACAGACCGCAGATCACTGTACTGTACTGATCACGAGGCCGATTTCCCGCAGGCGGCGTAGCGCAATACGCCCCCAGGACTAGCCAGCGAGAGGGAAGCCGTGAAGCGCGTCTGCACGGTCTGCCAGCGAGTGTCCGTTGACGGCAACCTGTGGTGCCAGGAGCCGGATTGCCCGGCAGGGAACATGCCGCTGATCTTCGATTACGGCGAGTGGCTGGGCGATATCAAGGTCGTGCGCCTGCTGCGCGTGCTGCGCACGGCGGCCATTTACGAGGCCGAGCGCGGCAAGGAGCAGGTGCTGCTCAAGGTAGCTCACCCCGGCTGCCAGGATCAGCTTCGCCGCGAGGCGCGCGTGCTGCTGGAGCTTGCCGCGCAACAGCAGCACCCCATGCTGCCCGTGCTGCTGCCAGCCTACCAGCAGATGGACATCAAGCAGCGGCCCTACGGCAAGACCATGTTCCGCGACGAGGCCAAGTACTACGAGGTCTTCGCCCACGTCCAGGGCGAGTTCCTGCGCGACATACTGCTCAAGAACCCGCAGCCCTGGTACCAACATGCCGCCTGGATGACGATCAGCCTGGCCGACGCCATCGCTTACCTGCACCTGCGGGGCAAAGTCCTGCATCTGAACATCACCCCGGACGCGATCTACGTCCGCACCGACAAGGAGGGCATCCCCCGCCCGCTGCTGCTCGACCTGGGGATGCTCGGCGATCCGGCGGGCATTGACCCGGCCTGGGTGCGCAAGTACGGCGTGCCGGCCTACACGCCGCCAGAGCTAATCGCCCGCGACGGGCCGGTAGGCTATGCCTCTGACGTGTACGGGCTGGGCCTGGTGCTGTACGAGATGCTGGCCGGGCACCCGGCTTTCCGCTTCACCCAGCGCAAAGACGACGACGTGCGCCGCCTGATCGTCGGCGGGGTGCGCGAGCCGTTGGAGCGCACCGACCTGGCCGAGGATATTCACAACATCGTGCACATGGCCGTGCAGCGCGCGCCGGAGCAGCGCTTCCAGGACGTGCGCGCCTTCGCCAAGATGCTGCGCACCAAGTTCGGGGAAGTGCCCGCCGAGAAGAAGCGCGCGGTCAACCGGCGCATCCTGGCGGCGGCGATCATCATCGCCCTGGCGACGATCATCCTGATCATGCTCTCGGCGCTGCTCGGCTAGCTCCGCGCCATCATCGCGGGTCCACGAACGGCCTGTTAGGGGCAGCACCTGGCCGCTGGAACCGCCCCCCATCCCCCAGCCCCTTCCCCCACGCTGCGCGGAGGGAAGGGGAGCAGGCCCGCCGCTTTTCTCCCTTCCCCCCTCGTGGGGGAAGGGCCGGGGATGGGGGGACAAACGCTCATGACTTGTTCGTGCACCCTATCCCCGCCCAACAAAACACCCACCGTCTGCCGGTGGGTGTTGTTATTTCGGGGAGCGCTCGCGCAGAGCGCCAGGAGCCAGCTAGACGAAGCGCTGCGAGCCGGAAGTGTCGCCATCGCGCAGGCTGATGATCGCCCCGATGAGGTCGAGGCTCAGCTCGTCACAGGTCCCGGCCAGGCGGTCAACGTTGGGCTTGATGCCCTCCAGGTAGTGGGCCAGCGCCAGGTTGCCGACCAGGCCGAAGAAGGCCGTCGCCTTCAAGATGCTTATCGCCACTTCGAGGGCCTTGCTCACCGCCTCCAGCGTCTCGCTGGAGGAGCGGAAATTGTCGGATAACTTCTGTACGGCGTCATAGTCCATTGAGACTTCGGCCATGTCATCCTCCTTGGGTCAAACCTCTACGCCCAAACGCCGGGGCGGGACTAGAAGATCGAATCGAAGATGTCAGTGACCTGGCCCACGACACTGAAGACATCGCTGTCGCCTTGCTGGACGATGTCCAGCGCGGACGTGATGTTACCGCCGAAGCCCGCGATTGACGCGATGAGGGCCATGATCTCCGGAATCAGGCGAGTCTGCACTTCCTCAGTGAAGGCACGCGCGCCCGCGCCGGTCCAAGCGCCGCCGGTGATCGGCCCCATCCCGCTGCGAATCCCGCCGGCGACCTCTTCGACCAGGTTGGCCTGCTGCACCACCTGGCTGACGACATCCTGTACATCGTCCATAACACAGCTAAAAATGGACATTGCACCTCACCTCGCTTTAGCCCTTGAAGCGGCTTGCCGCTTCTGTGTCGCCGTCACGCAGATCCACGAGCGCGCCGTAGACATCCGCCGCCAACTCATCGAGCTTGTCCTGCAAGGCGCCGATGCGCGCGTTGAGGTTGCCGCGAATGGCCTGGGCAAGCGCATCACCGCCTCGACCGAGCAAAGCGCCATTCTCCAGCCGCCCGGCGACGTTCTGCATGGCACGTTGGAGGTCTTCCAAGTGCTGGCTGCCTTCTTTGAAGAGACGAGCCATGTCTTCCATCAGGTCATAATCCATTTGTACGTCAGGCATCGTGACCTCCTTGTCGCTGGCGCGTCAGGGGAGGCGCGCCAGGCGCTGCAAACGCTACCGGCTGGTGAACTTGAAGCTGGCTTCTTGCTCGGCCTGTGAGAGGATGTCGCTGATCTGCTTGATAGCGCCGCCGGCGTCTTCCAGCGCTCGGCCCAGACGTTGCAGCCCTGGGTTCACCAGGTCGTGCATTTCAGCGTAGAACGCATCTGCGCCGCGCCCAATCCAGCCGCCGCCTTCCAGCTCGCCCACCAGGTTGTTGATCTGGTTGGTAAGCTGCTCAATGCCCGCCGACTCCTGCATGAACTCGTTGGCAATGTTGGCCAGCTCGTCGTAGTCAACCTGAACTTTCCTTCCACCGGGCATGGTGACCTCCTATCTTCTGCTAGGTCGTCGTGTTAGGACAGCACGCCGCTCACGAGACATCCGAGTGGCGCGTCCCTGTGTATTGCCTGTCCCTGTCGGATCAGTCTCTACCCCTCCTTTGCCCCTCCCCAGCCTGTGCCGCCCGCGTTGGCGGCCCAATGCTTCTGCACAACCAAGCATGACCACGTGTGACTAAAGCCAGTGTAGGCGACTCGACAAGCGTTTGTCAAGGTGTTTGGCCGCTCATGATCATAAAAACGCTATTCAAATAAGTAAAAATTGGTAAAAGGCAGCCGGCGTCCGCTTTTCTCGCCTGTGCGCAGGTTGTGCGCTCCCCTCCAACTTCGCTATACTCCTCATTACTTGGTGGTTGGTGATTGGTTCTTGGTGATTGGGGCAGGCGATTCCGCTGCGGGTGTGGTCTTCCAACAGCCAATCACCAAGAACCCAAAAACCTGCGTTCCGGTAGGTTCGACAGGGCGAGAACAGTCAGCGAAAGCCGGTCTTGCGACGCGCCATGAGCAGCCAGGACTTGACGGGCCACACGTTGGGACAGTACGAGCTGCGCGAGCTGCTGGGCCGGGGCGGGATGGGCGCTGTCTACCGGGCGTACCAGCGGACGCTCAAGCGCGCCGTAGCCGTCAAAGTGCTGCCCGCTGCCCTGGCCGCCGACGCTGACTTCGTCGCCCGCTTCACGCGCGAGGCCGAGACCGCCGCCTCGCTGGAGCACCCGCACATCATCCCCGTCTACGATTACGGCGTCGAGAGCGGCACCAGCTACATTGTCATGCGCCTGTTGAGCGGCGGCACGCTGGCCGACCGCATGGCCCAGCGCGAAGCGAGCGGCGCGCCGCTGCCCTCGCCCGGCGAGATCGCCCGGCTGCTCAGCCAGCTTGCCAGCGCGTTCGACTACGCCCACCAGCAGGGCGTCATCCACCGCGACATCAAGCCCAGCAACATCATGTTCGACACGCACGGCAATGCCTTCCTGGTGGACTTCGGCATCGCCAAGCTGCTGGAGCACACCAGCGCCCTGACCGCTACGGGGGCCGTGCTGGGCACGCCGCTCTACATGGCCCCGGAGCAGTGGCGGGCGGAGCAGCCCGTCCCGGCCACCGACCAGTACGCGCTGGGCGTGACCATCTACCAACTGCTGACCGGGCAGGTGCCCTTCCAGGCACCGACGCCCTACGGCCTGATGCACAAGCACCTCCACGAGATGCCCACGCCGCCGCATGTCCTGCGCCCCCACCTGCCACCATCGCTCGCCGCCTCGTTGGAGCGGGCGCTGGCGAAGTCGCCCGGCGAGCGCTTCCCGTCGGTGACGGCCTTCGCGCAGACGTTTGAGCGGGCCGCAGCGGGCGAGGCCGGGGAGGATACGCAGTTCCTCACCCGCCCGCTCGAAGGCAGGCCGCCCGTCCTGGTCAGCACGCCCTCGCCCCCGCCTTCGGCGGCCTTCGCGCCTTCCGCCGCGCGGGAAGCGGGCCGTCCGCCGGGCCGGGGCCGCACCCCGCTGGTGTGGGGAGCGGTGATCGTCCTGGTCATCGCGCTGGCGGCGGCGGGAGTGCTCTTCCTGGGCGGCGGTGGGGAGGAGAAGGCTCCGAGCGCCACCCCCTCGCCGACTCAGATCGCCGCCGCGCCCACTGAGTCGCCCACCCGCGCAAGCGGCCTGACGATTCTCAGCACGGACACGCCCACCGTCCCCCCGGCCACTGCGACCGCGACCCCTTCGCCGACTGCCAGCGCGACCGCGACGCCCTCCCTGACCCTGACGCCCAGCGCCACGCTGACGCCCAGCCACACGCCGGAGCCAACGGCAACATTCACACCTACCGCTACCGACACGGCGACGCCTGATTTCGCTGCCACCACTGAGGCATTGGTCGCCGAGCGGCTGACCCAGACCGCGCAAAGCTGGACCAGCACGCCCACACCGACTGACACGGCAACGCCCGATTTCGCCGCGACGGTCGAGGCGATGGCTATCGCCGCCATGACCGCGACGGCTGCCGCCTGGACGGACACGCCCACACCGACCGACACGCCGACCGCAACGCTGACACCTGCGCCGACCGCAACGCCGAGCGCCACACCCACGCCCATCCCGACCGACACGCCGCCGCCCACCGCCGGGCCGGTCATCTTCCCGCCGCCACCCGGCGCGACGCCCCTGCCGGTAGGCAGCGCCAACACCGCCTGGGTGCCGGTCGTCGGGGACTATCGCGGCATGGCGCTGGTTGGTGTGCCGCCGGGCTGCTTCATGATGGGCAGCGACGAGGGCGACGCCGACGAAAAGCCGGTGCGCCGCATCTGTCTGAGCGCCTACTGGATCGGCCAGACGGAAGTCACCAACGCGCAGTACGCCGCCTGCGTGAGTGCGGGAGCGTGCGCCCCGCCGCGCGACCGGACGGCCTTCGACAACCCGGCCCTGGCCGATCACCCGGTGACGTGGGTCTCGTGGTTCGACGCCGCCGCTTTCGCCGAGTGGATCGGGGCAGCGCTGCCCACAGGCGCGCAGTGGGAATTCGCAGCGCGCGGGCCGCAAAGCTGGACTTATCCCTGGGGCAACGACCCGCCGGTCTGCGCCCTGGCTAACCTGGAGCGCTGCACGAGCGGCACCAGTCCGGTGGGGGCCTATCCCGCCGGGGCGTCGTGGGTGGGCGCGCTCGACCTGGCCGGGAACGCGTGGGAATGGGTAGCCGATTACTACGGGCGCGACTACTACGCGACGCTGACCGATGGCACGCTCGACCCGCTCGGCCCGCCCTTCGGTGACATGCACAACGTGCGCGGTAGCTCGTGGGAGAACGAGGCGCGCTACGCGCGGGCTTACTACCAGGGCGGCAATTACCCGGACTACGCCATCAATGTCCTCGGCTTCCGCATCGCTGTGCCCGCTGGCCTCGGCGGGACGCAGCCGTCCACGCCCACGCCGCCGCCCCCCGACGCAACCTTGCGCCCGCTGGATACACCTACCGCCACGCCGCCGGCCCTGCCCACGCCGACACTCTTCGGCGGCGGGCGGAGTGAGATCGCCTTCGTGTCCGAGCGCGACAGCAACCGCGAGATTTACGCGATGGGCGTGGATGGGACGAACCTGCGCCGCCTGACCAACAACCCCGCCAACGAGCGCGATCCGGCCTGGTCGCCGGACGGGATGCGCCTCGCTTTCTACTCCGACCGCGAGGGCAACGCCGACATCTACGTGATGGGCGCTGACGGGGGCGGCCTGCGCAACCTGACCAACCACCCGGCCAACGACTACCACCCTACCTGGTCGCCGGACGGGAAGCGCCTCGCCTTCAACTCCGACCGCGAGGGCAGCGGCGACATCTACGTGATCAACGCCGACGGGAGCGGCCTCGTCCGCCTGACCGTGCCGGGCACCAAGAACGGCGGCCAGGCGTGGTCGCCGGACGGATCGCGCATCGCTTTCAGTTCTTCCCGCGATGGAAATGACGAAATCTACGTGATGAACGCCGATGGGAGCGGCCAGACGCGCCTGACCTTCAGCCCCGGCAACGACGGCGCGCCCGCCTGGTCGCCGGACGGGACGCAGATTGTCTTCCAGTCCAACCGCGGCGGGCAGTTCGAAGTCTACGTGATCAACGCCGACGGGTCAGACCTGCGCCGCCTGACGACAACGGGGGCCAATGACTGGTGGCCGGAATGGTCGGCGGACGGGACGAGCGTCGCCTTCATCTCCGACCGCGACGGCATCGGCGCGATCTACCTGATGGCGGCGGATGGGAGCAATCCACGCCGCCTGACCCCGCTCGATTCGTGGAATGACAGCCCGGCCTGGCGGCCCGCCCGCTGAGCCGGGGGGTTGGCTCGCGGCCCCCTTGACCGGTGCCCATTTCCAGCGAACGGCCTCTCCGGCGTATAATACGCCTGCATCGAGAATGTGGGTGGGCTGCCCGGTTCGCCTGGGCGCGGCCTGCTGCACAATGCACCGTAACCGGGGGGCAATACATACCATTGAAGGCTTTCGATCTCCTGTATGCGAGCCTGAAACGGCGCTGGAAGGAAGTGGCGCGCCACTCGCAGCGCATGCCACCGCCCAAGCAGCGGCTCGCCCTGCCTGAGCCGCAGCCGAAGCCCGCGACCGTGCGCGTGCGCGACCTGATCGAGAAAGACCTGCCGACAGTGTTCACGCCGCGCTCGCCAGTCCGCGAGATTCGCTTCTTGCAGGGGCGCAATGAGCTGATCGAGGACATGCGCGGCGCGCTGTACCATCTCGGCGCGGCCATCGTCATTTACGGCGAGCGCGGCGTCGGCAAAACGTCGCTGGCCAGGCTTGCCTCGGCCAAGCTGTGCGCGGAGATGATTTCCCTGCAGGGCATCGAGCCGATCTACTACTCGGTCAGCGAAGGCGACACGTTCATGCACATCCTGGGGTCCATTCTGCCCCGGCTGGGTGTAGAGGACGTTGTCGTGAAGGTGCTGGTTTCGGAGAGCACCGGGGCCAGGTCGTCCGTCAACGCGCAGTTGGTCGAGATGGAGGACAAGACGCGCACCGAGAAGACGACCACTGCCCGGCCCTTGGTAGACCCAGAGCCGCGCCCGCAGGTCGTCGTGGATCAGCTCAAAGGCAGGCGCGCCCTGATCATCCTGGACGACTATGAGCGCATCACCGACCAGGGCACGCGCAAGTTCTTCCCGGAGCTGATCAAGAAGATCTCCGACAACCAGTTACAGGTCTCGCTGATCATCGTGGGCATTGGCGACAGCGCCAAGGGCCTGGTTGAGGTGCACGAGTCGGTGGCCCGCAACCTGACCGCCATTCACGTCCCGCGCCTGACCAACGAGCAGATTCGCCAGATCGCCGTTGAGGGCTTCGCGGCCCTGCGCCTCAAGCACGAGCCGGAAGTGATCGCCCAGATCGTGCGCTACTCGGCCAACTTCCCTTACTACACGCACCGCCTGTGCGAGGGCATCGTGCGCGCCTACATCGCCCAGGCGCGCAGCGGCAACCGCAGCGACTGGACGATCCGCGCCAGCGACGTGCCGGCGGCCATCCGCGAAGCGATCAGGAATTCGCCGCCGACGCTCGTCTCCGCTTACGACGAGATCAAGGCGTCGGAGCGCGCGCTCCAGGTCGCTTACATCATCGCCGACGCGCCCGAAGAGCCTATCTCCCGCGCGCGCATCAAGGAGTACCTGACCGCCTGGACAGGCGAAGACCTGGACATTGACGCGGCGCTCAAGCGGCTGGTGGATCAGGGCGTGGTGCAGCGCCCGGAGACCGGGCAGTACTGCTATTGCGACCCCTTGCAGCGGGCCTACACCATCCTGCGCTTCCGTGCCGACACGCCACAAGAGCAGTTGGCCAAGGTAGATGCGGCGCTCGCCCGCGTCAAGAAGGCCGCCGCCTCGTAAGGGGAGACGGCACGCGGCGGAAGGGATGGCTGGCGGTGTTCTCGTCGGGGCGTATGGCCAAACGCCCCTGCTGCTCCAGACTTCCGAAGTTTTCGAAGACTTCGGAAGTTTGTGCGCGAGCCGGGCAGCGTTCCTGCCTGACGGCTTCTTCACGCGCGAACGCACTCCCGACTTTCGCAATTGCAAGGTATGATTATACTAACCATTAGTCGCTTGGCTGCCTGGGCGACAGTGGGCCGGGCACACTTGCCAGGCTCACCAGCCCACCCCGCTATCACTGCTGACGGCTGATCGCTTGTTTCGAGGGAGAGTGACCGATGTCTGCGCGAACATGTCGAGCTTTTCGGATGGCGATTCTAGCCGGTTGGCTGATCGTGGCGCTGCTGATTGTCGCGCCGGTGCTGGCCCAGGGCGACGAAAGCACCTCGCCGGTTGAGGGAGGGGCATCCAGTTCTACGCCGGAAGACCTGAGCGAAGCTGCTGCGCGCCTGGTGCCGCTGCTGGTGGGTGCGGCGCTGATCGAGCGGACGCTGGAATTCCTCTTCGCCTGGTCGCAGCGCGCCGCGCTGGACGCCACCAGCTCCATGCGCGGCATTGCCACGCGCATCACGGGTCTGGTCAAGGTGGACTTCCGCCAGGCCTACGACCAGCTTGACGAGCTTAGCGACGCGCTGCTGCGCCGCCAGAGGGCGGGCGTGCCTGCCGAAGTCGGCGACCCCGGCGCGCAAGACCCCGCCGAGTGGCCGCTGTATCACCTCGAAGAGCAGCTCACCGCCGTCGAAACCCTGCTGACCAGCACCGAAGCCAAGCTCAAGCAAATCCTGGACTCGCCGCTCTACAAAGAGCGCAAGAAGATGGTCGCCGGCGTGCTGAGCATCATCATGGGCGTGCTGCTCGCCTTCGCCACCGGCCTGCGCCTGTTTGAGCCGCTGAATGTGCAGGTCACCGGCTGGTTCGAAGGGACGTTCAAGATCATTGACATCGTGCTGGCCGGCATCTTGATGGGTCTGGGCACGGATTGGGTGCACCAGGTGATCAGTATGCTGACCAAAGGGCAGCGGGCGCTGGGCCGCGCCGGAGAGAGCGTCAAGTTCGACCCCGACGAGATCAAGAACCTGGCCTCTGAAGCCATCCAGGAGGAGTTCGACAAGCAGTGGCGGGCGCTGCGCGAGCACATGCAGGCCGAGATCACCGCCTCGGTGCGCTCGGAGCTAGAACCCGGCTGAAGGGAGACGCCGCAGGCGGCGCTCCCAACTGAGGCAGCGAGCGCGGTGCCGCTGCTGCGGGCGACGATTCCGCGCGTGCGGCGGGCAGATACGCCCCTGCCTGCCTTGCCCGACAGCGCGATCCCGCTGCGCAACGTCACTGTGACCGTGCGGCCCGGCGGCACGACCGTCTTCGCCGCGCCGGACAGTGAGGCCAAGGCCGTCGGCGAGCTAGTGACGGGCGCGCCACAGGAAGTGCGCGGGGTGCTGTTCGGCGAGTGTACGTGGCTCAGCCTGCCCTGGGCGTCTGGCAGCGCGTGGATTCCCGGCGAGGATACGGACTTCGCCCGCTCCCCGGCCTACAACCAGGTGGTCACCGCGTGGTACGAGTCGGCGGCGGTGCTGGCGTTCCGGCGTGCGGTCGCTGCTGACCTGCTGAGCCTGCGCGGGACGGACGAGGAGCAGTTGGCCAGCCTGGATACGTTGAGCGGCGAGGCGCTGCGCGAGCTGGAGGAGACGCTCAGCCAGCAGACCATGCCGCCAGCGGCACTCCAGATACATGATCTGGCAGCGCATCTGGGCCTGCCCGCGCCGTTTGAGTTCCTGCCGGTGCACGTTTCGCCACCGGCCAGCATTGCGGCGCTGGAGTTCCAGGGCTTCGGCCCCTCAAACATCGCCTTCGAGAATTGGTCGCTCTTCTACGAGCGCACGCGCGGCATGAACCCCGGCGTGGATTTCTTCGTCCCTGAAGGGTCGCCGCTGATCGCCGTAGCCGACGGGGTGATCGTGGATTTCCGCTTCCTGGAGCACGAGCAGGATCGCTCGCTGGCCCTGCGGCCCTACCTGCCGGACCCGTACCGCGCGCCTGACGGATCGCGCGTGCTGTCCAACGTCATCGTTGCCTACGGGCACCTGACCGGCGACCCGACGGCGGAATTGGCGCGCATTGGCGACGAGGTGCACGCCGGGCAGATCATCGGCACGTCCGGCTGGCCGGTTTACGTGGACGAGGACGGCAGTGTGACCGTGCAGGGCAACAACGCGCATCTGCACCTGGAAGTGCACCTGGTCACCGACGGTGAGCGCAGCTTCGGCAGCCGCCAGCCGTGCAATCCGCTGCTGTTCTGGTCACCGCGCTTGGTCGCGCTGCAAGCGCGGCTGGCGGCGAACAGTGCCTTCCCGCCCTATCCTCCCGCCGGGCAGCCCTGGGGACGGCTGGGCTTTTTCACCATCGGCTGCTTCCGCACCGAGCCTGAGGGCATCGTGTGGAACTACGAGCCGAGCGCCGAGGCCCAGTGGCCGGAGGGCGTTTACGACCTGAAAGCGACGCTGGCCTATCTGCAAACGTTTAAGCCGTACCTGGCTGGTGGGAGCGAGGAGTGAGCGCGGACTGAGCAGAGACACTCTATGCGCACCTACAACGATCCGCCCCCCAATCTGGCGCAGGGGATTCACCTCGTGCAGTCCGGGGACAGGCAAGGGGCGCTGGCCTACCTGCGCCGCGCGGCGCAGGACGAGCCGCTCACGGCGGAGGGCTGGCTGTGGCTGGCCGCAGCGACCGGCGATCTACCGGAGTACCGCCGGGCGGTGACGCAAGCGCTGCGCCTGGATTCGCGCCATCCGGTCGCACGGCGGATGCAGGCTGAGCTAGAGCGCCTGGACGGATCGGCGGCGCACACCGCGCCCTGGCTGGCTACCGCCGACACGCCGCCCCCGCCGCGTGAGAACGCCGCCGCTTCCTCTGATGGGACGCGGCGGCGTGTGTTGTGGGTGGCGCTGGCGCTGCTGGCGGAGGCGGGGATGTGCGCCCTGCTCACGGGCGCGCTGGTGGTGTTCTTGTAGGGGCTGATCTGCATGGGCGCGCCGCCGGATCAGGGTAGTGTATCGAATTCGGTTGAAATGGAGTGGGGACTGGCTGCCGTGTGCCCCCCATCCCTGTGTGACGAGTTTCAACTGACAAGGATACACTGCCCGGATCAGTGACTCTCCTCCCACTCGCGCACGACGGCCATCAGCAGCGCATGGACTTCCTCGTCGTCTACGTCGCCCACGCCCTCGTAGAACTTCCCATCCACCTCGATCTGCACGCCGCCGCTGAGGGCGGGCCGGACGTGAATCGTGCGCCCGGCGAATTGCGGCATCTCGCGCAGGCGCTCTTGCAGCAGGTCTTCGATCTGGTCGGCGATGGACAGCTCCGCCTTTTCCGGAGGTGTCTCTGTCGGCTGACCCATCGCCAGGCGCGTCATCTGACGCAGCATTGAGCGCTCGTGCGGCGGGGCGATCTCGTCTGCGGGCGTTTCGCGATCCTGGCTGGCGCGCGCGGGCGCGGCGGGCTGCGGGTGAGCCAGGGAGTCCAGGTCGCGCATCACAATCTCGAAGCGACGGGCCAGGTCAGCGCTGCGCAACTCGGCCAGCGAGCGGAACTGCCGGTCGCCGATGGCGACGATCAGCCCGCCGTCGGCCAGATCGCGATACACGCGCAGTAGCTCGATCACGTCCCCCGACGGCGTATCGGCGGGCGGCTGCTCGTCTTCGGCAGCCGTGAGGGGCCTGGAGGTCTCGTCTGGCGGCGGGGCGGGCGCTGGCTGCGGAGGCGGGTTAGCGGCGCGGGCCGGGCGCGCGATCTCGCTCGCCAGGCCGCCGGTGAGCATTCCCAGGTCTGGCAGCGGCATCGCGGCGTCGCGCGGGCGGGGCGGGGTGGGGCGAGGACTCTTGGAGCCGGTCAGCCGTTGGTAGAAGGCAACCGGCAGGCTGGGCAGCGGCTCAAGCCCCTGGGCGGCGCGACGGCGACGTTCGGACGCGCGCTGGAACACCAGCACCATCAGCGCCACCCAAATTGCGCCCGCGACACAGGTGAGGATGAGCAGCCCGCTCACCTGGCTTAGAAAATCCGTCGTCCCGGACGATTCGCTCAGGGCAAGCGCGTGCAGCAGAGAAGCGAGTGCGGCGGCCATAGAACCCTCTCAGCATAGCTCACTGGACAGAGGCCGCTTTCAGTATCGTCCTCATCAACGCGCTTGGCAAGCCGGACAGAAGTACGTGCCGCGCCCGCCGATCACCGTGCGCTCGATGGGCTGGCCGCAGCGCGGGCAGGGCTGGTCAGCGCGCCCGTAGACGCTGAGGGTTTCCTGCGCGGAGCCTCGCGTCCCGTCCGGCTTGCGGTACCAGTTGACGCTCGCCCCTTCGCGGGCGATTCCGGCGGCCAGCGTCGCGCGGATGGCCACGTGCAGCCGCGCGATCTCCTCCTCCGCCAGCGAGCTGGCGCGGCGCAGCGGGTGCAGTCCGGCGGCGAAGAGCGCTTCGTCGGCGTAGATGTTGCCCAGCCCGGCGACGAATGCCTGGTTGAGCAGCAGCGGCTTGAGCTGTCCGCCACGCCTGGCCAGGCGAGCGCGAAACGCTTCCAGGGTGAAGGCGTCGTCGAGCGGCTCCGGGCCGAGCGCGCCGACGACCTGCGCCGGGTCCTCGACGAGGTAGACGCGCCCGAACTTGCGCGCGTCGGAGAAGCGCAGTTGGTGGGCATTGTCAAGCTGGAAGGTGAAGTGCACCCAGCGATCGGCCTCGTCTGTTGTGCCGTCCGGCGCGACGTACAGCCGCCCGGTCATCTTCAGGTGGATGATCAGCGTGTCCGGGTCGAGCGCGATGAGGATGTACTTGCCGCGCCGGGCCACGCCGCGCACCGGCTGCCCGGCGATGCGCGCGGTGAAGAGCGGGCCGTCCGGCGTGACCAGGCAGTTGGGCCAATCGTAGGCGGCGCTGACGATGGTGCGCCCGGCCAGCGGGCCGCGCAGCCCGCGCACTACGGTCTCGACTTCGGGCAGTTCGGGCATGGGAGTCCTTCCTTTGGGCGCGGGTGAGGTGATTGGTTGTTGGTTATTGGTCGGGTTGGGTGAAGTTCGGGCTTCAGAGACCATTTGAGAAGTCCTGATCTGTGGGTTTACCTCACCCCTAAATCCCCTCTCCACACGCGGAGAGGGGACTTAACCACACAATGACTCCCCCTCTCCGCGTGTGGAGAGGGGGCTGGGGGGTGAGGTTTTCAAGCGGTTTCTCAGGCGATGGTTCCCAATCAAAGCCAGGCCGGGGTTAACCGGCTATCCGCCATCGCTCACCAACAACTAACAGCTAGCACCCAACAACCACCAAATCGTTGCATTCGCTACCAAACTGCCGTATAATCGAACGTATGTGCGGACGATTCGCGCTCACCGGACCCGATCCCGTCGCCCTCGCTGAGGCGTTCGGCCTGCACGACGTGCCTGACCTGCCGCCGCGCTATAATATCGCGCCTACGCAGTCAGTGGCAACCGTCGTGCGTGACGCTGACGACGGCGCGAACCGGCTGGCGATGATGCGCTGGGGCCTGATCCCCTCCTGGGCCAAAGACCCTACCATCGGCAGCCGGTTGATCAACGCGCGCGGCGAGACCGTCCACGAGAAGCCAAGCTTCCGCAGTGCCCTGCGCCGCCGCCGCTGCCTGATCCTGGCGGACGGCTTCTACGAGTGGCAGGCGCGGCCCGACGGCCCCAAGCAGCCCATGTTCATCACGCTCAAAGACGGCGGGCTATTCGCCTTCGCCGGGCTGTGGGAACGCTGGACGGAGCCGGAGAGTGGCGCGGCGCTGACGACCTGCACGATCATCACGACCGCCCCCAATGAGCTGATGGCCGCGCTGCACAACCGGATGCCGGTCATCCTCCCCCGCGCCGACTACGACGCCTGGCTCGACCCGGCGCGCAGCGATCCGGCGCAAATCATGCCTCTGCTGCGCCCGTACCCCGCCGGGGACATGGCTTATTACCCCGTGTCGCGCCTGGTCAACGATGTGCGCCACGACAGCCCACGCCTGATCGAGCGGGCGGGGTAGGTCTTCCCTTCTGCGGTGTGTCAATTCGGCAATGACTGGCTGCTCACAAGACATGCGCAAAACGTGTGAGGCAGTAGGGGCGCTGCTTTGCTGCGTTGGGTTAGCCTCACCCCCGCTCGGCGCTGACGCGCCTCGCCGCCCCTCTCCACGTCGTGGGGAGGGGGCAAGCCGAGCGTAGCGAGGCTGGGGGTGAGGCTGTTCGCTCGCGGCGATCTTTACGCGCTCCCCATGCGCCCGGCACGGGCGTCCGTCCTGCACTATACTGGGGACGGATGAGTCTGTCGTGGAGAAACGAGGTGAAATGATGGCTCGTCGTCTGGTGGCGGTGATGCTCGTCTTCGTCGTGATCGTGCTGGCCGCCGCGCCGGGGAGCGTGGCGGCGGGCGGGGCGCTCGGCCCGCGCGCCATGCTCTACGCCTACTACGACCTGATCAACGCGCGCAACTACTGGCCTGCGTACCAGCAGTGGATCAGTCCGCCGCAGACCTACGCAGAGTTCGTCGCTGGCTATGGCGACACGGCGTCGGTAGCGGCCTACTTCGGCGGATTCCAGCCGGGCGCGATCACCGCCATCGAGGGGCGCGTGCCGGGCGTGCTGATCGGCTACCGCACCAACGGCACGGTCGCCGCGTTCAGTGGATGTTACAACGTGCGCTACAACCCGGCTGCGTCGGGCATGGCCCAGTGGACGATCACCGGCGCGAACTTCCAGCCGATGCTTGTCGTCCCGCCCGACACGGCGACGATCTGGCAGCAGACGCTCGATATGTGGTGCTACGGCGATCCAACCTTCGCCGGGTCGTACAGCAGCGTGCAGCAGATGCTCCTGGACTACATCGAGGCGGTCAACCGCGCCGATTATGGCGATGCCTACGCGCTGTGGGCTAACCCGTCGCAGACATACGAGCAATTCGTAACAGGGTGGGCAGACACGACGGAGACGGTCTTGTTCTACGGGGCGTACCAGTTCAGCGGATTCTACGGCGCGGGCGAGACCGGGCGCGTGCCTGTGGTGATGATGGGCTATCACACTGACGGCAGCCTGGTCGCTTACCAGGGCTGCCTGGGCATCAGCTACGATGCGACTCTGTTGCGCCGCTGGAGCCTGTGGCAGGCGTACCTGCGCCCGATGGCCTTCAGCACGACGCCCGACGCCTACACGGTCTTCAACGCGCTCGCCGCGCCGTGCTACTGAGCGATGCCTGAAGCGTAGGGGAGGGTTCGAAACCCTCCCCTACGAAACGTTTCGCACGCTCCCCGGTGTGTTTCGCGCCCTGAGCTCACGTTGCGGCGCTCGTCTCCCCCGCCAGGGGCAGGCTGAAACTGAATGTGCTGCCCTGGCCCTCCGCGCTTTCGGCCCAGACCTGCCCGTTGTGGGCGTGGACAATCTGCTGGACGTTGTAGAGGCCCAGGCCGCTGCCGTCGAAGCGGCCCCGGTGGGCGCGGAAGAATCGCTCGAACAGGAAGGGAATCTGGTCGGCGGGGATGCCAATGCCCTTGTCGCTGACGGACACGACCGCGCAGTTGCGCGCCGCGTCGCACGTCAGGCACACGACAACCTCGCCGCCCTGCGGCGAGAACTTGACGGCGTTGCCGATCAGGTTATCCAGGGCGCGCGTCAGGCGGTTGTAGTCGCCCTCAACCAGGACATGCTCGCTAGCGATTTCCGCGCGAAAGGTCAGGTGTGATTGGCTGCGGTGGACGACCTGGGCCGAAGCGACGGCCTGAGCACATAGCTCGCTCACGTCAACGGGGCCTAGTTCCAGGGTCTCGCGGCTGATCGGCTTGGCGGCCATGATGTCCTGCGTCATGCGCTCGATGGCCTTGCTGCGCCGGATGATCTGGCCGAGCACTTCCTGCTGGTAGTCGGTCACTGGGCCGATATCGCCGTCGTGCATCATCCCCGCATACCCGTAGACGATCTGCAGCGGGCTACGCAGGTCGTGGCTCACCTGGTAAACCAGCTCTTTGCGCAGCGCGTCCTGCGCTTGTAGACGGGCGTTGGCCCTGGCTAGCTCGTCGGCGCGCTCGGCGGTCTGGTCGTAAAGCTGGGCGTTGCGCACGGCTACGGCGATAGTCCCGGCGATGGTCTCCAGCAGGTCAATATCGTTCTGGGTGTAGCTGTTCGGCTCGTAGCTCTGCACGCTGATCACGCCGACGATCTCATCCTGCACCAGCAGCGGCATCATCAGCACGCTGCGCGGCATCTCGCCCTGGATGATGATCTCCGGCGGCAGCGGCTCGGTCTCCGTGTCGTGGAGGATCAGGGGGCGGCGCGTGCGCAGCACCAGGCCGGTGATCCCTTCATCCGTGCCCTGGAACTCGTCGGGGCGGCGCTGCCCGAAGTCGTAGGAGCCGACGATGTGCACGACCTGAGCCTCGGCACCCAGCAGGCCGATGAAGAAGGTCGAGGCGTCCATGAGCCGCGCGATGTTCTGGTAGATCATCTCCAGCACGCTGGTCAGCTCAAGCTGGCTGATGGCCAGGCTGATCTCGTTGAGCACGCGCAGGCGCTCGGCATGGCGCTGCTCGTCCTGGTATTGGGGTGCGTTGTGCAGCGCGGCGGCGATCTGAGTCGCCAGCGCGTGCGCTAGCTCGGCGTCTTCTTGCGAGAACTGGTTCGGGTCGGGGCTGTCGAGGTTAAGCTCGC
>JAXGOK010000024.1:0-58151 GCA_040767545.1 Aggregatilineaceae bacterium | reverse complement strand
CAAGGCCGGGGGGTGAGGTCAAGCAGAGCGCACGTCAGGTGCGATTGCCCCGCCATCGTCCGATTCGATCCTACACCGGAATGAGACCGAGCGCGATAGCCACCAGGGAACACAGGGCCAGCACCGCGACGGCGACCAGCGTCCAGACCAGCCACTCGCGCCAGCGCGAGTCGCGGTGTCGTGGCGGGCGGCGCAGCGGGCGGCGCACCGGCGCTTCGGCAGCCAGAAGCTCCGCCGGGGAGGGCAGCCCCGCCAGAAGCCTGGCCAGCGGTGCGTCGTACTCCGCCGAGAAGTCAATCACTGTCGTCCGGCCCAGGTAGCGCGGCAGATCGCCAGAGGAGCGCAGCAGCACAAAGGTAGGCGTGCGCCGCCGCCCGGCCAGCACCCCCTCGTGACGCATCCCGACACGCCGCCCGCGCGCCGGGTCGAGGATCATCAGCACGGCCCCCGCCGCGCGAATGGCGTGGCGCGTCTCGGCGGCCCAGGCCATCGTCCCCAGCGCCGCGACCGCATCCACAAACACGACATAGCCCGCCGCCTGCAGGTCGTCAACCAGGCGGTGGGCGAAGTCGTAGTCGTGATCGGGGTAGCTGACGTACAGGTACTGCATCCCGCGTCAGGATTGGGCGAACTTCTCGACGAAGTAATCGGGATTGAGCCGCTCGCCGGTCGCGTGCTCCAACCCGTCGTTCCAGGACATGGTGTTGCCAACGGCGAAGATGCGCTCGCAGAAGAACTCGCCTGCCGCCCGCCGCCCGACAATGCCGCCAACGTGCTTGCGCAGCCAGTCCTCCCACTGCAAGGACATCATGCGCCCCAGCAGGTAATTCTGGTAGTAGGCCGGAACCAGTGCGATATGGTATTTCGTCGCCCAATCGGGCAGCTTCTCGCGCCCGTCCGGCTTGTTGAGCAGTTGGTAGCGCTGCACCAGCTCCCACCACAGCGCGTCCAGATCGCGCGAGGGGTCTTCGTAGAGCGCGCGCTCGAAGCTCACCACGACCAGCACCCAGCGGGCGAAGATCAGTTCCTGCAGGCGCATCCGCCGGCGGCCCGCCGACCCTGCTCGCGCTGCTTCTGCCCCGTCCACGCCCAGCACGCGCTCGTGCCACTCCGCGTCGAGCGTCTCCGCGCCCATCAGCATCGCCACCGCCTCGGTGGTCAGGAGGTGCGAGACCGTGCGCAGCAGCCAGGGCAGGTCTTCGGGAATGTACTTGCCGTACACGGCGTGCCCTAGCTCGTGCAGCAGCGTCTCCATCCAGCGCAGCTTGGGCTTGAGGTTGCACAGAATGCGCACATCGCCCTCGCGGTCAATGTCCGTGCAGAAGGCGTGCTGGTCTTTGCCCTCGCGCTCGTAAAGGTCGCTGCGCGCCAGGATGTCGCGCACGTCCATGCCCAGCCCGTCGTAGGTGGCCATGGCCAGCGGCTCAAGCTCGCGCCCGACGAACAGCGCGTCATAGTCGTAATCGGCCAGGATCGGCGCATCCTGGAAGAAGGGGTCGGCGTAGTGCCAGGGCATCAGGTCGCCCTCCGGCACGCCAAAGCGCGCGCTCAGCTCAGCGTCAAGCTCGGCTTTGGCGCTGCGGTAGGCAGCCTCGGTCTTGACGGCTAGCCCGTCGAGCATGGCATACAGCCAGTCCGCGTCAAGCTCGTCGAAAGTCAGGCTCATGCGGTGGAAGTTGGCGAAGCCCATGCGCTGCGCGGCCATGTTGCGCAGCTCAGCCAGGCGGCGAATCCGGTCAGCGACGCGCGGGCCGATCTCCTTGCTGGCTTCCCACACCGCGCGCCGCGCCTGGGAATCGTTCTCGTCGCGCAGCACCTCACTGATAGCGTTGGCGGTCAGGCGCTGGCCGTTCACCTCGGCGCGGAAGTTGGTGTAGGCGTCGCTGAGCGCCTTCGACAGATCGCTCATCTCGTCAATCGTCGCCGGGTCGCGCTGCCCTGCCCCGAACCCGAAATGCAGCACGCGCACCATGCGCGCCAGGTGCGCGTCGTCGCCCGCCGCGCCCTCTTCGTCCCACTGCTTGTACTGCGCGTAGGCTTCCGCATCAGCCTGGAAGCGCATCCACGCCCGGTGCGCCTCGGCAGCGGCGTTGAGCGCCTGGGCGGTGCCGGTGGTCGCCGCGACCCATTCCTTCTCGCCGTAATCTTTGGAGAGCGCCCGAATCTGCGCCGTGTGGCGCTCGACGGCGGCGCGTACAGAATCAGTCATGAGTCCGTCCTCTTTCCTGCAGATCATAGCTCGCTGTTCATAGCGCCGTAGGGTAACACAAATTGCCACCCAGGGCGAAGTTGGCTTTCGCCCCGGCGGGGTGTAAGCTATGATTCAGGCAGGTGCGCGGGTGGTTCTTGGTTGTTGGCTCTTGGTTCTTGGTTGTCAATTGTCGGTTTTCAGTTGTCAGTTTTCAGTTGTCAGTTGTCAGTTATTGGCCCGTCAAGTGGGCTGTGAGAAAACCTCGACTGAAAACTGATCACTGACAACCCTCTCTACAGGCGAGGAACATGAAACGACTCATCGTCAACGCCGATGATTTCGGGCGGTCGCCCGGCGTCAACCGGGGCATTCTCGAAGCGCACCAGCGCGGCATCGTCACCTCGACAACGGTCATGGTCAACTACCCTGCCGCCGCACCGGGCTTGGAGCGCGCCCTGACCGAAGCCCCCGACCTGGGCATCGGCCTGCACATCACGCTGACCTCCGGTCGCCCTGTATCCGCGCCGGAGACGGTGCGCTCGCTGCTGGCCGACGGGGGCGAGTTCATCCATATCGGCGCGTGGCCAGCCCAGATGAGCCGCTTTGAGCCGGATCACTTGCAGCGCGAGATTGCCGCCCAGGTAGATCGCTTCCTCGCGCTGACCGGTCGCCCGCCCGATCACCTGGACTCCCACCACCACGCCGCCTACCTGCACCCGGACGGGCTGCGCGCCCTGCTGGAGATCGCGGCAGGCTTTGGCATTCCCATGCGCGCGGGCATGGCTGATCTGCCGCTCGACATGGCAGCGGCGGCGCTGGCGCGCATCCTGCCGGAGTTTGACACGAGCGTCGCCCTGCCCCTGGTCGAGCGCCTGCAAGCGCTGCTCGCCACTGGTCCCGCCCCGTTCTGGCCGGCGCGCTTCGAGATGGGCTACTACGACAAGACGGCCACGCTCGGCGATCTGCTGCTCATCCTGACGACCCTGCCCGACGACGGCATCACCGAGCTAATGTGCCATCCGGGGTACGTGGACGACGAGCTAGGCCTCAGCGGTTATCGCGCCAAGCGTGAAGAGGAGATCGTCCACCTGACGCACGCCGCGACCCGCGAATGCGTGCGGGCCGAGAGCATCCAGTTGATCGCATTCGGGGACTTGACGCGCTGAGGTCGCCCTACGCGGGCGTGAAGGACACCATGACCGACTACTATCAGCCCGACGACGAGCCAACCGACGACGTGTCCTACGAGGACTTCGACGACATGCTATGGACGGGCGCGGACGAGCCGGAGCCGATTGACCTGTCGGCTCTGGACGACGCCCTGCCCGCTGAGCCAGGCTCCGCCCGCGCCGAAGACACTCTCAGTGCGGCGACCGAAGACCTGCTCGATACCCTGGACGATGCCCTGCCGCCGCGCTCCCCTGCGCCAGTGCCCGAAGAGCGTACCCTCGCCGCTTTCGCCGCGCCGCCCGCGTCGCTGGCCGAGGACACCGACGATTTCCTGGCCGCGCTGGACGACGCCCTGCCCGCCGAGCCAGGCTCCGCCCGCGCCGAAGACGCTCTCAGCGCGGCGACCGAAGACCTGCTCGATACCCTGGACGATGCCCTGCCGCCGCGCTCCCCTGCGCCAGTGCCCGAAGAGCGTACCCTCGCCGCTTTCGCCGCGCCGCCCGCGTCGCTGGCCGAGGACACCGACGATTTCCTGGCCGCGCTGGACGACGCCCTGCCCGCTGAGCCAGGCTCCGCCCGCGCCGAAGACGCTCTCAGCGCGGCGACCGAAGACCTGCTCGATACCCTGGACGATGCCCTGCCGCCGCGCTCCCCTGCGCCAGTGCCCGAAGAGCGTACCCTCGCCGCCTTCGCCGCGCCGCCCGCGTCGCTGGCCGAGGACACCGACGATTTCCTGGCCGCGCTGGACGACGCCCTGCCCGCTGAGCCAGGCTCCGCCCGCGCCGAAGACGCTCTCAGCGCGGCGACCGAAGACCTGCTCGATACCCTCGACGACGCCCTGCCGCCAGTCACCTCTGCTCCCGTCCAGGTAGCAGCGCCCAGCCCGCCCCCAACGCCCGTCACGCGCGACCTCGGCCCGCAGATTCCCGTCGCCGCGCCCGCCGTCGGGCTGGTGTACCAGGTGCTGCTCGGTCTGCCGCCCGAACTGGGCGCGCATGTTCTGGAGCTGCGCGCGACCGGCGACGTGGAGGATATGCCGCCGCCGGGCATCCCACTGACGCCGCGCTTCTACACACCCGATCCCGACGCCCTGGACGCCGCGCTCGAACGCTGGGCGCGGGCGCGCCTGCCGCTGTCCATTGAGATCGCCGGGGTGCACGCCGAAGTCGCGGGTGAGCGACAGTACGTCGCCGCCTGGACGGTGACGATGGACGACCGGCTGCGCGCGGCCCTGCACGCGCTCAAGCGCACGCTGACCGGGCTGATCCAGCCACTGCCCGACGAGCCGCCCGCCATCCGCCTGCGCGTGACCATCGGCGAGCGCATCGCTGCCCGCCGCTTCGCGCACGTCGTGGCGCTCATGCAGCGCGATTTCGAGCCGGCCCAGTGGCCGGTGCGCACGCTGCTGCTTGCCGTTTGCGTCAAGGACGAGGCCCTGCCCGACTGGGACATCGCCGCCATCTACGCGGGGGAAACGCCCCCATCCGCTGTGTAAGCTCGCGCCGACCGACAATCCGCAGAGTTGCTCGCAGAGCGTGAGGGCCTATGGCACAGCAGCACGATTCCAAGCTCGATAAGCGCGCCACCCTAAGCATGAGCGCACTGGCGCAGCGCGAGGAAGAGGGGCCTCAATGGTTCTTCATCCGGCGCGTGCCGTCGCGCCACATCGGGCGCGAATGGACGCGCCCGCCGGACGAAAAGTACGCGCGCGACCTGATCGCCGAAGGATTCGTAGCGTCCACGCTGGTTGAGGGGGCGCTCTCCGCCGAGCTTTCCGCCGACATCCGCGAGCTAGACCAGCACCTGCTGCCCCACTTCTGGCGCATGAACCAGCAGGCCCGCTTCTTCCAGAATCGCTACTACCAGTACCAGTGGGCGTTCATCCTGGCCGCCTTCCTGACCACCGCCCTGGCCGCGGTCAACGTCTTTCTCTACGCGCAGGGCTGGACGGGCCGGGCCGGGACCATCGTCGGCTCGCTGCAATGGACGGAGGTGCTCGGCTTTCTCACCGCGCTGGTGAGCGGCATCGCCGCCGCCGTGTCCTTCCTGGACGCCAACCAGACGCCGCAGAAGCGCTGGTACAAGGCGCGCGTGCAGGCCGAAATCCTGCGCTCGACCTACTTCCTCTTCCTGGCTCGCCAGGCTCCCTTCGACAGCCCCAGCGACCGCGAGCGCGTGCAGCGGATGCGCCGCAAAGTGATTGAGGTGCTGCGCGAGACGCGCATCGCCGAGCGCCCAGCCAGCCCAGAGGCGGCGGCTCCTGCGCCGCCCGCTGAGCCAGCGCCGGAGCCAGAGCCGCCCGCGCCATCCCGCGCTCCGCGCCGCCGCCGCGATAGCACCCCGCGCGGCGATCACTGACCCGGCAGCCCAGGCAGCGAGGACACAACTATGAGCAGTCAAAACAGCACCCCGCCCCAGACGCCGCCCCTGTTCACAGAGGACGAGGCCCGGCTGCGCGCTCAGCTTTACATCCAACAGCGCATCAACCTGCAGGACGGCTTCTATCGCCGCCGCATCGCCGAATTCACCTTCAACTCGGACAAGATGCTGTGGGTGTCGGCAGGGCTGATGGGGATTTCGACGGTCATCTCGTCGTATTCGGTCATCGCCGACAAAGCCTTCTTCGCCTTCGTGACGGCGCTGCTGCCCGCGTTCGCCGCCGCAGTGTCGGCCTTTCGCGCGCTGTACCAGTGGCAGCGCCAGGCGACAATCTACGAGGACACATGGCTGGCGCTCCAGCAGGCGCGGCTGGCCATGCCGGACGAGGATTACCTGGAGCCGGGCGACTACACCCGCTACTTCCCGCAGCTTGTCTACCAGACGGAGGAAGTGCTGCGCCGCGAAGCCAGCCAGTGGGGGCAGATGGAGCAGATCAGCGGCGCGGCAGGGGAGAAGCCATCGGGCCAGCCCTCCGGCGCGGGTTGAGCGGGAGTGCCGCGGCCTGCCTGCCTCACACGGGCAGGGGCGCTGCTCTGCTGCGCCCAGCCATGAAATAGACTTGCGGAGTTCCGGAAACTTCGGAAGTCTGGCGTCGGAGCGCATTGCGCCTAATGTGAATTGATGATCATGATCGGTAACCCACCTGTAGGGGAGGGTTAGCAAACCCTCCCCTACCAGACGCCCCGTGTGCGTTACCCATATTGAATGCCAAATCCCACCTGACCTTACCCCGCATCGGCCTCACTCGCAGTTGACGTTCGCCAGGTGCTCCTCGTAGGTCACGGCGAAGGCAATGCCCCCGCCGCAGGCAGCGGTGTGGTAGCGGTATTCCGTCTGCGCCGGGTAGACCGCCGCCATGATCGCCGACAGGCCGGGGCTGTCAATGGGGCCGGGCGGCAGGCCGCGCCGCGTGTAGGAGTTGTACGGCGAGTCCACCTTCAGCCCGCTGGCCGTCACGCGCGGCCACCAGTTACCTGGCCCGCCCAGCGCGTACTGCACGGTGACCGTCTGGGCCAGCCGATTGCCGTCGCGCAAGCGGTTATAGAGCACGCTGGCGACCAGCGGCTGCATCTCCGGGGCGCGCGTCTCGCGCTGCACAATGGAAGCGAGGATGAGCGCCTGGTAGAAGCTGACGCCCTGCGCGGCGGCGTCGGCGCGCATCTGCGGGGTGACGTTGGCCGCGAACGCGCTCAGCAGCATGTCGCGGAGCTGCTCGGCGGTCGTGTCGTTCTGGACTGTGTACGTGCCGGGGAACAGAAAGCCCTCCAGCGTGCTCCCCGCCGCACGCTCCGCCGTGAAGTCGAACGGCGGCGCAGCGTCCGGCCCCGTCGCCGCCAGGAAGTCCCCGCCGGTGAACAGCGTTTGCGCCGCGTTGATGGCGTCGGCAACCTGCTCGCGCCGCCAGCCCACGCCCACCGTGATCGTGCAGGGGCAGTTGGGCGTGCGCGGGCCGCGCGCGCCAAGGTCAGTCGCCGGGCCGGAAGGCACCGACGGCGGCGCGTTCTCCGCCGCGCCCGGCGGCAGGTAGATCACCTGATCCACGCTCAGGTAGCGGCTGGTCAGGCAGTTGGCCACCATCAAGTCGTCCACCGTCAGCGTCGCCCCCACCCCCAACACGAAGGCGAACAGCGTATCGTCGGGCTGCACGACGTACTGCTCCCAGCCAGCGGGCGGGACGCAGGCTTGCGCCCCCGCCCCTTGCGGCGGCTCGCCCACCTGAGCAGTGGCCACCGGCGCGGCGCTCTCGCCCGCCAACACAGCCGGTGTGGGCGTGAAAGGCCGAGTCGGCGCGGCATCAGGCGGGGGTTGGGTCGCTGCCAGCGTGGGCGAGCTGGTGGGGCTGGCTGATGGGGTCGCAGAAGCGGCGACGGTTGGGGAGGGCGTGCGCGTGACGGTCGGCGTCAGCGTGACCACTTCCGCCGCCAGGGTAGGCAGGCGCGCCACGCCGACAGGCGGCGCTGGCTCAGTGGGTTTCTGGGTCGAGGGGACGCCCATCACCACCACGCCAAGAGCGATCATCCAGGCCAGCACCCCGCCGATCAGCAACAGCACAGCGGCGCGGCGCAGGGCCGGGCGCTGCCGGGGTGTGAGATTATTCCCGTCCATGTCACGAGTCTAACCCGCAGGGCATGAATTGCCCATATGCGGCCCAGCCTCGCTACACTCGGCTTGCCCCCTCTTCACGCGTGGCTATACTTACCCACATCTTTGGCTGTGCCTGTCCCCCCATCCCCGGCCCTTCCCCACGAGGGGGAAGGGGGAGAAAAGCGGCGGGCCTGCTCCCCTTCCCTCCGCGCAGCGCGGGGGAAGGGGCTGAAGTGGGGGGTACTTGTGAGTAACGCATAAGCAGCGGGGCGCATCAGCGCCAAGCGGGGAGTGAGGCAGGGGGCGTATCGCCATACGCCCATGTGTACCAGCCTAAGCCTGGCTGCGCACGCCTGTCCCCCATCCCCGGCCCTTCCCCGAGGGGAAGGGAGAAAAGCGGCGGGCCTGCTCCCCTTCCTCCGCGCAGCGCGGGGAAGGGCTGGAGTGGGGGGATGGGGGGTCGCATAGCCACGCGTGGAGGGGCATCAGGCAAAACAGGGCGCACAAAACAAACCCCCGCACGAGGGCGGGGGTGTCTCAGCACGGGCCGGTGAGAGCAAGCGCAGCGGTTAGCCATCCTTCTTGCGCGGAATCAGGTACGAGCACCCCTCGTCGCCGTCAATCCGGTGACTGATGCGCCGGGTCGTCGTGCCCACCAGCGAATCCACCAGCTTCTTGTCCATCTTGCATAGCTCAGGACTGGTGGAGGTCACCTGCTCGTAGGGGCAGTTGGTGATGGACAGGATCAACCCCTGACCGTTTTCCGACCACGACGCCGTGTAACCATGCTGGTCGAGGTAGGCAACGGCGTGATCCAGCCGTGTCTCCAGCGGCGCATCGGGCACCATCGCGTCCCCGGCCATGGCCTCGGCGACGCCGTTCAGAATCTGGCTCACCTGCGCCGCCGGAAGCTGACTCTTGAGCTGATCCAGCAGACCGGAGGCCAGGCCCTGGTAGTTGTTCGGGAAGTGATCGGCGGCGCGCTCGGTCAGTGTGTACACGTATTGGGGCCGCCCCGGTGCGCTGCGCCGGCGGACTGACGGCGCTGCCACCAACCCATCCCCGCGCAGAATCTCCAAGTGATGGCGCACCGTCACCGCCGTGATCCTGCCGATGCGCTCGCTGAGGGCGGTCACGATCTCGTCAATAGTGGCCTCTCTGCGCTCCTTGAGGATTTCGAGGATATGACGTCTCGTTTGCTGCATAGCTACTCGCTCACCTTCGTGATATTTACGATATTATTCATAAATTTAGCAAATCTTAGCACGCCGCTGCCCGGCAGTCAATTGACAACTGATCGTCTCACGTCTGCCGTTTGTCACAATTGCGGCATGACAGTACGCCGCGCCTTCCAGTCCCCTAAAACACAGCGGAATCGCGCCGTGTAACACCTCGACAGTGATGCTTCACCCTGAAAATTCGGATGCCCCCGCGCCCACCAACTGGTTGTAAGAGATGCCACTCTCGGCTACACTTGTGGGCGTGTTGCACGACACCCGTTCCGCGCACTCGTAAGGAGCTTCAGGCATGACGCTTCGCTCACAGACCGCTGCATTGGCTGTGCTGTTTGTTGCGCTCGCCGTCATCTTCTTGCTGGTAGGCGACGCTGGTGTATCCACCGGCGTCTTTCTCCCCGAACCCACCCTGACCTATACGCCCACCATTGCCCCCACCGCCACCCCTGGCCCCGATCCCGGCGCAGCCAACTGGACTGAAGCCGCGACGGGCCGGTGGACGTATTCAGGCCCCAGTGGAGCCGCCGCCAGCATCAACTTCGAAACGATCAACCTGGACGAGTTCATCACCGGCACCGGGCTGACCGCGCCCGCCGCTGATGCCCCTTACCCCCTGCTCGATGTGCTGGGCCAGTTGAGCGAGACTCTCCAGACGCAGGCGACCGACGCCGGTCTGACCTTTGAGTCCGATGCGTTCTCCGCGCCAATCATCGAGATCGTGGGGGAGACACCGGTCGCCCTCATGCGCGCCACAGTCCAGTCCCAGACCCGCCAGGATGGGCAGCAGTTTCGCGGCCTCGACTTGGTTCAGGCGCTCATTGACCAGGGCGGCGGTGATGTGACGTTCGTCCAATACGTGCTCCAGGGCGCGCCGGACGATGCCGCTTACGGTGATTTCCGCGCCTGGCTGGAGGCGAACGCCGCGACTCTGTATGAGAAGCCGGCAGAGGAAGAGGACACCGGCGAAGCCACTCCCACCGAAGGCGAGGCGACGCCAGCGCCGGAGGAGCCAACCGGCGAGCAGTCTACCCCTGCCACTGAGCAGCCCCAGGCTACGCCTGAGGCCCAGCCTACCGCAACAGAGGAGGAGTCCGGCGATTGAGCGGCCCCTGGCACCGCCGCCCTGGGTGAGCGCCAAACGTCACCCGCAAAGCAGGACGGCGCCCACTAGGCCGGATGGCGGGAGTCCGCTATCATCAGGCCATGCGCGGGCGCGCAGCCAGAGGACAATGACTGCTGGCGACGATCCCCGGCCCCTGTACTGGGAAGCGTCGTACGAGATTGTGCTCTGCTTGATGGAGCACCATCCCGACGCCGACCTTGACGTGCTGGGCCTGGGACAGCTTTTTGAGTGGATCATCGCGCTGCCGGGCTTTGCCGACGACCCGGCCCTGGCCCACGATGACCTGTTGAGTGGGATACTGCGCGAATGGTACGAGGAGAAATGCGAGGCGTCATGACGAATTCGAACGAGAATTTCCTCAAAGAATTGCACCATCCTGACGTGCCGGTGCCGGAGGGGATGCAGTCAGCGGTCGCTGTCACGTCATTCGGCAAGCTCATCGACTCCATCTACAACTGGGGCCGCCGCAACTCGATCTGGCCGATGTCCTTTGGCCTGGCCTGCTGCGCCATCGAGATGATCGCCACCGCCAGCAGCCGCTTCGACCAGGCCCGCTTCGGCATGGAAGTGCTGCGCGCCAGCCCGCGCCAAGCCGACCTGATGATCGTCAGCGGCACGGTGACCAAGAAGATGGTCGTGCCCATCGTGCGCCTCTATAACCAGATGTCGGAGCCGAAGTACGTGCTAGCGATGGGTGCCTGCGCCATCGGCGGCGGGCCTTTCAAAGAGGGCTACAACGTCGTCAGCGGCGTTGACAAGTACATCCCCGTTGACGTGTACGTGCCCGGCTGCCCGCCCACTCCGCAGGCGTTGCTTCACGGCCTGATCATGATGCAGAAAAAGATTGACGGCCAGTCGTTCGGCAACCGCAACAGTATGCCCTGGTATGGGCGCGGGCCTAGCGAAGAAGTGCCCCTGCCGGTGCTCGGCCCGGACATCGTTGATCCGCGCCAGGCGTACCTGCTGCGGCGCGAGACTGCCGCGTCCGACGCTGTCGCTGGCGAGACGGATGCCAGCGCCTGAGTGCCTGGGGTTTGAACGCAGCGCCCTCAGCCAGCCATGCCGCCGCACTCACTGACGGCTGACCGCTGACCGCTGACTGCTATTCTCAAGGGAGCTATTATGACCGAACACGTCCAAGTCGCTGAGACCGTCACCCCGCTCGACGACGCCATCAGCCGGCTCGAAGCGCAGTTCGCGGGCGCTGTCCGGCGTGACGACCGCGAAGGCTATTCGGGCGTCATTGTTGATCCGGGCAAGCTCGTTGAGGTCGCCACGTTCGTCCGCGATACGCTCGGCTTCAGCTACCTGTCCAGCGCGACTGCTGTGGACTACCTGGGCAAGAGCGAGAGCGATCACCTGGAGATGGTCTACCACACCTACAACGTCCAGGGCGGGCCGGCGCTGGTGCTCAAGGCGCAGACGCCGCGCAGTGAGGCCACCCTGCCCAGCCTGGTCGGGGTGTGGCCGGGGGCCAACTTCCAGGAGCGCGAAGCCTGGGACCTGATGGGCATTCACTTCGCGGGCCATCCTCACCTCAAGCGCATCCTGATGTGGGAAGGCTTCCACGGCCACCCGCTGCGCAAGGACTGGCACGAAGCGTATTACGAGCAAGACACCAAGCCCTTCGACAGCCGCTGGCCCGAAGGCCACGTCTCGCGCGCCGAGGAGTGCAACCTCTACGGCAAGAACGTCTCCTATCCGGCGGGCTTCACCCTGGACGACTACGAGTCGCAGGCCGAGAAAGCCCTCTACGAAGGCGCGCCGATGGGCGTCCATGTCACCGACATGGCCACTGACCAGGGAGTGGTCAGCATGGGGCCGCAGCATCCCAGCACGCACGGCGTCTTCCGCATGATCGTCACGCTGAACGGCGAGACCATCGTCGCGCTGGAGCCGGTGATGGGCTACCTGCACCGCAACCACGACAAGATCGGCGAGCGCAACACGTTCCTGCACAACATGCCCTTCACCGACCGGCTCGACTATTCGCGGCATGGCCAACAATCACGGCTACGCGCTGGGCGCGTCGAGCAGCTCATGGCCCTGGGCAAGCGTTACGAGCCGCCCACCTACCGCGCCGAAGCCATTCGCGCGATGGTCGAGCACGATGTATCCTCAACCACCTGGTGGCCATCGGCTTCCGTCAACGACCCGGCGCGTACTTCACGCCGCTCATGTACGCCATCATCGAGCGCGAGCTAATCCTCGATCTCTTCGAGGCTGTTTCCGGCAGGCGCCGCAGATGTGCAACTACATGCGCTGGCGGCGTGGCCCATGACCTGCCGGAGCGCATCCAGAGCACGGCGGCGCCCGTCAACGACCGCGTGCGCGACTTTATCACCAGCGGCTACCTGCGCGAATTGATCAACGACCGCCTGCCGCGCGCCATTGACCAGACCAACGACCTGCTGACCACCAACGAGATCATCACCAACCGCTGCATTGGCGTGGGCGTGCTGAGCAGAGAAGACGCTATCGCCTACAGCGCCGCCGGCCCTGTCCTGCGCGCCAGCAGCGCGTGCCCTACGACGCGCGCCGCGCGCAGCCGTACAGCATCTACCCGGACCTGAATTTATTTGTAGCGGTGGCGCCATCACGCGACGTGTACGACCGCTACCTGATCCGCCTGGACGAGATGCGCCAGAGCATCCGCATCCTCAAGCAAATCCGTCACATCCTTGAGGAGACGAAGCGCCAGCTCCCTTCGCCGGGCGCGGCGGCCAGTACAGCCCGCGCGTCCCTGCTGGCGAAGCCTATGGCCGCGCCGAGAACCCGAAGGGCGAGCTAGGCTACTACGTCGTCTCCGACGGCGGGCAGAACCCCTGGCGGTATCACGCGGTCGCCAAGCTTCATCAACCTGATCGCCCTGGAGCCGATGTGCAAGGGGCAAGATCGCCGACGTTGTGGCCATCCTCGGCAGCATTGACACGGGGTGCTCGGCGAAGCTGGATCGCTAGCGCGCAAAGGAGGAGGTGCGTCCATGTACGGATCAGAATCTTGCGTGGCCTCGGGGGTTACGCTCAAGCACTTTGTCAACACCTACCTGGAGGACATCCGCTGGGGTCGGCGCCGCCATGTCCCTGACGAGGCGTTCCCGCTGCGCCAGGGCCTGGAGACGCGCGGCATCTTCACCGTCGAGTATCCGGAGGAGAAGCTCGCCACGCCGGAACGCTTCCGCTTCATCCCGTTCCTGGTCGTGGACAACTACGACCACCCCGACCGCCCCGGCCACATCTGGTGCACAAGCTGCGGCATCTGCGCCAAGGCGTGCCCGCCGCAGTGCATCTGGATCGTGCGCGGCACCAACCCGGAGACGGGGCGGCCCATCCCGGAGCCGGCGGAGTTCTACATTGACATTGACATCTGCATGAACTGCGGCTTCTGCGCTGAGTTCTGCCCGTTCGACGCGATCAAGATGGATCACGACTACGAGCTGGCCAGCTACGACCGCACGTCGGCGCACATCTTCAACAAGCAGCGCCTCTCCAAGGAGTTCCGCTACTGGCAGTCCATCGCCCCGACGCGCGCCGCTGAAGAAGCCGAAGCGCGCGGCGGCTGGGAGCACAAGGACGTGCTCAAGCAGCGCGAGAAGGAAGCCCGCGCTCAGGCCAAAGCGAGCGAAGGCGAAGGCTAGCCGCGCTGCGCACCTCACCCGTCACGACAACGGGGGCGATCATCGAGATCGCCCCCTGCGCTATAGTTCAAGCCAGTGGAATTGCTCCCTAGCACATCGCTTTGGGTTAGGACAAGCTATCAGCGATGTGGATGAGTGTTTCTCGTGCTATTTCTCCTGTCTCTACAAGCAAACCGTAGCGCACGCCCTCCTTTTCCCAGAAAAGGAGACTGGCAGACACAGCATTGTCCCAGACAAGCCCATCGCCCACCTGCCGCCAACTGCCGTGTACATACTCTCCTACTACGCCGTCCACAGACACCGTTTCTACTTCGGCCCCAGCGCCCACATAGAAGGAGCTTGCAGCCTTCATCCCCTGCAAGAACACCAGGGTCGTTTGCCCATCGGAATAGGAACACTACGCTGCCCGGATTGACACCGGCAGCGGTGATTCACCCAGCAGGCAGGTCTTGGGGTAGACGTATGGCAAATCCGGCCTCTGCGCTGGCCCGCTCGATATCCGCCAGGTCGTCCATCGCCGGCGCATTAGAGTCGTTTCAGGAAAACCGGATCGTCCACAGCATCCGTTTCGCTTGAGTGAAGAAGTGAAGACCTGCTGCGCCAGCGATCTGAGCGGGATGGCAAGCAAGAGCAATGCCACCACAGTCAGGGTTGCTGCCGCCAATCTCAGGGGGACGGAACGGCGAACACCGGCAGGAGACGAAGCCATAGCCCAGGGGCATGCGAGCCGTCTGCTCATAGAAGCGCGGGCCGGGGTGTAACCGAGCGTTTGAACAGGCGCAGGAGTGCCAACTCACATGACGAAACTCTCTGTCCGCCGTGCTACCTCCTCTTGATTTTGAACTTCGGTTTGCAACTGTTGAAGAATACGTCGCAGGTTGGCCGAGACGGTGTTTTCTCGCCATCTCCAGATGCTCTGCAATATGCTTGACTTTCCAGCCCAGCACATAACGCAAGACGATGATTTCTCGTTGCCTTTCATTCAACGTTTGAACGATAGCCTGCAACTGCTGCCACTGTTCGTTCTCAATCACCTGTTGTTCGGGACTGAGATCAGAGGAGGCAAACTCGACGTCTTCCAGCCAAGTTATGCCTGCTGCGTGTTGCTGGGCGCGGAAACGGTCAATCGCCTCGTTCCGCGCAATGGTCAGGAGCCACCGCACGGCTGCCTGCCGGTCACCCTCGAAGCGGTCACGCGCCTGCCATGCCTTGAGAAATGTGTCGGCAACAATATCCTCCACCTCCTGACGCGGCCCGCCCAGCAAACCATAGACGTAGCGAAACACAATGGGATGGGTTGCGTTGAATAATCGCCTGAAAGCGCCTTCGCTACTGTATGGCTTTGACCTGGCGCATCTCCTGAGTCGTAAGGGAACCGACGTCACCACTACCTCCTTGCTGCCTAACCTCACTCTACATAAAAGAACGCACGACAGCGTGAAATATGACACAGCTTGTGAGGCCGGCAGCCAAAAACACAGGAAGACAGCAGTTCGCTATGCCTTACGCGAAGTTTCACAAATGCGAGGAAAGCCCGGCTCGAAGCCGAGTTGAGCAGAAGTATCTGGCGTTCCGTCCACTTTCAGTTCATGGGCAGCGCCCGCCTGTTGACCGTGATCAGCGCCGGCAGCCGAGTGGAGCTCCCCTGCACGGCGTCACCGACCACATAAGCGCGAGAAAGCGCGCGCGATCCAGGCCCCTACTCCTCCGCCTCGTCCAGCGCCTCGCGGAAAAGGCGCAGCGCGTCATTCTCCTGCGCGTCCAACGGACAGCCCGTATAGGGGTCGGCGATGGGGATGTCGTGCTTGGTGCACCAGGCATCCACGCGCACCTGGCGCACAAAGCCGAGCAGCGCGCCGCGAATGGTCAGCCGGAGTTCGAGGTTGGGGCTGGCGTTGGCGCGCAGAATATCCGGCACCGCGCACTTGGCGCAGTCCCTCGGACGCCAGTGCAGCGACTCGGCGTTCTGCGCGGCCAGGCGGCACTCCTGGATCGCCCGCCCGCGATTGAAGTCCTCGTAGTAGTGGGGGCACTCCTTGCCCGTCGGGGTAACCATGCGCCCGCCTTTCGCCGCCATGATCCTGCCGCCCCTACTTCAAGTGTAAGCGGTCGCCGCCCGCGCGCCAAATTGCCCGACCAAAAAGGCCGGGGAGTCCCGGCCTTGCGCTGGCCCTTCGACTGCCAGACATCAGACGCGCGTGAGGTACTCGCCGGTGCGCGTGTCCACGCGGATCGTGTCGCCCTCTTCGACGAACAGCGGCGTGGTGACCGTCAGTCCCGTCTCGGTCTTGACCTTCTTGGTCGCGCCGGTGGCCGTGTTGCCAGCAACGGCCATCTCCGACTCGACCACCAGGTAGTCAATATTCGGCGGCAGCTCGTAGTCCAGAATCTCGCCCTCATACGACAACAGCTTGAGCTGCGTGTTCTCTTTCAGGTAAACCACGTCGTCGCCGAAGCGGTCCTTGCGCATCTGCGGCTGCTCGAACGTCTCTACGTCCATGAAGGTGAGGAACTCTCCGTCGTCGTACAGGTACTCGACGATGCGCGTCTCGACGCGAATGTCCTCGACGCGGTCGCCGGAGATGAAGGTCATCTCGCGCGTGCTGCCGCTGCGCAGGTTGCGCACGGCCACCCGGATGGTCGCATTGCCGCGACCGGTCTTGTTGTGGTGGTAATTCAGCACCTTATACAGCTCGCCATCAAGCGTGAAGTTGGTGCCATTGCGAAGCTGATTTACGTCAATCATTGGAAATGCCGTCCTCAGTCCTACCAGCCTTAAGCTGTCGTTTTCGATTATCCGCAAGCCATTATACCAGAAATTGCGCCGTCATTGAACGGCCAAGTAGCAGGGGGTGTACACATAGACCACCACACCTGCGTTGGGGCGTATTGTCATACGCCCCCTACAAGAAACACCACCACCTGCCCCGCTCGACCCTACCGCGCCAACCACTGCCTCGCAGCCGCTGGCAGACCGGCCAGCGGCTCGCGCCTCACCGTGCAGCCCGGCAGACTCTCCAGGAAGACCTGCCCGTACCGCTTGGTGATCACACGGTTGTCGAACAGGGCGACGATCCCGCGATCCGTCTTGGTGCGGATCAGCCGCCCGAAGCCCTGGCGGAAGCGCAGCACCGCGTCGGGCACGGCGTACTGCATGAAGCCGTTCTCGTATAGCTCGGAGCGCGCGGCGAAGATCGGGTCGCTGGGCACGGAGAACGGCAGGCGCACGATGACCAGCACGCTCAGGTCTTCGCCGGGGATGTCCACGCCTTCCCAGAAGGAGCGCGTGCCCAGCAGCACCGCCCGCTCCGTGCGCACGAAGCCGTCGAGCAGAGCCTGGCGACTGGTGCCATCGCTCTGGTCGAAGACGGTGATGTTGCCCAGCGCCAGCCGGGGGGCAATGGCCTGCGCCGTCTGGCGAAGCTGGGCGTAGCTGGTGAACAGGCCCAGCAGCCGCCCACCGGTCGCCGCCGCCAGCTCGATCAGCCCGCGCTCGACCGCGCGCTGGTACTCGTCGCGGCGAGCCGTCGGGTCGGGCATGTCGGTGGGAATATACACCAGTGTGGATTTCTCGTAGTCGAACGGCGAGCCGACCACCGCCGTGTCCACGTGACTCGCGCCCAGCCGGTCGCACACATACTCGAACGTGCCACCGGTGCGCAGTGTGGCGCTGGTCAGGATCACCACGTCCTGCGTGTTCCAGATATACTGCTCCAGCAGCGGCCCCAC
The DNA here is from genome assembly GCA_040767545.1 of Aggregatilineaceae bacterium. Taxonomy (GTDB): domain Bacteria; phylum Chloroflexota; class Anaerolineae; order Aggregatilineales; family Aggregatilineaceae; genus UBA2029. The sequence goes on along the minus strand of JAXGOK010000024.1, from coordinate 40,542 downwards.
GTGCAGCGGCGCAGCGTGCACCGACAGGCGCATCCCGTCCTGATCCACCTGCGCCCAGTAGATCGTGTTCTCCTCCGGGCTGGACGAGAAAGCGGCAAGCTGCGTGTGAACCTGCTCCAGGTGCCGCGCCGCCGCCTGTACGCTGGACAGCAGATCGTCGTAATTGATCACGTCGTACTGCTCCAGGTCGGCCAGGCCGCGTGCCAGGCGGCTCATCGCGTCGGAGATCACCAGCGTGAACTCGGCGAGCACTTCCCACGCGCCCTCAACCTGCGCCCAGTTCGGCTGGTGGCGCAGCGCCGGGGTGATGCGCACCTGGTTCGAGTACTCGCCGGAGCGCAGCGCCCCCGTTGACTCCAGGAAGCGGCGCAGCGTGTCGAAGTAACGCTCGACATGGTGGCCCATCGCCTCCAGCGCGTCGCTGACGATGGTCACGTACTCCTCGATCTGGGTGAAGTACCTGGGAGGCACGCTGCCGCGCGTGCCGCGAATGACATCGCCCAGCAGCCCCTTTCGCGCGTCGCCCAGGTCTTCCAGGCGGCGCTGTAGCATCGGCTGGGTGATCTGGAACGACAGGCCGCTGGTCGTCGCATCCTCCAGGTGATGCGCTTCGTCCACGATCAGGTGGCGGTACTCCGGCAGCACGCGGTTGCCGATCTGCATGTCGGCCAGCAGCAGCGCGTGGTTGACGATGAGCACATGCGCCGACTCCGCCTGACGCCGCGCCTTGTAGAACGGGCACGCGCCGCCCATGCGCTGGTCGCAGTGTTCCAGCGTGCACCCCTCGTCCTCTGCGCTCAGGTGCGACCAGACAGCAGCTTCCTCGTAGCCGCGCAGCGAAATCTCGCCCCGGTCGCCCGTCTCCGAGTCCAGCAGCCAGACGAGCACCTTAGCCAGCAGGCGCACCTCGGCCACCGACGTCGGCCCCCGGCGGCGCAGCGTCGCCAGACGGCGCGGGCAGAGGTAATTGCCGCGCCCCTTGACCAGCGCCGCCTCGAAGGGGATGCCCAGCGCCTGGCGCAGCAGAGGCAGGTCGCGGCTGAGCAGTTGATCCTGCAAATTGATCGTGGCCGTGCTGATCACCACGCGCTCATTGTTCTGCGTCGCCCAGGCGACAGCCGGGATCAGGTAGGCCATGCTCTTGCCGACGCCGGTGGGCGCTTCAACCATGAGGTGCCCGTCGCCGTTGAACGCCTTTGCCACCTGGCGCAGCATGTCCACCTGCTGGGGCCGGTGCTCGTAGTTGGGGAAGGCCGCGGCCATGTCGCCGCCCTCCTCGATCATCCCCGCCAGCCGATCCACGTCCAGCAGACGGCGCTCCGTGTTCGGGCGCAGGGGCCGCCAGGGAGTGCGATCCGGCGTGAACAGGTCATCAGCGCCTATCGCCGAGCGGCGCGCTGGCACGTCGCTGAAGGCGGTGCGGCTGCGCTCGCTCAGCGCGGCCACGAACACCGGCTTCGCGCCCCAGTCCACCTTGCGCGCGGCCTCGGCGATCTCGCTCAGCGTGTCCAGCGGCAAGCTCAGGATGCGCTGCCACAGCTCCCAATACAGCCGTCCGGCTGCCACCGCGTCGGCCAGCGCGCGGTGCGCGTTCTCCAGGTCAAGGTCAAGCTGACCGGCCAGGCTGTTGAGGTTGTAGCGCGGCGCGGTCGGCAGCAGCACCGAGGCCAGATCGTAGGTATCCAGGGCCATGTTGCCGGTCGCCACGTCGAAGCGGGCCAGGAAGCCCAGGTCGAACTCAATATTGTGGCCGACGACCGGGTGCGCGCCGATGAAGCGCCGCAGGTCGGGCAGCACTTCGCGCACCGTCGGGCAGCCGATCAGGTCGTCGCTGCGAATGCCGGTGATGGCCGTCACCCGCTCCGGGATGCTCCGTCCGGGGTTGACCAGCGTTTCGTATGTTTCCAGCAGCTCGCCGTCGCGGAACTTGGCCGCGCCAATCTCGATGATGTCGTCTTCGTACTGGTTGAGTCCGGTTGTTTCCAGGTCGAGGGCGACGATGACCTCGCGCATAGAGTGGCTCCGTTCTAAGCGGCTCGGTGCCGCAGCGGGGCTATTGTAGCACATTTGGGCGCAAGTTTGACCGGCGCGTTGGCAGGCAGGGGCGCGATTCGGCGGGTGCAGGCGTGCGCGACTCAGGTTCGGAGTATAATGGCGCTATCAACCCCTGGGATTGACCGCACAGAGGAGCGCAACGGACATGGGCACGATCGGGCGCACGGGGAGATGCATCCGCCGCAAAACGATGCGGGCAATTACCGCTCTGCTTGTGGTGGCGCTGACGCTCGCAGCCTGCGCCGACTCGTCGCCCGCGCCCTCGCCAACCGCGCCCCCGCCGACCATCCCGCCCGTGATCACGCGCATCGTCACGCCCGGCCCCACGCAAACACCCCCGCCCCCGCCGACGCCCGCTTACGACCTGTCGAGCGTGGAAGGCCGCTGGTACCTGCGCGCTGACATCACCATCAGTGGCGGCAGCTTGATCGAAGAAGTGCGCTATTCCGGCTCCGCCAGCCTCACGGTGAGCGGCGACGGCAGCGCCAGCGGGGCGGGCACCTTCACCCCGGCGATCAGCAGCCCGCCGTGTGACGCCCAGGTGATGGACTCCGCGCCGCTGCGGTTCGCGGTACAGGGCACCACCTTCGCCCAGGGAGACGCCCTTGGCGTTGACTTGCTCCTCGTCCCCGCCGATCCCGGCGCAGCCGAGCACTACCGCCTGATCTGCCCCTATCACGCCGACGTGCGCGACATCCAGCAGCCGATCCTCTGGCCAGCCCTGGCCGCGCTGCCCGCGCAGGACGCCGGGGGCGCGACGCTGGACGGGCTGCACTGGCGGCTGCTTCTCGCGGCGGGACAATTGCACGTCTTCAGCGCCGACCTCGCCGCCGCGACCGGCGGCACGCTCGACGGCACGCTGACCATCGAGCTACGCCCTGGACGCGGCTAAGAAACACAGGGCGAGCCATCCCTGGCCCGCCCTGGCAGACTGCATGAAGTGACGCGCAGCGCGTTAGCTGCCCGGCGTCGCGGTAGTATCCTCGCTGCCCGGCGCATTGGCGGGCGTCTCGGTCGCCGTCTCCTCTGCGGGAGTCTCGGTCGGTGCGGCCTCTTCCGCCGGAGCTTCCGCCGCCTGCTCCTCATACGCGGCGAGAAGCTCATACACGGCCTCGCGCACGTCGCGGCTGTAAGCGTCCAGGTCAAACCCGGCGAAGGGGTACCCGGCCAGCGTATCCAGCGTGCTCTGCGCGAAGAACTGCCACAGGTAGGCACGCACCAGCGGGTTGGCGAAGGACGCCTGGCTGAAATGCATGCGCACCGGGAACGACAGCGCGTAGCTGCCGTCGGCGAGCGTCTCAGCGGACGGGGCAACGCAGCCCGCGCCGGCGTCCACGCTCAGCATCTTGACATCCGCCGTGCTGCCCTGCCAGTCCGTCCACCACAGCCAGGTCAGGCCGTTGTCGGTGTTAGCCACGCCCTGCGCGCGGTAGAGCGGATCGACGCTCTCGACCATGTCCTGGCGCACCGCGAACGACGGCGAGCCGATCAAGCTGGCGACCAGGGTATCGGTCTCGCCTGTGCGGGCGGGCGGCGCGACGAGCAGCAGCAGACCCGGCCACTCGGCGTTAATCTCTTGCCACGTCGCAGCAGCGGGCGCGTCCTCAGTTCCGGCGCGCAGCAGCGCCGCCGCCGTGTCCGCGTCCACGCACTCGATCCAGTCCGCGCTCGCCGGAACAGCGATCACCAGCGCCTGCTGCCCCAGATCGAGCGTGTACGGCTCGATGCCGTTCGCCGCGCATTGGGCAAGCTGCTCCTCGGTCGCCGCGCGCGTGGCCCGCAGCACATCCGCCTCGCCCGCGCAGAAAGCATCCCAACCCGCCGCGTTGCCCGCATACTCCGCTTCGATGGTCGCGCCCGTGTACTGCGTCTTGAACGCACCGTCAATCCGGCGGGTGATGTCATAGAGCATCGCCGTGCCGGTCACAGTGACGGTGCCTTCGGTCGCCGCGTCCACCTGGACGGGGTTGATCGGGCGCGAGAAAGTGCGCCCCGTCTTCCCGGCGAGCAGGTTGGCGAGGCCCGTCTCGTAGGTCGCAGCGTCAGCGGGCGTGTAGCCGAGCACCGGCCCCTGCGCCGTGACGCCGTCCTCGCCCGTCAGCGCGAACTCGACGAACGCCTGCACCTCAGGCCGCGCCGCGCTCTCCGCGTTGATGTAGAGGTAGTCGGTGCGGGCCAGCGGGTACGTCCGGTCGGCCAGCGTGCTCACCGCCGGCGCGACGCACGTGCCCGCCGCATCCTGCACGCGCAGCGGCGCAACGGCCCCGTCCGGGTCGGCAGCGGCCAGGTCAGCCAGCATCATGTACGCGAATGCGCTCGCGCCTTCTTCCTGCACCTTCGCCAGCAGTGCCGCCGGGTCGCCGGGCGTCTCAATGCCATCGCGCAGCGCGCCCGCCGGTACCAAACTCGCGAACAGCAGCGCGGCCCGCGACTGATCCTCCGGCCCGTAGAAGGCTACCGGGCCGCTGAGCGTCTGCGAGCCGAGGTCAGTCCAGGTGAGGCCGGCGGCAGCGCCCAACTGCCAGGCATCGGACACAGCAGTCTGCGCCAGGCAGGTCAGCGCGGCTTCGGGCGCGGCCAGCAACGCCAGCGCCTCGTAAGCCAGCACCACCTCGACAAAGCCCTGCCCCTGCTCGGCGCACGCCTGAAGCTGGGCATCGCTGATCGGCCCGGTGGACATCACGACATCTACTTCACCGCTGCACAGTCCCTCGAAGGCAGCGCGCAGCCCGCCGCTGGCGTCAATCTGCACGTCCGCGCCCTCATTGGCCACTGCGTAGGCATCGCGGACGGTGGTGACGAGCGCCTCAAGCTCTGGCGTGCCCTGGACGATAACTGGCTGCGTCTCTTCATCCTGGGCCAGGCTGACCGGCACGGCCAGCGCGAAAATCATGGTTGCGGCGATGGCAACCAGCAAAACAGGCCGAAACAAGCGCCAGGAGTACGGCATATGGGAATCTCCTCCAAGTTCATTTGGGTGTGGACAAACCGCGCACCGCGCGCGTCACTGAGAGAGACGCGCCGCACGGGTTCATGCGGCAGCCCGGCGGGCACACGCGGCGCGAACCGCTCGCCAGCGTCGGATCGCTTTTGGCGGTACACTGGGGCACGATTTTACACGCTCGCCGCAATATGTCCAGAATGAGCCGCGCGGAGGTGCGTGCAAGACCTGTCAGGCAGCAGAGGCGTTGCTCTGCTGCGCCCTGGGGCGTATGGCGATACGCCCCTACGTGACCTCACCCCCACTCGGCGCTGACGCGCCTCGCTTCCCCTCTCCGCAGCGGAGAGGGGGAAAGGCCGAGCGTGGCGAGGCCAGGGGTGAGGTAAATGCCCGATGTCAAGCGAGCGCACACCCCCGCGCGACATCACCAGGCGCGAAGGATAGCCGGGAAGCGATGGACTCTGCCAGCCAGAAAGACCGCCTCTCCGCCCGCGCATGGCTGGCGCTGCTGCGCCTCGGCTTCCGCCTGCTCTACAACGAGCTGGCCTTCACCTACGACATGGTGAGCGCGGTCGTCAGCCTGGGCCAGTGGAGCGCATGGCAGCACGCGGCGCTCCCCCACCTGAGCGCGCAGCCCGGCGACACCGTCCTGGAATTGGCGCACGGCACCGGACGCCTGGCAATTGACCTGCGCCGGGCAGGGTACCGGCTGGCTGCCGTAGACCTCAGCCGCGCGATGGGATGCATCGCCCGGCGGCGGCTGGAGCGCTGGGGCTGGCGACCGCCGCTGGTACGGGCGCGCGCCCAGGCGTTGCCTTTCCCCGCCGGGCACTTCACCGCCGCCGTGAGCACCTTCCCCACCGAGTTCATCGCCGACCCGTGCACGCTGCGCGAAGTCAACCGCGTGCTGGCCCCTGGCGGGCGGCTGGTGATCGTGCTCGGCGGCCTGCTGACCGGGCGCGACCCCGCCGCCCGCTCGCTGGAATTCGCTTACCGCGTCACCGGGCAGCGCGGCCCCTGGCCTGTCGCGCTCGAAGCGCGGCTGGCTGCCGCTGGGTTTGCTGCGCGCACCGTCAGCGAGTCGCTGCCGCGCAGCACCGTGATGGTGTGCGTGGCCGAGAAGTCCCGAACAGTCCCTTGAAACGCAAACGAGGCGACCGCCTGGCCGCCCCGTCTTGATTCCACGCCTGTTTCTGTCAATCGCCCGTCTCGCCGACCGCTGTGTCCGTAATGCGCGCCTCTGGAATCGTCGCGCCTGCGCGCTCGGCATCCAGCACACGCTCCAGCGCGGCGATGCCCACTTCGAGCATTCCCCGGTCGGGCTGGCGTGTGGTCAGGCTTTGCAGGGCCAGGTTCGGCTTGACAACGCGGCGGATGATCGGGTTGCGGTGATGCTTTGCCGTGAAGCGGATCGTCTCGTAGGCAGTGCCAGCGATGGGCAGGATCAGCGCCACGCGCGAGAGCAGCAGCAGCGGCACGCTGTCCGGTCGCCCGGTAACGATGTGGATCAGCACGGACAGCACAACCAGCGTCAGCAGGAAGGCCGTGCCGCAGCGGGGGTGCCGGACCGAGAACTTGTCCACTGCGTCGGGGGTTAGCTCGGCCCCGGCTTCGTAGGCGTTGATCGTCTTGTGCTCTGCGCCGTGATAGCCGAACAGCCGCTTCACATCCTGCATGAAGCCAATCGCCCAGATGTAACCGAGCAGCAGCGCCAGCTTGATCACGCCCTCGATCAGGTCGGCGGCGAGCTTGCTATCCAGCCCGGTCAGTGATTTCACCGCCGCTGAGGCCGCCGCTGGCAACACAAAGAACAGCCCAATGCCCAGCGCCAGCGAGAAGATCACCAGCCCGAACCCGGCCACGCCTTGCAGAGAGAAGTCAATATCCTCCTCTTCTTCAAGGGCCACGTCTGCCGACCACATCAGCGCGCTCGTGCCCAGCACCAGCGCATCCCAAAGCAGCACCAGCCCGCGCACGAACGGCAGCCGCGCCGCACGCCCCCGGTACAGCGCCGCGTTGAGCGGTACCTCTTTGATGATGATGCTCTGCTTGGGATTGCGCACGGCAATCGCCGCCACGTAACGCCCGCGCATCATCACGCCCTCGATGACCGCCTGCCCGCCGTACCAGTAAGCGGGCTGCTCGCTTCCGGCGGCTGGCTCGCTGGCGGCTTCCTGCTGGGCACGGGCCAGGATCGCCGCGCCGATCCGCGCGGCCAGGGCCATGCGGCGTCCTATGCGCCCGGCACGGGCGCGCACTCGCTTGCTCATGGGGTTGGGCATGATGCTGTCTCCAATTAGAGGGCGGCCAGAGCCGGCCCGCAGAACGGACGCCTCCATTCTCTCTCGCAGCGCGCCACTTGGCAAGGCGTATCGTGGGCCATGTGCACGAACCCTGTCAGGGCGCTTGGCCGTGCCCCGTAGCCTCACTCCCCAGGCCTAATGTGTTGTTGACTGCTAGCGCTAACATCATAGCATAGACCCGTCAACCAGGGCAGCAACGGGTGCATCTGGCCTGGGAATCTGATTTTCCACTGGCGAAGTCTGGGCAGACTTCGCCAGTCTCTCGCTGACGCTTAGCGGGCTATTAAGGGAATGCCAATGCGCTTTGAGGGACTGTGCGGGTCATATCGCTACCTGATGGCACGGCAGTCTGGCAGGAGGGGGCGAAACCTGCCCTGCTTGAGAGCCGCCCCCGTGCACCAATCGCTTGACTTGACGGAGCAGTGTAGCATATACTGAGAATGTGTTTGCGCTAACAAGGCTACCAGGTGCAGGATAGAGAATGCGCCGGTAGGGTACGCCTGCCGGGAAGCTCAGCGCCGCTGTTGGCGGGCCGCCATGAACTCCGCCAGCGATCTATTCAAGAATTAACCTAAGGAGGCCCCTTAGTGGTTGAACAGCCCGCCCCCTATGCCCTGAGAATGGTCAACATTGAAAAGTACTTCGGCCTGGTGCACGCCCTGTCCAACATCAACGTGGAAGTGGGCTGCAACGAGATCGTCGGCCTGATCGGAGATAACGGCGCCGGCAAGTCCACCATGGTCAAGATTCTGACCGGCGTCTACCGCCCTACCAGCGGTGAGCTATATGTCGCCGGGCGCAAGGTTGACCTCAGCACCTACAGCGTCAAGACGGCACACAGCTACGGGATCGAGACCGTCTACCAGGACAAGTCGCTCGGCGAGAAGCAAGCCCTGTGGCGTAACTTCTTCATCGGACGCCAGGTCACACGCCGCTTCGGTTTCATTGATGTCAAGGAAGAGAAGCGCATCGCCAACGAGATCATGCTCAACACCATTGGCTTCCGTGGCCGGGGTATCACGGTGGATTCGACCGTGAGCAAGCTCTCCGGCGGTGAGCGCCAGGGTGTTGCCATTGGCCGCGCCATGCATTTCGAAGCCGAGCTGATCGTCCTCGACGAGCCGACCGTCGCCTTGTCTCTGAAGGAAGTGCGCAAGGTGCTCAACTTCGTGCACAAGATCAAAGAGGCGGGCAAGGCTTGCATCTATATCACGCACGCTATTCAGGATGTGTATGAAGTCGCCGACCGCTTCATTGTCCTGGATCGCGGTGAGGTTGTAGCCAGCATCAACAAAGAGAATATGTCCCTGAAAGAACTCGATGAATTCCTGCTTGAGTATGCTCACGGCCTGAAAGATAAGCGCGAATCATGAAACGAGTACGCTCATTCATCAAGTTCCTGGGCAGAATCGAAGGTCTGCCGGTAGCCTTCGTGTTCGCCCTTCTCATCTTCGCCTTCATTCTCACCGCGCCGGATGTGTTTCTGAAGTGGCGCATCTACATGTCTTTCCTGCAGACGGTAGCCCCGCCGCTCATCCTGGGCCTGGGGCTGACCTTCGTCATCACCGCAGGAGAGATTGACCTCAGCTTCCCGGCGGTCGTCGCCTTCTCTGGCTACGTCTTCACCTGGAGCTTCAGGACTTTCAGCGACAGCGTTGACCCTTCGCTGGCGGCCCTGGGCGGTCTCGTGCTGGCTCTGCTGGCCGGGGCTATGGTTGGCTATATCAACGGCATTCTGGTCGCCCGGATCGGCGTGCCCTCCATCATGGCGACCCTCGCCGCGCAGTTCTTCTGGTACGGCGTCACCGTCCTGCTGGCCGGAGGCTTGCAGTCGGCGCTCAAGACGATTGAGGACAACAGCGTTCACGCCACCCTCACGGGCCGCATCTATGGCATCATCCCTAACCCGGAACGAGGGCGCATCGGCATCCCCACCCAGGCACTCTGGGCGCTGGCGCTCGCCGTCTTCCTGTGGTTCATCCTCAACCGGCATAAGTTCGGCGAAGCGGTCATGTTCATCGGCGACAATCCCAACGTCGCCCGCGTGATGGGCGTCAATGTCGAGGCGACGCGCATCCAGCTTTTCACCATGATGGGCACCATCGCCGCCTTCGCTGGTGTCATCCTCACCCTGGAAATGAGAGTTTTCTACCCAACCCAGGGGCAAGGGATGCTCCTTCCCGTCATGGCCGCCGTCTTCATCGGCGGCACCTCTATCGCTGGCGGCGTCGGCTCGATTGTCGGCACCTTTTTCGGGTCGTACATCATCGGCTCGCTGGAAGCCGGAGTCGTCGCCACCGGCATCAGCGGCTTCTGGGTGCAGTTGGTGCAAGGACTGGTCATGGGCACCTCCGTCGTGCTCAACACCGTCCTCGGTCGGGGAGATATTGCTGTGCTCTCCGAGCGCATTCGCCATTGGGGAGTGCCCATACGCTCCAGACTCCCTGAGGAAGCCCTCCCCCCCGACCATGGCGACTGAGTGCATCGTGTCCAGCGGGTATAGCTGATGGGAACGAGCGAAAGGGGGTAGTCTATCGAGCATTGAGAAAGAGTATCTTGATCATCCTTCTCCACCTAGAAGCGTCGCTTGACTAGAAATAAGGAGCAGGACATGAAGCACACGCGCAATTTGATTGTTGTTCTGTTCGTGGTCGCGCTGGCCCTGGGGATGGTGCAAACCGTCCGGCCTGTGGCGGCCCAGGATAAGATTGTCGTCTACATGCAGATGGGCGGTCATCAGGGAGACGGCACGACGCTGGCCCGCACCAACGGCGCACGCGCCGCAGCCGAGGCCCTGGGCATTGAGCTGCACGAGCAGTACTCCGGCTGGGACATGCAGACGATGATCAACCACTTCAATGAAGCGCTGGCCGCCGACCCGGATGGCATCGTCATCATGGGGCACCCTGGGGAAGACGCGTTCGCTCCCCTGGTAGCCGAAGCGATCAGCCGGGGCATCATCGTCACCAGCGGCAACAACTCGCTGCCCAACCTGCAAGCCCAGTACCAGCCCCAGGGCTTCGGCTATGCCGGGGCTGATCTGTGGACGGGCGGCTACATGACCGGCAAGGCGATGGTCGCCGCTGGCCTGCAGGCCGGTGACGAAGCTCTGGTCTATGACATCTGGCACGAGGAGCTGCGCAGCCGCAGCCCGCAGGGCATCAAGGATGCGCTGGAAGAGGCGGGCGTTGTCGTGGACACGCTCGATGTCTCCCAGGAAGTGAACACGGATGTCTCGCTGGCCACCCCCATCCTGACCGCCTATCTGGAGGCCCATCCCAACCTCAAGGCGATTGGCACCCAGCACGGTAACGTCACCGCGGCCCTGGTGAATGTGCTCAAGGAAGCCGGGTACGCGCCTGGCGAGATCATCGTCGGCGGCATTGACCTGTCGCCCGCGACCGTAGCGGGCGTCCAGGAAGGCTACATCAGCGCCACCTTCGACCAGGTGCTCTACCTGCAGGGCTATATCCCTGTGCTGCAGATCTGGCTGACCTACAACCTCAAGATTCCGGGCCTCGTGGTAGACACGGGCGTTGGCGTGGTGACCCCCGACAACATCGAAGCGATCATCCCCCTGATCGAGCAGGGCCTCCGCTAGTCGCGCACTGCTCGCTGGTCTGAGTTACGGCTGCGCCCCTGCCTTCTGGCGGGGGCGCTTCTTTGCGGCCCGCCCGCCGAGCCGGGGCCGCTCGCGCCTGTGCGAGCCGTCCAGGGCGCTCATTCGTTCTAACCGAAATCATTGATATTTCTGATACGACACGGGAGCGTGTGCGTTTATACTATAGAGTCTGGAGCACATAGGGGCGTCCCGCAGAGGGACGCAGCCACCGAGCAGTAAGAGAAGGAGATTCGATGACTGCGGCCATATTCTCCGGGTTCGTCCTGGCAGCGCTTGCGCCCTGGGTCCGCAAAGTGACGCGCGGCTGGGCAGGCTGGCTGCTTACCTTGGGGCCGCTGCTCATCACCGCCTACTTCATCGCGCAAGCGCCGCGCATCGCCGCTGGCGAGACGCTCACTATGTCGCTGCGCTGGATTCCCACGTTGGGCGTAGACCTGGCCTTCTATCTCGACGGCCTCAGCCTCGTCTTCGCGATCATCATCAGCGGCATCGGGGCGCTGGTCCTCCTCTACGCCAGCGCCTACCTGGCGGGCGATGCACTGGAAGGTCACTTTTACCTCTATCTGCTCTTCTTCATGGCCTCCATGCTGGGCGTGGTGCTGGCCAACAACCTGATCACGCTCTTCGTCTTCTGGGAGCTGACCAGCCTCAGCTCGTACCTGCTGATCGGCTTCAAGCACGACCAGGCCACCTCGCGCGCCGCCGCGCTGCAAGCTCTGCTGGTGACCAACGCTGGGGGCCTGGCTATGCTCGCCGGGCTGGTGCTGATCGGCCAGGTGACCGGCAGCAGCACGATCAGCGACCTGCTATCCCAGGGGGACGCGGTGCGCGCCAGCGATCTGTACGTCCCGATTCTGCTGCTGGTGCTGCTCGGCGCTTTCGCCAAGTCCGCCCAGGTGCCCTTCCATTTCTGGCTGCCCAACGCCATGGAAGCGCCGACTCCGGTCAGCGCCTACCTGCACTCGGCGACGATGGTTAAGGCGGGCGTGTACCTGCTCGCCCGGCTGAGTCCGGTGTTGGGTGGCACGGACGAATGGCGCGCCCTGGTGATCGGTGTCGGCGCGGTGACCATGCTGACCGGCGCGTACCTGGGCTGGCTGCAAACCGACCTCAAGCGCATCCTCGCCTATTCGACGATCAGTACGCTGGGGATGCTTGTGCTGCTGGTGGGCATCGGCACCCCGCTGGCGGCCAAGGCAGCCGTGACGCTGCTCATCGCCCACGCGCTGTACAAGGGGGCCTTGTTCCTGGTCGCCGGGGCGCTCGACCACGAGACCGGCACGCGCGACGTGAGGCAGTTGAGCGGGCTGTGGCGCGCCCTGCCCTTCACCGGACTGGCGGCGCTGCTGGCCGCCGCGTCAATGGCTGGGCTGCCCCCGCTGTTCGGCTTCATCGCGAAAGAGGTCTTCTACAAGGCGGCCTACGACGCGCCCGATCTGCCCGTCCTGCTGACCGCGCTGGCCGTGACCAGCAGCGTCCTGCTGGTCGCCGCCGCCGGGTTGGTGGCGATCAAGCCCTTCTTCGGCGCGCGGACGCCGACACCCAAGCACCCGCACGAAGCGCCGCTGCGCATGATTCTGGGGCCGATCCTGCTGGGCGCGCTGACCATCGTGCTCGGTCTCGTGCCAGGGCCGCTCACCAAGTACGCCGTCAAGCCCGCGACAGAGGCGATTCTGGCCGCGCCCGCGAAGGTGGAGCTGGTGCTGTGGCCCGGCCTCAACGCGATCTTGCTGCTCAGCGTGCTCACCTTCGCCCTCGGCGCGGGGGTGTACATCGCGCGCGCACGGCTCAGCCAGCGTGCCCGCCGCCTGGACGTTGGCACGCGCATGGGGCCGGCGCTCGGCTACCAGAAGCTGTTCGACGGCACGCTCCGGCTGGCCGCGTGGCAGACGCGCGTCCTGCAGAACGGCCATCTGCGTTACTACCTGATCACCATCGTCGCGACGACTGTGGGACTGATGGGATATGCGCTCGCCCGCACTGATCTCGGCGGCGTCCTGCGCCTGCCGGACATTCGCTTCTACGAGGCGCTCATCGTGGTCGTGATCCTGGTGGCAACATTCGCCGTGACCCAGGTGCGCTCACGGCTGGCAGCAGTGGCCGCGTTGGGAACAGTCGGCTATGGGATCGCCCTGCTCTACATTCTGTTCGGCGCGCCCGACCTGGCGATGACCCAGTCCACCATCGAGACCTTGACAGTCGTGCTCTTCGTGCTGGTGCTCTACCGGCTGCCCCGCTTCGCCACGCTGACCAGCCGCGCGGCGCGCAGGCGTGATGCCATCATCTCCCTCAGTGCCGGGGCGCTGATGACCCTGCTGGTGCTGATCGTCACGGCGGACCCGACACGCACGCGCCTGACCTCGTAGTTCGCCTACAACAGTGCCACGCTGGCGAAAGGCCGCAACATCGTCAATGTGATCCTGGTGGACTTTCGCGGGCTGGACACACTCGGCGAGATCACGGTGCTCGCCATAGCTGCGGCGGGCGTCTTCGCCCTGCTCAAGCTGGGTCCGCCGCGCCAGGAGACGGCCCCCAGCGCCCCCCTTGCCGAAGCAGAGGCACAGCCAAGTCCCGAAGAGCCTGCGCCGGTTTCGCCCTCGGCTATGGACACGACGACGGATTGATGCGGGATGGCGCGAGGCGTAGTCGCTGAGCGCACCTCGCCAGGAAGGATGGAACATGGACTCTCTCGTCTTGCGGACGGCAACGCGCTACCTGCTGCCGCTGATGCTGCTTTTCTCGGTATTCGTGCTGCTGCGCGGGCACAACGCCCCCGGCGGCGGTTTTGTCGGCGGGCTGGTAGCAGCGTCGGCCTATGCGCTCTATGCGATTGCCTATAATGTGCAGCGCGCCCGCCAGATCATGCCCGTCAGCCCGCGCCGCCTGATGGGGATCGGCCTGCTGCTAGCTGCGTCCAGCGGGGTGATCGGGCTGGCAGCCGGCAAGCCATTCATGACCGCGCAGTGGGACACCCGCGAGATTCCGGTCGTGGGCAAGCTGGGCACGCCGCTGCTGTTCGACATCGGCGTCTACCTGACGGTCATCGGCGTGACGCTGACGATCATCTTCGCCCTGGCCGAGGAGGAGTGAGATGGAAGTTGTGCTGGCGGTAGTCATCGGCGCGCTGTACGCTGCCGGGCAGTACATGATGCTGCGGCGCAGCTATGTCAAGGTGATCATCGGCCTGGCGCTGCTCAGCTACGCGGCCAGCCTGCTGATCTTCACCGTCAACGGCGTGACGCGCGGCAGGCCGCCACTGGTGCCGGAGGGCGCGCTGCGCCCGGTGGAGCCATTCGCCGACCCGCTGCCCCAGGCGCTCATCCTGACGGCCATCGTCATCGGCTTCGGCGTGCAGGCGTTCACCTTGGTACTCTTCAAGCGCACCTACGAAGCCACCGAGACCGATGACCTCGACGCCATTCGCCCGACGGAGCATGACAAGAAGCCCGCAGCGCCGGTTTCCATATCCGGAGCAAAGGAAGGCCGATGAATCTGTTACTGCTGCTGCCGATCCTCATCCCGTTCCTGACGGCGGTGACGGCCCTGCTGGCCTGGCACAACCGTCTGCTGCAGCGGCGGATCAACGTGGCCGGGGCCAGCCTGCACTTCGTCGCGGCGCTGGGCCTGCTGGCGTCTGTCTCGCGCGACGGCATCCAGGTCGCGCAGATCGGGAACTGGCCCGCCCCGTTCGGCATCACCCTGGTCGCCGACCTGTTCAGCGCGATCATGGTCACCATGACCGGGCTGATGGGCCTCACCGTCGCCATCTATTCGCTGGGCAGCATTGACGCGCGCCGCGAATCGTTCGGCTACTACGCGCTGCTGCACGCGCTGCTACTGGGCGTGAGCGGCGCATTCCTGACCGGCGACATGTTCAACCTGTACGTGTGGTTTGAGGTAATGCTCATAGCCTCATTCGTGCTCATGGCCCTGGGAGCGACCAAAGAACAGCTTGAGGGCGCGCTCAAGTATGTGACGATGAACCTGGTTTCGTCGGCGCTGTTCGTGACCTCGGTCGGCGTGCTGTACAGCGTCACCGGCACGCTCAACATGGCCGACCTCGCCCGCCAGGTCAGCAGCGGCGCGATTGACCCCGGCCTGACCACCGTGCTGGCTATGATGTTCCTGGTCGCCTTTGGCATCAAGGCGGCGCTGTTCCCGCTGTTTTTCTGGCTGCCGGCGTCATACCACACGCCGCCCATCGCCATCACCGCGCTGTTCTCCGGCCTGCTGACCAAGGTGGGCGTCTACGCGCTGGTGCGCACCTTCACGCTGATCTTCGTGCACGACGTGGCCTTCACCCATTCGCTGCTGATGGTCATCGCCGGGCTGACGATGGTCACGGGCGTGCTCGGCGCGGTCGCCCAGACGGAGATGCGCCGCCTGCTCTCGTTCCACATCATCAGCCAGATCGGTTACCTGCTGATGGGCCTGGCCCTGTTCACCGAGCTGGCTCTGGCGGGCACCATCTTCTTCATGGTGCACGTCATCATCGCCAAGTCGGCCCTGTTTCTGGTCAGCGGCCTGGTGCGGCGGGTCGCTGGCAGCTACCATCTCAAGGAGCTTGGCGGCCTATACCGCTCCAACGCTGCCCTGGCGACGCTGTTCTTCGTCCCGGCGATGGCCCTGGCGGGCATCCCCCCGCTGTCCGGCTTCTGGGCCAAGCTGACGCTGGTGCGCGCTGGCCTGGAGACGGAAGACTACGCTATCGTCGCCGTCTCGCTGGCGGTGAGCATCCTCACCCTGTTCTCGATGAGCAAAATATGGGCTGAAGTGTTCTGGAAAGACCGTCCGGAAGCGTCCGACCCGCCCAAGCCGCTGTCGCCATTCCAGCGCCGCTCGCTGCTGATCCCGGCAGCCTGGCTGGCCGTGCTGACCGTGCTCATCGGCGTGGGCGCGGAGCCGGTACTCGACCTGGCGATGGACGCTGCCGCTCAGTTGAAAGACCCCTCGATTTACATCCGAGCCGTATTGGGAGAATGGGCCGCATGACGACCTTCCTGCTCAATGTCCTGCTGGCCGTGTCCTGGATCGCGCTGACCGGCGCGTTCACGCCAACGAACCTCGTCATCGGCTTCGCGCTGGGCTACGCCGTGCTGGCTGTGACTCAACGACTGATGGCCCCATCGGGTTACTTCACCAAGGTGCCCCTGGTGATCGGCCTTGCCCTGTTTTTCCTGTGGGAGCTGGCTGCGGCCAGCGTGCGCGTGGCCCTCACCGTGCTCTCGCCGCGCCTGAACGTCCGCCCGGCAGTGGTTGCTGTGCCGCTCGATGTGCGCTCCAATGGCGCGATCGCGCTGCTAGCCAACCTGATCACGCTGACGCCGGGCACGCTCTACCTCGACGTTTCCGCTGACCGCCGTGTGATGTACATCCACACCATCTACGTGGACGACCTGGACGAGTTCCGGCACGAGATCAAAGATGGTTTCGAGCGCCGGGTGAAGGAGACGCTGGAATGACAGTGAGCGACCTGGCCCTCTATGGCGTCCTCCCGATCCTGGCCATCGCCATGATACTTGCCCTCGTCCGCCTGCTGATCGGGCCGAGCCTGCCCGACCGTGTCGTAGCCCTTGACCTTATGACCTCACTGGGCATCGGCACCATTGCCACCTACGCCATCGCCACCGAGCAAGCCGCCCTCCTCGACGTGGCTATCGTCCTGGCGCTGGTCTCCTTCCTGGGGACGGTTGCCTTCGCCTACTACATCGAGAGGACGGTGTAACCATGCAGGATGTGCTCACAGCCGTCCTCATGCTGAGCGGGGCACTGTTCATGTTCGTGGCCGCGCTCGGCGTTGTGCGCATGCCCGATCTGTTTCTGCGCATGTCGGCCAGCGCCAAGGCGTCGTCCTTCGGCTCCGGCCTGATCCTGCTGGCGGCGGCGGCGCATTTCGCCAACACGGGCGTGACCAGCCGGGTCGTGGCGACCATCGTCTTCCTGCTGCTGACTACGCCCATCGCCGCGCACTTGCTCAGTCGCGCGGGGTATTTCATCGGGGTCAAGCTTTCAGATCGAACGGTTATTGACGAGCTGGCCCACCAGTACGACCTGCGCACGCACCGGCTGGCCAGCCGCAACCCCGCCATCTCTACGGTGGAGACGGAGGCCGCCTCACCGGAGTCACGAGCGGCTGCGGGCCGCCCGCGCCATTCGCCAGACGCCAGCGATTACGCCGCCGATGAGCAGAGCGGGCGCTCCAACTGACCACGCGGGCGGCAGCCCGGTCTCGGCCAGGTGAAATAGCGCCAGCGGCTCGCTTCGCCCGTCCGCCAGCAGGCGTACCGCCCCCACAAGCGGAGCCTCGCGCAGCGTCCAGGCGACGCAACGGGCCGGGTCGGCGCAGCGGGTCGCCGCGTCCGCGTAATGGGCGACCGGGTCGCTGAGGATGCCGAGCACATTCACCGCCGCGCCCAGCATCAGCGCGCAGAGCGCCGCTGCCCACCAGCCGCGCCGCGCCGGGAGTGCCAGCAACGGCAAACAACTCAGCGGCAGCAGCGGCACCAGCAAGCGCGGCCCCCAGCCCCACCCGCCATCCCACGCCCACCACGTCCCATAAAACAGCAGCGCCACTACCCAGGCCAGCGCCAGGAATTCGCCCAGGGGCGGGTACGCGCGCCGGAAGCGCGGCCAGAGCGCGGCGCTGAGCAGCAACGGCGGCGCGTAGAGCCAAACGCCTTTGCCGGGACTGAGCAGCAGCCCGCCGATCCCCGTCCAGGGCGGCGTGCTGAATGCTTCGCCCGCGTAGCCAGTCGCCAGCGCATCGCCGAAGCGCAGGGCGTTGTGCGCCAGCAGCGCGACGGCAAAAGGCAGCACGCCCGCCAGCAACCAGACAAGACGTGCTGTCCGAGCATGGCCATCGTGTGAAGCGCGTGTAGACAGCGCCTTGTTGACCTCACCCCCAGCCTCGCCGCGCTCGGCCTGCTCCCTCTCCATGCATGGAGAACGGGGGTGAGGTGAAAGCACCAGCCAACCCAGCGGCAGTGCGTAGATCGCCAGGGACGCGCGCACTAGCATCCCCGCGCCGAGCGCCGCCCCTGCGCACAGCAGCCCCCTCCGCGACTCGCCGCCGCGCGCGACCAGCCACACCGCCAGCGTCAGCGCGCAGGCGAGCGCTGCTTCCGGGAACAGGACGCGCCCGTACCACCACAGCGGCGTCGCCAGCCCCGCGCTCAGCACAACCAGCAGCGCGCGCCCTGCCCGCCCAGGGGCGAGTCTCTCCACCAGCGCCGCCAGCGCCGTCAGCGCGCCCGCCGCTGCTAAAGCAGACAGCAGCAGCGTGCTGATCGCGGCGATGGTTGTACGGTGCGCGTGATTGATCGCGGCCAGGCGGTCGCCGGCGACAAAAAACGGGACGGCCAGCAGCGGCAGTCCCGGATCGTACTTGCTGTAGTAGCGCCCGTCGCGCCCCGCCACGATCTGCGGCAGGCCGGGATCGGGCGGCAAGGCCAGCGTGCCCCGCTCCACCAGCGCGGCGGTCGTCTGGAACATCACCTCACCGTCACTGCTGTAGAAGCCGCGCCCCAGCGTCAGCGCGCACAGGCACGCGAACGCCACGAATACCGCCCAGGCGGGGAGCCTGCCGGACATGCGCGCCCCCTAGCGTCCCGGCTGCCGCGCGCCCTCGATGGCGACCGTTCCGGCGGGCGGAGGGTATTGGCGCAGGGGCCGCTCAGCCGTCGAGGTCATCGCCCGATTGCCGCAAATCCTGCACATTGAGTTGCAGCCGCGAGGAGCCGTTCCACTCGTTGACTTCCAGGTGAAAGGCCACGTCTACCCCGGCGGGCATACGCTCGGCCCAGTCGCCCTGCTTGAAGGCGATAGCGTCCATCCAGTGAGCGCCATCGGTCAAGCGCAGGCGCAGATGCCGCCCCTCGCGGCCCACGCGCCGCGAGTCAGCGACGCGCAGTCCTCGCACAGCGAAAAGAGGCGCTCGGTTGCCAACACCCGTCGGCTCAAGCTGCTGTAAGGCGTGCGCCAAGTCCATCGTCAGCACGTCCAGCGACACTTCGGCGTCAATGTGCAGTTCCGGGCGCAAGTCCTGCCCGCTGAGCTTGCGCGCCGCGATGCCCGCCAGCCGCTCGTGCAGCAGGGGAATATTCTCGTTGCGCACGGTGAAACCAGCGGCCTGCGAATGCCCGCCGTGCCGCACCAGCAAATCGGCGCATTCGTCCAGCGCCCGCGTGATGTCGAAGTCCGGGATGCTACGGCACGACCCGCGCGACTCGCCATCCGCCTGCTCGATAACCACTGCGGGCCGGTAGAACTCCTCACACAGCCGTCCCGCCACCAGCCCGACGATGCCCGACATGTACTCCGGCCCAGCGTCGAAGATCAGCGGCAGCTCAACGGCAGCCTCGCCCAGCGCGCGCGCCCGCGCAATCTCGACGGCCTCCTGCGTCAAAGCCTGCCGCTGCTCGTTAAGCTCCTGCAATTGCAGGGCCAGCGCCCCCGCCCCTGGCTGATCGGCCATCAACAGATCGTAGGCGATCATGGCGCTGCCCAGACGCCCGGCGGCGTTGATGCGCGGGGCGAGCATGAAGCCAATGGCCGTCGTGTCAATCTTGCCCGGCTCCACCCCGGACACCTGGGTTAGCTCGTACACACCGGCACGCTGCGCCCGGTTGAGCACTTCCAGCCCGCGCCGCACCAGCTCGCGGTTTTCCAGCCGGTCAAGCGGGGCCAGGTCAGCGACCGTGCCCAGCGCCACCAGGTCGAGCAGGTCTTCCAGCTTGAAGTCCGGCCTGCGACTGGTCTGCGCTTCCTCGGCGCGCAGCAGCGCATCGGCCAGCTTGTAGGCCACGCCCACCCCGGCCAGCATGTCCTCCGGGTACCAGCCGGTCATGCCGTCTTCTTCGCGCAGCCGGGCGTCAACCTTCGGGTCAATCACGGCCAGCGCGTCGGGTAGTTCTTCGCCCACCGAGTGGTGATCGGTCACGATCATGTCCAGCCCGATACGCCGCCCGTAGGCCACTTCCTCAACCGAGCGGATGCCACAGTCCACCGTCACCACCAACCGCACGCCGATGTCCTTCAACCGGTCGAGGGCGTCCGCATTAAGCCCGTACCCTTCGTCCACGCGGTTGGGAATGTAAGGGCGGACGCGCCCGCCCAGGCCCCGCAACACGCTGGTGAGCAGGGCCGTGCTGGTCACGCCATCTGCGTCGAAGTCGCCATAGATTGCGATCAACTCATCCTGCTTGATCGCCCGCCGGATACGCGCCACCGCTTCTGACATGCCACGCATCAGAAAGGGGCTGTGCAGCGCGTGGTCGCCGCCCTCCAGGAACATGCGCGCCTTTTCGGGCGTGTCCTGGCCCCGGTTGTAAAGCACCTGGGCCAGCACGGGGTGATCCACATGGAAACGGGCAAGCACACTGGCGGAGACTGGGGCATGCACGCGCCAGCGTTTGACAGCAGAAGGTGGATACAGTACAATCTCCCTCGATTGGTGGATACCCTGGATTTCGCTGGCGCAGATGGTACCATGCGCGTCAACCCGGACGCAAATCCCCTTGCCGCAGACAGGTCACAGTGCCCGCCAGCCGCGCCCTCATTATCCGTCCCCCCAATCACATTCACCAGCCAGGAGGAGTGCCGCCGTATGTCCGACCCGATCGTGACCGAATTACGGGATCACGCCCACATGCTGGCCGAGCAGATCGGCCCGCGCATGGCCGGGACCGCCGCCAACCACGCCGCCGCCGACTACATCGCCGGAGTCTTCGCTCGCGCCGGCCTGGCCGTCGAGACGCTGCCCTTCGCCTGCCCCGGCTGGCGCTGCGCGGAGACCACCCTCGAACTGGACGGTACCGCGCTCGTCGCCGCCGCCAACGTCATGTCTCCCCCCTGCGACCTCAGCGCGCCCACCGTCGCCGTTGAGACGGTCGCCGAGCTTGACGCCGCCGACATCACCGGCAAGATCGTCGTGCTCTACGGCGACCTGACCCGCGAGCCGCTGATCCCGCTCAACTGCCCGATCTACAATGCCGAGCGCGACCAGCACATCAACCGCACGCTGCTGGACCGCCGCCCTGCCGCCGTGATCACGGTCAACCCGCACCTGCACAGCGTGGAGCGGCGCATCGAAGACTCCGATTTCACGCTGCCCTCGGCGACCGTGCCCGCCGACGTTGGCGCCCGGCTGCTGCACCGCCTCGGCGCGCCGGTTCACCTGCGCATCGCTGCTGACTGCCAGCCCTCGTCCAGCGCCCACGTCCTGGGCCTGAAGCCCGGCCCGCGCGCGGTTCGCATCGCGCTGATGGCCCACTTCGACACCAAGGTGGACACGCCGGGCGCTTGGGACAACGCGGGCGGAGTCGCCGCGCTGCTGGCCCTGGCCGGACGGCTGGCCGGGCGTGACCTGGCCTGCGGGCTGGAGTTCATCGCCTTCGCCGACGAGGAGACCTACAGCAACGACCATGTCGTCTACATTCGCGAGCGCGGCGATCTGTTTGGTGGCATCCTGGCGGCGATCAATCTGGACGGTATCGCCCACATTCTAGGGCACAACACGATCACCTTGCTGGCCCACAGCCAGGCTTTGCACGAGGCTGTGACGGCGATCACCGCCCAATACCCGCGCGTGCAGTGGGTCGAGCCGTGGCCGCAGAGCAACCACTCGACCTTCGCCTGGCACGGCGTGCCCGCCATCGCGCTGAGCGCGTCCGTTCCCTGGATCACCACCGCCCACCTGCCGACCGACACCCCGCTCTGGCTCAGCCCTGAACTGCTGGCCGAAGCGGTGTGCCTGACCGAAGCGATCATCGCCACCATCCACGACCGCCCGCTGGACTGGGCGCGCCCGGCACCCGTTGGCGCTGAGGCATAGCTCCGGGGTTGCGCCAGGGCAGCGACGCGCCGCAAAAAGAGGCTCCCGAACTCAGAAGGACTTCGGGAGCCTCCTGCCTGCTCGCGCTGCGCGAGTCATTCCCCCGCCAGCCGCTTAAGCTCGTACAGCTTGGTGATCGCGTCCAGCGGCGAAAGCTCGTCAATGTTCAGGGCGCGGACAAACTCAACGATCGGGTCCGGGTCCGTCTGCAAGAACGACAGTTGCACCGGCCCGTCAGGAGTTTCGCGCGGCTTGATCACGAAGTCGCCGCCCGCCGCCTCTAGCTCCTTGAGAATCTCCGCCGCCCGGTTGACCACCGCGCGGGGAATTCCGGCCAGTTGCGCCACGTGAATGCCATATGAGCGGTCGGTGCCGCCGGGCAGCAGCCGGTGCAGGAAGACAATGGAGTCGCCCTCCTCGGCCACAGTGACGTTGTAGTTAGCCACGCCGGGCAGCAGGTTCGCCAACTCGGTCAGTTCGTGGTAGTGCGTGGCAAAGAGCGTGCGCGCGCCCAGGCGCGGATTATTGTGGATGAACTCGACCACCGCACGAGCGATAGCCATGCCGTCGTAGGTACTCGTCCCGCGCCCGATCTCGTCAAGGATGATCAGGCTGCGCCGCGTAGCGTGGGTCAGGATCAGCGCCAGCTCGACCATCTCAACCATGAAGGTGGACTGCCCGGCGTGAATCTCGTCCTGCGCGCCGATGCGCGTGAAGATGCGGTCGGCCAGCCCGATGGTCGCCTCGCGCGCCGGGACGAAGCTGCCGATCTGCGCCATCAGCACGATCAGCGCCACCTGGCGGATGATCGTGCTCTTGCCGGCCATGTTCGGCCCGGTGATGATGTGCAGCCGCTCGCCCTCGTCGAAATGCGTGTCATTGGGGACGAAGCGCTCCCCGCGCAGCGTCTTTTCGACGACCGGGTGCCGCCCGTCGCGGATGGTGAGCACGTCCTCGTCAGTCAGCGCCGGGCGCACGTACTTCTCGCGCGCGGCGACCTCGGCCAGCGAGGCGAAAGCGTCCAGGTGAGCCAATGCCCGCGCCGTGCGCAGCAGCGTCTCGGCGCGCGCCCGCACGCTGTTGCACAGCTCGGCGAACAGGCGCTCCTCAATCTCCAGCAGGCGCTCCTCGGCGTTGAGGATCAGCGACTCGTATTCCTTCAGGTCTGGCGTGATGTAGCGCTCGGCGTTGACCAGCGTCTGCTTGCGGATGTAGCGGTCGGGCACCCGTCCGGTGTTGGCTTTGCTGACTTCGATGTAGTAGCCGAAGACCTTGTTGAAGCCGACCTTCAGGCTCTTGATGCCCGTGTCCTCGCGCTCGGTTTCTTCCAGCCCGGCGACCCATTCTTTGGCGTCGCGGCTGGCAGCGATCACCTGATCAAGCTCCGGCGAATAGCCGTGCCGGAAGACGCCGGGCGCGCTCAGCGTGGCCGGGGGATCGTCCACAATCGCTTGACCGATCAGGGCGACCACATCCGGGCACGGGTCGAGCGCCTCATGAATGCCGCTCAGCGCCTCGGCGAACGCGATCGACTCACGCAGCGCGGGCACCGCCTCCAGGCTGCCCGCCAGCGCCAGCAGGTCGCGCGGCCCGGCCCGCCCCACCAGCAGCCGGTTGACCAGCCGCTCCAGGTCGCTGACCTGGCGCAGCGCATCGCGCACAGCAGCGCGCGCCGTCCCCGACCCGTGCAGCGCCGCCACCGCATCGAGCCGCGCTTCCAGGTGATCCAGGTCGAGCAGCGGCTGCCCGATCCACGCACGGCGCAGGCGCGCGCCCATCGGCGTCACCGTGCGGTCGAGCACGTCGAGCAGCGAGCCGCGCTTGCTCCCGTCGCGGATGGTCGCCGTCAGTTCCAGATTGCGCCGGCGTGGCCGGGTCGAGCATCATGAAGCCGGTCGTGCTGTAGCTGTGCAGATTGGTGAGACTGCTCCAGCGCTGCGCTGCGTCTCAATGTCCAAATCGAGGATGGCCCCCGCCGCGCACCGCCAGCGGCTGTTCTGCAGGCCAGAACCCGTCCAGCGTGGCCACCTCGAAGTGATCGATCAGCGGCATCGCGCGTGAAGGCGGGGGCGAAGCGGTAGTCGGGCAGCGAGGTGACATGGGCGCCGGGCGGCAGCGTCACCCCGCGCTCAGCCCACGACGCGCAGCAACACCTCGCGCGGTTCCAGCCGTGCTGTTCCTCAACGACGATGAGCGTCGCGCCGTCCCCGGTGACCTGCGTGGCGGCGACTCGCCGGTGCTGATGTCGGCGTAGGCTAGTCCCCACGCCCGCCCAGCCGTCGCCGCCGCGATCCGGTTCCGGGGCCAGGGCCAGCAGGTAGTTGTGACGCGCGTCGGGCAGCATCCCCGGCTCCATGACCGTGCCCGGCGTGATCACCCGCGATACCGCGCGGCGTCAGCCCATTAACCGGCTCGGCCCACCTGCTCGACGACAGCCACGTGGTAACCGCGCTCCGACCAGCCGGGCGATGTAGCCCTCGACGGCGTGATGTGGCACGCCGCACATCGGCACGCGCTCACCTTGAGACGGGCGGCCCTGGTGAGCACCAGGTCAAGCTCGCGCGCAGCGGTCTGCGCGTCGTCGTCGAACATCTCGTAGAAGTCGCCCAGCCGGAACATGACAATCGAGTCTGGGGACTGCTCTTGAGTCAAGATACTGCTGGCGAGAGGGTGTGAGCTTGGTCATGGGGAGTTTCAACAATCTCGGTTTTAGGCTATGATTGCGGCCAGAGCGGACGCCGCGTCCGGCGAACGGCGGCCGTGCGCCGTATTCTAGCAGGCGGGCCGCGCGCCGACAACCGCCTCGCTGAGAGTGCGCGCAAGGGTGGTCAGCGGATTGCCTGGCGCTGGGACGGTGACCTCACCCCGCTTGGCGCTGGTGTTGTCGCCCTCTCCGTTACGGAGCGCGGGGAAGATCGAGCGCGGCGAGGTCAGGGGGTGAGGTAAACAGGATGCAGCCCAAACGGAGTGATTGACAGTGGATCGTGCCATCATCGGCGTTGACCTGGGCGGCACACAAATGCGCGTGGCCCGCTTCGATGCCCACCTTGCCATTCAGGAGCGGCTGGCCGAGCCGACCAACGCCAGCGAAGGCCGCGACCGGGTAATTACCCGGCTGCTTGACCTCATCGCGCGGGTAACACCGGACGATGCGGCGTCGCTCGACGGTATCGGCGTGTCTGTTCCCGGCCCGATTAACCCGCATGAGGGAACCGTCGTCAAGCCGCCCAATCTCCCCGGCTGGCACAACGTGCCCATCCGCAAGCTGATCCAGGAGCGCTTCGGCTGCCCCACCTACCTGGGTAACGATGCCAACGTCGCGGCGCTGGCCGAAGCAACGCGCGGCGCAGCCAGGGGCTACCGCTATGTGCTCTATCTGACGGTCAGCACGGGGATCGGCTCCGGCGTCATTGACGACGGGCACCTGCTGGTTGGCGCGCAGGGCCTGGGGGCCGAAGCCGGACACATGGTCATGGTCGTGGACGGTGAGGTGATGGACATTGAGACGGTGGCGTCCGGCACAGCCATCGCCCGCCAGGCAGTGGCGCGGCTGCGCGCCGGTGAGCCGTCGGCCATCCGCGCCAAGGTGGGCAACGACCTGGACAGCGTGACCTCCAAGATCGTCGGCCAGGCCGCCGCCGAGGGCGACCCGCTGGCCCTGGAACTGATCAGGCGGGCGGGCTTCATGGTGGGGCTGGCCGTAGCCAGCCTGCTGCACGTGTTCAACCCGCAGATTGTGGTCATCGGCGGCGGGGTGAGCAACGCTGGCGAGCTGCTCTTTGCCCCGCTGCGCGAAGCTGTGACCGAGTATGTGCTCGACCCGGCCTACTGCGAAGATGTGCCCATTGTCCAGGCGGCGCTGGGCGACAACGTCGCCTTGATCGGCGCAGCGGCTCTGGTAGCGACGCGCGGCGGGAGTTTCTTATAGGGCCGGACGGCGACGCGCCCAGAGTCTGGAACGCTGCTTGGAAAGAACACAGCAATGACAAGCCAACCTGCCATCCTGATCATTGACGATGACCGCGCGCTGACCGGGATGATCGCCGCCATGCTCAGCGCGAACCATTACGCCGTCTTCACCGCCTACGATGGCCAGGAAGGGCTGCGCAAGCTACACGAGCACCGTCCCGACCTGATCATCCTTGACATCAACATGCCCCTGATGGATGGCTGGGTTGTCTGCCAGCGCGTGCGCGAGATCAGCAACGTGCCCATCCTGATGCTGACCGCCCAATCGGCCCCGGAAGAAATCATCAAGGGGCTGGAGATGGGCGCGGACGATTACATCCTCAAGCCCACCGATCCGGCCATTCTGCTGGCGCGCGTGCGCGCCAACCTGCGCCGCGCAGCCAGTGAGCCGACCGTCTTCGACGACGAGAGCGCCTACAGCGACGACTACCTCACCATCAACGCGCAGGAGCGCTGCGTGACCGCCAACGGCCAGCCGGTCAAGCTGACGCCGACCGAGTTCAACCTGCTGATGCGGCTGGTGGACAATGCGCCGCGCATCGTGCCCTACCGCGACCTGCTCGAACAGGTGTGGGGCTTCGAGTACATTGACGATATTGACTACCTGCGCGTGTACATCTGGCACCTGCGCCGCAAGCTGGAGCCAGACCCCAGAGAGCCAAGGTACATCATCAACGAGCTAGGCACCGGCTATCGCTTCGAGACGCGGCCCTGACCGCCGCTCCGCCTGCCCCCGCCGCCGTATTCTTGCCGTCGAACTGGTGCCAAACGGCACCTTGCGGAGTCCCTGCCGGGAAGCGATAATCTCTGCTAGAGTGCCGCCAGCCGGCGCTGCTCGGTAGCTGGCCGAGCGGCTTGCGGTCCATCACCGGTCAGGACACATTGTCCAAGAACGCTCGCGCCAGCGGTGGTGGTTTGCGGGCGTTGTTATCAAGAGTCTCTTTCTTTTCCTTAGGAGCAAGCAATAATGGCTACCTTGAATCGGGTCCTGCCTGGCCCCAAAGCAAAGGCGCTCATCGAGCGCGACTCAGCCGTGGTGTCGCCCTCGTACACGCGCGGCTATCCGTTCGTGATCGAGCGCGGCGAAGGCTCCTGGGTGTGGGATGTAGACGGAGAGCGCTACATTGACTTCACCACCGGCATTGCCGTGACCGCCACCGGTCACGCTCACCCGGCGGTAGTCAAAGCCATCCAGGAGCAGGCCGAGAAGTTCATCCACATGTCGGGCACGGACTTCTACTACCTGCCCCAGATTGAGCTGGCCGAGCGGCTGGCGTCCATCGCGCCCTTCGACGACGGCGCGATGGTCTTCTTCGGCAACAGTGGCGCGGAGGCCATCGAAGCGGCGATCAAGCTGGCCCGCTTCTACACCGGACGCCAGTTGTTCATCGCCTTCCTGCGTGCTTTTCACGGGCGCACGCTGGGAGCGCTGAGCTTCACCGCCAGCAAGTACGTGCAGCGCCAGGGCTTCTCGCCGCTGGTGTCGGGCGTCACTCATGTGCCCTACCCCGATCCCTATCATCCCATGCTGCGTGATGACAGCTTCGCCGACCAGGGCGAAGCGGTGCTCGATTACATCGAGAACACGATCTTCAAGACGCTCGTCCCGCCGGACGAAGTCGCCGGCATCCTGGTGGAGCCGATCCAGGGCGAAGGCGGCTACGTCGTGCCGCCCGATGGCTTCTTGCAGGGCGTGCGCGAGCTATGCGACCGCTACGGCATCCTGTTCATCGTGGACGAGGTGCAGACGGGCATGGGCCGCACCGGCAAGTGGTGGGGCGTGAATCACTGGAACGTGCAGCCGGACGTGGTCTGTGCAGCCAAGGGGATCGCCAGCGGCATGCCACTCAGCGCCACCATTGCCCGCAAGGAAATCATGAGCGAGTGGGCACCCGGCGCGCACGCCAGCACCTTCGGCGGCAACCCGGTGAGCTGTGCAGCGGCCATCGCCACCTTCGATCTGCTGCGCAGCGAGCTAATTGACAATGCAGCGCGCATGGGCGCTTACCTGGAAAAGAAGCTATGGGACATCGCCTCGCGGCATCCCAGCATCGGCGATGTGCGCGGGCGCGGGCTGATGATGGGCGTCGAGTTCGTGCGCGACCGTGCCACGCGCCAGCGCGCGCCGGACATTCGCGATGCTGTGGTCAACCATGCTTTTGAAGAAAGGTTGCTGCTGCTTGGCTGCGGCCCCAACACCATCCGCATCATCCCGGCGCTCACCGTCGAGCCGGAGATCATTGACAAAGCGCTGATCATCTTCGAGCGCGCCATCGCCCGCGCCGAAGAAGACCTGCTCTAGCCCAGGCATTTGCCGGGCGTGCCATCCCGCGATCAGGCCCCCCTCTCTGGCCCCGGCTGGAGAGGGGAATTCAGCGGGCGAGGCCCCTACTGCCAGCGGTGTGACGAGCACCCGCCAAGGGGTCGCGCGCCTGGCACAATCTGACCGCCCTGGAGAGGCTGCCATGTCCTCCCGCCATACCGAGCGACTCGCCCGCGCCCACTGCGCTCTGGAGGGGTTGTCGGTCGGCGATGCGTTCGGGCAGGGCCTTTATGTCCCGCCGGCGGTCTTGCGGCACATCATCGCTACGCGCAAGTTGCCAACCCCGCCCTGGTACTTCACCGATGACACCAACATGGCGCTGTCCGTTTTCCACGTGCTCAGCCGGCACGCTGGCATAGACCAGGATCGTCTGGCGCGCAGCCTGGCCGAGCGCTACGACCACGCGCGGGGCTACAGCCTGGCCATGCGCAGTCTGCTTCCCGCGCTGCGCCAGGGAGCGTCGTGGCGCAAGCTGGCCCCGACCCTGTTCGGACGCCAGGGGTCCTACGACAGCGGGGCCGCCGTGCGCGCCGCC
Organism: Aggregatilineaceae bacterium; assembly: GCA_040767545.1. GTDB lineage: Bacteria > Chloroflexota > Anaerolineae > Aggregatilineales > Aggregatilineaceae > UBA2029. Next base: position 11,963 of record JAXGOK010000024.1, on the reverse strand, counting down.
CTGGTGGGCGCCTATTTCGCCGACGACCTGCCCACCGCCGCCGAGCACGCGCGCGCGTCCGCCGAAGTCACCCACAGCCACCCCGAAGCGACTGCTGGCGCTGTGGCCGTGGCGACGGCGGCAGCCATGGCCTGGCAGCAGCGAGCCAGCACCCCCCGGCCTGTACGCGAGCAGTTCCTCGGCTATCTGATGCTGCTCGTCCCCCCCAGCAAAGTGCGCGAAGGGATTCGCCGCGCCCGCGACCTCCCGCCGGAGACGACCGTTGAGGAGGCCGTCGCCGAGCTGGGCAACGGCAGCCGCGTCACCGCCCAGGACACGGTGCCTTTCGCGCTGTGGTGCGCCGCCCATCACCTGGGCGACTTCTGCGAGGCGCTCTGGCTGGCTGCCAGTGGCATGGGCGACACTGACACCACCTGCGCCATCACCGGGGCGGTAGTAGTCATGTCCACCGGTACGGACGGCATCCCCGCCTCCTGGCGCGAGAGCCGCGAGCCGCTGCCAGAGTGGTCTTTCAATGGGCCGGGGCGCTGACCCATGCGCGTCAAGTTAAGTCCGCCCAGGCAGAATGCCCCTCCCCCTGGCCCCCTCCCCGGCAGAGCCAGGGAAGGGGAAAGGGTCATGCCAGACGGCCAAAGTCCCCCTCTCTAGCTCGGCTGGAGAGGGAGATTTAGGGGGGTGAGGCGGCTGAGCTTAGTACCTGACCCACCGCCCGCAGCCCGTCGCGTTAGAAACGCACAAGATCGGCGCAATATCCTCATTAGAAAACCTGCCCCACCTTACTACCGCGCGAGCCGCCTGCTACAATACATAGTATGTTCCTGCTACCTGATTATCGCGTCCGCCAGCGCGACTACCTGCTCAACATCAGCCGGGCCATCACCGCCCAGCTTGATCTGGGCGAGGTGCTGCGCATGGTGCTGCAAGCGGCCACCTCCATGCTCAGCGCCGAGGTAGGCATCATTGCCCTGCGCGAAAACACGGCCTTCCACACGCGAGCTATCATCGGCTTCGGGCCAGAGCAAGCGCCGCTGTTCGACGTGCTGCTGGAGGAGCTGCCCGTCCTGCCCGCGCGCAACGACGAAGACGTGCAACAGTTTCACGCCAGGATGCGCAGCATCGCCCGGCGCATGGACCCCGCGCTGCGCCAGGTGGTCGCGCTGCCCATGTCGGTGGCCGACGACATGCTGGGCATCATCTTCATCTTCCGTGCCTATGCAGGCACGCCCACCCAGAACGATTACGGGCTGCTGCAGAGCTTCGCCGACCAGGCCGCCATCGCCGTGCACAACGCGCGCATGTACGCCTTCGCCAACCAGGAGCGCCAGCGATTGGCGGCCATCCTGGAGCACAGCGCCGATGGCGTGATGATCCTCGACTCCCAGCTTCACATCGAGCGATGGAATCGCGCCCTCAGCTACATGACCGGCTGGCAGGCGAACCAGGCCACCGGACGCCCCCACGATGACGTGATCCGCTGGCGTCGCCGCGAGATTGGCCCGAACCTGACGGAGGCCATTCAGCAGGGGTGGCCTGGCGCGCACGCCGGGCAAGGCGCACCCGACACGATCTACGTGGAGGGCGACCTGGAGCGGCTGGACGGGTCTTCGCTCAGCGTCGGCATCACCTACGCGGCGCTGACCGATACTAAGGGCGCTCTGCTCAACGTGATCGCCAACGTGCGCGACATCACCCATTTCCGCGAAGCCGAGCGCCTGAAATCCACGTTCATCTCGGTCGTCTCGCACGAGCTAAAGACGCCGGTCGCCCTGATCAAAGGCTACGCCGACGCGCTCAACCGCGACGACGCCGAGTGGGATCGGGCCACCTTCCAGAACGGGCTGACCGTCATCGAGGAAGAAGCCGACCGGCTGGCCGAGCTGATCGAGAATCTGCTGGAGGCGTCGAAGCTGCAAGCCGAAAGCATGAGGCTGACCTACGACGATGTCAACCTGCCCGCCCTGGTGCGCCGCTCCATCGAGCGCTTCCAGACGCAGACAACCCAGCACACGCTGAGCGCCAGCTTCCCCGACGACTTCCCGATCATTCGTGGCGATGTCCAGCGGTTGCACCAGGTCATTGACAACCTGCTGAGCAACGCAATCAAGTATTCGCCCAACGGTGGCCCGATCACCGTCACCGGCGGCTTCAACGGGACGACCGTGCGCGTGTCGGTGCGCGATCAGGGTGTCGGCCTGCCGCCCGACCAGCTTGAGCGCGTCTTTGAGCGGTTCTATCGTGTGGGCAACAGCCTGACGCAGCAAGCGCCGGGGACAGGGCTGGGTCTGTATCTGGTCAACGCCGTGATCAAGGCGCACGGAGGCCGCATCTGGGCTGAGAACAACCCCGAAGGCGGCGCTACGTTCAGCTTCCTCCTGCCGCGTGGCGATTGATGCACCACCCTCACCCTACTGCAACCTATGTTCTGCACAGGCTGGGCACGGCTCTGCCCCGTCAGGAATGCTCGCTGAATGCCTCCCCCTTGATCCCCCCTCCAGCCGAGCTAGAGGGGGACTCTGGCTGGCCGCTCTCCCCTTCCCCTGGCTTGGCTGGGAGAAGGGGCCGGGGGATAGGGGCCTGCCGACAACTGCCTGACAGCAAGTTCGTGCACCCGCGCCGCCTTCCGACCCTACCGCACCGTTTACGAGCGCGGTATACTCTTTCCGTTTGGCCGCCGGTTTCAACCGGTCGCATGGTTCGCAGGAGACTCTATCATGAGCCAAGTTATCCGCACCACCCTTAGCTGCCCGCACTGCGGCCACAGGTTCCCGGCGATCATCGAGCAGATTCTCGACGTAGGCCGCGATCCGCAGGTCAAGGCGCGCTTCCTCTCTGGACGCCTCAACATGATCCCCTGCCCCAACTGCGGGCACATGGTCGGCGTCGGCGCGCCCTTGCTTTACCACGACCCGGCCAAAGAGCTGCTGCTGATCCACGTGCCGATGGAGCTGAACATCTCGCCCATCGAGCGCGAAAACCTCATCGGCGACCTGACCCGCCGCCTGACGGACAGCATTCCGCAAGAGCAGCGCCGCGCTTACCTCTTGCAGCCCAAACAGGCGCTCACCATCCCCGGCCTGATTGACATGATCCTGGAAGCGGACGGCATCACCGAGGAGATGCGCGAGGCCCAGCGCGAGAAGCTGCGCGTCATCGAGATGTTCCTGCAAGTAATGCCCGATCAGTGGGAGCAGATGGTACAGGAGCAGAACGAGCACATTGACAGCGAGTTCTTCGAGCTTCTGCTCGCCACTGCCGAGAACGCTGCTGCCACTGGCAAGAACAACATGTCCGACGGCCTGCTGTACCTCTATGAGTACCTCATCGAGCACACCACAGTCGGGCAGGAAATGCTGGCCGCGGCCCAGGCGCAGCAGCAGACCATGCAGGAAGTCGCCGCACGGCTGCAAGCGATGGGCGAGAAAATGACCCGCGACGACTTCATGGCGCTGGTGATCGAGTACGCCGCCGATGACGACCGTCTGCAGGCGGTCACCGCGCTGATGCGCCCCGCGCTGGACTACACTTTCTTCCAGGAGCTAACCCGCCGCATTGAGAAGGCCAGCGGCGCGGAGCGCGAGCGGCTCGAACATCTGCGGGCGCGCCTGGCCGAGCTAACCGCCGCCATTGACGAGCAAACGCAAGCCGTGCTCAAGCGCGCCGTTGAGACGCTGCGCATCATCAGCAGCAGCGAGGATGTGGACGCCGCCATCAGCGCGCGCCTCGACCAGTTGGATGACACCTTCCTGGCCGTGTTGCAGGCCAACATCCAGGCCGCCGAACAGGCTGGCGACACCCGTTCCGTCGAGCGGTTCCAGCTTGTGCTGGAGCGCGTGATGGCAGCCATGCGCGAAAGCGCCCCGCCCCAGATACGCCTGATCAACGACCTGGTCAACGCGGACACCGACGAAGAGGCCCGCCAACTGCTGGCCGAGCATGCGCCCACCTTCGGCCCGGAGCTGGTGGAGATCATGGACGCGATCCAGGCCGATCTGGACGAGCACAATCAGCCGGGCAGCGCCCGCCGTATGCGCGAGCTACGGGAAATGGCCGCCCAACTGGTCAACTCTGGGCGCTGATAGCAGCCTTGCCCGGCATCTCGTCCGCTCGGAGCGCCTGAGAAGTCAGCCCGGCTTCTGGACGATTAGCAGCTCGCGGTGCAGGTTGGTGGCGATGCCGCGCGGCGTCTGGAACGCCGTGAGGATGTGTTCCACCTGCGGCCAGTGGCGCTCCAGAGCGAAGTCTTCGGGCATGGGCAGCGCTCGCAGCCAGAACAGCAGCGACGCCGCGTCTTTGTAGAAATACGGCACGTCGTACTCGGCGCGGGCGCGCACCGCCCACCCCTGCGCGACGAATGCCTCCGCCCAGGCCACGACCGTCTGCCCCACGTCGGTGGAGTACTGGCCGCCCGGCCCGCAGCCGAACAGCGCCGCGATGTTGCCGTGATTGCGCGCGCCAACCTGCTGGGTGATGAAGAGGCCGCCAGGCCGCACCACACGCGCGATCTCGGCGGGATAGGCGGGCGCGTGTCGGTTCAGCACCACGTCGAACGACTCGGCGGGGAATTCGAGCGCCGCCGCATCCATCGCCAGGAACTTGACGCGGCAAGCGACCGCCTGCGGTGTGTTCTCCTCGGCGATGGCGACCATCTCCGGGTCGGCGTCAATGCCCACGCCGCTGCCGTAGTACTCAGCCAGCGCCAGGAACTGCTCGCCGCCGCCTGTGCCGATGTCCAGCACGCGGTGCAGCGGCGACAGGTAGCGGCGCGCCACCTCGCAGTACGACCAGGGCACGGGATCGCCATCGTCGCGCACAGCGGAGAAATCCCACCCCCGCCGCTCCGGGAGCGTCTCCACCAGCCGCTTCAGGTCTTCCAGGGACATAGGGGTATCCCTCCCACAGGCACCAGGTCAAGGCTTCGGGGGTGTGTTGCGGGCAGAAGGCCCCTCCCCTTGGCCCCTCCCCGGACAGCCAGGGAGGGGAAAACGCCCCGACCGGGGGTCAAAGTCCCCCTCTCTAGCTCGGCTGGAGAGGGGGATTTAGGGGGGTGAGGCGTGCTCACACCCCTGAACCCGCCGCTCAGCCGGCATAGGCCGCCGCGAAAGCGGCTCCGGCGGCGCGCGCGGCCACTGCCGGATCGCGCTCGCCTTCGACGATGACAACCGCTACCGTCGTCCGCGCGCTGCTACCCTCGCTGCGCGCAAAGCCGACGAACCAGGCATAGGGCGTCTCGTCCGGCCCGGCGTAGGCCAGCGCGCTGTGCCCGTAAAGGGTGTAGCCGTCGCCCTGGGCTTCCCGCGTGGCAGCGTTGGTCTCCGCCGCGTAGCCCATCGCCCGCTCCAGCGCCCGCACCACTTCGGCGCGCAGCATGGCGACCGGGTGCCCTGCCGGGGCAACTGGCTGCCAGTCGCTCGCTCCTGGCTTGCGCACGGCGTCCACCAGGCGGAGCGGCACGGCGCTGCCCCCGTTGGCGATGGCGGCAGCCATCTGCGCCATTTGCAGCGGTGTGACGGTCAGCGCGCCCTGGCCCACCAGCAGCGCGCGCCATGCCTCGGACGCAGCGCTGTCCGGCTGGGCGATGCGCGCCGCAGTCGTCTCGAATCCGGCCAGCGCAGGCGCTTCGAGCAGCCCCAGCACGCGCAGTCGCTCCCACAGGAAATCCGCCGTCAGCCCGGCGTCGAATACCACCGCGAACGGTGCCGGGCAGCCGTAGGCGTAAGCATCGCCCAGGGTGAGCACTTCGCCGGGCGGATCGCCCACGCAGCCTAGCGTCAGGTCGCCGACAGTGACCGGAGCAAGCCCATCCTCGACCGCCCGCGACAGCACGCTCTCGCCGCCGTCGCTCAGATCGGTCTGCGCGCCGAGCAGCGCCGCCAGAACGACCGTCTGGAACGCCCCGCCCGGCTGGTAGAGGCCTGCCGTCGCCCGGCTGAGCAGCGGCGAGGTGACGCGGTCAGCGGCCAGCGCATCCCACTGCGCGCCCAGGGTGTTCGGGTCAAAACCGGGCAGGCTCGCCAGGGCCAGCACGCCGCCCGTCGTCGCGTCGAGCACCACCGCCGCGCCCGCGCGCCCTTCCAGCGCAGCGACTACCGCTCCCTGCACGCCCAGATCGAGCGTGGCGCGCACGTCGCTGCCGCCCGGCGACCGGTGCAGCAGCTCATCGAGCAGAATATCCACGTCGTCGCGCCCCTGGTCGCCGCGCAGGGCAGCGTCATAAGCCGCTTCGATCCCGGCGGTGCCGTAGGTCAGGCTGTAGTAGCCGACCGCGCCCGCCGCCGCCGGATGCGGGTAGCGCCGCACATAGACGCCGGTTGCGCCCTGCTCGCTGAGCGCCAGCGGCTCGCCCGCCCGGTCGAAGATGGCCCCGCGCGCGATGTGCTGCTTGGCGATCACATTGCGGGCGTTGTCGTCGCGCGCGCGCAAGTCCTCAGCGCGCAGCACCCCCCAGTAGGCCGCACTGACCGCAACGACGGCAAAGGCAATCAGCACCACCAGCGTCATGCGGCGCAGGTCTCTGCTGTGGATAGGGGACTCGCTCACGGCACGCGCCCTCCCCTCTCACTGAGCACTAGCAGCAGCCCAACCGCAGTGAAGTTGGTCAGCAGCGAGCTACCGCCGTAGCTGACGAACGGCAGCGTCACGCCGGTCAGAGGGAATATCCTGAGCACGCCGCCCATGATCAGCAGGCCCTGCACAGCCAGCAGCGCGCTCAGTCCGGCGGCCAGGAGCATGTTGAACGGCTGGCGCGCCTGGGCAGCAACGCGCATCCCGCGCACAACCAGCGCCGCCAGCACTCCAATGACGCCCAGCGTCCCCACCAGCCCCCATTCCTCCGCGATGGCAGCGAAGGCGAAGTCGGAGTGAACGACCGGGATGATCCCCGGCTGCCCCTGGCCGATGCCCTGACCGAGCACTCCGCCCGACGCCACTGCGATCAGGCTCTGCACGATCTGGTAGCCGCCCGCGCTGGCAGTGGGCCAGGGATTCCACCAGATGTCCACGCGCAGTGCGACCACGTCGAACAGGCGGTAGGCCACCGCGCTGGCGATGCCCAGCAGCACCACCCCGCCGACCAGCAGCAATGCCTGCCCGCTGGCCAGGTACAGCATGGCCATGAAGACGGCGAAGAACAGCGTCGCCGTGCCCAGGTCGCGCTGCCAGACCAGCACGATCACACACACGCCCCACATCAGCAGCACCGGCCCCAGGAACGCCGGTGACGGCACGCGCCAGGGTCCCAGGCGAACCGTGTCCAGGCGCATGTAGCGCCCGTGCTCGGCAAAGTAGCTGGCTAGAAACGCCACAAGCAGAATCTTGAGCAGCTCCGACGGCTGGTAGTACACGCGCCCGAAGCCCAGCCATAGCCACAGGCGCGGCCCGGTGTCCGCCGGATTCTCCCCAATGAGAATGGTCAGGAAGAGCAGCGCCAGCCCGCCGATCAGCCACGTGTAGCGGTAGCGGCGCAGCCAGCGCAGGTCGCGCGGCAGGGCCGTCAGCGCGGTCAGCGCCACCATGCCCACCACCAGCCACGAGGTCTGGCGCAGCGCGTACGAGGGCACCAGCCGCGCGATCAGGTTCAGCCCCCACCCCGTCAGCAGCATCGCCAGCGGAAAGAGCAGCGGATCGCGCGCGGGCAGCCGCCGGTTGAGCAGAGTGTGTCCCGCCGCCGCGCACAGCGCCCACACCGCTACCGGCCACAGTTGGAACACCGGACGGTCACGGGCGAGCAGCAGCGCGGCGTGGTTGACGAGGATGAACGCGCCGCCCAGGGCGAGCAGCAGCCGCTCGCGCCGCGCACCGGGCGCGTAGTCTTCCAGGTCGTCCGCGCGATTGAGGGTCAGGGGTGTCATGGGTGGTTGGTGATTGGTTGTTGGTTGTTGGTGATCAGTGGTCAGTGATCGGTGGTCGGTTGGCGGTCAAGGTCGTCGGCGCGTAGGGGCGTATTGCGATACACCCCACCCGTGCGATACGCCCCACTCACTGACGACTGAAAACCGATCACTGACCACCGATCTCCGATACCTACTCGCCGAAATACTTGCCGACAATGGGCCGCAGCCGCGCCAGCGTCTCCGGCGGGACGGCCTCGCGCGCGGTGATCAGGGCATTCGCCAGGGCACTCTCGCACTCGCAGGTGCGCGCACTCCCCGCTAGCCGCTCGGCCACAGCCAGCAGCGCCCGCTGCGCCAGCCGCACGTTGGCACTCAACGTTTGCAGCACCAGCTCAACCGATACGTCCTCCTCAGATTCATGCCATACATCATAATCGGTGACGTGAGCCATGACCGCGTAGCACATCTCCGCCTCGCGGGCCAGGAACGCCTCCGGCGACGTGGTCATGCCGATCAGGTCGAAGCCCCAACTGCGATAGAGCGCGCTTTCAGCGCGGGTGGCGAAGCGTGGCCCCTCGCTGGTGAGGAACGTCCCGCCCCGGTGCACGGTGCCCCCACACGCCTCTACTGCGCCCGCCAGTACTGCGCTCAGGTGCGGGCAGAACGGGTCTGCCGCCGAGATATGCGCCACCAGCCCTTCGCCGAAGAACGTCCGGCCCCGGTTGTCGCGCGTCCAGTCCACCAACTGGTCGGGGATGACGATGTGGCCGGGAGCCAGGGCCTCGCGCAGCGACCCGCACGCGCTCACGCTGATCACCCGCTCAACGCCAAGCGTCTTGAGCGCGTAGATGTTGGCGCGGTAGGGCACTTCGCTGGGCATGAGCACATGCCCGCGCCCGTGCCGGGCGATGAAGGCCACGCGCTGACCGGCCAGCGTGCCGATGCGCACCGCGTCGCTGGGCGGCCCAAACGGAGTCTCTATGTGCTGCTCGACCACACCGGTCAGCTCCGGCATGTGGTACAGGCCGGAGCCGCCGATCACGCCAATTCGCACCGCTTCCATCCACATTACTCCTCTCTGTACAGAAGATCGCTCACCCACCCAAACCCTCACCAGCCAGCGGCACGCGGGCGAAGTCATCCGGCACCGGTGTCGGCGCGAGCGTGGGCGACGGGGTGGGCGTATCTGTCGCGCTCACGGCGGTGGGCCAGTACCAGGTCGCGCCCCGGAACGCCGTCACCGCCGACGAGATGGACAGCCCGTAAGCGGCGATGCACGCCGCGATGATCACCACCCACACGCCGGAAACCAGCAGGCCCAGCACGCTCATGCGCCGCGTCCGCCGGGGGTTGAGCGAGTGGCGGGCATTGATCAGCGCGACCAGCGACAGCACAAAGCCCACAACGGGCAGGCAGTAGCCCGCGCCGCAGCACGCCACCAGCGACACGCCGCCGACCAGCAACCCGATGAAGCCCAGCAGATCGGTGGAGTTGCCGGTATAGACTCCGGCGGCCACAGCGTCGCGCTCGCGCTTGGTCTTGCGGTCAGCGCCCACCTGCGCGCCCAGCAGTTGGTCGGCGTAAGCGCCCGGCTCTTCGACGCGCAGTCCTAGCTTACGCGCTTCCTCGGCGTGCTCGGTGCACAGCCGCTGGCCGTCCTCGGTGTAGTACAGGCAGTAGGCGCACAGGGGCTTCTGGCAGACTTCGCACCGCTCCAGCGCAATGCGATCGGGATGGTTGGCGCAGGTCAGCGCCTCCCATTGGCTCATCGTCCAGGCTCCTGACGCCGCGCGGGCCTTATGTGCCGCGCCATGCAGCGAGTGTAACGCGCCGGCCCTACCCAGACAACGGGCGGATCGCCGGCGGGTTCCCTTCGGATTGAGATTTCGAAATTCGCAATCCGAAATCCGCAATCACGGCGTGGATAGCCCCTGCACGATACGCTCCAGGGCAGCGGCATGGTCGCTCAGATTCAACTCGATCAGGCGCTGGCGCGAGCTTGCGGCCTGGGCAGCCGTATCCTGGCAGAACGTGCGGTCGCCCTGCAGGGCGTGGCGGGCGCGAATCTGGTGGACGCGGACGAGAATATCCGCCGCGCGCCGCAGCGCGTCCGGCAGATTCAGCGCTCCGGCCAGGTCGAGCGCCTCGTGCAGCGCCGCCTGCGCGCTCACCGCGTCGCCCTGCGCCATGCGCAATTGTCCCAGCGTGATCGCTGCCTCGGCCAGATCGGGCAGGCTCTCCACCTCGGCCAGCAAAACATGGGCACGTGCAGCGTTGGCCGCGCCATCGTCCAGGATGCCCGCCTGCGCCTGAGCGCGGGCCAGATCGTGCAGCGCGCGGGCCAGCCGCAGGCGATCAGGCAGCGCCAGCGTGTCGGCGACCGCCGCGCTCAGATGCCGCACCGCCTCACCCAGCTCGGCGGCGGCCTCGTCCACGCGCTCTTCGGTCGCAAGCTGCCCGGCGCGCTCCCGGTGCAGCATGGCCAACTGTTGGCGTAGCTCGGCGGCCAGGTCGCGCCGCCCGACGGCATCCGCCGTCGCCAGCGCCCGGCGCAGCACGTCTTCGGCGCGCGCCGTCTCGCCCAGTGCGATCAGCGACGCGCTCAGCTCGCGCTGAACCACTGCCGAAAGCTCGGCCTGCTTGGTGCGCGCGTACCCGGCTACCGCCCCCTCAAAGCGCTTGATCGCGTCGGCGTGCTGGCCGCGCGCGGCGAGCGCGCGCCCCCATTCACAGGCCAGCGTCGCCGCCACGCGCACATCTGTGCCGTCCGGCTTCGCCATCACCGCGCGGAAAGTGCGCGCCAGCAGGTCTACTGCCGCCCCCGTCTGCCCGACGGTAACAAGATGCTGGCCGTAGGCCAGGCTCGCTTCGGCCAGCACCGGGCGGCTCAACCCTTCAATCGCCAGCGTCACCTGGAAGAGCCAGCCAGCCTCGTCCTGCTTGCCGGGCAGCGCGCTGATCATGCTGCCCAGCGCCACTTGCAGCCGGGCCAGGTCGTTGCTCTCAGGAAGCTGGCCGCGCAGGGCTTCGGCGTAGCGCGCGAAATCCCCGGCCAGCCCCGCCGCCGCAAAAGCCGGGGCCGCCGCCACCAGCAGGCGCGCCAGCTCCACCGGCGCAGAGACACGCCCCGCGCTGATCTCCCGCTCAAGCAGCGCGCGGACGTTGTTCAGCCGCGCCCGGCTGACGGCATCCAGCGGGCCGAATGAGTCTTCGGGCCATGTCTGCGTGAAATACTGCGCGATGACGCGGTCAAGGTGCGCCTGCTTGGGCGCGTCCAGGGGGAAGCGCTCGCGGATGAAGGCGCGCACCTCGTCCGGGATGACGAACAGCGCCCCTTCGCGGCGGAGCACGTCCCGCGCCAGCAGCGCGTCAAGCTGCTCGGTGGCGTCGCCACCGGCCAGGCCCAGCGCCAGCCGCTCGTCGAACCCATCCGGAATGCCCTGCGCCCGGATCAGCAGCTTGAGCACATCGCGCCGGTCGGCCAGCAGCCCTTCAAGCTGGCTGCGCAGGTAGGCGGCGGGCAGTGCTGCGTCGTCCTGGCCGAACGTGCCCAGGTACTTCAGCGTCGCCTCAACGCCGTCGCCCCGCACCATCTCCACGCCGCGCACGATCAGCCAGGGCAATTGGCGCGTGCGGTCGAGGAAGTCGTCAATCGTGTCCACGTCCAGCGCCTCGACCCCGCGCACAACCGCCCGGCGCATGGCCAGCGTGCGCGCGTCCCTGGCGGGCAGTCGCTCGACCGCGCGCGTTTTCGCGGTGAAGGTCGGGCCGGCGGGCAGCAGCGCCTCGTCGGGATGGGCGGCGGTCAGGATGACGCCGTGACGCGCCGGTGCCAGCAGGTCAGCCAGCAGATCGGCTAGCGCCCGGCGCTCCGCACCGGAGCCAAGCGCGTCCGCCCGCTCCAGCACCAGCAGCAGGCCCCGCCCAGACAGCGCCACCAGCACGTCGTCGCGCGGCGTCAGCGGCGGCAGCCCGGCAACCTCGGCCAGCAGCGCCTGGACTTCGCGCGCGGTCGTCGCCGCGCCGCAGCGCAGCCAGACGACTCCATCGCGGTAACGCCAGCCAAAGCGGTTGGCGAACTCCGCCGCCAGCCAGCGCTTGCCCACCCCGTCCGGCCCGGTCAGCAGCACCAGG
>JAXGOK010000023.1:0-62520 GCA_040767545.1 Aggregatilineaceae bacterium | reverse complement strand
AAGGGCCTGGCGGAACACTTCATGCAGGGGCTGGATAACCTGCGCCGCCCCCGCGATCTGCTCATGACGCTCGTCTCGTCGGTCTTCATCTGGCTGACGGAGACGACGAAGTACTGGTTTGTCATGCACGCTTTCAATTTTGAGGTCAGCTTCTTCGTGCTGATGGTGATGACGGCGGTGGTCAACCTGGCGACGACGCTGCCCTCGTCGCCCGGCTATGTGGGCACGTTCGACACGCCGGGCATCAAGACACTGACCGCCTACGGCGTCAAAGAGACGGTAGCTGCGTCCTACACGCTGGTGCTGCACGCCGCTCTGTGGCTGCCGATTACACTCTTGGGGTTCTTTTTTCTCTATCGCAAGGGATTGGGATGGCGGGACTTCGCGCGCGCTCGTGAGACGGTTGACGGTGCAGCGCCAGGGAGTGTTCCGCCGGTGGAACGGGAGGGTACGGCCTGATGCAGCGCGTGGCGGTGATTGGTGCCGGGGCGACTGGGCTTGCCGCGGCCTACGACTTGACGCGACAGGGCGTTGAGGTGCACGTCTTCGAGGCCGGGAGCGAGGTAGGGGGGCTGGCGGCGGGGTTCCGTGACGAGGCGTGGGCGTGGCCGCTGGAGAAGTTCTACCATCACTGGTTCGCCAATGACGATGCGATCCTGGGCCTGATCGCTGAGCTGGGGGCGAGGGATAAGGTGCTGTTCCCTCGACCGACTACCTCGCTGTGGCTGAATGGCAGCATCTACCCGATGGATAGGCCGAACATCGTCACCGCCAACCTGCGCCTGCCGCTGTCGTGGCCGGCCAAGATGCGCTATGGAGTCACCGGCCTGTATCTGCGCTTCACGCGCAACTGGCGGCCAATGGAGCGCACGACTGCCGACCGCTGGCTGCGGCGCACGATGGGCCGCGAAGCGTATGAGACATTGTGGCGCTCGCTGCTGATCGGCAAATTCGGCGATTACTACGACCAGGTCAACATGGCCTGGATGTGGGCGCGCGTCTACAAGCGCACGCCCCGACTGGGTACCTTCGTGGGCGGCTTCCAGGCGTTCCTCGATCTGCTGGCCGGAGTAGTGCGGCGGCAGGGAGCGCATATTCACCTGAACACGCCGGTGCAGCGTATCGAGTGCGCCGGTGGGGAGGCGCTCAGTGTGGTGATTGGCGGGCGGGCGGAGACGTTTGACGCCGTGATCAGCACGTCGTCACCCCAGGCCATGCTGCGCCTGGTGCCGCAGTTGGACGGCCCCTACGCGGACAAGCTGCGCGCGCTCAAGAGCATGGGAGCCGTAGTCGTGATCCTGGCGCTCAGCCGCCAACTTCTGCGCGATGGGACGTACTGGCTGAGCCTGCCCGCATCACAGGCAAACAAGCAGAACGCGGAGTTTCCGTTTCTGGCGCTGGTCGAGCACACGAACTACATGGACCCGGCGCATTACGGGGGCGACCGGCTCGTTTACTGCGGCGATTATGTCAGCCCTGATCATGAGTATCTGCACATCCCCGAAGAGGAGCTGGTCGCTCGCTTTCAGAGCGTGCTGCCGCGCTTCAACGCTGAGTTCACGCCGGGGTGGGTCAGGAAGTGGTGGGTTTTCCGCACGCCCTATGCGCAGCCCGTCCCGCTGGTGAATCACGAGCGGGCGCTGCCGGACTTGCGCACATCGGTGCCCGGTGTGTACCTGGCCAGCATGAGCCAGGTCTATCCCTGGGATCGGGGGACGAACTACGCGGTGGAGATGGGGCGGCGGGTGGCGGGATTGGTGCTTGACGATCTGCGGAAGGGGCAGGGGGAGGGAGCTTAGGACAGCGTGGGGAAATCGTAGGCAATACAGGACTGGGCAAAGCGCCCAGCAACGTGGCACAATCTATTTGTGAAACCTGTCACAATCGAGCCAGATACTACATGGCGTACATGAGGAAGAACCTATGAAGAACATCACTGTTGTCGGAGTAGGGTATGTTGGCCTGGTTACGGGTGCTTGTTTCGCCGACCTGGGCAACCGTGTTGTGGCCCTGGACATCAGCGAAGCCAAGATCGAGAACCTGAAGAAGGGCATCATGCCCATTTACGAGCCGGGGCTGGCCGAATTGGTGGCGCGCAACGTCAAGGCGAGCCGCCTGTCGTTCACTACCTCTTATCCGGAGGCGCTCAAGGAGGCCGAGTACGTCTTCATCGCGGTGGGCACGCCGGAGGGTGTGGACGGCGAGGCAGACCTCAAGTATGTCCGCATGGCCGCCGAGAGCATTGCCAAGACGATGGATCACCCGCTGATCATCGTCAACAAGTCAACGGTGCCGGTGGGCACAGGTGACTGGGTGGCGGACATCGTGCGCGAGAACCAGCCGTCACCCATTGAGTTCAGCGTGGTGAGCTGCCCGGAGTTCTTGCGCGAAGGCTCGGCGCTGGCTGACTTTCTGACTCCAGACCGGACGGTGCTCGGCTCGGAAGACCAGGAGGCCGCTGAGCGCGTGGCGCAGCTTCACCTGCCGCTGCGCGCGCCCATCGTCGTGACCGACCTGCGCACGGCGGAAATGATCAAGTATGCATCCAACGCCTTCCTGGCGACGCGCATCAGCTTCATCAACGAGATCGCCAACATCTGCGAGGCGCTCGGCGCTGATGTCAAGGAAGTGGCACGGGGGATGGGCTTCGACAAGCGCATCGGCCACCATTTCCTGGAGGCGGGGATCGGCTATGGCGGCTCGTGCTTCCCCAAGGATGTGAAGGCATTGGCCTACATGGCCCAGGTGCACGGCAAGCACCCGCAGCTTCTGCAAGCGGTGATGGACATCAACGCCTACCAGCGCAAGCACGTGCTGCTGAAGGTGCACGAGCTTCTGGGCAAGCTCGAAGGGCGCACGGTGGCGCTGCTGGGGCTGGCCTTCAAGCAGAACACCGACGACATGCGCGAAGCGCCGTCCATCACCATCGCCGAGTATCTGCACAGTCACGGGGCGCAGGTGCGCGGCTACGACCCGGTGGCGATGGAGGTTGCTCAGGGGATCATGCCCTTCATGGAAATGGCGAAGAATCCCTATGAGCTGGCTCAGGGTGCCGATGCGCTGATCGTGGTGACTCCCTGGAACGAGTTCATGCAGCTTGACATGCAGCGCATCAAGGACTCGCTGCGCACACCGGTGCTCATTGACGGTCGCAACCTCTACGATCCGGCGACTATGCGCCGGCTGGGATTCGAGTATCGCGGTGTTGGTCGCGGGTACAATGGGGCGGCGCTGGACTAGCGGCTGGCTCCTGTCTCTCTTCTAACCCTATCGTTGAACCGGCAGGGATGCTCCGCCAGAGCATCCCTGCTAAACTATGGCCCAGAAGATGGGCAGCAACCGAAGGAGGATTCGTGGCTGACTCAGTGACGCCTGTGCTGCGGCATGTGCTCGACAACGGGCTGACCGTGCTCCTCAAGGAAGTGCACACCGCGCCGGTTGTCAGTTGGTGGGTGCTCTACCGGGTGGGTAGCCGCAACGAGCCGACGGGCAAGACTGGCGTCTCGCACTGGGTCGAGCACATGATGTTCAAGGGCAGCGAGCGCTTCCCGGCGGGCACGCTCGACAAGCGGATCGAGCGCGAAGGCGGTGTGTGGAACGCGCAGACTTCCTTTGACTACACGGCCTATTATGAGACGATGCCCGCGCACTGCATTGATCTGGCGCTGGAGATCGAGGCCGACCGCATGACCAATGCCCTCTTCGACCCGCGCGAGGTGGAGGCAGAGCGCACGGTGATCATCTCTGAGCGCGAAGGGTCGGAGAACTCGCCCACCTTCTGGCTGCACGAAGAGACGCGCGCTGCTGCGTTCCGCGTGCATCCCTATCATCACCAGGTTCTCGGCGACATGGACGATCTGCGCTCAATGACGCGCGACGACCTGTACCAGCACTACCGCACGTACTACAACCCAAACAACGCCATCGCCGTTGCTGTCGGGGACTTTGACGCCGGGCAGATGCTAGAGCGCATCGAGGCGCATTATGGTGGCATCCCGCGCGGGCCGGAACCGCCGCCGGTCACTCGCCGCGAGCCGCCGCAGCGCGGAGAGCGCACTGTGCGCGTCGAGCGTGAGGGGAACGCGGCGCATGTCTATGTCGGGTACCGTGCGCCGGCGGCGACCGACCCGGACTGGTTCCGGCTGGCGCTGGTGGATAGTATCCTGGTGGGGGCGAGCGCGCCCGGCGGTAACGGCATCGGCAACCGCACGTCGCGCCTGTACCGGGCGCTGGTCGAGACGGAATTGGCAACCGGCGTGGGCGGCGGGCTGTACCCGTCGGTGGACCCTTACCTGTTCAGTGTGATGGCGACCGTCCGCGACGGGCGCGCGCCCGATGAAGTGCAGGCGGCGCTGGACGCCGAGATTGAGCGCATTGCGGCGGGCGACGTGTCACAGGAGGAACTGGACAAGGCGCGCAAGCAGGCCAAGGCCCTGTTCGCCTACGGCACCGAGCGTGTCACCGGCCAGGCGTTCTGGCTGGCTTTCTCCGAGAACTTCTCCGACCACACCTGGTACGAGCACTACCTGGATCATCTGGTGGCGGTGACGCTGGACGATGTGCGTGAGGCGGCGGGGCGCTACCTGCGCCGCTCGCAGCGCACGGTGGGCTGGTTCATCCCTGTCAATGGCACCGCGCAGGAGGGCACCCCGGCATGATGGCGCTTCCAGGCCCTCACGACATTGTCCGGCATGTGCTGCCTAACGGCCTGGTGATCCTGGTGCGGGAGAACCCGGAGGTGGCCTCTGTGGTCGTCCAGGGTGTGCTCGACGCCGGAAGCCTGTACGATGAGCCGGGGCAAGACGGCCTGGCGTCGTTTGCGGCGACGATGCTCTTGCGTGGCACCGAGACGCGCGACTTTCAGACCATTCACGAGTTGCTGGAGAGCAGCGGTGCGGCCCTGGGACTCAGCGCCGGGCTGCACCATGCCGGCTTCGGCGGCAGGAGCCTGGCCGAAGACCTGCCGCTGCTGGTCGAACTGCTGGCGGACGCGGTGCATCGGCCTTCGTTCCCCGACGAGCAGATCGAGCGCCTGCGCGGGCAGTTCGTGACCGCGCTGAAGATTCGTGAGCAGGACACGCGCTATGTGGCGGGGCGCATGTTCCGCGAGCTGGTCTATGGCGATGCCCATCCCTATTACCGGCCCTCCGATGGCACGTTGGAGACTGTGGCCGGGATCACCCGCGATCACCTGGCGGACTTCCACCGGCAGTGCTTCGGCCCGCGCGGCATGATCGTCGCAGTGGTGGGCGCGGCTCAGGCGGACGCAGTTTGCGGACTCGTCGAGCAGCATTTCGGCGACTGGGCCAATCCCGGTCAGCGACTGCCACCGGAACTGCCGCCGGTTCCGGCCCTGGCGGGCACTGCCCGGCGCGAGGCGGTCCTGCCCGGCAAGAGCCAGGCGGATATTGTGTTGGGTGCGAGCGGGCCGTCGCGTCTTGCCGAGGACTGGCAGGCGGCGAACATGGCCAATCATATCCTCGGTGTCTTCGGAATGTATGGGCGCGTCGGCGCGCAGGTGCGTGAAAAGCTCGGCCTGGCCTATTACAGCTTCAGCCGGCTGGATGGCGGGTTAGGGCCGGGGCCTTGGCGGATCATCGCTGGGGTCAATCCGGCTAATGTCGAGGAGACTGTGCAGGCAGTCGCGGCGGAACTGCGCCGCATCACCCAGGAGCCGGTCGCTGAGGGGGAGCTAGCCGACAGCAAGGCGAATTTCATCGGGCGGCTGCCCCTCCAGCTTGAGTCGAGTGAGGGCGTGGCCGGTTCTATTCTAAGCATGGAGCTTTACGGACTCGGCCTGGACTACCTGCAACGCTACGCGCAGGAGATCGAAGCGTTGACGGCAGACCAGGTCCGGGAGGCTGCGCGCCACTACCTCGATCCAGATGCTTTTGCCCTGGCTGTGGCCGGGCCGGATCGGGCGGCGGTGCAGTAGCCGTGCGGTGTGGAAAGGCAGGGGACGGCGTATCATGCTGCGCATCGGCGTAGACCTGATCGAAGTGGAGCGCATCGGCCAGGCGATTGAGCGGCACGGCGAGCGTCTCTTCGCCCGCTTCTTCACCCCAACCGAACGCGCCCAGTGTGGCGACAACGCGGCGCGGCTGGCCGCCCGCTTCGCCGCCAAGGAAGCGGCGGCCAAGGCGCTCGGAACTGGCATCGGCGTGGTGCGCTGGCTGGACATCGAAGTAGACTCCGGCGAGGACGGCGAGCCGCACCTGCATCTTCACGGGGCGGCGGCGGCTCGCGCGGCAGACCTGGGCCTAGAGACGTGGCAAGTCAGCTTGAGCCACACCCGCGAGCACGCGATGGCGTTTGTGGTTGCCTGTGGGTGCGGGGTCGCCGGGGAGGAGGCGCTGTAGGGCCGCAGCAGAGGTAGTAGAATGAGCGATAAGCGCAGCACGCCCGATCTGGGCTGAGTATTCTTGTACGTGAATCTTGAGAAGGAAGGAAAAGACCTTGATTCGCAGAAAGATCATGCTGATCACTGGGGCGGATGGCGAAGTCGGTCATGGCCTCGTCCAGCAGCTTGGCCAGCGGCCCGATCATCTGCCAATCGTCGTGCTGGACATCAGGAAGCTGGATCACGCGCTGCGCCCCGCCGTGAACCGGATTCTGGTGGGCGACATCCTCGACAACAAGCTGCTGGAGACGCTGACCACTGAATACGAGATTGACACGATCATTCATCTGGCCGCGCTGCTCTCCACAAGCGCGGAGTTCAACCCGGAGAACGCACACCGGGTGAACGTGCAGGGGACGGTCAACCTGCTCAAGCTGGCCGTTGACCAGGGGCAGGCGCGCGGCAAGCCCGTCAAGTTCATCTACGCCAGCTCAATTGCTGCCTATGGTATGCCAAGCCTGGAAACCAAGCGGGCCGCTGGCGCGGTGCACGAGGGCCAGTATCTCGATCCGATCACTATGTATGGCTGCAACAAGCTGTACTGCGAGCACCTGGGCCGCTACTACGCGCGCCATTACCGCCAACTGTCGGTGCAGCGCACTGTGGGTGTGGACTTCCGTTGCGTGCGTTTTCCGGGGTTGATCAGCGCGCTGACGGTGCCGACCGGCGGGACGAGCGACTATGCGCCGGAGATGTTGCACGCGGCGGCGCAGGGCAAGCCCTATGCCTCTTTTGTGCGCGAAGACACGACGATCCCGTTCATGGTCATGCCGGACGCGATCAAGGCGCTGCTTTCGCTGGCGGACGCGCCGCGCGAGGTGCTGACCCGGCTCGTCTACAACGTGAGCAGCTTCAGCCGCTCGGCGGAGCAGCTCGCGCAGATGGTGAAGGGGGCGTTCCCTGGGGCGGAGATCACGTTCGAGCCATCGGACGCGCGGCAATGCATTGTGGATAGCTGGCCTGCCGACTTGGACGATAGCGCGGCGCGGCGCGACTGGCACTGGTCGCCCGACTACGACGTGGAGCGCGCCTTCAACGACTACCTGATTCCGACGATTGTTGAACGCTATCGCCAGGCTGCCGGGTGAGCCATTCCAGGAGAGAGGGGCGCACTGTCGGTGCCCCTGATCTTGCGTGCAATTCAGGGTCGCTCCGCGTGGGCACCTGACATCAGGCGCGGACGATGCCAGCAGGGGGGACAATGAGTAGATACCGGCAGCTTACCACTGAGCGGCTGATGGCGGCGGTGCTCTTCATGCTGCTGTTCGCCATGGCCGTGCGCGTGCCGACCGATACCGACACCTGGTGGCACCTGCGCAGCGGCGAGGTCATGGTGGAGCAGCACACCATCCTGCGCCACGATCTATTCTCCCACACACGGCTGGACGCGGCGTGGGTCAACCACAGTTGGGGCGCGCAGCTTGCGCTGTACGGCGCGTATGAGCTTTTCGGCGACGGTGTGTTCCCTGGTGACTCCGGCAATATCGGCCTGGCGCTGCTCACGGCGCTGCTGGCGACGGCGGGCATGGCCCTGGTCTACGCGGCGTGCGAGGGCAATGCTTACGTGCGCGCCTTCGCGGTAGTGCTGGGCGGCGCGACGGCTGCTGTCTTCTGGTCGCCGCGCCCGCAGATGTTCTCCTTCACATTGGGCGCGGCAGTGCTCTACTTGCTGCATCTGTACAAGCGCCGCCAGGTAGACCGGTTGTGGCTCATTCCTCTGTTGGTCGTCCTGTGGGTGAACCTGCACGGCGGCTTTGCCATTGCCTTCATTGTGCTGCTGGGGACGATTGTGGGCGAGGTGCTGGGCAATCTGCTCGGCGACACGCGCCCGACTGTCGTGCGCGGGGCGCGGCTGCGCAAGCTGGTGGGGGTGACGGCTATCTCGGTTCCGATGGTGGCGCTCAACCCTTATGGGCCGCGCATGATAGCCTACCCGTTCGACACTGTCGGCATCGGCGCGCTGCAGGACTTCATCCAGGAGTGGGCGACCCCGGACTTTCACCAGCCGCAGACTTGGCCGTTTCTGTTGCTGCTCCTGGGGATCGTTGCCGTATTCGGCATCAGTGGGCGGCGCGCCGACTGGACGGATCTGGTGTTGGTGGCGGGCACGGCGGCGATGGCGTTGCTGGCAGGGCGCAATATCGCCGTCTTCGCTCTGGTCGCCACGCCGGTGCTCACACGGCACCTGGACCCCTGGCTGACCGAGCGCGGCTGGCAGATTCGGCCACGCCGCAGAGTCAGCGGGCGAATGCTGGCCGCCAACTGGCTGCTGCTGGGGCTGGTGGCTGCTGGTGCGCTGGCGAAAGTGGGCGCCGTCCTCAGCCGCGAGACCATGCGCGAGGCGCAGACGGAGTCGTTTCCGGTGGAGCTGGCCGCCTACCTTGAGCAGACCCGTCCTGAGGGGCACTTGTTCAACAGCTACAACTGGGGCGGATACCTGATCTTTGCTGCGCCGCACGTACCGGTCTACGTGGACGGGCGCACAGACCTCTACAACGACGAATTCCTGCGCCAATATCTGGACGTGGTGCTGCTGCGCGATGGGTGGGAGGGGGCGCTGGAGCGCCAGGAGATTGATCTCGTGGCGATTGAGGCGCGGAGCGCGCTGGCGGGCACGCTGCGGGCCATGCCTGACCGCTGGCGCGAGCTGCGTTTCGACGACGACCGCTCGGCGCTGTTCGAGCGGCTGCCCGCTGACGCCTGACCATGAGCGCGACTTCGCGGACACTTCCACGCCCACGCCGCCCGATCAGGCGGCGATGGGCGATGCTCGGCTTGGTGCTGTTGGTCGCGCTGGGACTGCGCCTGATCAACCTGGGAGGGCGGACGCTGTGGTATGACGAGGCGTTCGCTGTGCTCTTTGCCGAGCAGGGGTTGGATGCCATGCGCGCTGGGACGTTGGAGCAGGTGGATGGCAGCGCCGCCGATGTGCATCCCCTGCTGTACTACGCTACCTTGTACGGCTGGATGGACGTTTTCGGGCAATCAGCGGCGGCGGTGCGGCTGTACAGCGCCCTGGTGGGCGTGCTGAGCGTCGCGGTGATCTACGGGCTGGCCCGCGACTGGTTCGGCGAGAGCACCGCGCGGGCGGCTGCGCTGATCGCGGCGGTCGCGCCGTTTCACGTACAGTACTCGCAGGAAGCGCGCATGTACGCACTGCTTGGCCTGGCGCTCCTGCTGACTACGTGGGCCTACTGGCGGGCGTGGCAGGGGCGGCGACCAGCGTGGTGGATCGCGTTCGGGGTGCTGGCGGGGATCAGCATGTACGTGCAGCAGCTTGCGGCGCTGTACCTGCTGGCGCTGGGGCTGCTGCCGGTGCTGTATCGCGATGGCCATCGCCTGGCCCGTACCGCTGGCGGGGCCGGCGTGGCGCTCACCGTGTATTTGCCCTGGATGGTCAACCTGCCGGAGCAGATGGGCAAGCTGCGCCAGTACTGGGTGGACCGACCCAATGTGCTGCACCTGTGGCTGGCGCTGCGCTCGTTCGTCTCGGTCAATCTCGATTTCTCCCCGGTGTGGTGGCTGCCGACATTTCTGCTGGCGGCGGTGCTGGTCGTGCTGCTGCTTTACCGGGCGAGGTGGGCATGGCGAGCGCTCCCGCCGGGGAGCCGCGAGCGGACGGCGCTCGGCTGGACGCTCTGGCTGGCGCTGGCCCCGATGCGGGTCATGTGGGTAGCGTCCTATGTGTGGCAGCCGGTCTTTCTGCCGCGCGCGCTGTTGCCTTCGGCACTAATCTTCTACGTGGGGACGGGCTGGCTGTTCACGCGGGGAGGGATGCCGCGCCCGATTGTGGCGATCGTCGCTGGGGCGTGGGCGGTCGTGGCGGCGTTCGGACTGGTGACTCACTACACCTGGGATACGTTCCCTAACCCGCCGTTCGACCGGGCGGTGCGCTACCTGGAAGGGAGGGTGGCGGAAGGCGACGCAATCGTGCACGGCAACAAGATCACCGCACTGCCGATGGTCTACTACGGGCGCGACCTGCCGCAGCGTTACGTGCGCGATATTCCCGGCTCCGGCTCGGATACGCTGGCTCTCCCCACGCAGCGCGCCCTGGGGCTGCTGGCCGATGAATGTATGGCTGAGGCAGCGGGCGGCGCTCCGCGTGTGTGGTACGTGGCCTTCGACCGGCTGGAGGACGAGATGGCAGCGCTCGTCGCCGACGACCCGCAGAATGAGCAGTACGATTCGCTGCGCTGGCTGCGCCAGCACTACACCGAGCAGGAGAAGGCTCGCTTCAACGATCTGGTGATCACGCTGTTTGTCGGGCCGGATGCACAGGCGGCGGAGGCGGCGTGCCAATGAGCGGGACGGGGGAGGGGCAGCGGTCGTGAGACGCTGGGGGGTGTGGGGTGCCGTAGCGCTGCTGGGCCTGCTGCTGGTTGGGAATGTCATCGCCACGCACGATGTGCTGACCGCACCGTATCCGGGGCACAACGATTTCATGTCGCGCTGGGAGGGGGCGCGCTCCTATTGGCGCGATGGGCTGAATCCCTATGGCGAGGCGGCGAGCGCCAACATCCAGCAACGCATCTACGGACGGATGGCCGCCGACGACGAAGACCCCGGCTACTTCGCCTACCCCTTCTACACGGTGTTCGTCCTGCTGCCGCTGGTCTTCACCGGCTATGCCTGGGCGTCGGCGATCTGGATGGTCGCCCTGGAAGCCTGCCTGGTCACTGCGACCGTCCTGCTGCTTGATCTCTACGGCTGGCGGCCCAGGCCAGGGCTGCTGGGCGTCTTGCTGCTGTGGACTCTGAGCAACTACTATGCGGCGCGCGGCTTGCTGCTGGGGCAGCCCGGCCTGCTGGTCTATGGGCTGCACGTGCTGGCGCTGTGGGCCTTCGCCCGGCGGCGCGATGCTCTGATCGGGGCTGCGCTGGCACTCTCGACGATCAAGCCGCAGATGGGCTTCCTGCTGATCCCATTCCTGCTGCTCGTGGGGCTGAGCCTGCGGCGTTGGCGGTTCCTGGCGGCGTTTGCCGGAGCTGGTGCGGTGCTGGCGGGATTATCGTTCGCGCTCGTGCCGACCTGGTTGGGCGACTGGCTGGCGCAGATCGAGCAGTACCCGTCGTACACCGCCCTGGGCGCGCCAGTGTGGATCGTCATGCGCCATTACCTGGGGCTGGGCGCGCTCGCGGAGTGGGCGGCTAACGCTGCACTGTGGGCGCTGCTGGCCTGGGCATGGGCGATGGTGCTGTGGCGCGGGCGGGGCGAGCGCCTGGACTGGACGGTGATGCTCACGCTGACCGTCACCCATCTGTCGGCGGTGCGCACGGCGACGCCGCACTTCGTGGTATTCACCATCCCGCTGCTGTTCTACCTGCGCGGCCTGACGCGCCGCCAGCGGAACGGGGCACGCCTGTCTGCGGCAATTCTGCTGGCGCTGCTGGTCATCCCCTGGGTGCACTTTGTGCTCACCGTCGAGGGCGAGTTCGAGCATCCCACGCTGTACCTGCCGGTGCCGTTGGGGATGCTGGCGCTACTGTGGCTCACCCGGCGGCAGTGGTGGGCGGCGGACTCCGTGCTGCTCCCCAGGGAGGCGGTATGATCGCCGGGCGACGGGCGTATGTGCTGTTGGGCGTGCTGGCCCTGGCCTGGGGGACGCTGCTGGCACTGCTGCTGGAGCAGCCCGGCTACACCGACGCCTACTATTACTTCAACGCGGCCAAGCGCCTGGCCGAGGGGCATGGTCTGAGCGATCCGTACCTGTGGACGTACTTTAATGCTCCCGACCGGCTGCCCGGCCCCAGCCACACCTACTGGATGCCGCTGGAGTCGGTAATCGCGGCGGCGAGCATGGTTATCGGCGGCGCGACCTTTCGTGCGGCGCAGGTGCCGTCCGTGCTGTGCTATGCGGGGCTGGTGCTGATTGCGTTCTGGCTGGGCGAGCGGCTCGGCACGAGGCGGCGCACTGCCTGGGTTGCTGCGCTGCTGGTCATGTTCAGCGGGTTCTACATTCCCTACTGGGCGACGACTGACACGTTCGCGCTGTTCGGCCTGGTGGGGGCGCTGGCGTTAGTGGCGCTGGGACGCGCCGCAGAAGGGCGACAACTGCGCTGGTATGCGCTCAGCGGGGTGCTGGGCGGGCTGGCGCACCTGACTCGTGCCGATGGTGTGCTGCTGATCCTGGTACTGGTCGTGATCGCCCTCTGGCCATCTGGGCGACGATGGACGGACGGGCTGCGCGCGGCGGGCGTGGGGTTGCTGGCTTACGGGATCGTCATGCTGCCCTGGTTCGCGCGCAATCTGGACGTGCTCGGTGTGCCGCTGCCGCTCGGCGGCACGGACACGGTCTGGATGCGCAGCTATAACGAGCTGGTGCGCTACCCGCCGGGCGCGTCCGTCGGGGACTTCCTGGCGTGGGGGATCGGCCCGATTCTCCGCTCTAGGCTGGAGGCGCTGGCTAACAACCTGGGCACGCTCGTGGCCGTCGAGACGTGGGTGATCCTCGGCCCGTTCGCGCTGCTCGGATGGTGGCGGCGTCGCTCGCTGACGTTGGTGCGCGGATTCGCCGTGTACGCGGCGGCTTTGCACTTCGTCATGACCTTCATCTTCGCCTTTCCCGGCTACCGGGGAGGGCTGTTCCATTCGTCTGCCGCGCTGTTGCCCTTCTGGGCGGCGTTGGGGGCGGCGGGCCTGGACGAGGGTATCGCCTGGGCCGCACGACGGCGGCGCTGGCGGCCCGCTGAAGCTGCCGTCGTGTTCAAGAGCGCCGCTGTGATCCTCGCCCTGGCGCTGACGCTGAGCGCCCTCACCGCCAAGCTGAACGGCTGGAACGACAACGCAAGCTTCTACCGCGAGATCGCGCGTGATCTTCCGCCCGGCGTGGTGCTCATGGTCAACGATCCGGCGGCGCTGTATTACCATACCGGGCTGGGCAGTGTGGTGGTGCCCGACGCTGATCCGGCGGTGGTGCCGGAGATTGCGGCACGTTATGGGGTGACGTATCTGCTGCTGGACGCGAACCGGACGGCCCCGTTCAGCGGGCTGTTTGCGGGGGACGACGAGCGGCCTTATCTGCGCCTGGTGCGGCATTACGGGATGGACACGCCGGAGCGCAACGACGACCGGCTGCTGTTTGAGATCGTGCTTGGCGAGGCAAGCCCATGAATCGGCTGCGGCGCGTGGTGGTGCGTGATGACCTGATCGTGCTCGCGCTGGCGGCGATCGGCGTGGCGCTGTATGTCACGGCGGCGGTGCGCCTCGACGCCGCCGGATACCCGCTCGATGACGCCTGGATTCACCAGACGTATGCGCGCAACCTGGTCGAGCATGGCGAATGGGCGTTTGTGCCGGGACAGCCGAGCAGCGCCTCGACCGCGCCGCTATACACGCTGCTGCTGGCAGGAGCCTACCTTCTGGACGTGTCGCACTTCGTGTGGACGTTCGCGCTCGGCGCGCTGAGCTTGAGCGCCGCCGGCTGGATCAGCGCGCGGCTGGCCGGCTACCTGTGGCCGAATGTGAGTGGTGCGCGGCTGTGGACGGGCGTCCTGGTCGTGCTGTCCTGGCACCTGGTCTGGGCGGCGGCCTCCGGCATGGAGACGATGCTGTTCACGGCGCTGGCCCTGGCGTTGGTTTGGGCAACCTGGGCCGATGCCCGTGCTGCGCAGGAGAACGCGCCGCGCCAAGCATTGTTCTGCGGAGCCAGGGCTGGAGCGGTGAGCGCGGCATTGACGCTCACCCGGCCTGAGGGCGTCGCGCTGGTCGGGCTGGCCGTTGTGTTGCGCGGGGCGGCAGCGGGGCGCGAAGCCTGGCGCTGGCGTTCCTCTGTGGTGCTGTGGACGGTGGGATTGGCGCTGGCGTGGGCACTGATCTGCGTTCCGGCGGCGGCGCTTAACTGGCAGCTCAGCGGGACGCTGCTGCCGGATACGGCGGCGGCGAAGCAGGCGGAGTACGCGCCGATCAGCGAGCGGTGGTCGCTGCCTGAGCGATACGGGCGGATGGTCGTGCCACTGCTGGCCGGGCACCTGTCGCTGGCGCTGCCGGGGCTGCTGCTGGCCTGTGCCAGTGTTGCGCGGCAAGTGCGCCGGGACAGGCGCGCCCTGATCTACGCGCTACCGCTGCTGTGGGCGGCTTTGCACGTGACGGCTTACGCGCTGCGGCTGCCAGCCAACTACCAGCACGGGCGCTATGTGATGCCGGTTCTCCCGGTGCTACTGGTCTTCGGTGTGGGGGGCACTCTGACGCTGGTGCAGCGAGCGCGGCGATCGGCGGCGGGGCGGGTGCTGTCACGCAGCCTGGCCCTGGCGCTGCTGTTGGTGACTGCTGGCTTCTGGCTCATTGGCGCGCGGCAGTACGGCGCGGACGTGCAGATCATCAACACGGAGATGGTCGTCACGGCCAAGTGGGTGAGGGTGAATCTCGCTGAGGACGATCTGCTCGCCGTGCACGACATTGGCGCGCTGGGATACTTCGCGTCGCGCCCCATCTTCGATCTGGCGGGGCTGGTCAGCCCGGAGATTGTGCCGCTTTTCCGCGATGGGGACGCGATCATGCGCCTGATGTGCGCGCGCAGCGTCGTGTACTTGATGGTCATGCCCGATCAACGTCCCGTTCCTCCTGGTGACTCGCGTCTGGGGGAAGCGCCGATCTTTGTGACCGACGCGCCCTACGCCCCAGCAGCGGGAGGCGGCAACATGGCGGTCTATCGCCTGGAATGGCCGGTGGGGTGTGCCTGGTAGACGGGCGAGGCGACGCGCCGAGCAAATGTTCTATTGTGAGATCGGGGGCCATGAACTATGCTAAAACCACACCTGGAGCGACTGGCCGAGAGTCGCGGCTGCAAACTGGAGTAAATGCTCGCCGATGGAACAAGACTTTGCCCATACGACTCCAGCGCGGATCACCCTGGTGATCGTGGACGATCACCCGGTATTCCGCCAGGGGCTGTGCAATATCTTCGCCACTGAGGAAGACATTGAGGTACTGGCTGAAGCGTCATCGGGCGAAGAAGCCCTGCTGTTGGTGCACGATCTGCGCCCAGATGTGCTGCTGCTCGACATTAATCTGCCGGGCATTAACGGCCTGCAAGTCGCCAGCCGGCTGAAGGCTGACCAGGTCAGCACAGCAGTGGTGTTGCTGACGGCCTATGACGACATGGAACAAGTGCTCCACGCCATGCGCTCCGGCGGCGCGGCCTATTGCCCGAAGGACATCGAGCCGGAGAAGCTGGTAGACGTGGTGCGGGCGGTGATGCGCGGCAACTATGTGGTGGCCGGCAGAACCTTCACGGCTGCTGAACTGCGGGAGTGGCTTGATGCGGGTGTTGGGGCGGTGACAGGCCCCTACATGGTGGACCCGAATGAGCACTTCATACCGCTCAGCGCCCGCGAAATGGAGATTCTCCAGCATGTGACGCGCGGCAAGAGCAACAAAGAGATCGCGCAGTTGCTGGGAATCAGTCACCAGACGGTCAAGAATCACATGACCTCAATCCTCAAGAAGCTCGATGTGCGCGACCGGACGCAGGCAGCGGTCTACGCGCTGCGGCGGGGCTGGGTGCGCGCGCAAGGCGACAAACAGGCGAAATGACGGTGCGCCCGGATAGTGGATAGCGAGGAGTGGTGGGATGGCTCAGGGTGCTACAATTCCACAGGACGAAGTGCTGCGCGAGTTCGAGGTTGAATACGAGAACATCCGCAAGCGCGTGCTGGAGAACCAGCAGTTGATCGAGCAGACGCAGCTTGAAGTGGGACGCATCCGCGATCGCCATGTGGCGATCAGCGCGCAGCTTAGCCGCGTGGAGACGAATTTCGACACGATTCCCCGCGCCGACATTAAGGCGGCGTATGACAGCGCCTTCGACATCAAGACGCGGCTGCTCACGCTGCAGGGCCAGCTTGAGAAGGCCAAGGCCACGCTCAAGGAATTGCAGCATTTCGAGGAGCTGCTGGGCCGCCTGCTGCGCCTGGTGCGCAGCATGGGGCCAGATGCTGCGTTCCGTCCAGTGATCGCCCCGGTGCAGGAGCAGGGCGAAGATGATGCAGGCCGGTTGTCCAGGCGGGGGATCATTAACGTGGTGGAGGCCCAGGAGGCAGAGCGCCAGCGGCTGGCCCGGCAAATGCACGATGGGCCGGCGCAGTCGCTGACCAACTTCATCCTTCAGGCTGAGATTTGCCAGCGGCTCTTTGACCGCAACCCGGATCGCGCCGAGGAGGAGCTAGGCAACCTGAAGACGGCTGCCAGTACGACGTTCCAGAAGGTGCGCGACTTCATCTTCGATCTGCGCCCGATGATGCTCGACGACTTGGGATTGATCCCGACGATCCGGCGTTACGCGGAAGCCTACGAAGAGAAGACGGGCATCAAGGCGCAGTTGAGCGTCGTGGGGGATGAGCGCCGCCTGCCGAGTCACATTGAGGTCATGATGTTCCGCTCGATCCAGGCCGTGATGGGCAACGCGCGCGACAACCTGGGCGCGAAGTCCATCAGCATCGTGGTTGATGTCGGCCCGGAATGGCTCAAGGCGACCATTGAGCACGACGGGCGCGGCTTCGACATGGGCGAGGTGCTGTCCCGCGAGGAGCGGGGAGATTCGCTGGGGCTGCGCACGCTTCAGGAGCGCATTGAGCTGGTGGGCGGTGCGCTGGAAATCACCAGCACAGAGGAGGACGTGAGTCGCTTCGTGATCCTGCTGCCGGCGGCGTGATTCCGGCGGCCATGCCCACATGAATGGACCAGCAGGGGTAGAGCACAGCGTTGCTCTGCCCCTGTTTGCCATAGGACTCTTGGGCTGTTTGCGCATTTTGTTCATAGGAATACACTAGATAGCAACCCTTTCGGGGCCTGATACGAACTCCGGGCCGGTTCGGACTATTCGGGAGGAAACCCTATGCGAGGTCGGGTGCTCATTCTACTGGGCGCGATCATCTTGCTGGTGGTCGTGCTGGTTGTCGTCCTCATGTCCGGCAATGAAGGCGGTCAGGAGACTGCCGGTCAGGCTACGGAGGTGGGGGGGGAAGGTGCGGGCGGCGAGGAGGGGCAGCCACCGGCTGGTGAGGAGGGACTGCGCACCCTCAACATGGTGGAGATCGTTGTCGCCGTCCAGGACTTGCCGCGTGGCATCGTGATCCCGCCCGATGGCGTGGGCGTGGTGCCCTGGCCACAGGATGCGCTTCCTGAAGCGGGGAATTACTTCACAGCGGCTGAGTTGCAGGATGTGATCGGGCGAGTGGCACGCACCGACATCTTCCGTGGCTCGCCGATTCTGGCCCGCCAGATAGTGCCTAACCTGTATGAGGTTGCCCGGACGGGGTCGGACGCTGCTGCCCTGATGAGCGTCTTCGAAGACGAGGAGCCGCGCGTTGCCATCTCCATTCCGCTCGATCCGACTGGCGTGGGGCAAGTGGCCTATGGCATCCAGGCAGGCGACTTTGTAGACGTTATCCTGTCATTCCTCTACATTGACGTTGACCCCACTTTTCAGACGCGGATGCCTAACAACGTCTCGTTGATCACACGCCTGGAGACGGGCGAGCTAAGCATCGGCTCGCCACGCCAGGGCCGC
Organism: Aggregatilineaceae bacterium; assembly: GCA_040767545.1. GTDB lineage: Bacteria > Chloroflexota > Anaerolineae > Aggregatilineales > Aggregatilineaceae > UBA2029. Next base: position 44,611 of record JAXGOK010000023.1, on the reverse strand, counting down.
CCGGAGGCGAGCACTCTCTCGCCGGAAGGGGTGCTGCTGAGTCCCAGCGAGTCGTCGCAGCGCCCGCGACTGGTGACACAGCGCACCGTCACCGGTGCCTGGGTGCTGCGTGTGGGTTACTTCCCGCCAAATGGGGACATCATCGGAGCTACACCGACGCCGCAGCAGCTTGAAACGCTTCCGCCGCCGCCCGGCGAAGGTGGGCAAGCGGCTACCCCGCAGGCGACAGCGACGGCATTCGCGCCGCTGATCATCACCCTGGCGGTGACGCCGCAGGAGGCGCTGGTGCTGACCTGGGCGGTTGATGCACAGATTCCGATCACGCTGGCCTTGCGCTCGGCGGGCGACACGACGGAAGTGGCCACCGATCCGGTGTCGCTTGACTACATGATCCGGACTTACAATGCGCAGCCGCCTGCAGCTTTGGAATATGCGCTGGAGCCGCCGATCACCAGCGTGCGGCGCTTCGATATCGGGCGGCTGTACGACTTCCTGGCCAAGTCGAGCGTGGGGGTACCAACGCAATAGCGCATGTCGGAACCATTGTCTTCGCGTTAAAATAGCATGAAGGGCACGCGCTCGCGCTGGCGTCCGCATGCCCTTCGTGTATCATTGGAGGCGCACGTGCGGTTATGCCGGATGGGGTCAGGGTGGTGAGAAAAGCGGGAAGGCGCCGATGAGCAGTGAGAAGCAACCCATAAAAGTGCTGATCGTGGATGATATTCCGGACACGCGAGAGAACATCCGCAAGCTGCTCGCGTTTGAGCCGGATATCGAGGTGGTCGGCGGGGATGGTGCCGGCACTGGTCGTGAGGCGATTGATCTGGCGGCGCAGTACAAGCCCGACGTGGTGCTGATGGACATCAACATGCCCGACATGGACGGCATCACGGCGACGAAGGCGATCAGTACGTCGGTGCGCACCGCCGCTGTCGTGATCATGTCGGTGCAAAACGAGTCCGGGTACCTGCGCCAGGCGATGCTGGCCGGAGCGCGCGATTTCCTCACCAAGCCGGTATCCAGCGAGGAACTCTACACGACGATCCGCCGTGTCTACGACCGCAACGAGCCAATTCGCCAGCAAGAGATGCAGATGTCCTCGCTGCGCACGGCTGCTGCGCGCGAAGCCAAGCGTGGTGCAACGGCTCCGGTTGTTGGGGCAGGGCACATCATCGTGGTGTACAGCCCGCAAGCTGGAGCCGGGGTGACGACGCTGGCTACCAACATGGCGGCGGCGCTGATGCGCCCCGATACCAATGTGCTGCTGATAGATGCCAATCTCCAGTTCGGGGATGTTGATGCGTTTCTGAACCTGCAATCTACGTCGAGCATCGCCGATCTGACGAAAACAGTGGGCGACATTGACCAGGAGATGATTGACAGCGTGCTGGTCACGCATGGCAGCGGCCTGAAGGTGCTGGTTGCCCCGTCGCACCCGGAGATGGCCTACGACATGACTTCCGATGCGGTGAAGGAAGTCGTCAGGCTGCTGGCTAAATCGTATGACTACATCGTGGTTGACACGCCGACGCAGTACGATGATACCACGCTGAAGCTGTTCGACATTGCCGAGCGGATAATCCTGGTGGCCAACCCGACGATTCCGTCCGTGCGCAACATTCGCAAGATTCTGGACATCCTGGACGGCCTGAAGGAACCGGCAGGGCTGGGGGAAAAAGTGCTCTTCGTGCTCAACCGTGTGGTTCCAGAGCGAGAGCGCGGGCGCGGTGTCGTGCCGACTGCTTCTATCGAGACCCATCTCAAGCATTCAGTGGTCGCCTCGATCCCCCTTGACGACCAGGCGGTACTCACAGCAGTCAACCAGGGCGTCCCGCTGGTGGCCAAGATGAAATCGCGCTCTCCGGGCAAGGAGCTTGTTGACCTGGCGGCGCTCGTGCGCAAGTCGCTGGAGCAGCAGGAGAAGCCCCCGGAAGAAAGCAGCAAGGCGGGCGAGCCACGCTCCAAGAGTGGCATACGGGCGCTGTTCGGTGGCTCGTAGGATTGGTGTAGAATGAAGGTGAGAAGCAAAGGTGGGCGAAGGTTGAGTGGATTGGAGGTAACACATGTCCCTTTTGCGGCGCATTGAGCGTGGCGGGCAGGGGGCGGACAGCCCCGACGAGTCCAAGCTGGAACAGGCGCGCCGGCGGACACAGGTACCGGCGGCATCTTCGGCTATGACCGCTGCCCGTCGCGGTGAGGGGGGCGGTTACCAGGACTTGAAGGTGCGCATCCAGAACAAGCTGCTCGCTGAGCTTGATACCAGCGTAGACCCTCGCTCACCCGAAGTGCGAACGACGATTGAGGAGTTGTTCACCACCATCCTCAACGAAGAGAGCATTGTCCTGGGGCGCGCCGAGCGGCAGCAGCTCTTCGAGGCGATTGTAGCCGAGATTCTGGGCTTCGGGCCGCTGGAACCGCTGCTCGCTGACGACACCATCACCGAGATCATGGTCAACGGCCCAAAGAACGTCTACATCGAGCGCGCCGGTAACATTCTGCGCTCCAACGTGACGTTCGAGGATGAGGATCATGTTCTGCGCGTGGTAGACCGTATTGTAGCGCCGCTGGGCCGCCGCATTGACGAAAGCTCGCCCACTGTGGACGCCCGCCTGCCCGACGGCTCGCGTGTCAATGCGGTCATTCGCCCGATCAGTCTGTGCGGGCCGACGATCACCATTCGTAAGTTCTCGCGGCGACCCTTCACCGTCGAGGACTTGATCCGCTTTGGCTCCATCACTCCTGAGATTGCTGAGTTCCTGCGCGCGTGTGTCATCGGTCGGCTGAACATTGTTGTGTCGGGAGGCACCGGCTCCGGCAAGACGACTCTGCTCAACGTCCTGTCCGGTTTCATCCCGAATGATGAGCGGATCGTCACCATCGAGAACGCCGCCGAGCTTCAGTTGCGCCAGGAGCACGTCGTCTCGCTGGAGAGCCGCCCTCCCAATATTGAGGGGCGCGGTGAGGTGAGCATCCGCGACTTGGTCGTCAACTCGCTGCGTATGCGTCCCGACCGCATCGTTGTCGGTGAGTGCCGTGCCGGAGAAGCGCTCGATATGCTCCAGGCGATGAACACGGGCCATGAGGGATCGCTGACGACGGCGCACTCGAACAGCCCGCGTGATACGCTGGCGCGCCTGGAAGTCATGTGCTTGATGGCAGGCATGGACTTGCCGGTGCGTGCCATCCGCGAGCAGGTAGCTTCGGCCCTCGACCTCATCATTCACCAGGAGCGGATGCGCGATGGCACGCGCAAGGTCGTGAAGATCACCGAGATCCAGGGGATGGAAGGTGATGTGATCACGATGTCCGACATCTTCGAGTTTGAGCAGACCGGCCTGGAGGCTGGCAAGGTCATCGGGCGCATTCGCCCGACGGGACTGCGGCCCAAGTTCATTGACAAGATCGAGGCGGCTGGAATTCACCTGCCACCATCGGTGTTTGGAATCGGCGTCTCACGCTACTGACGGCGAGCGCCACCCGGCGTGGCAGCACCGTAGGGGCTGGCGCACCCGGCCCCTACCCAGACACTATGCCAGTTCAGGGCGGGGCACCGTGGGGGAGGGCGGGCACCTATGGAGATTGTGATAGCCGGTGCAGCGGGAGTTCTGGCGGTCATCATTCTGGTTGTCGGGATCGCCAGCATTCGCGCAGAACGGCGTGAGCAGATCGAAGAACGGCTGGGTCGCTACACGACCGAATACAGCAGTCTGCTCACGGAGTTCGAGGACCTGGAACAGTCCGATCCGTCGCACGAGGCGAGCATCATCACCCGCCGGCTCGATGCTGCGCTGGCCGACCGGGGGTTCGCGCAGAAGTGGCGCGTTCAGCTTGCGCGAGCCGACCTGAAGCTGACCGTCGCCGAGTTCATGGCGCTGCATGTCATCTGTGCCGTCGGGGGCTTTCTGGTTGGCATGGCGCTATTCGCCTCGCCGATTGGCGGCGGCCTGGCGGCGGTGGCTGGCTTCTTCTTCCCTCGCTTCTATGTGGCGCGCAAACAGGCCAAGCGCCTGAAGTTGTTTGAGACCCAGCTTCCCGACACGCTGGCGCTGTGGGTGAATGCCCTGCGCGCCGGCTATGCGGTGCTCCAGGCGATGGAGGCTATCTCGCGCGAGGCGCCGGAGCCAACCGCGACGGAGTTCCGCCGTGTGGTCATGGAGTCGCAGCTTGGCATCCCCACGGAAGACGCGCTCGATCACCTGCTGGCGCGTATGCCCAGCGACGACCTGGACCTGGTCAACACAGCGGTCAACATCCAGCGCGAGGTCGGTGGTAACCTGGCCGAGGTCTTGGACTCGATCAGTCACACGATTCGCGACCGCATCAAGCTCAAGGGCGAAATCTCGGTGCTGACAGCCCAGGGACGAATCACAGGCTGGCTTATCTCGCTGCTGCCGATTCTCCTGACGATTTTCTTGTACATCATGAGTCCCAGCTACATGTCGAATCTCGTCGAGAACCGTATGTGTGGGTGGCCGATGCTGGGCTGTGGCCTGGGCATGATTGCCACTGGTGCGGCGATCATCCAGAAGATCGTGGATATCAAGTACTAGCAGGGACTCATCGCGCGAACCGGCGTTCAGGAGGGTAGGATGGACATAACGATTCTGGCGCTGATTGTTGCCGGCGTAGCTCTGCTCGGCGGGCTTATCCTGGTGGGGTACAGTGACAAGTCCGATGAGAATCCGCTAGAGAAGCGGCTGGCCGAGTACGGCGACCGCGACATCCCGGCCAGCCTGGAACAGATCGAGATGTCGCTAAGCACCCGCGAGCGCGTCATCATCCCCATGTACCGGGCGCTTGCCCGGTTCGCCATCAAGTTCACCCCAGAAAACCAGATCGAGAGCATTCGCCGCCAGATAGAGCTGGCTGGCAAGTCGCAGACGATGGAGCCGGTGGTCTTCTTCGGCCAGCGGATCGCCCTGACCATCGCTATGGGCATCGGGGCATTCGTGCTGTTCTTCATGTTCACGGACTGGGGCGTGGTCAAGGGGACAGCAGGAACTCTCGGCGGGGTGCTCCTCGGCTACTACCTGCCCGTCTTGCAGCTTAAGGGGCAGATCAGCCGGCGTAAGGATGCCATCGTCAAGGCGCTGCCCGATGCGCTCGACCTGCTGACGATCTGCGTGGAGGCCGGGCTGGGCTTTGAGCAGGCGATGAGTAAAGTCTACGCCAAGTGGGACAACGACCTGGCGGTTGCCTTTGGGCGTGTGCTGCAGGAGATTCAGCTTGGCAAGCGGCGCAGCGAAGCCCTGCGCGACATGTCGCACCGCATGGACGTTCCCGATGTGACCAGCTTCGTGGCGGCGCTCATCCAGGCTGAGCAGCTTGGCGTGAGCATTGCCAAGATTCTGCGCATTCAGTCGGATCAGATGCGCGTCAAACGCCGCCAGCGTGCCCAGGAGAAAGCCCAGCAAGCGCCTGTGAAGATGATCATCCCGATGGTGCTGCTGATCTTCCCGTCGTTGTGGATTGTGCTGCTCGGACCTTCCGTAGTAATTCTTATCGAATCCGGTGTGCTAGGCGGCTTTTGATCGGCGCAAACGATCTGAGACTGAGTTGACACGGTCGTTTGAAAACCACCTCGACCGGCACCGGCGGCTGGTGGGCTTGCGTGACCGGTTGGCAACGGGCGCGCTCGCGCTCATGACGCGCCGTGCTGTGACGGCTGCGCTAGACCTGCTGTATCCCCCGCAGTGTATCCACTGCACGCGCCTGGGAAATCTGCTCTGCGAACGCTGCGCTGCCCAGCTTGCGCCCGGCCCGTTGCGCGCTGTGGCCGGACTGGATGCCGTGCGCGTGCGCACCACGTTTGAAGGGCCTGCCACAAGCGCCATTCATGCTCTGAAGTATCAGGGGATCAAGCGACTGGCCGAGCCGTTGGGCGGGTTGCTGGCCGAGGCATCGCTGGGCACCGGCTGGGCGGTGGACTTCGTCTGCGCCGTCCCGCTGCATCCCCAGCGGCAGGCAGAACGTGGCTATAACCAGTCGGCGCTGCTGGCCAGCCGTGTTGCCAGCCTGACCGGTTGGCCCTATGTGGATGGGGCAGTGGCTCGTGTGCGCCACACCGAGACGCAAACGCACCTGAACGCCCAGGCTCGCCGGGAGAATGTTGCCGGAGCTTTTGCAGCAGACCCGCTGCGGGTTGATAATCAGAGTATAGTCCTCATTGATGATGTGCTGACGACGGGGGCTACGCTGGCTGCCTGTGCGGAGGCGCTGCGGGCGTCAGGCGCGCGGCGTGTCTATGGCTTGGTGCTGGCCAGTGCGGTCTATGACAAAGCTGCTGACGCAGGTGGATATGGCTCACCTGCTGAGGGGTGAGCGCAATCGCTGCACTGCAAAGGAGCGGGTAATGGAACTCAAGATACACACGCGGAATGTTGATGTGACGCCTCGCTTGCAGGAACATGTCGAAAAGAAAGTGAGCAGACTCGATCGCTATCTCCCTAACATTCATGAGGTACGCGTTGACCTGGCGATTGACCGGCGCAAACAGGGCATGGATCAGTGCATCGCCCAACTGACCTTGCGCAATACGCGCGGCGCCATTCTGCGCTCCGAAGAGAAACGGCAGCCCGACATCTACGCCGCGCTGGACGTGGCGCTGGACAAGATGTACCGCCAGATCGAGCGGTACAAGGGCAAGCGCAAGCCGCGCGGCGCCAGCCGCTTCTATGAAACTGAGCAGGCCCTGCAAACCGTCGAGCCGGTTCCCGGCGGAGTGGCTGAAGAGGAGATCGAGGAAAAGACGGCGATTGTGCGCCGCAAATCGGTGACGCTGGTGCCCATGAGCGAAGACGAGGCCATTGACCAGATGGAGCTTCTTGGTCACAGCTTCTTCATCTTCTACAACGCGGACACGGCGAAGATCGGTGTGCTGTACCGGCGCGAGGACGGCAATTATGGCGTGTTGGAGCCGCAGACGGAGTAACTGGCAGAGCGTGTAGACGTAGGGCCGGGGACGGGAGAGCGTTCCCGGCCCTTTTTGTGGCGGGCGGTGCAACAGTGTCAGGTTCCAGGGCAGGCGAATGATGGGACAGGAAGCAACCGGCGCTGTGATCATGATTGGCCGGGCCGGGCCGACGGCGGCTGAGCAGTTGCTGGGCCGGGCAATTCGGGCTGCTGCGACCGACCTGATCGCGGCTCTGACGAGTCTCGACATCCGCCCGGTCATTGTTGCCGGCCCGGAGCTTGATTGGCTGTCCGACGATCCGGGCTGCGTTAGTGACCTGGACGAGGGGCCATTCCATTTCGGCGAGCGCCTGGGGGGGGTGGTTGAGCGTTTCGGGGTGGAGCACATGCTGTACTTCGGGGCGGGCAGCGCGCCTTTGCTCAGCCGCGAGGTGATCGCGCAGATGCGGGCGGCGCTTCTCAGCGCGGGCGCAAGCAGGGAACGCGTCGCCCTGACCAACAATCTGCACTCCAGCGATTGGGTAGCTTTCACCCAGGCGCAGGACGCGCTGCCTGTCATCCGGCGGGCGAACCGCGACAACAGCCTCGCCTGGATGCTGCAGGAGGATGGGGGTTGGGCGGTGCGTGCCCTGGCGCAATTGCCGCCCTCGGCGCGCTTTGACCTGGACACGCCCGCAGACCTGGCTATTGTGCGGGCGCACCCGGCCTGCTCGCCCCGGCTGCGCATGGCGCTCCAGTACCCGCTGCTTGACCGTATTCCGGTTGGGGCTGTTCTGGACGTGCTGGTGCGTGACGGGAGCCGGGCGGCACTGATCGGGCGGGTCGCTCCCCAGGCATGGGATGCGCTCAGCCGGGCCGCGCAGTGCTGGATACGGGTCTTCTCGGAGGAGCGGGGCATGACCGCCAGCGAGCGGCTGGCGCGCGGTGAGGCGCGCTCGTTGATCGCACGCATGATCGCTCGCTGGGGGCCGGGCGAATTCTTCGAGGAGCTGGCTCAGGTGGCCGATGCAGCGATCATTGACTCGCGGGTGCTGATGGCTTCTGCCGGACATTATCCCAACGCCGGCGAGCGTTTTGCCTCCGACCTCTACCTCCTTGACGCCATCCCCGATCCCTGGCTGCGCGAGTTCACCGCCGCCGCGCAAGCTGCCTCGCTGCCGGTCTTGCTTGGCGGGCACGGCGTAGTGGCGGGGGGGCTGCACGCCCTGGCGGAGATCGTCGCCGAGCGGCGCGCCCGGTAGTTGCCAGCGTCAGCCGTGCCGCGAGAGTCGGCGCAGGTGGATGTACTTCTGCAATTCGTACCAGGCCATGAGCAGGCTCAGCCGCAGCCCGTGCCAGCCATCGCGGTACCCTTGCAGCGTGACGAAGCGCCAGCAGAAATGGCGCAGCGGCTGGGTGATGAACTTGTGCGGTCGCGGCTTGATCCCCTGCTCGTGCAGGATGCGCGCGTCGAAGGCCACGTAGCGCCGCTGCTTCTCGCGGAACTGGCGGAGACTGCGGTAGTTGTAGTGGATGAGCGGCGCGGACAGGTAGCCCGGCTCGCCGTCCAGCAGAACCAATTCGTGAACCTCGCGCTGCGGGTCGTAGCGCGCCCGTTCGCGCCGGAGCAGGCGCATCTGGTAGTCCGGGTACCAGCCCGTGTGCCGGGTGAGTTTGCCGAAGATGTAGTTATGGCGCGGAATCCAGTAGCCGTTGTGCGCGGGGCCGGTGAGGACGGCGCGTATCTCCTCCGCCTGGGCGGGGGTGGAGCGTTCGTCGGCGTCCACGAAGAAGACCCATTCCGTCTCGACCAGGGCCAGCGCCGCGTTGCGCTGCTGGGCGTAGTTCTCGAAGCGGTTGAACAGGACTTCTGCGCCCGCCTGGGAAGCCAGCTCTGCGGTGGCATCACTGGTGCGGGTGTCCACGACGACGACCACGCGGCCCGTCCAGCGTACGCTCTCAATGCACTCGACGATGTTCTCGGCCTCGTTGTGGGCCAGGATGATGGCGGCCAGGTTGCTGCTCATGGGGTTCTCGCTACTTCCAGAACGGCCCGGTACGCGGCGATCAATGCCTCTCTGTCTGCCGTTGAGAGCGCGCCCGCGCGGTGGGATCGCTCCGTTTGGCGCAGTCGCCAGCGCATCCCCAGGCGTACCAGCCAGCGGGCCAGGAAGCGCCGGGGCGGGGAGTAGTGCCGGTCGAACAGGCGCAGACGGCTGCGCCACAGGTTGATGAGGCTCTGCGCGCGAATCTGGCCAGTGCTCTGCCCGCCCAGGTGAACGACCCGCGCCGCCGGAACCGCGTAGATTTGCCAGCCGGCGCGCCGGATGCGCAGGCTCCAGTCAATTTCCTCGCAGTACATGAAGTATCCTTCGTCGAACATGCCGGTCGCGGCGATCACTTCGCGTCCGACCATCATCGTCGCGCCGAGAGTGTGATCCACTGGGAACGGCTCGCCTCTGGCGTAGCGTTGGCGCGGGTAGCGCCCGTTGAGCGGCGTGTCGTACAGGCGCGCTGGAACGGGGAATAGCTCGATGATAAGCTGGACGAGGCCGGGGAACCTGAACGCACCGTGCTGGAATGTCCCGTCGCCGTAGGCAAGCTGTGCACCGACAACCCCGGCAGAGGGCAGGCGCAGCAGCGCGTCGTAGAGCGTCCGGGTTGCGCCGGGGGTTGTCTCGGTGTCCGGGTTGAGGAAATAGACGGCGCGCGGCAGACCAGCGTTGGCCGGTGAGCCGGGCGTCCGGCTGAACCCGATACGCTCCAGGGCCAGATTGTTACCAGCAGCGAAGCCCAGGTTGTCGGCGCTGGCGATGAGCGTCACTTGCGGGAACTGCTGGCGGATGGCGTCGGGCGTGCCGTCGGCAGAGGCACAGTCTACCACCCAGACCTGGGCGGCGGGGCCGTGCGCATCCAGGTCAGCGTAGAGGGTGCGCAGGGCGTTGAGGGTAAGATCGCGCGTGTTCCACGACACAATGACGACGGCGAGATCGGAGGTCATGGGACTACTCTACACAGCGAGCATGGGCGCGTGTGCCTGAAGTGCAGTCTGTCCGGCTCATCGGGTGAAAGCCATGTCCCAGCCAGCGTCCGACAGCATAGCCAGGAACGAGCGGTAGTGCTGAGCCTCAACCGCGAATACGCTGTCGGCAGCGAGCAGACGTTTGGTGCGCGTTGCCCCGTCTATGCGGTCGGTGAAGAACGCGGTGATCGCCGCCTCTGCGCTCTCGCGCGGGGGTTCCGGCAGGGCGCTCTCCGGGGCAGCGACCAGCACTTCATAGGGGATGACGCCGGCGGGAACAGTCCACTGGCTGGGATTAGTGGGTGCTGTTGTGTCCCCCGCAGGGGCGATGACATGCAGCGCCTCAGTTAGCTCGTCGTAGGTGGGATGCGGTTCCTTCGCAGTCTGGGCGGCCTGCGCCGCTGCCAGCAGTGCCTTCTCGAAGTCTCCGGCGCGCAGGCCCGCTGCCGCACACTCTCCGCCGTAGAGGGCACGGACCAACGCCTGATCGTCCTCGTAGTCGCGCACAGCGTCCAGGTCTATGAAGGGATTGACCCCCTGGCTGCCCATGAGCAGGGCAGGGATGACCCAGGCCGCCGTCGTGTCCTGCTGCGCGCTGCGGCAGAACGTCTGTCCCGCCAACTGTGCCGGCGCGGTGATGTCAGCCCGCCCGACGATCTCGCTAGTCTGCCCGATCTGGAATGTTGGGGCACGCCCTCGCTTGGCGGCCAGCAGAGGCTCTACCTCGCACTGGCGGTGAGCGGCGGCATAGGTGAAGGCGCTCGTCCAGGCCAGCGAGGGCGCGCCGCTGCACAGCTCGGCGAGAGCGGTGTTCTCGTCGGTGAAGGTGACGGTGAAGGTCAGGCCGGTTTCGTCGTTCAACCGACGCTCTAGCTCGTGCGCAAGCTGCCGTGCCTCGCTGGTGACGCGCTCCTCCGGCAGCGCCAGCCAGATAGTGATCGGGCGTTCGGACGTACCGATGGCCGGTGCTTCAGGCGCGTCGGGCAGGGCGGTTGAGCGCAGGGTCGGGGTCGGCGGGATGCGCGTGGGGATGGGCGTCGCCCGCCGGTCACCGCCGGAGCCGCCGCAAGCCGCGAGAAGGATCATGATGAGTAGCGCCCCGGTTGCCAGGGCCTTGCTGACATGTGGCCGGTGCTTGATGGCACACCTCCCGCGAACTCGCCCGCGCTCGCCCATCATGGTACAGCAGGTTGCCGGGCGGGGCAAGGCGCGCAGTCCCCCTTAGCCCAGCTTGGAGGGCGGCGGAACAAGCTCGATCTCGCGCGCTCCGACGCGGCTCTGGAACGGCGGGATGCCCACATCTTCGTGGATCAGGCCCGCCCAACACTCCTGCGGGTTGCGGGCCTTGCGGATTTCCGTCATGCGGATGGCCCCCCAGACCTCGGCCCGCTGGCCGGGCAGCAGGTAGTAGTACGTCTCGTCGCGCTCATCGTCGTACACGGCCTGCAATTCGTCGCGAGGGCCGAGCGCCCAACGCCAGGGAAAGTCGCTGTAGGCCGTGTGGCAGTTGATGCCAACGCGCCACGCGCCCGATTCCTCGTAGGCTTCCAGGCTGGCTGCCGTCTGGTCGAACTGGTAGACGGTTCCTGGGAACGGCCCGGCGGTGCGAATGGGGGTCGCGCCGTAGTTGTGGACGGTGAGCTTGAAGACGAGCAGATCGCCCTGGACGAGGGTCAGTGTGGTCAGGTCGGAGATAACGCCTTCGGGTTTGGCTAGAGGCTCACCAGCGATGTCCAGGCTCGTGAAGTAACGCTCATCGTAGGGCATCTGGCCAAAGTAGACGACGGCCCCCGCCGTCTGCGGGACGATCTCCACCTGGGGCAGTCCTCCGTCGCGGATCGCCAGATGCCCCTGGCGCACGATACGCTGCCCCTCGTCGTCCTGCGCTACAGCGAAGACGGCGTACTCGCCATCGGGCGGCGGCACCATCCCCTGGTCAACGCCGCCATCGTAGTCGTACTCGTGGTTGCCCATGTCCCCCGGCTGCCGGCCCTCTTCGCGCTCCGGCAGGTAGTAGCGCTGACCAGATGTATCTTCAAGGTAGACGGACAGGCTGGCGGGCTTGGCCAGGTAGACGTTGACGCTGACCCGGTCGCGGATGCCGTCCTGGTTGGGCGTGAACTCGGCAGGGCTGATCTCGAACGCGGTGATTTCGGGCAGGGCGCTGTCTGCATCGGCGACTACGAGCGTGCCGGTCTTGCGCGCGGTCTTGCCGCCGTCCACTGCTTCGATGACCCACGTGTAGGTGTCGTTCGGGATCAGCCTGCGCTCGATGACACCGGCGACTGTCTCGCCAGGGAGCGTGAAGCCGCCGACAATGCCGCTGAAGAGCACGCGGTAGCTTCCCGCCGGACGGCGCTCGTCCTGGCGGAAGTAGTAGCGGTCACCATTGGGCGCGTCGAGGTAGATGCTGATGACGGCGGGCCGCGATAGCTTGTACTGGATCACGGCTAGGTCGTCCTGCCCGTCGGCGTTGGGCGAGATGCGCGGCCTGTCGAAGGAGGCAGCGGTCAGCAGGGCGACGGGCGGGCGCAGCACGAGATAGCCGATCCCAACGGCGATCAACAGCGCGACCAGCGCAGCAAGCACAACAACAGTCTTGGGCAGGCGCATAATCCCCTCACGGAACCAGTAGGGCGGCATCGGATGGCCTATTGTACCAGAAGGGCGGTGATTGAGGCGACGGGCGTTGGGGTGTCGCCAGGATTCCGGCGGGACACAGCGTACGGCGCGCCGCTGGCAGCGAAGGTCGCCCTTGTAAGGTGCTCTTTTTAACGGTAGTATGTGGGATATGTGGGATAATGCGCGACATGGCTCGCGGGTGCTTTGCTGGCCTGGCGACCTGGCCGAACACTGCCCACGACTGCGCTCTGGCTGTCGCACTCATGGAGACCACATGGCACCGGCGAAAACCCTCGCAACGTACTCTGATGCCCTGGACTACCTGTACAGCTTTGTCAACTGGGAAGTGGAGCGCCACATGCGCTACGCGCCGGAGGTTATGACGCTGGAGCGCCCGCGCGCTGTGCTGCGTGCGCTCGGTGACCCGCATCGCGCCTATCCGGTGATTCACATCACCGGCACCAAAGGCAAGGGATCGGTCGGGGCCATGTGCGCCTCGGCGTTGCGTGCGTCTGGGCTGAAGGCGGCGCTGTACTCGTCGCCGCACTTGCAGGACTACCGCGAGCGCTTCCGCATCAACGACACGCTGATCAGCCCGGAGGACTTCACGGCGCTGGTCAACCAGTTGCGCCCTATCGTGGACACCATTCCGGATATCACCTGGTTTGAGGTGACGACTGCCCTGGGGTTTCTTTACTTCGCCCAGCAACAGGTAGACATAGCCGTCGTCGAGGTCGGGCTGGGAGGGCGTCTGGATGCGACGAACGTGGTCACGCCGGTCGTGTCGGTGATCACCAGCCTGAGCTACGATCACACCTATCTCTTGGGAGACTCGCTGGCGTCCATCGCGCGCGAGAAGGCGGGGATTATCAAGCCGGGAGTGCCAGTCGTCAGCGCACCGCAGCCGCCGGAAGCTCTGGCTGTGCTGGAGCAGGTGACAGCGGATTGTGAGTCGCCGCTTGTGCTCGTCGGGCGCGACTGGACGTTCGCAGTGGGGCGGGGCACGATCAACGGCGAATGCTTCCAGGCCGGGCCTGCGGGTGGGGCGGTGGCGTCCTATTGCACGGCACTGGCGGGCGAGCACCAGGCGCTCAACGGCACGGTGGCGCTGGCGGCCTTGCAGTGCGTGGCTGAGGCGGGGATCGCGGTGACGGCGGACGGAATCCGGCGCGGCTTCGAGCAGGTGGACTGGCCGGGCCGCCTGGAGGTTGTGGAGCACGAGCCGCTGCTCGTCCTGGACGCCGCGCACAATGGGGAGTCGGCGCTGAGGCTGCGCGCGGCGCTAGATACCCTGTTTAGCCGCCGCCCGCTGGTGCTCATCTTTGGCGCGTCGGCAGACAAAGACGTGACGGGCATGTTCAAGGCACTGCTGCCAGCAGTGGATGTGCTGATCGCTGCGCAGGCGGTGCATCCCCGCGCCCTTGAGCCGGCGGTAATCGAGGAGAAGGCGCGCGAGACCGGATTCGCTGGCCCTGTGTACCAGATACCCGATGTGGGCGAAGCTCTCCGGCACGCGGAGACGGTGGCAGGGCCGGCGGGGATGGTCCTGACGACCGGCTCGCTGTTCATCGTGGGCGAGGTGCGGACGGTCTGCGGGTTGCCTGCTGGTCATGTGGCCAGGGCGGCGGTCAAAGGGCCGCTTCCTTCGGACACGGCGGCGTTCTGATGGGTGTCTATGGCGTGGAAAGGGAAGTCCAGCGGATGGCTAGGAAAGCTGGCTTGCGGTGATGATCGGACACGGTCTGCACGATTTCTACACGATTAAGGATGCGGAGCCAGATGCGAACGGGTTCATTGAGGCGACGCTGATCCCGCTGGCGGGCATGGTCGTCTTCCCGAACATGGTGACTCCGCTCGCCTTGCAGCGCGACGTGGACATCGCCGCTGTGGGCGAAGCGCAGTCCCGCCGTGAGACGGTCATTGGCGTCCTGGTGCGCAATGCCGAGGAGACAACGTTCGCCCCGGAGGGATTGTATGCGCTGGGTACCGAGATGGCCCTGGGGCGCTTGATGCACCTGCCCGACGGGGGGACGAGCGTGCTGGCCCAGGGTCGGCGGCGCGTGGAGATCGCGGAGTTTGTGCAGACGACCCCCTATTTCCGCGTGCGGGCGCGCCCAATCGCCGAGGAATCGCCGGACACGCGCGAAGTCACGGCGCTGATGCGGGCGGCGCTGAGCCTGTTTCAGAAGTGTGTTGACCTGAGTCCGCAGCTTCCCGAAGAGGTGTACGTCTATGCGCTGAACATAGACGAGCCGGGCTGGCTGGCGGACATGATCACATCCACGCTCGATCTGAGCCTGGACGAGAGACAGGCTTTGCTGGCCATGGCCGACCCCGCCGAGCGCCTGCGCAGGGTGAGTGTTCTGTTGGGGCGGGAGCTAGAGGTGTTGGAGCTTGAGGAGAGCATCCAGACACAGGTGCGCCGCGAAGTTGACCGGGGTCAGCGCGAGATGTTCCTGCGCGAGCAGATGCGTGTGATCCAGCACGAGCTAGGCGAGGCGGATATCTTCCAGCAGGAGCTTGGCGACCTACGCGAGCGCATCGAGCAGAAGGAGATGGCCGCCGAAGCGAAAGACAAGGCACTCAAAGAGCTGGGCAGGCTGCTGATGATTTCGCCGATGGCTCCGGAAGTGGGGATTATCCGCACCTATCTCGACTGGCTGCTCGATCTGCCCTGGCTGGTGCAGTCCGAAGATAACTTCGATCTGGCTCACGCGGCGCGCGTGCTGGATGCCGAGCATTACGGGCTGCCCAAAGCGAAGGAGCGCATTCTGGAGCACATGGCAGTGCACCAGTTGGCCGGTGAGCAGATGAAGACGCCCATCCTGTGCTTCGTGGGGCCGCCCGGCACCGGCAAGACTTCGCTGGGCAAGAGCATCGCCAGCGCGCTGGGGCGCGAATTCGTGCGCGTCAGCCTGGGCGGTGTGCATGACGAAGCCGAGATTCGCGGGCACCGCCGGACGTATATCGGCGCGTTGCCAGGGCGGATCATCCAGACGATGCGCCGCGCCGGGACGATCAACCCGGTGTTCATGCTCGACGAGATTGACAAGCTTGGCGCCGATTTTCGCGGCGACCCGGCGGCGGCGCTGCTGGAAGTGCTCGACCCAGAGCAGAACCACGCCTTCTCTGACCACTATCTCGATGTCAGTTACGACCTGTCGCGCGTGTTCTTCATCACGACGGCGAACTACCTTGACCCCATCCCGCCCGCGCTGCTGGATCGGATGGAGGTGATCGAGTTCCCCGGCTACGTGGAGGATGAGAAGGTTCGCATCGCCCGGCATTTTCTCATCCCGCGCCAGCTCAAGCAGCATGGTCTGGAGAATCGTGGCGTGCACTTCGACGAGCCTGCGCTGCGCCTGATCTGCCGCGAATATACCTATGAGGCTGGCGTGCGCAACCTGGAGCGCGAGATCGCCAAGGTGTGCCGCAAGCTGGCGCGGCGCGTGGCCGAGGGCAAGCGCGTCACGCGGCGGATCACTGCCGCGAAGCTGCCCGCGTATCTCGGACCGCCGCCCTTCCTGCCCATGCTGGCCGAGGAGACGGATGAAGTCGGCGTGGCGACCGGGCTGGCCTGGACTGAGGCTGGCGGTGACATCATGGCGATTGAGGTGACGCTGATGCCGGGCAAGGGGGCGCTGTTGCTCACCGGGCAGCTTGGGGACGTGATGCAGGAGTCGGCGCAGGCGGCGCTGAGCTACACGCGCTCGCGGGCGCGGCAGTTGGGGATAGACCCAGACGAGTTCGACCGGCTGGATATTCACGTCCACCTGCCGGAGGGCGCCATCCCCAAAGACGGCCCGTCAGCGGGGATCACGCTGGCGACGGCGGTGATCTCGGCGCTGACCCAGCGCAAAGTGCGCCGCGATGTGGCGATGACGGGTGAGATCACGCTGCGCGGACGCGTCCTGCCGGTGGGGGGCGTCCGCGAGAAAATCCTGACGGCGCACCGGGCGGGAGTCCGGCAAGTGCTGCTGCCCAAGCGCAACGAGAAGGACTTGACCGAGATTCCGAAGCACGTGCTGCGCGATCTCGATCTCAAGCTCGTAGCGCGCATGGACGAGGTGCTGGAATGGGCGCTGCTCCCGCCACAAGGCGGCCCGGAATCGCGCCCGGCAGTGACCGGTGCCCGTGACGAGACGTTGGCAGGGGGCGATCATGCAGTCTAGCAGCGACCAGGTGGCACACAAGGGGCGCTTCTTCGAGGCCGAGGAGAAATTCACGCAGCAGGGGATTCTGGATTTGTTGGCCGCTGGCCGGGGCGAAATGGCGGACTGGCTACCTGGCCGGGCACCGGTGAGCGACATCGCCGCCATGTTGGTGGCTATGGCGAACGCGCACGGTGGGACGCTGCTGCTGGGCGTAGCGCCGCGCTCTGACCGGCCAGCGGGCGTGGATGATGCTGACAACGCCATCAACTGTGTGCTGGAAGCGGCGCTGTCCATCGAGCCGCCGCTGATCATCCCCATGCCACAGTTGGTCCAGGTGCGCGGATCGCCGATGGTGGTGATACAGGTGCCACGTGGAATGCCCTATGTCTATGCGTTGGCGGGGCGTTTCTTGCGCCGCACGGGCACAGTGAACGCCGCCATGACGCCCGCCGATCTGCGCCGGCTGATGCTGGAGCGGGGCGATGTGACCTTCGAGGCTGAGCCTGCCCGTAACGCGCGCCGGACTGATCTGGACTGGGGGCAGGTGGAGGCTTACGCAGCGGGACTGAGCGGCATGGGCGGCGTCTCGCCGGAACAGGTGCTGCTCAAGCGCGGCTGCCTGACGCGGCGCGATGACGCCCTGGTGCCCACCAACGCGGGCATTCTGCTCTTTGGCCGCGACCCGCAGCAGTTCTTGCGCGGGGCGGACATCACGGCGGCACGCTTCGGCGGAAGCGAGATGGGCGACGTGTTCACGCGCCAGGACATCGGCGGGACGCTCCCGGAGCAGATTCGTCGCGCGGAGACGTTTCTGGTAGACAACCTGCGCAAGGGCGTTCAGCTTGGCGACCGCATGGCGCGCAGCGAGCAGATGGAGTATCCGCTGAAGGCTGTGCGTGAGCTGGTTGTCAACGCTGTGGCTCACCGCGACTACAGCATCCAGGGCGACGGCATCCGCCTGTATCTGTTCTCCGACCGGCTGGAGATCACCAGCCCTGGCGGGCTGCCGGGGCCGGTGACCGTAGATAACATTGTGGATGAGCGGTTCTCGCGCAACTCGGCGATTGTGCAGGTGTTGTCTGACATGGGCTTCATCGAGCGGCTTGGCTATGGGGTGGATCGCGTGATCGCGCTCATGCGTGAGATGAGCCTGCCCGATCCCAAGTTCGCTGAGACGGCTGGCGGCTTCCGCGTGATCCTGGCGAACAATCCCGTCGCTGAGACGGTGAGCGCTGAGCCGGAGCTATTCGGCGGCGTGTTTCGCGGCCAGCTCATCAATCGCCGCCAGGAATTCGCTCTCGATTTCCTGGTCAACCGCAAGAACGCCCGCATCACCAACAAGGACTTGCAGGAGCTTTGCCCGGAAGTTCACTCGGAAACGATCCGGCGCGATCTCGCCGACCTGGTGAGCCGGGGCATTCTGATCAAGATGGGTGAGAAGCGTGGCTCTTACTACGTGCTCAAGAAGACGCAGGCCCCACCGCCGCAATAGGGCTGTGCGTCACGAGCAGGATCGGTTAGGATCGCCGCTCGCTGCGCTGTACAGCGCATGGCAGTGGTCTGGATGATGGACGGGAGTGGGTTTGTTCGCGTGAAACGATTGGGAATACTGATACTGGCGGGATGCGCGCTCATCCTGAGCGGCTGCAATTTTGCCGTGCAGTCGCCGACGGCAACGCCTGCCGCCACAGCGACGGTGACGCTCACCATCACGCCTGCGGTGACCGAGACGGCAACGCTGACTCCGACGCCGGCGGCTACGCACACGGCGACGCCGCAGCCTTCGCCGACGCCGCGCCCCACAG
Source organism: Aggregatilineaceae bacterium (assembly GCA_040767545.1). Classification (GTDB taxonomy): domain Bacteria; phylum Chloroflexota; class Anaerolineae; order Aggregatilineales; family Aggregatilineaceae; genus UBA2029. The sequence continues at coordinate 26,117 of JAXGOK010000023.1, read as the reverse complement.
AGACACCTTTGCCGACGGCAGTGTTCACGCCTACAGCTACGCCCTATTCGGCGGCGGGCCTGGCCTATGACCAGTGGACGCCGGTGGACATCCCGCAGGCGTTGCGCGGCGGGCTGGATCGCCCCTACTTCGCGGTGGTGAGCCTGAACGAGCGTACGGGCGGCACCTCGAACCCGAATACACCGGTGCCCGACACAGAGCTTGAGACACTGTTCCTGGTCAGCCCGTCGAGCGGTGAGCTTATCGAGGTGCTCGACCTGCCGGTGACGACGGATGATCGCATTTACTGGGCACCCGATGGCAGCAAGCTCGTGTACTTCATGGAGCCGACTCTGCTGGCGGACGGCACGCGGGCGGGCGGACTCTACCTGTTAGACCTCAGCCTGGGGGTCAGCCTGCGCCTGGTCAATATCCCGTCGCTGGCCCCGCGCGGCATCCCCAATCACCAGCCGGTATGGTCACCGGACGGGACGCGATTGGCCCTGGCGCTGCCCACCGCCTATGACGTTGACATCTTCACCATCTCGGCGGACGGGTCGAGCTTCGAGAACATCACCCAGCACGGCGCTTACGATCTGTGGCCGGCCTGGTCGCCCGACGGGCGCATGTTGGCGTTCGTCTCCGATCGCTTGCAGTGCCCGTCCTGGGTGCCCGATGAGCCTGGGTCATGCTCTGCTTTGGATGCCGCTCCGCCGACCAGCGGCAACCTGTTCGTGCTGGATGTGGAAACCGGCAGTGTGCAACAGGTATCCGACATGACCGTTGACGGCCCGCCAGTCTGGGTGAGCAACCTGCAAGTGGCGTTCACGACTGGGCTGTCCGATCCGTTCGCCGCCGAGTCTGCCATCTGGATCGTCAACGTCCGGGCGGGGACGGTGCGCAAGGTGGCGGGCGCGCCTGGGGTGCTGAATCTCGGTGCGGCCTGGGCACCGGGTGGGCAGCAGGTCATTTACCATGAGATGACCGACCCGCCGTTGGTTGTGCTGCGCGACGCCAATGGGGGGCTGATCGGCAACACAGACCGCTACCTCTTCCCGCGCTTCGGCTTCTCGGCGGCCTGGTCACCGGAGGGTGAATGGGTTGCCTTCGGCGGGCGCAACGCACAGTGCCCGTACGGGCTGGTCGTCGCCCGCAGCAATCTGGAAATCGTCTCGGCGGCGTCTACGCCTGGCGCTTGTGACCCGCGTTACTCCCCTGACGGGCTGTGGCTGGCCTATGCGGGATTCCAAACGCGCGCTGGGGCTGCCGATGGCCGCCTGGACTTGTTCATCGCCAACCCCAGCGGGTACAACTCGCGCAACCTCACCAGCCGCCTGAAGGGCGAAGTCCGGCTATTAGGCTGGGTAGGGAAAGCAGCCAGCGATTAGCGTGAATAGACACTCCCCAAGGAGGAGCAAAGCCCATGAGTACGCCAGTCGCTCTTGTAACGGACAGCACGTGCAACATCCCCCTCGATCTTGCTGCTGAGCGCCATATCTACGTGGCACCTCTGTATGTCTTATGGGGTGACAAGAGTTACCGCGACGGGGTTGACATCACAGAGCCGCAACTCTTTCGCCGCCTGGCTGTAGCGCGCGAATTGCCCAAGACCTCGCAGGTCTCGCCGCAGGACTTCGCCGACCTGTACCGCCACGCACGGACGGCGGAGAACGCAGAGGCGGTCGTCTGCGGCGTGGTCTCCAGTGGCATCAGCGGCACCTATGCCTCCGCGATTCAGGCGTGCGAGATGGTGGATTTCCCCGTGCATGTGGTGGACACACAGCAGGTCTCGTGGGCACTCGGCTTCCCGGTGCTGGCGGGCGCGCGGGCGCGCGATGCCGGGCAGAGCGCAGAGGCCGTCGCGGAAACGATTCGGGAAACGGCTACGCGCTCGCACGTGCTGTTCATCGTCGAGAGTCTGGACTACCTGCACCGGGGCGGCAGAATCGGGGGAGCCAGCCGCCTGCTGGGGACTGCGCTAAATATCAAGCCCGTGCTTGAGCTGCGCGACGGAGTTGTCAACCCGGTGGACAAGGTGCGCACCCGCAAGCGGGCCACCGAACACATCCTGACGCACATTGGGCAGATCGCTGGCGGGCGGCCAATCGTGCGGGTGGGGATCATTCACGGTGATGTGGAAGACGAAGCGTTGGCACTGCGCGATGCGGCTGTGGCGCGCTACAGCCCCAGCGAAATCTACGTCACGTTTGCGACGGCTGTGTTGGGCGTGCATGTGGGGCCTGGGGCGTTGGGCATCATCGCTGAGTGGTCGGCGTAATCCCACAGGCTTTCCCACATATCCCGCATTACCCACGCTTATCCCACAGCGTATCCCTGTTATCCCAACTATCCCACATTATCCCAAATGCTATCCCACACCGCATGGGATATGTGGGTTTGGACGAGCGGTTGCACTGCCTGACGCAACTGACCGGCCAGACTATCCCACACGGCGTGGGAGTTGCGGGATTCACGCTGTTTGCTGGGCGAATTCGGCCAGGCGCTCCAGAACTTGCAGCAGCCGCGCCTGCCAGACGCCATCTTCCAGGGATTCGAAGGGCAGCCAGACGGCCACGCGGCTGACGCGCGTATCAGCGCCGAGGCTCTCTTGCAGAGCGGCGCGGTCAATGGTCGCCAGGTAAGGCAGGCGAATCCCGATCTGCCCGTTCTCGCTGGAGATGGCTGTGGCGTCCGCCTGCTGGGCGAGCAGCTTGATCTGTATCTGGAAGAGCAGGCCGCCGACGGCGTGGGGCAGCGGGCCGAAGCGATCGGTCAGCTCCTCGCGCATTTCGCCAATGGCACGCAGTTGGTCAATCTCGGCCATGCGCCGGTAAAGCTGGATGCGCAGGGCGGGGTCGTCCACGAACGTCGTTGGGATATAAGCGGGAATGGGCAGGTCAATGGTCACTGTGGACGTGGTGATGGGCAGTTGGGGTGGGGGACTCTCGCCCCTGAGATGGCGCACAGCCTGGGCTAGCAGCTGGGTATACAGGTGGAATCCCACAGCGGCGATGTGGCCGCTCTGCCGCGTGCCCAGCAAGTCGCCCGCTCCGCGTATCTCCAGGTCGCGCATGGCGATGGACATGCCTGCGCCTAGCTCGGTCTGCTCGCTGATCGTCTCCAGGCGCGCGCGGGCATCGGGTGTCAGGCGGCTGGTGCGCGGGTGGAAGAAGTAGGCGTAAGCCTGGTGCGCGCCGCGCCCGACCCGCCCGCGCAGTTGGTAAAGCTGAGCCAGGCCGAACCAGTCGGCGCGATCCACGATCAGCGTGTTGGCGTTAGGGATGTCCAGGCCGCTCTCGATGATGGACGTGGACACCAGTACGTCAAAATCACCGCGCGCAAAGGCGTTCATCACCACTTCCAGGCGCTGCTCGTCCATCTGGCCGTGCCCGACGACGATCTCGGCCTCCGGCACCAGGTCGCGCAGGCGGGCGGCGATAGTGTCAATGGTCTGGACGCGGTTGTGAACGAAAAAGACCTGCCCGCCGCGGTCCAGCTCGCGCAGGATGGCCTGGCGCACGAGCTTGGGGTTGTACGTGCCAACGTGGGTAACGATGGGCAGCCGCTCCTCTGGCGGGGTCTGGATCATGCTGATGTCGCGGATACCGGCCAGACTCATGTACAGCGTGCGCGGGATGGGCGTCGCGGTGAGGGTGAGCACATCAACCTCAGTGCGCAGGCTCTTGAGGTGCTCTTTGTGAGTGACGCCGAAGCGCTGTTCTTCGTCAATGATCAGCAGGCCCAGGTCTTTGAATCCCACATCCGGCTGAAGCAGCCGGTGCGTCCCGATGACGATGTCCACCTGGCCCTGGGCCAGCGCGTAGAGAATCTGCCGCTGCTCGGCTGGGCTGCGGAAGCGAGAGAGCATTTCTACGTTGACCGGGAAAGGTAGCAGGCGGCGCGAGAACGTGGTGAGGTGCTGCTGGGCGAGCACAGTCGTGGGGACGAGCAGCGCCACCTGCTTGCCGTCCATCACGGCTTTGAAGGCCGCCCTGAGCGCGACCTCGGTCTTGCCATAGCCTACGTCGCCGCAGATCAGGCGATCCATCGGCTGGGAGTGCTCCATGTCCTCCTTGACTTCGGTGAGCGCGCGCAGTTGGTCATCTGTCTCCACGTAGGGGAACGACGCCTCTAGCTCGTGCTGCCAGGGCGTATCCGGGCCGAAGGCGTGCCCCTGCACCTCCGACCGGGTGGCGTACAGCTCCAGCAGCTCGCGCGCGACTTCCTCGACGGCGCGGCGCGTGCCCTCCTTTGTGCGGTGCCAATCCTGCGTGCCCAGGCGATTGAGCGCGGGCGGTCGGTCGTCCGCGCCGACGTAGCGCGAGATGCGATCGGCCTGGTGGATGGGCACATAAAGGATGTCGCTGCCCGCGTATTCGAGCACGAGGTATTCGCGCTCGCTCTCATCCATCACCCGCTTCTGCAGGCCAGCGAAACGCCCGATGCCGTGCTCGACGTGAACGACGTAGTCGCCGGCAGCGAGATCGGCGAACCCCGCTTCGGGGGACAGGGCGCGCGGCTGCTTGCGGCGGCGTGGCTCTGGGCGACGCCAGCCGAAAATCTCGGCATCGCTGAATAGCAGCAGCCGTCTATTCGCGCGCGTCAGAGTCCAGCCCTCGGCGAGCGTGCCCTCAACGAAGGCCAGCAATGTGGATGAGTCCGCTGCGGTGATGTGGCTCTTGGGCGGGACGTAGTCATGCCGCTCGCCCCACAACTCGGCGACTCGCTGCGCCTGCTGGGTCACGACGATGACCTGCTCGCCCCGGTCAAGCGCGCGGGCGATGTCGTCCAGCACAGTACGCAACTGGCCGCCGTAGCGCTGACCCGGCGCGAAGCTGTCGCCGATGGCTGGCGAGTCGCCGGGCATCGCTTCGGCGGGCGCACCCAGATGAAGTACCTGCCGTGTAGATAGCTCGTCCTGAATCTCCGTCCAGGTAAGGTAGGGCAGTGGGTAGTCAGGGGGAAGCTGTCCGGCGCGCTCGCGGTCATAGCGCGTGGCAATGGCCTGCTCTTCCAGCTCGTTGACGCTGTCCTCTAGCTCGCCCCAGTCGTCTACGATGATGAGAGCATTGTCGAGGGTGTAGTCGAAAAGACTTGCCGGATGGCTGTAGAGATACGGCGTGTAGAACTCCAGGTGCGGGAAGGCGACGCCATCGGCCAGGAGTTCCTGGTCTGGGCGCGACGACGCAGCGTCCGTATCAGCTTCCGGCTGGGCGGCGAACCAGGCGGCTAGCTGCTCGGCGACACGGGGTGCGTAGCGCGGCAAGGCTTCGCGGGCGGGGATGATCGTCACCTGGGCGATGCTCTGCGCTGAGCGTTGAGTCTGCGGGTTGAAGGTGCGCAGGCTCTCGATTTCGTCGCCGAAAAACTCGATGCGCACGGGCAGCACTGCCGACATAGGGAAGATGTCTATGATTCCTCCCCGGCGGCTGAACGTTCCCGGCTCGACCACAACGCTGGCGGGCGTGTAGCCGAACTGGAGCCAGGTGCGCAGCAGGGCTTCCGGTTGACTATGTGCGCCCACGCGCAAGACACGAGTCCCGGCGTGGAACTCGCGCAGCGGCAGGGTCTTCTGCAGCAGGGCATGGGCCGAGGTGATGACGATGGGCGGCGGAGGCTCGTCCCCGCGCTGGCCGATGGGCTTGGTGAGCGCGGCCAGCGTTTGCAGGCGAGTCTGGATGGTGCGCGTTGTCCAGGGTGCGCGCTCGTAGAAGAGCGACGAGGGTTCGGCGTAGCGCAGGATGGGCAGGTCGGGCGACCAGACCGGAAGCTGCTCGGCCAGGTTGTGCGCGCGGTCAACGCGCCCGGTCATGATCAGGATTGGGCGCTGCATGTCCTGGGCGAGACTGGCGACGACGAAGGGCCGCGCCGCGCGGAGCAAGTGCTGATCGGGCACGGGCTGCCCGGCGCGCAGTCCGGCAAGCACGGACTGGTAGGCGCGAGTCGGGCGCAGGTGACCGAGCAGGCCGGTCAAGTTCAGGCTGCTGTGCTCGCTGGCACGCTGTCGTTCTGTCTCATGAGTCATGGTCGTCTTCAGTAGCCAGAGAGGTGGGCGCGGCGCGCTGAGCGTTGTCTTCGGGCGAGCCGTTGAAGCGATTCATCGCTGGGTCAATGCCGTCAGTCAGCCAGGTCTCAATAGCCAGGATCACACGCTCAACGGCCCCTGCTACCTCGGCTTCTTCCGGCCCGTCGAAAGGGCGCAGGACGTAACTGGCCGGGTCCATCGGCGTGTCCGGGCGGCCAATGCCCACGCGAATGCGCGGGAAGTCCCGCGTGCCAAGCCGCTGGATGATGCTGGTGACGCCTTTGTGTCCGCCGGAGCCGCCTTTGGGACGGATGCGCAGCGTGCCCACTGGCAGATCGAGGTCATCGAAGATGACCATGATCTGGGCGGGCGGAATCTGGTAGAACGCCGCCAGGCCCTGCACGGCCCCCCCGCTGAGGTTCATGTACGTCTGCGGCTTGGCAAGCAGCACACGGCGGCCCTGGATGCTCCCCAACGCGATCTTTGCCTTCGACCTCTTCTTATCTTCGAAGGCCAGGCTGTGACGCGCCGCGAGCGCGTCCACGCAGCGGAAGCCGATATTGTGCCGGGTATTCGCGTACTCCCGGCCAGGATTGCCCAGCCCCACGATGAGAAACATGTCGGACATTCGCCTTGACTTCAAGAGATGCTGCCGGTTGATTGCCCCTGGCCTGGGTCACATTCCGTCCTGCCAGCGATCCGACGACTGCCAGTCCGTGAAGTATGAGGACTGGCGGGCACGGCGGCGCAGCAGGACGTAGCCAAGCATGAGCACAAATCCCACAACAGCCAGATAGAACCCTGTACAGAACGCATGGCCGACGCGCCCCGTATTGACGCGCGTGGTCGTCTGCTCCTGCTCTGGCGAGCCAGTGTCTCCGAATGAGCCGGACGCTGGCGGCTGGACGAAGCCCGGCAGCTCACCGGATGCCGGAGTATTGCCGGGCGGCTGGAAGACCGGCGACGTGGGTGACGGGCCGGGCGAGGGCACCGGGCTGTCCGGCACCACATTGGCAGCGGGGAGCGTCGGGACGGGCGTCGGCAGGCTGTTGGCGACGCGCAGATTCGACGCGATGTATTCACCTGTCCGCCCGTCATCCAGAAACACGCACAGTCGCAGCCGGTAGAAGCCGTCGGGCACCAGGCTCGTGTTCCAGGTACCCAGCACGCCGTCGCGCACCTGCTGCTGGACAGGCGGCTGTACCGGCAGCCACAGCACGTCGGGATCGCTCAGGTCATCGTATTCGAGCGTGTAACGGGCAAACGCTGTCGGATGCGCGGCGCTACCCAGGATGTTAACCAGCCCGAACAACTGCGCGCCGTCCGCCGGAAAGGCGATCACGCTGAGGATCTCGTCGGGCGTCTGGGCTGCCACGCCTGCGGGTGTGACTGTCCACAGACGTGCGGCAGCCGTTACCGCAACCAGGAAGACGCCCAGCCAGTGTCTGCGTTTCATCCCCGATCCCTGGGACTCGATCTCCGCGCAAGCCAACCTTGCGAGTCTAACAACCCCGATCTGAACGCGCAAATCGGATCGGGGAGCCTTAGGGGACTGAGTTTGTCAGGTATCCGCTCTTGCATTAGTGCGCTGGTTATAGTCTACTTACGGGCGACAGCCGATCCAGAAAGGCCCCGCTGATGGCCGAGACGACACACCTGGGCGAAATCGTGGCTCGCTACGCAGGGCGCGGACGCGACGCGTTGCTGCCCGTGCTGTGGGACGTGCAGCGCGAGGCGGGCTTCATTGATGCGGAGACGGCGCTGAGCATTTCGCGCACGCTGCGCGTCCCGGTAGCGGACATCTATGGTGTGATTGGCTTCTACTCGCTTTTTTCTGACAAGCCTGAAGGCAAGACGGTCATCCATGTGTGCGCCGACCCGTCATGCGGACTGGCAGGGGCTGATTCTGTTCTGGACGCGCTGTGCGCGCGGCTGGGCGTCCGGCCCGGCGAAACTACCGCCGACGGGAGCTACACGGTCAGGCGCAGCACGTGCCTGGGCCTGTGCGAGCACGCGCCAGCGGCGCTCGTCTGCCGCCGGGGTGAGGGCGAGTGCTCGCACGCTCCTGTGACCAGCAGCGTAGCGTTGCTCGACGGTAGGCGTCCGGCGCGGGCGGCGGTCATGGGTGGCGAGTGGCACGTCTTCTTCCCCGGTGTGATGCCCAACCAAACAGAATCGCTGGCGCAGTACGGCGATTACGCGGCCCTGCGGCGCGCGCTCTTCGCCCTGACGCCGGAGCAGGTCAGTGCAGAGGTGGAGGCGGCAGGTCTGGTTGGGCGCGGTGGGGCAGGCTTCCCGACCGGCATGAAGTGGCGCTTCACGCGCGGTGCAGGGGGCCAGCCCCACTACGCCGTGTGCAACGCTGACGAGAGCGAGCCGGGCACGTTCAAGGATCGCGTGCTGATGGAGCACCGGCCCCATCTGCTGCTCGAAGGGCTGCTGCTCTGCGCCTACGCGATTCAGGCTCGCTACGCGTTCGTGTTCATTCGCGGGGAGTACCCGGAAGCTGTGGCCATCATGGAAGCGGCCATCCATGAGGCGCAGAGCGGGGGGCTGCTTGGCGAGCGAATCATGGGCACGGACTTCTCCTGCGCGGTTGAGGTGCGGCGCGGAGGGGGCGCGTACATCTGCGGCGAAGAGACCGCTCTGTTCGAGGCGATTGAGGGCAAGCGTGGCTTTCCGCGCATCAAGCCGCCGTACCCGACCACGCATGGCCTGTTCAACCGGCCCACGTCTGTCAACAACGTCGAGACGCTGTGCGCCGTGCCCGCTATCATCAGTAATGGGGCAGGGTGGTTCCGGCAGTGGGGAACCGAGAAGAGCACGGGTACCAAGCTCGTCTCGGTGAGCGGGCATGTCCGGCGTCCGGGCGTGTACGAGATTCCCTTTGGGCTGAGGCTGCGCGAGCTGCTGGAAGGGCACTGCGCGGGTTTCGTAGGTGAGTTGCAGGCGGTGCTGATGGGCGGCGCGGCGGGGACATTTCTGCGGGCGGACGAGATTGACGTGCCGCTCACCTTTGAGGGGTTGCAGGCGGCGGGGACGACGCTTGGCTCCGGGGCGGTGATGGTCTTCAACACGGAAGTTGACCTGCGCGACGTTCTGCGGCGGCTGGGGCACTTCTTCGCCCACGAAAGCTGCGGGAAGTGCTTTCCGTGCCAGCTTGGGACGCGGCGGCAGATGGAGATTCTCGACCGGCTGGGGCAACCGCTGCCCGGCGATGCCGGGCGGCTGCGCGACATCGGCCTGACGATGAGCGAGGCGTCACTGTGCGGGCTGGGGCAGACGGCGGCGGCGGCAGTGCTGAGCGTGCTGCGCAAGTGGCCGGGGCTGTTCGCGGTGGGATCGTGACGCAGTGCGAGGCACAGTGAGTTGGGGGCAGAGGGGCCGACAATGAGCGATGCGAGTGAGATGATCACGCTGACGATTGACGGCCAACAGGTGACGGTTGCGGCAGGCACTACCATTCTGGAAGCCGCCCGGTCGCTGGGGCGTGATGTGCCGGTCATCTGTTACCACGAGGCGACGACAGCCAACGGCCTGTGCCGCATCTGCGTGGTGGATGCGGATGGGGGGCGGCTGTTGCAACCGGCGTGCATCGTCCCCTGCCGGGCGGGGATGGTGGTCGAGACGCGCAACGAGCGCGTTGAGCGCAGCCGGCGCACCATCCTGGAGATGCTCAGCTCGGCGGTGAATCTGGCGGAAGCGCCAGCCATCCAGGCGCTGCTGGACGAGTACGGGGCGCAGCCTGATCGCTTCCCGGCGGCGGAAAAGCGTGATCACACGCTCATTGATGATAACCCCTTCTACGTGCGCGACTACAGCCAGTGTGTGCTGTGCTGGCGCTGCGTGCAGGTGTGTGCCGAGGATGCCCAGTACACCTATGCCCTGGCGCTGGATCACCGGGGCTTCGATACTCACGTGTCCACAGCGTTCAGCGTGCCCATGCCGGAGTCGTCGTGTGTGTTCTGTGGGCAGTGCGTCAGCGTGTGCCCCACCGGTGCGCTCAAACCGAAGATCGAGTTCGGGCTGGAGCAGGGCTGGACGTTGGAGCAGATTTGGGAGAATACGCGCTTCCTCCAGAAGAACCGGCGCAAGCGCGGCTAGGACTCCCGTGCCGTGATTGGCCTCGGCCCTGGTTTGACACGGCACGGCTCCCTGTGCCATAATCTGGCTATCACGGTCTGGCCTTACTGCGAGGTGATGCAGGGCTGGCCGCTGACAATGCCATCTCAAACAGAAGGAGGTGGTGTCAATGCACGATGGTAGTTTGCAGTGGAGCGCTGTGACACCCCTCCTTCCATTGAAGTAGCCGGTGTCACAGCGCTCAAGACCGGGGTCCCCGAACTTGCTTCGGGGACCTGCCTTTTACGGAGGATGTGAGGTGAGGGGGAAGTCATGACGCGGCTGCCGGTGGGCAAGATTCCCCACGATCTACTGGCTGAGTTGTTAGCTGGGCTGCCGGCAGCCGATCCGCGCGTGGTGCTGGGGCCACAGGTGGGCGAAGATGCGGCAGTGATCGCCCTGGCCGACCGTTACCTGGTCGCCAAGACTGACCCGATCACTTTTGCCACCGACGAGATCGGCTGGTACGCGGTGCAGGTGTGTGCGAACGATATCGCTACAACCGGGGCCGCGCCGCTGTGGTTCATGGCGACCCTGTTGCTCCCCGACGAACAGGCGACGGCAGACCTGGCGCGAGCCATCTTCGTGCAGATTGGCGCTGCATGTCGCGACCTGGGCGTGGTGGTAGTCGGCGGGCACACCGAGGTGACCTACGGCCTGAGTCGCCCGATTGTGGTGGGCTGCATGTTGGGTGAGGTTGCGCCGGAGCGGCTGGTGCGCACGGGAGGCGCGCGGCCAGGCGACCTGATTCTGCTCACCAAGGGTGCGCCGGTTGAGGCTGCTGCGATCATTGCGCGCGAAAAGCGCCGGGAGCTGGCAGACCATTTCTCGGAAGCCTTTCTCGACCGCGCTGCTGCTTTCCTGCACACACCCGGCATCAGCGTTGTTCGCGACGCGGCGATGGCGATGGGAGTGGGCGGCGTGACCAGTATGCACGACCCGACCGAGGGCGGGGTCGTGACGGCGCTGTGGGAAATGGCTGAAGCCAGTCAGTGCGGTGTACAGGTGTCGTTCTATGGCGAGGCCAAGCCCTGGCTGCCGGAGGCGGCAGCGCTGTGCCGCTTCTTTGGACTGGATCCGGCGTGCGCCATCGCCTCTGGCGCGCTGCTGCTCACTGTCTCTCCTGAGCATCTGTTCCCTATGCTGGATGCTTACGCGAGGGCGGGCATCCCTGTCTATCACCTGGGACGCATGACCGCTGGCCCCATCGCCGTGTGCGAGGTGACGCGCGGAGCGCTGGCCCGCCCCTTGGTGGATGAGATCGCGCGTCTGTTCTGACAATCGTCCCCTACAACACAGCCGCTTGGCAGAAAGTACTAGCCCTGTATGCGGCTTCGCGGTACAATGCGCCCCGTTGTCTTTTCGATGCCCCAAAGCGTCGAGCTACGGCAATGGCAGCCTGCATAAAATAACTGGAGCTACCTGCATCGAGTGACACTTTGGGCCGCTGCCCATCAGGAGGGGTACCGCAATATGTTCCAAATGGATATCGAAGTATTCGAGCAAGTGATGATCTTCATCGTCCTTGCTATAGCCGGCGTGGCGCTCGGCTATGCGCTCTGGCTGCGGAGTTACATCATGGCCGCGGACAAGGGCAACGCGGAGATGCAGCGTCATTGGGGCCACATTCGTGACGGGGCGAACGCTTACCTGCGCACGCAGCTCAGGACTGTGGTCGTGATGATTGCCCTGCTGACCGTAGCCATGTTCCTGAGCGTGTTCGTGGTCAGCCCAACCCCGGAAGCCAACGAGTACTTTGACGGGAACAAAGACAAGGCCCGTCTGGTCATCGCCATAGCGCGCGCGCTGGCCTTTGTGATGGGGTCTTCGTTCTCGGCGATGGTTGGTTTCTTCGGCATGAACATGGCTGTGCAAGGCAACGTGCGCGTGGCCGCGGCGGCAGAGCGTGGCGGGTACCAGGAAGCGCTGAAGATTGCCTACCGCTCCGGCACAATCACCGGAATGTTGACGGACGGGCTGGGTCTGTTCGGCGGGACGATCATCTTCATCATCTTCGGTAAGGCGTCGCCAGACGTTCTGCTGGGCTTCGGCTTCGGCGGTACGCTGCTGGCGCTCTTCATGCGTGTGGGCGGCGGCATCTACACCAAGGCGGCAGACGTGGGCGCTGACCTGGTGGGCAAGGTCGAGGCCGGCATGGAAGAAGACGATCCGCGCAATGCGGCAGTGGTGGCCGACCTGGTTGGCGACAACGTCGGCGACTGCGCGGGCATGGCTGCGGACATCTTCGAGTCCTACGAAGTGACCATCGTGTCCAGCCTGATCCTCGGCCTGGCGCTGACGGCGCTCAATGGCGAGTTGTACTGGATCGTTCTGCCGTTGCTGGTGCGTGGTATCGGCGTGGTGAGCTCCATCGTCGGCACGTATGCCGTGTCGCTGTGGCGCGTGGACGACGCCGAAGAGGCCATGTACAAGAGCTACGAAGTATCGAGCTGCATCACCATTAGCTCGACGTTCCTGTTGGCGTGGCTCTATGCCGGGCAACTGTCCCTGGCGACGCTGGTGGCAGTGGGGGTGGGCCTGGCCGTGACGTTCAACCCGCTCACTTCGTATGCCACGAGCGCCAAGAGCAAGCGCGTGCAGACAATCGCAGCGTCTACGCGCTTTGGGCCGGCCTCGGTCATCCTTGAAGGGTTGTCGCTGGGTTACCTGTCCAGTGTGTGGGCGCTGTTCGTCATTGTGGGCAGCCTGTCGGCAGCGATCCTGGTCTATAGCTTCGAGTTCCCCAACAACCTCAAACTGCCGGCGGTGTTGATCGGGCTGGCATTGGCAGTGATCATGATCGTGCGGGGGCGGATGCGCGGCCATCTTGTCGAGGGCTTCTTCTCGGCGATGTGGATCATGGTATTTGCCCTGTTCCTGGTGAGCATGCACGAAGTGCCGGATGTGCACACCTACAAGTATGTCCTCTTCGGCGTGACTCTGATCGGTGTGGGGATGCTCTCGCATACGGGCAACAACGTGAGCATGGACACGTTTGGGCCGATCTCGGACAACGCGAACGGTATCGGCGAGTTGGCAGGGATGAGTCCTACGGCACGCCAGATCATGGCCGACCTCGACGCTGCGGGCAACACGACGAAGGCTATCACCAAGGGCGTGGCGATTGGCTCAGCGGTGATCGCGGCGGTGTCGCTGTTCGGCAGCTTCTTCTCTGACATTCAGCGTGTAGACCCCAACTTCGAGGAAATTGTCAACCTGGCTAACCCGGTGGTCTTCGTAGGGTTGCTCATCGGCGGCTCGCTGCCACTGCTCTTCAGCGGCCTGCTGATCAAGGCGGTCAACCGTGCGTCTGGACTGATCATGGCGGAAGTGCGCCGTCAGCTTCGCGACCCGGAGATCGCCAGCGGGGCCAAGACTCCCGACTATGCCAATGCCGTGACCATCTCTACGCACTCGGCGCAGGTTGAGTTGGTTCCGCTCGGCCTGATCGCAGTGCTGGCGCCGATTGCGGTAGGTTTCCTCCTGAAGGAAGAGGCGCTGGGTGGCTTCCTGGCGGGCGTGATCCTGGCCGGTCAGTTGCTGGCGGTGTTCATGTGCAACGCTGGTGGCGCGTGGGATAACGCGAAGAAGTACGTGGAAGATGGGTACTTCGGCGGCAAGGGTAGCGAGAACCACAAGGCAAGCGTCGTCGGCGACACGGTCGGCGATCCGCTCAAGGATACAGCTGGCCCTGCGCTCAACCCCATGATCAAGGTCATGAACCTGGTGGCGCTGATTGTGGCTCCGCTGGTGGTGGAGTACGACGGGTACAGCCCCGGCATCCTGATTGGGGTAGCGGTGGCGATTGTGCTCATGGTCTGGGCAGTGCGTCGCAGTGACCGGGAAGACACGCTGCTGGCCGGGGAAGTGGCCGAGCGCGTGACCTCTGACATGGTGGCGACGGACTGACCATCTGCTCAGTTCGGCGGGCAGCGCGGGCCTTGTGGCTCGCGCCAGCGCCCTGAAAGTTGACGCATAAAGGCGGCGACTCGCGGTGGAACCCACCGCCGTGAGTCGCCGCCTTTTTCGATTTGCCTGTAGAATCGGATCGGACGCGGGCGGAGTGTGAGCGAAGAGGACAGATGCCCTTTGACCACTCTCGTGGTGACAGGCTCCCAACCCGACGTACATGACCTGCCGGGCCACCCCGAGCGTGCTGCGCGGTTGCAGGCGGTGCGCTGTCGTCTGGCTGCGGACGGCCTGATGGAGCGCGTGCGCAGTGAGTCACTGTGCCCTGTAGACCCAGCGCTATTGGGCAGCGTGCACACGGCGCAGTACCTGGCCCAGCTTCAAGCAACGGCGAAGCTGTCCTCTGCGCGCTTGCTCGATCCGGACACCTACGTCACGCCTGATTCTTACGAGATCGCGTGCCTGGCGGCAGGTGGGACGGTCCGCGCGGTGGACGCTGTGCTGGCTGGCGAAACCCACAACGCCGCCGTTCTGGTTCGCCCTCCGGGGCACCACGCCACACAGTCGCGGGCGATGGGCTTCTGTCTGATCAACAACATTGCTGTCGCCGCGCGCCATGCCCTGCGCGATCAGGGCGTCGGGCGCTTGGCTATCGTGGACTATGACGTGCATCACGGCAACGGGACGCACGACATCTTCTATGATGATCCGAGCGTTCTGTACGTGTCCACGCACCAATGGCCGCTGTTCCCTGGGACGGGGAGCATGGCCGAGACGGGGCGCGGCGCTGGTCGGGGATACACGATCAATGTGCCTCTGCCGCCTGGCGTCGGAGATGACGGCTTCTGGCAGGTGTTCACCAGTGTCGTGCTCCCTGCGCTCGACCGGTTCCGGCCTGAACTGGTGCTGGTCTCAGTGGGCTTCGATGCGCACTGGGCCGATCCGCTGGCGAACCTGGCTCTCTCGCTGACCGGCTACGACCGGCTGGCGCGCTGCCTCATCGAAGGGGCGGAATCGTGGTGCGCAGGGCGGATCGCGTTTGTGATGGAGGGTGGGTATGACCTGGAGGTGCTGATCTGCGGGTGGGAGAACATCATCCGCGCCCTGCTGGGCGACAAAGACGTTGCTGATCCGTTGGGTGCTGCGCCCGGCTGGTCGCCTGATGTGGGGCTGATTATAGAAGGGTTAAGACAAATTCACGGATTGCCCTAATACCTCTCGCCAGCCTTGCGCTTTTGGAATCACCATTGCATAATGAGTTGAAAGGCTGGGGCAGGGTGACCCAATATTGGAAGCGAGTGGACCATGGCCGAAATGATCACGCTCCGGGAATATCTTGACGAGCTAGGCCGGATGCTCGAACAAGACGCTCCGACAGAAGTCATCAGCCATTGCCGGTACATTCTCCAGCATTTCCCGCAGAACGTGGATACGTACCGCCTGCTGGGGAAGGCGCTGCTCCAGAAGGGGCATCAGGAGAATCGCGACGAGTATTTCAGCGAAGCGGCAGAAGTGTTCCGGCGGGTGCTGGGTGCGGTGCCCAACGATCACGTGGCTCACCTGGTGTTGAGCGAGACTCACGAACGCGAGGGAGAGCTAGATCAGGCAATCTGGCACCTGGAACGCGCCTATGAGCAGATGCCTGGCAACGCGACACTGCAAGATGCGCTGCGCGAGCTATATGTCAAGCGCGATGGCGAAGAGCAGGCACCGGCGCGCATCCAGTTGACGCGCGGGGCGCTGGCGCGGCAGTACATGAACGGCCAGTTGTACGATCAGGCTGTGGCGGAGCTACAGGCGGCGCTCGTCCAGCACGCGGACCGCGTTGATCTCCAGGTGATGCTGGCCGAGGCCCTGTGGAACGGCTGGCACGAGGTGGAGGCGGGCGAGATGGCGGTGCGCGTGCTCAAGCGCCTGCCCAATTGCCTGGTGGCTAACCGTATTCTGGCCCAGTTGTGGCTTGACAATGAGCGCCCGACGGATGCCAGGCCCTTCCTGGATCGCGTAGAGGCGCTCGATCCTTATGCGGCGGCGTATCTCCTTCAGCCCGGCGTGGAGAATGCCGATCATGTCGAAATAGAGCGTCTGGACTACTACCGCCAGAGCCAGGCTGAGCTGTCGGCTCAGACTCCTGGCTGGGTTCATGAGCTGGATGCGGACATGGGGACGGGCGATCTCTGGGTGGCTCCAGAGTCGGCGGAGGAGCCTGCTGAGACAGCGGCGGCTCCCGGCCCTGAGCGCATTGACATGGCGTCGCTCTTTGCCGCAGCTTCTCAGGCCGCGCAGGGAAACGTCAGCACGCCGGACGATTGGCAGGCTGAAATGCCGCCGGGCTGGCTCACCGAGCCAGAGCCTGCTGAGTGGGCTGAACCGGCGGCTGATGAGGCTATGGAGGCTGCCGGGCCAGAGTACTTCGCTGAGTCGCCGCCCGTTGAAACGGGCATGGGCGAATCTGACGACGCGGCGATTGAGGCTGACTGGCTATTTGAGGTAGAAGAGGAGGAGCTAGCCACGCCTCAGGTCGCTGCATCCGAAGCGCCAGCATTGCCTCACGCGGACGAGGGTTGGCTGCCGGACGAGGGACTGCCCGGCGCGCCAGACGTGTGGGACGAGCTTCGCGCGGCAGTTGGCGGCGAGGACGAACCGGCGCTGCCCGAAACGGTGATGCCGGTTGAAGAACCGCCTGGCGAACTAGTGGAGGCGGATGACATTCTCGCTGCGCTGGGCATTTTCGACGCGGAGTGGGGGGCGGCGGCGGGTGATGAAGAGCAGCAGCCTGCCGGATTTGCGTTTGAATGGGAGGCTGAGCCGGTGCTGCCTGGTGAGGCTGGCGCAGGCGAGCAATCCCTCATGCCGGAGGAGAGTCCTCCCGGCGAAGCGCCGGCTGAAGTGGCCCCTGGTGCTGATGCAGGTTTCATTGACCACCTGGCCGAGATGCCCGATTTCGAGCAGCTTGGCGTTGATGACCTTGATTGGTCAGTCTTCCAGGGCGCGCTGGAGGTAGAAGAGTCAGGCGAGCCGGAGAGCGAGATCGCCGCGCCTGTTCCGCCGGTAACTGAGGGCGAGCAGTTGATCACCGCAGACGAGCTGCGCTTCCTGGATGAACTTGCTCCCGCTGGAAGCGGGCCAGCAGCGGGCGAAGACGAGCTTCTCCGCAACGAGATTGACGCTGCATTCCAGGAATTCCTCGCGGCTGACCAACTGCTCGGCGAGGCGGCGGACACTGAGGCGATTTCTGCGCCGGAATGGCTGCCCGCCTGGGGGGCTGATATGGCCGCAGGCGAGGTGCCCGATATTCCCGCCGAGGAACCAGGAACGCCTGACTCCGGCGAGATGGTAATGGAGTCCTGGCTGGACGAGACTTTGCCGGAGGAGGGTGTGCCACAGCCGGAGGCGCTTGATGCTGAGCTGCTGGCGGCAATCGCCGCCGCTGGCGAGGGCGATGAGGGCGCTGCTCAGCCTGCCGCCGATCTTCCGGCATGGGTTCGTGAGGCTGCGCCCCTGTCTGAGCGACCGGCAGATGAAGACGCGCAGTTGCCGGCAGAAGAACGGGCATTTGAGGGGGTGGCTGGTAGCGAAGCGCCTAGCGTACCCGAAGGCGAGACACGCGAGGAGGAATCGGCGCTCTTGGCTGAGTGGGAAGCGTGGGAAGCTGCCCAGGAGTCTGTTGCGCCGGTCGGTGAGGGCGGGGCGCCGCTTGAGTCTGGTACCAGTGAGGAGGGGTGGCTCGCTTCGTTCGTCCTCGCAGAGAGTGAGCCTACTCAGGAGGAAGCTTCTCTTGCTGAGATTGGCGATGAGGCGGCGCTGCTGGATGAGGCTGCCGTGCTGGAAGCTGCACTGTTGGCGGAGACCGAGCCGGAAGACGTGTTGGGTTGGGCTGAGGCCGAGGGTGGCGCAGAGACAGGCGAACTTGGGCAGGGCGAGGTAAGCCCGGCCTGGTTGGGGGGGGTGTCTGATCTGGGCGAGGCGGAAGTGCCCGCTGAAGCGGAACTGGAAGACCCTGCTGCGCTGCTTGACCGGCCCTATGATGCGTTTGAAGAAGGTGAAGCGCCGCGCTATGACTCTGCGGGCGACATGGGCATCCTTCAGCCCGATGAGCAGCCGGACTGGATGGCGGCATTCACCGGCGAAGAAATCGCCCTGGAGCTGGGCGAGGAAGAAGAAGTTGATGCGCTGCTGAGCGGCGAGACTGAGACCGCTGAGCGCGAGGAATTGCCCGGCGCGGTGGACATGGAAGGCGGTATCCGCGCGGACGAATTTGTCCCTGGTGTGGACAGTGGTGAGGAGCGCGGCGAGCCGCTGCTAGCGCCTGAGGCGGAACTCCCCTTCGACCTGGATGTACCGGCGGAGGAGGGGGAGATACCGGACTGGCTGCTGGCTATTGCCGACTCCGAGGCGCACAAGCTGGACGAGCTATTCGCTGGCGAGGAAGTCCCTGAGGTGCAAGAGTCTGCCCTCGATGTCCAAGACCTGGAGGAGTCCGATCTCGCCATGCCTGAGTCGCTGGAAGCGGCTGGGGAGGCAGGTGTCGCCGAGCAGTGGGACGTGGCGGAAGAGGCTCTGCCTGGCGACGCTGAGGCTGAGATGGTCTGGGAGGAGAGCGAAGAGTTGCTGGCCGTTGAGGAGGCGATCGCGGTTGCGTCGGAAGCCGATTGGCCGGATACTATGGCCGCTGAGGTGGCGACCGGGTCAGTGGGCGCTCCGCCAGGGGAGTATGATGACGAGCCGGTGCCTGACGATTTCTCGTTCGGCGACTGGCTGCCTGTCTGGCTGCGCAAGCCGCTCGAAGGGGGGCTGGGCGGGTCGCCGGGCCTCAGCCACGACGAAGCGTCGGAACCCCCTGAATGGCTCCGTGACGTTAATGAAGACGAGCAGTAGCGCGGCCCACGCGCTATGATCGGGCGCGATTGTGGTGCGTGACGACGCTGAGGAGGATGCCGTCATGGTATTGCCCCCTGCTGAACTGGGCGATGAGTTTGACTTCGAGCACATGACTCCTGAAGAGCAGTTGGCCTGGCTGGAGAGCCTGGCGAAGCGGCAGGGCGCCAGCGAGGACGAACTGATCACGGCGGCTGATCTCGACGTTCCCATCCCCGAAAACGTGCAGATTGACGAGCCGGGCTATGTGCCGTATTCAATCGTGGACGATGGGCGTGTCCCTGTGTCGGAAGAGACGACGCGGCGTCATGATACAAGCCGGGACGAGTTTGAGGAAGCGCCCAGGGACGAAGAGGAGCTTTGGCCTGCTGGCCCTAGCGAACCCCAGGCTGAGGCGGTAGAGGATGAGCAGGAGGAGCCCGTCGCTCCGGTTGCCGCCGATCCTATGCGCTGGCTGCAAGACCTGTCAGTTCAGCCGGACGAGGACACGGTTGTCCACGTGCGGGCCGAAGAGGGTGACAGCTTCAGTTGGTCCGAGTCTGATGAAGAAATCTCCCCTGAGCCGGCCTTCTCACTTGCTGAAGAGGATTTTGGGGCCGGGGAGATCGGCACCGGCGAGCAAGTCGAGACTGGCATCTCCGCTGAGCATGAGCCGGAGATTCCCGTTGTGCTTGGCAGCGAAGACGTGGATTTCCTGGACGGCATAGACCCCATGCTCTGGCTGGAGAGCCTGGCCGCCAGGCAAGGTGCTAAGTCCGAGGAGCTTGTCACGGCTGCTGACCTTTCGATTGAGGAGCCGCCGGAAGACACCGTCATTGATGAGCCGGGCTATGTCCCGTTTGAGGCCAGCCGCATGTCGTTGGGGCGGGTGCGCGGGCCGGTGGACGAGGAAGCACAAGCGCCAGATTTCGTTGGCTGGGATGAAGGAAGTGAGGTCTCCGCTGGCGAGAGAGACGTCCTGTGGGAGGAGCCAGTGAGCGCAGCCTACGACGCCCTTGAGCCGCAGGAGTTGGCGGAGGATGAGGTACCGCAGGACGGCAGCGGCACGCTGGACTGGCTGGAAAGCCTCGACCGTCGTTCGGACGTTGGGCTGGATGAGCTGGCTGCGTTCGGCGCTGCGCCTGGAGATGTCGAAAGGCCGGTCTCGCCAGAGGCAGAGGCTGAGTCTGTGCCCGACGCTTTGCTCTGGCTGGAAGACCTGGCGACCGAGCCGGACTCCGATCTGTCAGAATACCTGGCGGTTGATGAAGGGGACGTGCAGGCGGCCCAGCCTCCGAGCCTGGAGTATGCCGACCCGCTGGCGGGCATGACTGACGAGGAGATCGAGCGGGCACTGGCGTGCGGAGAACTCAGCGGTGAGCAGGAGTTGGCCTGGCTCAAGCTTCAGGCTAGCAGGCTGGCGGCGGCGCGCGAAGCCGAAGGGGTTGACTCCGGCAGTCTGGCGCAGGTCGAGCCAGCGAGTCCCAGCACTGATTTGCCTCCCTGGATTGCCGAGATGCGCCCGCTGGAAGAGGTCTCCGAAACAGAGGCGGCTGCGCTGCTCGATCTGGAGTCGGCTGAGCCGGAACTGCCCGGCTGGTTGGCAGACATGGCCGAAGATGTTGAGGTCAGGGAACTGGCTGAGCCAGAGGGCGGCCCAGTGGCGGCAGAGTGGGAGCTTGAGGCTGCTGTGGCTGAGGAGAGCGACCTCGACTTGGCGGCACTGGACATGCTCAGCGAGGCGGTGGACGAGTCCTATGTAGGCGCAGAGCACAGCACGGAAGTCTCGTGGGATGCTTACGAGGGAATTCCCGCAGCGGACGCGGAAGCGGCTGAGCCAGTCACCGAGCCGGTTGCCGGGGGTGAAGAGAGCGAGCCGGTGCTCCAGCAGGCGGTGCCGGTAGACATGCCGGCCTGGTTGCTGGACGAAGAAGAGGCAGAACCCCCGGTCTTCCAGGATGCCGACGTACCGGCGTGGCTGCGCGATGCGGCTGATCGCGAAGCGCCCGCCGTTGATGATCATGCCTGGCTGGAGCCGTCTCTGGAGGCGGGGGCGTACGAGGCGGAGCCGGACGCCGATTGGCTGGGAGAGGCTGAGAGACCGGCGGTTGCTGAGCTGCGCTGGGAGGAAGTTGCACCTCCGGGTGACGTGGCACCGGCGCGGGAGGAGCAGGGTGAAAGTGCGCGTCCTGGACGGGTGCTATTCCCGTCGCCGGACAGCGAACAGCTTGCCGCGTACCGCCAGCGGCTGGCTGAGGCCCCTGACGATCACGCGAACAGAATCGCGCTGGCTCGTGCGCTGTGGGCGCTCAATGAAGTGCCGGATAGCTTCGCGCAGTACGAGGCGCTGATCGAGGCCGGTCAGTATCTGCCGGACGTGGTCAACGATCTGTCCGCATTCGTCGAGGATCATCCGGCGGAGACACGCATTCACCGGCTGCTGGGCGACGCATACCTGCGCCGGGGGCGGCTCAAGGAAGCTCTGTACTCATTTCGCAAGGCGCTGGAGCAATTGTAAGCAGGCGGGGGCAGGGGTCTGGCTGGCTGGCATCGTAGGGCCCCATCTCTCCTGACAAGCTGTACGCTCTCTCTAGCACGCACTGTTGGCTGTTAGGCGGGCTGAAGCTACAATTCAGCCCGTTGTCTTGTGTCTATCCCACGCACCATAGGAGGACCAGTGGAACGCACGCTGATCATTGTCAAACCGGATGCCGTACAACGTGGCCTGATCGGGCAGATCGTGGCCCGTTTTGAGCAGCGCGGCCTGCGCATTGTTGGCATGAAGCTGATCCAGATGGATCGCGACCTCGCCGCCCGCCATTATGCTGTGCACAAGGGCAAGTCCTTCTACGAGCCTCTGCTGGCCTACATCACGTCAGCGCCGGTGGTTGTCATGGCTCTGGAGGGCACGGACGCGATCAAGGCGGCCCGCAACACCATCGGGGCTACGAATCCCGCCGAAGCGGGTGCTGGCTCCATACGCGGCGATTTCGGGATGGAAGTGGGGCGGAACCTGGTGCACGGCTCCGACTCGGTCGAGAACGGCGAGAAGGAAGTGGCGCTGTTCTTCGGTGACGGGGAGCTTGTGGCCTGGGATCGCGACGTTGACCGGTGGGTCTTCGAGAAGCGGTGAGCTTCCAGGCTGCGTCCAGCCTGGCTTAAGGCCAGAGGGCGCGGCCCAACCAGGTTGTGTGCACTTCCGGCGGCGCGGGCATGTATCCGCGCCGCCGTTATCGAATGTGCACAACGACCGGCGCTTCGCGCCAGAGTCCCTCTAGATCGTAGTAGGCGCGGCGTTCTGGCAGGAATCCGTGAACCACGACATCCGCATAGTCCATCAACACCCAGCCATTGGAGGGATCGCCTTCAACGTGCCAGGGCAGGATGCTGTGCTGTTTCTTGATCTCTTCGGCGACGTGCTCGATGATAGCCTTAAGCTGGCGATCGGATGTGGCGCTCACAATGATGAAGTAGTCGGTGATGGGGGACACCTGGCGCATATCCATGAGGACAATGTCCTCGCCCTTCTTGTCGGTGGCCAGGTTGACAATTGCGCGAGCCAGTTCTGCGGGTTCCAGTGGGCTATCCTCCTAGATGCTAGTGGGTTGCACTTAAGACCATTGTAGCAGCGGTTTGTTGCTCGTGCCAGGGGATGCAGTAGCGCACCGTCAGCGGCCCACGCGCAGAGGTGCCCTGTGCAGCTTCGTGTAGTCAGCACCGCTCAGCTTCAATTCACTTCGGAACAGAATCAGCTCTGTGACCGACCAATTCACTGCACACGGAGCAGTTGTCTCGCGCACAATGTCGCCGAGACACTGCGCGTCCGCGCGCGCGGCATCGCGGCGGACTCGACCTAGGGTGAGGTGTGGGCTGAAGGGGCGGTTCTCAGTGGGGTAGCCGAGCGGGGCAATAGCACGCTCGACCGAGTCTCGCAATTGATGCAGAGCATCTTTGTCACCGCCGAGACCAACCCATACCACGCGCGGGCTGCGGCTGTTAGGGAAGCAGCCGAGTCCAGTTGTTTCGAGTGTAAGCTCGCCACGCTGTTCTACGGCGCGCGACAATGCCTGCGCGATCATGTCGCGCTGGGCAACCGGGACTTCGCCGAGGAACTTGAGCGTAAGATGGATGTTACTTGGCGCGACCCAGGTGACGGTTCGCGGAGGCACTACCTTCTTGAGCGCGCGCTGCGCCTCATCCAGCACGGCGATGACGGCGTCTGGCAGGGGGATGGCGATGAACAGCCGCCAGGTTTCGGTCATGGCTTGTCCCTTCCGCGTGGGTGAAGTCTGGTAGACAGGCTGAGTATACCCTGCGTGGCCTGGGATGGCACACGCTCCGCGATTTTTGGCATGGCGAGTGTTGTTGTACAATGAACGCATCGCCTGCTTGCTGATGGGGGCAAGGAGCACATGGGCCAGGAATCGCTGAACCAACTTCTGCACCAGGGTATTGCGGCTGCGCGCGGTGGCCAGCGTGACGCGGCACGCTCGATCCTGCAAAACGTGGTGCGGATGGACCCGCGTAACGAGATTGGCTGGATGTGGCTCAGCAGCGTCGCGTCCGATGACAGTGAGCGGCTGTTCTGTCTCAAGAAGCTGCTGGAAGTCAACCCGCAGAACGAGTTCGCCCTGAAAGGGCTGCGTGCCCTGGGGGTGGAGCCGGGACGTCAGGGGAGCGAGGCGCTTAGCGGCGCGGTGGTGCCCACGCTGGACGAGGGCAAGTACGCGCGTGTCTTGCAGGCCGTTGACGATTTCCTGCGGGGGTACGATCCACAGCCCTACGGCGCAGCGGACACCTCCTGGACGCGCAAGCGCCGAGGGCGCTACGCCGAAGGCGGCGCTGCCCGGCTGCGCCAGGCGATGATTGCTGCTGCCCTGGTTATGCTGGTGGCGCTGGTCGCGGGCGGGCTGATTGTGATTCAGGCAACGGGCGTGCTGGAGGGAGAAGGCCAGCAGATCAGCCTGTTCAACACGCGCGTTCCCAGCCTGACGCCGCGCCCAACCTTCACCCCGACCCTGGGCGGTCCTGCTCCCACTGAGTTCCCGACGTCAATGGCCGTCCCGCCGACTACCATTCCGCGCGATCTCGTCCGGGGCGATCCCTATGCCCTGGCTGAGCCAACTGAGATTTATCCCCGTGTGAATGCTAGCGTCGCCCGTCTGGTTGAAGAGGCAGTGGCGCATTACTGGGTGGGTGACTACCAGACGGCACTGGCGATGTTGCAGGAAGAGCGCGAGCGGTCGGAGCCGCACTGCTATGCCACGCTGGTGTACTACGAGGCGCTGAGTCTGGCCGCCATGCAAGACTACCAGAAGGCGACCGCGCTCCTGGAATGGGCGCAGAACTACGAGCCGCAGCGGGGTTTTGCCTCGTGCCGAGGGGAGCCGATTCTGCTGGCGGGGCTGGCGGAGATTCGCTACCTGCAAGATAACCGTTCCGCTGCCGCGCTTGATCTGGCGACACAGGCACTTGCCCAAGACAGCCGGCTGATTCCGGCAGTGCTGACAAAGGCACGGGTAGAGTTGGCGCGTGGTGACCGCGCCGCTGCACGCGGAACAGTCATGCCAGCCCTGGTGAACCGGCCCAACGATCTGAACCTGCTTGTCATTGCTGCTGAGATCGAAATAGCGGACGGCCAGCCGGCCAGTGCGCTGGAGCATGTTGGCCGGGCGCTGACTATTGACCCAGCGCTGCTACCCGCGCTCAAGCTACAGGCCGAAGCTTACTTGCGCCTTGCGGCACAGTCGCAGCCCGGCGATCGCAGAACGCAATACTATGGGCTGGGCGTGCGTAGCGCGCAGGCGCTGCTGCTCTACTACCCAGGGGAGCCAGCAGGTTACCTTTTCCTGGCCGAGGCGCGGCTGGGCGAGGGTAACATTGACATGGCCGAGACTGCGCTGACCCGCATTCTGGACAACGCGCCGGGCTTGCCGGAAAGCGCAGAGGCGATCATCAAGCGCGCGTATGCGTTGCACGGCGAGTTATGTTACACGTCCGGCAGGCTGGGTGACGCCTATGGAGACTTCGAGAAGGCGGCGACGATTGGCTCCGGGGCGGTGGATGCGGCGATAGTCGAGCGTCTGGTCACCATTGCGCTGCGCGAAGGTGACTTGAGCGCGGCTCAGGGCTGGCTGAGCCAACTCCTGGCGCTGGATCCCAGCAACCGGCAGTACCGACTGTGGCAGGCGCAGATGTTCGTCGAGACGTGCTCGTTGTATCCGGATCAGTTGAGCTGCGATTACTCCGGCACGCTGGCTCTGTTGTCGGACGTGTTCATCGCTGAGCTGCCGCAAGAAGCGCAGCGGGCGGACGCCTATGCTTATCGTGCCCAGGCGCAGTATCACCAGGTGATGCAGCGTGGCGCTGCGGCAGGGCAGGGGCGGCTGGCACTGCAACTGGCTCTGAACGACAACACGCAGGCGCTACTGGTACGTGACGTTGCAGTGGATCAGTATATTCGCGCGCTGATTCTGGAGGCGCTGGACGAGCCAACGCGCGCGCTGGAGTCGTACCAGTGGGTGTCGTACTGGGGCGACCTGTATCGCTATCCCTTCCACGACAAGTCGTATGAGCAGCGTGTGGCGGCGGTGGCGGAGCGCGTCGCGCAGTTGGCGGTGAGTGAAGTCCCTGCTGTTGAGGCGACGCCGGCTCCTGCTCAGGGGACGGCGACGAGGACGCCGACGGGTGCCTCCGCTACGTTGACGGTACCTCCAGAGACACCCGTAGCGACGACGCCCACTGGGCATGGGACGGCAGTTCCCTCTGACGAGATTCCGTAGAGGAGGGACGAAGGCGACGCGGACCTATGTGTCTTTTGCGCATTTGATTTCGCGTAGTCATTAACCCAAAACCCCAAACACCACCCACACTAAACCAAAGGCCAAGGATAACCCGCGCCACCCACCAGCACAGGGAAACACCCACCACCCAGCAGCAAGCCCACCCGCCGCTCTAGAGCCAAAACCTCACGTAGCGTCAAATAGGCACGCGACAACACAGCTAGCGGCGAATCTTCCACAGCAAGCTGCTCACGCAGCCTTCCCACATCACGCAACAAATAGTCACCAACCGGCTGCCCAGCAAACTCCCAGATCACCGTGCGGAGCTTGGGAGCCGCGTGAAAAGTTAGCCCGTGATCAATCCCCCACAGCTTACCCCGCGTATCTAGCAGCACATGCCCCCCCTTGCGGTCGGCATTGTTGACAATGAAATCAAACAGGGC
>JAXGOK010000022.1:0-62869 GCA_040767545.1 Aggregatilineaceae bacterium | reverse complement strand
GTTATTCGGGTCGAGGTCGAGTGCCTCGGCCAGGATGTCAATGGCCTCGTCAATATCGTCTTCGCTGCCAGCGATCTCAATGCGGATGCGGGCGCGGCGCAGCAGCCCGCGTATCGTGGCTGCTTCGGGCGTGGGCGGGGCGCTGTGCCGGGCAAGCTGGGTGAAAAGCTCGCGCGCCTCGGCCTCATACTGGGTGTTCTTGCTCTGGGCGAGCAGCACCCGCGCCTCACTCTCCAGTTGGGCGATCTCGCTGGCCGTTGCGCTGGATGGCAGCGCCTCCAGCAGCAGGCGCAGGCGTTCGAGTTGTTCTCGTAAGTCGGCCATTACCTCTCCTTGCCAGCGATGCTAGGGTATCACCCGGTGGTTGAGCGCCTCGTTGATCTGCGCCAGGAGGCGTCTCAACTCGGCCTCTACTTCCTCGTTGATGTCATCGAGGATGATCGCTTCCAGCAACAGCTCGCGCGCGCGGCGCAGCGCATCCTGCCCCCGGCGTAGCTCGTCCAGGCCCGCGCGGATGCGCTCGCGAGCGTCGCGCAGCGCGGGAATGGTGTGCGCGCCCGGCAATTCCCAGCCGTGCCGCCCGGCGACGCGCTCCATCCCGGCGCGCAGCGCGGCAACGTCCGCCAACTCCTGCCGCGCGCCCTGCTCAAGCAGGGCTTGCAGGGTGGGGCTGAGCGTCGGCTCGACGCCGAAATCCAGGTGATCCACGTCGGCGTAGCGCTGCTCGACCTCCGCCTGTGACGCTGGCTGGGGCCGCAGCGCGCCCTTCTTAGGCGACAGGCCGGTGAAGACTGGGTAGAGGATGCCCACGCACAGGTTGTGCACGTCCTGGGCGAAATACTGGTCGAGCGTGTGCGTGCCCGTCTC
Source organism: Aggregatilineaceae bacterium (assembly GCA_040767545.1). Lineage (GTDB taxonomy): Bacteria > Chloroflexota > Anaerolineae > Aggregatilineales > Aggregatilineaceae > UBA2029. The sequence continues at coordinate 62,002 of JAXGOK010000022.1, read as the reverse complement.
CACAAGCTGCGAGCTATTCAGGTCAATGATGCGCAGCGTTTGCCCGTCCCAATAGACGTGCTCCAGCTTGTGATCCAGGTAGACGATGCGCTGGTCGTGCGCCGCGCGCAGGAAATCGGCGAACTGTAGGGCGAGGTCAATGCCCTCCTCGGTGGGCAGGCGGCGCCGACCATTGCCCGAACTAGGCTTCATCAGATAGAAGAGATTGTGATGGCGCGGCAGCAGCTCCAGGGACAGGTAAGGCCGCCAGCGCTGGGCCAGCGCCGGGTAGAGCGCTTCATGAAAGGCGGCCACATCCGTGCCCAGGGAGAGAATCTCCCCGGAATCGGGCCGCTCGCGCCGCGCCGAGACATAGCCGCAGTCGTAGAGGCGCACAGCCGCATCGCTGCCCGCCAGGCGGACGAGCAGATCAGCCTCGCTGACGAAAGCGCGGGCTTCCCAGCGCGGCGTCCCGTCGTCGGACAGGTGCTCCAGGCGCATGACCTTGAAGGCCACGCGCTGGCCGCTGCGCTCGTCCGTGCCTTCCAGGACGCGGGCGTAGTGACCCAGTGCGTAGGTGTCTATGTAGTTGCCAAGCGTGAAACAGGCGTTGAGCGCCTGGGCCGACTCGATCATGATGCGTCCGCTTTACTCAGTACTGCTCACTATCTGTTTAGGGTATCTCATCGCGCGGGCTGTAGTCCAGCACAAACGACTGGACTTGAACCACGACATCGCGCCCGGCAGCGAACAGCAGCAGCGTCACCGGCTCGCCCTGCGGGAACAGGAACACCGAATCGCCTAGCCAAAGGTCGTTGACGTAGAAGCTGAGCGTCGTGGTGTCGGTGCGTCGCACGGAGAGCGTGAGGCGCGGCTCTTGCAGCGGGAACTCAGTCGAAGAGCGAAACCGACCGTTTTGGTTCAGACCCAGGCTGACGAAGTCCGTGTCCACAAGCTGAACCTGGCCGATGGTCTGCTGGCCGAGTCCACTGGTCGCGCCCAGCCCAAAGGCGACGCCGCCCTCGCTGATCGCGGCCTGATTGTAACTGACAAGCTCCAGAATGGCATCCGCCCGGCGCAATGTGTTGGCGACGCCCGGCTGGAACAGGGTGCTGAGCAGCTCCGGCGACAGCTCTACGACCGTCTGCCCGGCGTCGCCCGCCGTTGACAGCGTCCAGGTGCCGTCGCTGTTCGGCGTGAGCGCTCCAGACGGGCCGGGCAGACTCTCCGCCGGCAGGCTCGCCAGCCCGGCCAACAGGTCGCCGTGCGTGCTGGCATCGGCGGGCGCAGCTTCAATGACTGGCGCTGGCGTGCGGCTGGGCACCAGGGTGCTGGTCACGAACAGGGTCGGCGTGAGCGAGGGCGTGACTTCCTCGGTCGGCGCTGCCGTCGGTGTGGCTGTGACCTCTGTGGTTGGGGTTGCGCTGGATGTCGCGGTAGGCGGCGGCGTGGTCGGCGCGGGGCTGGACGTGGGCGGCGGCGCGCTGGTGACCTGCCTGGCAACCTCCGTCTGCGGCGTGTTGAGCGGTGCGACGGCGGGCAGCGTAGCCAGGACGGACGTTGGCTCCGGCGCGGACGTGGGTTGCTGGCCATCCTCACCGCCCAGATTGCGCACCAGGGCGACGCCCAGGGCCGCGATCAGCAGCAGGACGGCGACGATAATCACCCGGTTCCAGGCCCGGTCGCTGCCTTTCCTGGCGGCGGCTGGCGCGCGAGCCTCGGTGGGAGCTTCTTCATCACCTACGTAGGCGGGCAGCCTGGCGTCAGTGGCGGCGACCGACAGGTTGTCAAGGTGGATCATGTCGTCTTCCGCTTCGTCCGGCGGAAGCTGCTCGACCACCGATTTCCAGTGCCGGAAGAGGGGGTAGGCTGGGTGGCGGGTGATGAACAGCGAGGCGAAGTGGCGGTCGAAGGCGGCCAGCTTCTCGCGGCGGGTCAGGCGCTGGGTGGTATAGCTGTCGAGCACCGCCCGGTACATGTCTTCCCACTGGCGAACCTGGTGCGCGTGGTCGGGGCCGAGCCTGTCCAGCGTCACCCGGACAATGGTAGCCAGTGCGTCAGCCAGTGCCGGGTCAGGCTCCGGGCTGGTGGTGACGGCGCTCTGCTCGACGCTGAGCCGCAGTTGCTGCAATTCCGCCGCCGCGTCGCGCAGGCCCGTCAGCCAGGCCAGGAACGGCTCAATGTGCAGGTCTGCCGTGCTCGCCGCGCCCTGGAGCCGCTCCAGCGCCCCGTCCAGCGCCCCGCGTGTGGCGTAGAAGTCGCCGTCAGACCAACTGCGCAGGGCTTCCTCGATCAGCTCGACGGCGCGCCCGGTCCCGGCCAGCATGTCGGCGGCCAGCGGCGCATTGAGCGCGCTGCGCACTGCGCCCAGGTCGCCAGGGCGGGCGACGGCGTTCATGGCTTGCTGGGCAGTGTGCACCAGGCGGCGACCGGTCAGCGCGCGGTCGAGCACCTGGAAGGCAATGTGAGTGCGCGCGCTGTCGTAGCAGGCTTGCGCGGCACCGCGCCAGAATTCTGCCTCGTCCAGGTCATCCGCTTGCAGGGCGAGCGCGCCGCGCAGCACGTAATGCAGGTACAGCGCGCGCCAGCCGGCGCTGCTGCTCTGCTGGATGTGGGCGATCAGGCCGCGCCCCATTGCCCGCAGGTAGAGCGTCGTGTTGGGCATCTGCTCGGCGAAAGCCCGGCGCTCGTGCTCTTCGTCGCTCAGCAGCACGGCCAGCGTCTCGCTCTCGATCTCGTCGGTGCGCTCGGCCTGTTGCAGGCTGCCTTCGCGCAGCCAGCGGTCAAGCAGCTCACCCATCCGGCGCAGCCGGTTGGCGGCCAGGCGCTCGCCGTCTGTCTGGGCGAGGTCATAGGCGGCGCGACCGGAACCGGCGGCGGTCAGGCCCTCGCCGCGATCCCAGGCGCTCCAACCGGCGATCAGCGCGTCAGCGAGCGCCTGGTTGGGGCTGAGCTTCTCAACGAAGGGGGCATCCGGCAGGCGATTAGCCAGGTCGCCAAGCCAGGCGGCGATGTGCTCATTGATGGCGCGCACGCTGTCGGCAGCTTCGCGCAGCAGGAGCACGGACGGGCGGCGGCGGCCCAGCGCCAGATAGTTGATGACGGTGATCCAGCACTCGGCGGCGGCGCTGATGGCACCCGCTGCATCGTGCAGCGCCGGTGCTGGCAGATCGTCCAGGTAAGGGCGCAGGAATTGCCCCACATCGGCGAACCAGGCGGCGAGGTTCGCCCCGTCCGGGCGGGGACGAAATTGGCGCAGCGCGCTGATGGCCTGGTGTACCTCGTCGAAGTAGTCGTGCAGCGCGTCGAAGTGGGGCGAGGTGGGATCAATGCACGCGGCGCGGTAGAGATCGTCCCCGGCCTGCGCCGGATTGCCGTACACACTGCTGCCGACGCTCTCCAGCAGTGCCACTACCGCATCGGCGGCGGCGTGAGCGCGCCGGGCCGAGGCGAGCGCCCCCTCATAGACGTGATCGGGCACAGCACCGTCGAGCGGGGTCAGGGCGTGCTCCAGGTCAACCAGCCCGGCGGCGGCCTGGCGGTACAGCACGTGCAGACCGGTCAGGCCGGGCACAGGAGTGCGGGCGAGCGCCGCTTCGATGTCGGCGATGAGCGCCAGCGCGTTGGCCGCCGCCGGTACGTCCTCCAGGTCATGGTGCAGCTTGAGCAGATGCGGGCGCAGTAGTGTGACATCGGGCATGTGCACCGCAAGCTGCTCGGCCAGCAACTACCGCGCCTGGCGCGCCGGACACGTAGCCTCCGGCGCGGTGAGCAACGTCTGCCCAGCGCGCTGCGCTTCGCCGCCGAACAGCAAGTCCAGCGCCTGCAAGAATCCGGCTGGCGGAGGAGTGATCCTCAGGCTGTGCAGCGCGGCCGAGGCCGCGATCAGGAAGCGAATAAGCGGCTCGTGGATCGGGTCGGCGTTGGGCAGCAGGTCGTCGAGCAGCGAGAGGGCGCGCGGCCAGTTGCCGCTTTCCAGGTAGATGCGGATGGCGTCAAGGTCGGCCTGCACGCTGATCTGGCGCAGGCACGACTGAATCTCAGCGGCCAGCCGCGTCGCTTCGGGGAAGCCGGGGTCCATCTCCAGGGCGGCGTCTAGCTCAGCCTGAAGCGCGGTCAACTCCTCGACGCTGGCCGTGGCGCGCACGCGCTTGCCCACGCGCGAAACAATCTCATCGCGCGCCTTGAGCAGCGGCTGGCGGTATTCGTTGAGGGCGTGGCGCAGCTCCAGGATGGTGCCGAAGCGCCGGCGCGGGTCGGGGTGCACGGCGCGGGTGATGATCGCCTGCAAGCGCGGCGGAATGCGCTCGCTGTCTGCGCCGAAGTTGACGTAGAAATGCTCGCCGTCCTCGCCGGTCTCGATGACGAGGCGATTGCCGCCGGTGAGGATGAAGGTGAGAAGCTCGCCGACCTGGTAGATGTCCGTCGCGCGCGAGACGGTGGGCAGCGCGCCCGGCTCGTCCAGGAAGACGGCATTGCCCCAGTCTATGACCTTTAGCCGGTAGCTGGCGCGATCCCAGAACAGGTGCTTGGCGTCCACGTCGTTGTAGACCACCTGCCTGTCATGGGCGTGGGCCAGCAGGTCGAGCAGGCTGTCTACGATGGTCAGGATTTCCAGTTCCGGCAGGGTCGCGCCCCTGGCTGCCAGGTCGAGCACCATGCTCTCGACGATCTCGCCCCCGGCCAGGTCCATGGCGATGTACTCGTGCGAGTGCCCGCCGACGCGAAACGTGCCGGTGCCGCGCAACTCGGTCAGCACCGGATGCCCGGCCAGTCGCTCCAATGCCTGGCGCTCTGTGCGGATGCTGACTTCCTGCCCGGCGCGCATGGGAGGCGCATCCTGCGGGGCGGGGCGCTTGATGACGACGGGGCGGTCGTTGTCGTGCGTGTCGTAGGCGCGCAGAGTCTCACCGGAGCGGCCACGCGGGTAAATGTGGTCGTAGCGGTAGCGGTTATCGAACAGGCTCTCGGTGCGACGCCCTGGGGGTTGGTTGGACATGCACGGCTCCCCGCGCTGGCTGGCGAATCGTTAAGGCGCAACGCCCCCTATTGTACGCAGCGTCGGGCCGGAATACCAACCGGGGAGGGGGCTTATCCCAGGGTAATCGCATCAAAATCCGCCGCGCGTCAGCCCGCTCGTAGGAGCGTATTGCCATACGCCCTACGGACCTCGCTGCCCCCTCTCCGGTGCGGCTATACATTACCCACATCTTTGGCTGTGCCTGTCCCCCCCCATCCCCGGCCCTTCCCCCCCGTGGGGGGAAGGGAGAAAAGCGGCGGGCCTGCTCCTCTTCCCTCCGCGTAGCGCGGGGGAAGGGGCTGGGGGATGGGGGGCATTTGTGGGTAACGCATAGCCGCGTCGGAGAGGGGGCTGGCCGAGCGAAGCGAGGCCGGGGGTGAGGTAGTGCAGCGCGTAGGCTAGATGCGCCTACCCTGAGGGAAATGCTGCTATCCCCCTGCTGTTCACTGACAACTGCTCACCGATCACTCGCCCGACGGGCTGCGCCGGAAATCCCATTCAGCGGCGGACAGCACGAGCAGCGCAAGCTGCCACAGGCCATGCGCGATGGGGCTTGTCTCAATGTACTCGTCCTGCCGGTGAGAGTGAGCGCCGCGCGAGACGCCGACGGTCACCGTTGGCAGGCCGCTCGCCAGCAGGGCGTTGGCGTCGGTGCTACCGCGCTCGTAGACAGCCGGTATCCCGGCCAGGTCGAGGGCGGCGCCGGCCATCTGCGCCAGGGGGTGCGTACGGTCTACGTGACCGGCGGGCCGGTCGCCGACGACGCTCGTGGTGAAGGTGAGCAGGGGAGCCTGCGCCGCTGCATCAATGCACTCGCGGACGGCCCGCTCGAAGGCTTGCAGGCAGGCCGGGTCTTCTGAGCGCAGATCGAGGTAAAGCTCGGCCTCGCAGGCCAGGCTGTTGACGGAATGCCCGCCCTGAATCAGGCCGATGTTGAACGTCGTGCGCGGCTTGTGCGGCGGGGTGAGCGCCAGAATCCGCGCGCCCAGGTCAATCAGCCCGTGCACGGCGCTCGGCTGGCCGAAGTGCAGCCAGCTATGCCCGCCTGGGGCGCGGCAGACAACGTGCAGCCGGCGCACCGCGATCCCGGCGTGGTACACGCGCCCCAGGGCCATACCCTCAATGACGATGGCTGCGCCGAGACGTGCTCCCAGCGCATTCCAGACGGCCCGGATGCCGTCCAGGTTCCCCAGCCCTTCTTCGCGGCTGTTGGCTGCGAACCAGATGTCCGCCGGGGGGTAGATGTCGTGCATGGCGAACAACGCGGCCAGGGCGACCAGGGCAGCAACGCCGAGGCTGTTGTCGCCCAGGCCCGGCCCGTACAGGCGTCCGCTCTCTTCACGAACGGTGAGATCGATGCCGGCGGGGAACACCGTATCGGTGTGCGCCGAGACCAGCAGCGCAGGGCGGGCGGGGTCAGCGCCGGGCCAGCGACCGACCGCGTTGTGCAGCGCGTCAATGCTCACGTCGCGCAATCCCGCCGCGATGAAGCGGTCGCGGACATGCTCCGCGCGGCGCTGTTCGTCGAATGTTGGGGCGGGAATCTGCTGGATAGCCACAGCAGCCTGCATGACCTGCTGCGCGTCAATCGCCTGGGCCAGGCTGTGGAAGTGCGCTGACTTCGCGCACGACGTGACATGTTGAGGAATTGCTTCCATGCGGGTTTCCGTCGTGAGGCCAGCGCGAGCGACAGACTGCGCTGGCAGCGCCGCTAATTGTGCTGCGCACAATCATAGCGCAAACGGGGTAATCTGCATGGTTGGGGCAGGGCAGGGTGTCAGAGATACCCCCAAGCGCCCTTTCATCCAGGTAAAGTAGGAATCTCATCTGCCGAGTGTTAAAAAACCGTCTGTTCGTCCAAAGTAACCAGTGGGCCGATCGTGGGTCATATATGGCGGCACACCAGCGTTACCTCCCCCATCTGTGGCCTCGATGGCTCTGGCGGCTGCGTGACAAGGGCTGCAACACAGCGCCAACGGGTGGGCTGCGCGCTGTCTGCGCCACGACTTGTTGTCATCTGCTGCCCAACCATTATAATGGCAATAGGGGAATGTTAAAGACTGATCCGGCGTCTCTGCCGCGCCTATGTCCGCCTGCGCCGCGAGCCTGCTGTTGGGGGGATGCATGAAGACGACAAAAGTATTGTTGATTGAGAGTGCGCGCAATAGTAGCGAGTCGTTCGCGGATTCGCTGAGGCGGAAGTACCAGGTTCAGATCGCTCACTCTGGCAAGCAAGGTCTGGAGATGGCGCGGAAGGAGTTGCCGACCGTCATTGTGCTCGACGCGGCATCGCTGCGCACGTCCGGCAACCGGATCAGCTTCAGCCTGCGCGCCGCCCTCGAACAGATGCCGATCATCCACATCCGCGCCGCCGAAGCGACCGGCAACAGCGCCGCCGATGTGCTGTTGGTTCCCCCTTTCACGGCGCGCAAGCTGACCAACCGCATTGATCGCCTCACCGTGCCGGTGGAGGGCGCTCACCTGCAAGTGGGACCGTTCAGCCTCAACGCGCAGAGCCAGACGCTGACCACGCCCTGGACGGAGAAGAAGCTCACGCCCAAGCTGGTCGAGCTCATGGAGTTGTTCATGGGCAACCTGAACAACACGCTTGAGCGCAAGTACATCATGCAGCAGGTGTGGAAGACGGACTACATGGGCGATACGCGCACGTTGGATGTCCACATTCGCTGGCTGCGCAAGGCCGTCGAGCCAAACCCGCGCAAGCCGCAGTACATCACCACAGTGCGCGGTGTCGGGTACCGTTTCGTCGTGCCAGCGGGCGCTGACGAGGCGGCGAAGCCAAGCTAGCGGCTGCTCGCGCTCCTGTTGTTGCCCTCGCAAGAAGATTCGCAGCAGTGCTACCCCCGCCATCGTGGGGATGCCGGAACACAAAAAGGCATCCCGGTGTGCAGGATGCCTCCGCCAGATTCAATGGGTGAGCGTCAGGCTAGGACTTCTCCGCCTCAAGACGCGCCAGCTTCTTCATCAGCCGGCTCTTGCGCCGCGCCACGTTGTTAGCGTGCAGAATGCCCTTGACGGCGGCCTTGTCCAGAGTACGGATGGCTTCCAGGGTTGCCTGGCGAGCGTTCTCCACGTCCCCGTTTTCGATGAAGGTGCGGGCCTTCTTGATCTCCGTGCGCGCACGGGTGCGGAAGACGCGGTTACGCTGACGCTTCTTCTCAGAACTGCGAATGCGCTTGAGAGCAGACTTGTGATCAGCCAACGGTGAAGTCTCCAGTCTTTCCTGGGGTTTGTCTCGTCAGTGGGCAGATTTTACCAGAGCACCCGCTATTTGTCTAGGCTATGTTGACGGAAGCCTCAAGACTTCCACAGTCTCCACAGACTCCGGAAGTCTGGCGCGGTCTCCCCAGCACGACAGGCGCGGGGGCGTGCAAGACCTGTCAGGCAGGGTCGCTGCTCTGCTGCCCTGCTGCGCCCCCGTAGGGGCGTATGGCAATACGTCCTACGGGACTTCATCCCGCTCGGCGTCAAGCGAGTCACGGACAACCGTTGCACGCACCCAAAGGTGCAACTCCCTGGTCATTTTCCGCGTACTTGATTAAGATAGAGGCGGCAACCCCCCACTGTCTGGGGCTGTTCGGAGCCGGTGACGTGGTACGATCAGACTGAGCGAAAGTGAGCCAGATGTTTCGACAGAGCAATCGAGGGACATTGGTCTGGCTGGTCATCGTGGGTGCTGCCCTGGGGCTGACGCTGCTCGCTGGCGGCATCCCGACCGGAGTAGGCGCGGCGCTGCTGCTGGCCTACCTGGGCTTGTTGGCTGCCGTAACACGCGGCTCCGACCTCAGCGGGGCGCTGGGCCAAATCTTGCGGCGCGGGCGCGCGCGCCAGGAACCCAGTGAAGTGGCACGCGAAGCAGCAGCGCGGGCGCGCAGTCTGCCCAACTGCGACACGCTGTATCGTCTGCTGGATATTGGGCTGATCGTGGACGAGCAACGCCCGGACGGGATGGCTCTGCGGCGCGGGCGGTTCGTCTCGCTCGATGACGACGGGCTGCGCCCCTTTGCCATCATTGATGTGCCCGACGTGCTCGGCAGCGGGCTGGCCCTGGTGCGCTTCGAGCTACGCGACGGCGCGGGGCGCGCGCACTACGTCCACGAAGCGGAACGCTGGCTGCAACCCGGAGAGAATGTCCTCGTGCCGGATTACCGCTTTCCGGTGCGCAAGCGCGCGCCGGAACTGGAATCCGGTGGGTGGACGGCGCAGGTGAGCATTGACGGGGGCGCGCTGGGCATCTACCACTTCAACTTGTCGGAGTCGCTGGCGGAGCTGCGGCGGCAGATGGGGCCGGATGGCGAGCTGCTGCGCGACCGCATCTGGCGCAGCGACGACGATGACGACTCGTTGCCGCTCAGCCTGGAAGAATTGCTGCGCGCGCAGAGCCGGCAGCAGCGGGCGCGGTAAGCAGTGAGAGGTTATCGCCTGCCATGCACATGATGGGGCCACTTGCCTTTATCGTCTTTCTGGCGGTCTTCGCCTTCTTTCTGCTGATGGTCTTTCCGGCTGTGGCGGGGCAGACCCGCGCCGCCAAGCCGAAGCGCGTCCCGCGCGAGATGGCGGCGGTTGGGCAGCGCTCACTGGCAGCGCACCAGGCGGCACAGCGCGCGGGATACGAAGGCGGGCCGGACTACGTGAACGTGACCGACATCGGCCTGCTGGCCTACCGGGATGTTGACGAGCCGCGCCTGGTGCGCACCGGCAAGGTGCTGACGGACACGGACTATCTGCGGCCCTTCGCCGAGCTTTGGCTGCCCCACGAGGCGCGCGGCAAGATTCGCTTCGAGTTGGTGGATGCTGAGGGACGCCTCCGCTACGCCGACGAGGCGCGCTACGATTTGGGAGCGGGGCGCAATACGCTGCTGCCGGGCACCTGGCTCCCGCTGCGTGGCAAGTCCATCGTGCCGAGGGACTGGCTGCTGCGCCTGGCTGCCGGAGACCTGCTGCTGGCGGCGCATAGGTTCGGCTGGGAGCCGGCAGGCGGCGGCGAGATCAAGCGTTACATGGCGAGCGATGGCGAGATTTCGCCGGAGCTGCAGCAGGCGCTGGACGCGCAGCCGGTGGAGGGGATCAGCCTGTCGGAATTGCTGGGGCACGGGCATTAGCGCCGAGGCGCTGCTGGCTGATCGCGCGTGCGGGCAAGCGATTTGAGGATGGGTGAGCGATGAGCACCATGCCCTGGTGGGGGACGCCGAGACAGGTTTCTGCCCGGCTGCGGCTGGAAGTCGAGATGATGCGCGCGACATTCGCCGACACGTTCCGGCTGGTCGTGCCGCAGCGCGGTGATCTGTACTGGATCGGCGATGTCGAGATCAATCTGCGGGGAATCCCGGAGCGATTGCACACGCTGAAGATCGTGTATATCGAGGGCTACCCGAATCGCCCCGCCGAAGCCTACGTGCTGAAGCCGGTGGTCTACAGTGAGAAGCACCAGTTCGAGGACGGGCAGCTTTGCCTGTTCAATCCCAAAGATGGCATCACCTACGGCTGGAACCCGTCCACTTCGACGGCGGTGACGGTCGCTGGCTGGGCCATCCAGTGGTTGTATGCTTACTACACCTGGCGGGCGACGGGAACGTGGCCGGGCGTCGAAGAGGCGCTGCGCCCGACGAAGGGCACCGGTTACCAGAGGAGAAGACGATGACGGCTGAACCACTGCCCGAAGGGGCGCGCGACCTGCCGCGTGTGATCATCGCCGAGCGCGTGATAGACAAGATCGTGCGCGGTGCGCTGCTCTACCCGGAGCCGGAGACTGGTGAGGCAATGGTCGGCCTGGTTGACCCGCAGTCCGGCAGGCTGGAGCCGGACATTTACGTGCTGGATACGATCAGTCCCGGCCAGCACGCCGTGCGCGAGTGGGGCAAGTTCGAGCAGGGCGACGACTGGCAGGGCGATGTCTTCCACTGGCTGTACGTCAACTGGGAGGCGTTCCGTGAGATGCGCCGCTCATCGTATGGCAGCGCCCTGGCCGCCAAGTGGGATATGCCGCTGCGCCATGTCGGGGATTGGCACAAGCATCCAGGCAGTATGATCGCGCCTTCGGGCGGCGATGCCGACACCGCTCGCAGCATGATCGCCGACTCCGAGACGAACGTCGAGCACATCGTCGCGCCCATCATCACTATGTACCCGCTCCAGACTGAAGCGGAAGAGAGCAGCGAAGCAGGTGACCAGGTGGCTGAGGAAGTGCCCCCCGCCACGCCACAGAGCATCGTCCGCCGCTGCCCCGACGAGGGTTGGCTGGTGCGCATTGACTTCTGGTACATGAGCAAGCGTGCGCCGCGCTTCGTCGCCGTGACGCCGGTGTTATGGCCGGACGACCGGCTGCCGGGGCTGCCGCCGCTGGCCTGGCACCTGGCGCGCCCGCGCCGCTTCGAGCAGGAATTTGGCCTGCTGCACGAGGCCGGCTACCTGGCCGATGTGGTGCGCTGGGACGCGGACGGCAGGCCGCCCTACGAAGTGTGCTTCTGCGTGTACCGTGAGGGAGCCAGCCGGGTGATTATCCTGGTCACGGGTGCGGACTATCCGGTGGCGATGCCCGCCGTGCGTGTAGCGCCGCTGGTTACCGCCGATGAGGGCGAGGATGTGTTCGAGCGGCTGTATGCGGCGTCGCGCCCGCTGCTGCTGACCGAACTGCCCGACTGGACGTGGGATTCGAAACGGACGCTCGTCGAACTCGTATGGCATATCGAGAAGACAGTACCATGATCGTCAGCAGACGAGGTGGTGAGCGATGACCGGTTGGGATCGGGTGGCGCGGCTGTTCGGCGCGGATGTGCTGGCTTACCTGGGCACGCGCACAGTGGGCGTCGTGGGGCTGGGGTCAGGGGGCAGCTTTGTCGCCGTGAGCCTGGCGATGAGTGGCGTCGGGCGCTTCATCCTCGTGGACGACGACATGCTGGAAGCGGCCAATGCCGTCAGACACGTCGCCGACTTGCGTGATGTCGGGCGTCCTAAAGTGGACGTGGTGGCCGATCTCATCCGCCAGCGCAATCCCGCCGCCGACGTGCGCGCAGTCACCGGGCGCATCGAGGGCCATCTCGACCTGCTCGCAGACATGGACATTGTTGTGGCGGGCGTTGACCGCGAGCAGCCCAAGTTCGCCATCAACCAGGCGTGTATCGAGCACGGGCGGACGGCGGTCTATGCTGGCGTCTACGAGCGCGGCGAAGGCGGGGACGTGTGCATCATCTACCCGGACGAGGGGCCGTGCTATGCGTGCTGGGCCGAGCGCCTGCGCGAAGGGCTGTCGCACCCGGCAGAGGAAGCCGAGCTAGATTACGGCATGATCGGGCCGGACGGCACGCTGGCCGCCGAGCCGGGATTGTGGCTGCACGTCGTCCGCGTCGCGGCGATCCAGGCTGACCTGGCGCTGAATCACCTGTTGGCGGACACGCCTGTGCACCGGGCGCTGCCGGCCAATACGATCATCCAGGCCAACACGTACCTGGAAATCTACGAGGGAAAGGTAGCCCTGCCTCACACGGCGGAGTGGGTGAGCGTGCCGCGTAACCCGCAGTGCCTGGTGTGTAGCAGCCAGCAGCGGGTCAGCACCGCCGAGCGCGGCGCTCTCTCGCTCGACGACCTGATCAGCATGGGCAATGTCACGCTCGAAGCGGACGAAAGCACGAGCGCAAACGAAGGGTAAGGACAATGTCCGATCAAGAGAATACGATTCCTCCGGCGGACGAGGCACCGCCCGCTGCTCCGCCGCCTGACGCCGGTGACGGCGGGCATCCGCCGCAAGACACAAACCAGCCGGAAGACCTGGGGCCGCGCCTGGAACGGCTGGGCGGTGAGCCAGCGCCGGACATCACTCCGGAGGAATTCGCCCGGCTGCAACAGGCGGGCCAGATTCACATTGACCCGCGCGGACGGGTGCGGACGACCTCCCGCGACGAGCTGGACGCCGGTATCTCGCTGCGCAAGCGGCGCGCCTGGTATGAGGGATGATCCCGTCGCTCACCCTGGCACAGGTGAAGGTGGCGCTGGCCTTGCCTGGCTTTGACAGTGAGAGCGCACAGCGCCGGATGGCCCCCCGGCCCCGCGCCATGCAGCGGAGCAATGAGCGGGCCGGGCTGCCGCGACGGGCCGGCGTGCTTGTGCTGCTGTACCCAACCCCTGAAGGATTGGCTTTCGCCCTGGAGCGTCGCGCGGCCAACCCGCGCGACGTGCACAGCGGGCAGATCAGCTTGCCGGGCGGTGCGCGCGAGGGCGACGAGACGCCGCTCGCCACTGCGCTGCGCGAGGCCCGCGAGGAAATGGGCATCGGCGCGCCGGTCGAGATTCTGGGTAGATTGTGCGCGCTCTACATTCCCCCCAGCGACTTCGAGGTGCACCCGTTTGTGGGCTATGTCGCGCCGCGCCCACGCTGGCAGCCCGACTCCACCGAAGTCGTAGAGGTGATTGACTGCCCGCTGGCCTGGCTGCTCGACGATGGGCGCAAGATGGTCGAGGAATGGGAAGTGAGCGGCGCGACACTGTACGTCCCCTGGTACAACGTTGGCGGTCACAAGGTTTGGGGCGCGACCGCGATCATCCTCAGCGAGTTGGAACAGCGTTTGCGCGCCGCGCTCGGCGAGCCGGGAGTCATGGGGACATGACCTCATCCCCTGATCTTGCTGCGCCCGATCTTTCTCCCCTTTCAGCAACGGAGCGGGGATGAGGCGGGTAAGGTACGGCAGACGGCCCGGCAGGTTTTGCTTGCATTCCCTCATTGACCTCACTTGCGCCAGAATCGGGCGCGTGGTAGAGTGCATTAGAAAAATCTAACGGTGCTGGTCATCGCGTCTGACCTTGCCGGATTAATCTAGCCAGAGAGTGTCTCCCCCATGGCTGAAAAAATACTCGTGATTGACGACGAGAAGATGACTGTTGAACTCATCGGCATTCTGCTTGAGCGGCGCGGCTTCGAGGTGGTGAAGGCGTGCAGCGCCGAAGAGGGCTTGCGCGCCGCCTATCGCACCCATCCCGATCTCATCTTGCTGGACATCATGATGCCGGACATGGACGGCTGGGAAGTCTGCCGCCGCCTGCGCGAGCTATCGGACGTGCCGATTCTGTTCCTGACCGCCAAAGACGACACGCGCGATCTCGTGCGCGGGCTGGAACTGGGCGCGGACGACTACATCACCAAGCCCTACGACAACGACGCCCTGGTCGCCCGGATCAAGGCCCATCTGCGCCGCGTGCCCAAGCCGGTCGTGTCTGAGGAACTGGTCTTCGATGGCGGCAACGTGCGTATCAACTTTATCAGCCGCGAAGTGCGCGTGCGTGGCAAGCCCGTGCACCTGACGCCGAAGGAGTTCAACCTGCTCGGCGTCCTGGCGCGCAACGCCGGGCGCGTGCTGGATCGCACGGAGCTAGTGCGCGAGGCATGGGGGCCAGAGTACGGCGACGCAATTGACAGCCTCAAGCTGTACATTCACTACTTGCGCCAGAAGATTGAGAAAGACCCGCAGCAGCCCGCCTACATCCTCACATCGCGGGGGGTAGGGTATCGCTTCAACGACGTATGAGCCTGCCCTGCTCCCTCACAGGCGCAGGGCAATGATGGCCAGCGAGATGGCAGCCGCGACCAGCAGGATGAGCACAGCGCGAAACAGCCTGCGGCGCAGCGACAGGCGCTTGCGGGGCGACGCTGCCGCTGAGAGCGTGCCCTGAAGCTGTCTTTCGGCGAGCAGGGCAAGCTGCTGCCGGGCGGTGGGGTGCGACGGGTTCAGCGCGAGCACGTTCTCGAAGCACGCGCGGCGGTCGTCGTCGGTGTCCACGACGCTGGCCAGCCACAGCCAGATTTGCTCGTGATAGGGGTCAATCTCAACCGCCTGGCGGAAAAGCTCGTGCGCCCTGGCACGGTCGCCGCGCTTAGCTGCTTCTTTTCCCTCTTTGAACAACAGCAAGAATTCTCTGGGCGCGTTCAGCAGATCCGACGAAATGCCCATCGTGTTTTCTCCCCCCAGGTGATGACGCGCTATGCCACTACCCCATTGTATCACGTCCGCGCGCCTAACGGCCCCAGTCGTTGGCTACGTCGGTATGCGGCGCGTTGGTGACCTGGTAGAGCGTCTCTGTCTCCAGCTCGAAGATGAACACGTCCCAGTTGCCGGTGCGGTTGGACGAGAAGACGATGAAGCGCCCATCCGGCGAGAAGCGCGGCTGGATGTCGTCGCTGTCAGAGGTGATGAGCAGTTCAGGAGTGCCTCCTGCCGCCGGAATGCGGTAGATGCTGGCGGTGCGGCTCCCGGCGGCGACGGCCTGGAAGACGATGGCCTCGCCGTCGGGCGACCAGTGCGGGGCGGCTTCGACGAGGTCTGCGCCGTTGGTGGTCAGGGTGACGATCTGCTTGGTGGTCAGGTCGAGGATGCGCAGGTCGGTCGCCCCGCCCGGAGCTATCAAGCTCAGGTCGGCGGCGTAGACGATGCGCGTCCCGTCAGGCGAATAGGCCGGCCAGCTTTCGATGGTGTCGTCATTGGTCAGGCGCTCCAACTGAGCCGGATCGCCGCGCCGGTCAACGATTGCCACGCGGTAGAGGTCAGTTGCTGCCGCGCCCAGCCCTTGCGCCACGAACGCGATCCACTTCCCGTCGGGCGACCAGGCGGGCGATTCCTGTTCCTGGAGGAGAGGGTTGCCCGTCCAATAACTGCTCGCCAGGCGCGGATCGGTGCCCTGCAAGGTGTCAATCTGCAAGAGGAACTCGCGCGTGCCCGGCGCGTAGCGGATATAGGCATACTGGCTGCCGTCGGGCGACAGGATGGGCGCGTGCCCGCGTGTGTTCGGGGCAGTGAGCGTGCGCGGGCTGCTGCCGTCCGGCTTGATCAGGACGATTGGCTGGTTGTTGGGATCGCCTGGCGCTTGCCCGGAGCGCATGATGATCTGGCCCGGCAGCGTGGACGGGGGCGGGGGGTAGAGGGTCGGTGGAATCTCCGGGACGGGCGTCTTGCTGGGCACCGGCGTCCACGTGGGGGGCGGGGGCGTGAAGGTGCGGGTCGGCTGGGTCGTCCCTGCAAGAGCCGTCGAGTCGCCGCTCTCCGCTGGCTCCAGGCCGGTGAGCGCCCCGCTACCTGTGCCAGACTCCGGCTGCTTCTTGTCGCCATTGCCACCCAGTGCCATCACCAGCACGATCACCAAGACCAGCGCGGCGATCGCGCCAGCACCGATAACCAGATTTCGGCGGGCGCGTCCAGCGCCAACAGCAAACGGCTCGGCGGGCATGGCCGCGTCGAGAGGCGTGCCTTCCAGGCGGGCAAGCAGGTTTTGGGCGCGCGTGTTGTCCGGGTTGATGACAATGACGTTGTTCAGACAGGTGCGCTTCTCGTGAAGATCATCGGTGACCGCGGCCAGCCAGAACCAACCCTTCTCGTGCTGCGGGTTAAGGGCGACGACCTGTTCGAGCAAGGCGCGCGCTACGGCTTTGTTGCCCGCGCGCGCCGCCTCAATGCCCTGCCGCAGGAGATCATCAAGCTGAGAATCGGGTTCGTGCCCGCTCATAATGTCCCCCGTATGATGGCTTGTCCCTAACTAGTCTCCTGACTGCCACGCCACATAGCGCGTGTCGCCGTCGCCGGAAAGGATGCGCTGAAGCTCGCTTCCGTCTGGCCGGACGGCGTACAGGTCGAATGTCGAACGCTCGCGGTTGGAGCTAAACGCGATCCAGCGGCCATCGGGCGACCACGCCGGATCGCGCTCCTCGGCCTGGATGTCACCGGGCAGCAGGCTGCGCTCGCCGTCGCCGTTGGCCGTCATGAGGTAGAGATCGGTGGCTCCCCGCCGGTCGGAGAGGAACACAATCGTAGACCCGTCGGGCGACCAGGCCGGTGAGAAGCTGCTGTTGATGTTATCCGTAAGCTGCTTGAGGGAGCCGCTGCTCACGTCCATGCGCCAGATCTCGGTCGCGCCGGGGCCGCTGCGGTCGGAGGTGAAGGCGATCCACTGGCCGTCAGGTGACCAGGCCGGCTCACGGTCTTCGGATTGGCCGGGGGTCAGCGTCACCGCGTCGCCCGTCTCGACGGAGATGAGGAAGATGGCGAAATTGCCTTCGGGGTTGGCTGCGCAGGCGATGGTCTGCCCGTCGGGTGACCAGGCGGCGTCTACCACGTGCGGCGCAGCGAACGTCGTCAGGCGGCGCGCCGATCCTCCGGCGGCTGGCGCGACAAACAAATCCTCGAACTCCTCGCTGATCAGCGTTTCCTCTTCCAGCCGCGACTGGGACAGGCGGGCTGTGAAGGCAATCTGTTTTCCGTCCGGCGAATAAACCGCGTCGTACACTTCCACGACAGTCAGTGCGGCGCTGGTGCCGGGCGGCAGCGTGAGAGTCAGCGCCTGTTCATCAGAGCCGTCGGCGCGCAGCGTATGCAGCGCCCAGCCTCTCCCGCCGCGCAGCGCCGAGACCAGCAGCGTGTAATCGGATAGCGGCGGCGGCGTGGGCGATGGCAGGGGGGTCAGCGTGGGCGTGCGGGTGGCGGTTGGCGTCCAGGTGGGTGGGAACGTTTCGCGCGGGGGCAGCGTGCGCAGCACCCCGCCAACCGGCGTCGGCGAGACATAGCCTGCCACCTGGGTGGCGGCGGGCCGGGTGGGGCGCTGCTGCGTCGCTGGCGGAGGGGGCGCGTTGCCATCACCCTGCCTGTCGAGATAGAGCAGGGCGAGGCCAGCGGCCAGCAACCCTACGGCGACCAGGGCGAGCGTCCAGAATATCCAGGGAGGCAACCCGCGCCGTCGCCGGGGTGCGCTGAGCAGCGCGGCCCGCTCGGAGTCCACCGACGGAGCCGGGCGTCGCACCTGCGCCCCCAGGGGGGCAGGCTGCATCTGCTGCTCCAGGCGGTGCAGCGCCTGGCGAGCGCGCTCGTTGCGCGGGTTGATCGCCAGCACGCGGCGCAGACTCTGCAGACGCTCGTCATCGGAGTCCGCGACGGCTACCAGCCAGAGCCAGGCCAGCTCGTTGTTAGGGTCTCGCGCGATGACCTGGCGCAGGGTCTCGCGCGCGGTGACCCGGTTGCCACTGCGCGCGGCCTCGATGGCGGTGCGCAGCAAGGCTGGGATATCGTCGTTGAGCAACGTCCCTCTTCCTCTCGCAACTGGTCGCTGCGCAATGGCGGGCAGCTCTGTCGTCCCACGCGTGCACTTCTTCTGCCACCTATCCGGCTGGCTTGTGGGTAGGGTGGGGCGCGGCGGCAGGCATCACTACCCGTAATCTTATCCTGGTCTGGCGTGCAAGGCCAGAGAGGGGACATTCGGCTGGGGGCGAGATTCTTTGAACCGCAGAGATGCAGAGGACATAGAGAAGAGCATTGCAGAGAGCCTAAGGGTCCTTTGCTTTTCTCCGCGCTGTCTGCGTCTCTGCAGTGACGCCTTTGAAGAGATCAGCGTGAGGGAGCGCCTGGCCTAGAGGGCGAGGAGCAGCACGACCACGATGGCGAAGAGCACCAGGAAAGCCGCCAGGCCGATGAAACCGTACCTCAGCACCAGGGTGTTGCTGGAGGCGCGCCTGCGGCGCATACGCTCTAGCTCGTCGCGGGCGACGCTGTTGCTGGGGTTGATGCGCAGCACTGTCTTAAGGAAGCGGATGCGCTCTTCGCGCGTCTCTGCGACGGAAGCCATCCACAGCCAGGCGCGCTCGTTGTGTTTGTCAGCGTCAAGAACTTGCTGGAAGAACAACCGGGCGTTGGGCCGGTTGCCCTGGCGCGCCGCCTGCATCCCCATCTGCATCAGGTCTTCGAGCGTCGGCTCGGTTCCACCTGGATTGTCGAGACCCAAAGTCATCCGTGTATGCTCCCCTCGAATGTCGCGGAACCTCCACAGTTCCTGACAATTCTCTGACATGTTTATAGTCGCTCCGCGCGCGGTTGGCAAGTGCGGTGGAGCGGCTGTTGGCTGCTGGTTTCTTCCCGCCCTTCGGTCCGGTTTTCTCCTGGGGCCGAGCCGTCACCTGTATCTTCGCCGCGCGATCAGCGCACGGTGACGGTGGCAATCAGCGCGTGGTCGCCCAGGGAAAGACCCGCGCTGCTCGTGACGGGCAGGCGCTCGGTGGGCGTCTGCCACCAGTACACGACGGCCCACAGCGCGTAGTCGCCGGGCGGCAGGCTGGCGGGAAGCTCCAGGCCGTGATTGTCGCGCATCAGCGCGCCCGGCGACCAGCCGGACATCGGCGCGAACCCGTTGACCGGCAGCGAGTCGCGCTGGGCGACCAGCTCGCCCTGCGCTGATATCAGCAGCAGTGCCACCGTGTAATCTTGCTCGATGGGGGCCAGGGCCTCCCACAGCAACGACACGGTCAGCACCCCCCCCGCCCGCGCCTCACCGCCTGCGGGCAAGTCCGCGCCAACCAGGCGCAGCGCGTCGCCGAACGTCGCGCCGACCGGCGTGTCCGGCCAGGCGGGTGCGGTAGGCGGCGGAGCGGGCGTCAGGTCGAACAGCACGGCGCGGGCCAGGTCGTGCGGCGCGATCTCGCGGATCGGGAAATAGTGCCGCGCCAGGTAGTGCTCGACCGGGCGCACCGACCAGGGCACGAAGCGGCTGCTGTCCAGCACCAGCCACAGCCGGTTGTGCCGCCGCGCCAGATCGCCGATGACCAGCGCCGACGAGAGATGGATCAGCTCGTCGGGGTTGGCCGAGACCATGTCGGGCGGCTGTTCCGGGCTGTAGCGCTCGCCGGGCGCGCGGGGTAGGGTATAGACGACCGGCGCTGTGCGCTTGTAGTAGTTCATGAAGAACTCGGCATAGTTGCTATTGTTGAGGACGATCACATCCTCGGAGCGAGCCTGCGCCTCCAGCGCGGCCAGCAGGTCGCGCGCCGGGGCGAAATCGCCGTAGTAGCGCGGATCGTGGCGGATGGCGGCCAGCCCCCCGCCGAGGACCAGCGCCGCGCCCAGTCCCAGCGAAGCCCCCGTCAGCCACAGGCGGCGGCGCGATGCGGCGGGGCGGCGCAGCCAGTGCCATGCCGAGACCAGTGCCGCAGCCGCCAACGCCGCGCTCAGCGCGGGCAGCAGAGGGGCGCTGGCGTGCTTCCAGGCTACGTCAAGCGTCACGTCGTCAAGCAGCGTCGCCGTCACGTAGATCGGCGACCAGCGCAGTGACCACGCCCCTTCCTCCCAGGGAATGACCGGCGGGTTCTGCGCGGCCAGTGTCTTGTAGTAGTCCTCAATAGGCACGAGGCTGCCGAGCAGTTGCACGCCGACTCCCGCCAGGGCAATCAGCACTGCGCCAAGCCGCGCCCAGCGCGCCGCGCGCGGCGCCAGCACATGGGCGAAGACCGGCAGCAGCCACAGCGCCAGGAAGGGCGTCAGCGGCACCATGTAGCGCGGCCCCCAGCCGCGCCCGCCGTACCACTGATCGGCACCGCGCACTGCCGCGTAGCCCACCACAAAGGCGACCAGCGCCGCCAGCGGCACGGCGACCTGCCGCCAGCGCCGCGCGCGGATCAGCATCACCGCTCCGGCCAGACCCAAGATCAGCGCCGGGGAGAACAGCCACAGGCTGCGCGCCGGGCTGAAGAGGTAGCCGCGCACGCCCTCGGAGATTTCCGCCAGGTTGTCGCGTGCCTGCTGCGCCCGCGTCACGAACGCATAGCGATTGGACAGGCCGAACAGCGTGTCGGCGTTGAGCACGGTGTAGACCAGGAGTCCGGTGACCAGGGCGATCACAGCCAGCGCTCCGGCCCTGCGCCGGGTCACTTTCAGTCGGCCCAGGCGCTCCGGCAGTGCCTCGATGATCACGGCGGGCAGCAGTAGCAGTGCCGCCTCTTTCGCCAGCAGCGTCGCGCCAATCACCAGGGCGCTGAGCACGGCCACGCCCAGCGCGGGCTGTCCGGCGGAGAGCCGTTGGCGCACGCGCAGCACCAGATACGCGCTCAGCAGGCCGAGCAGCGTGAAGAGCGGCTCGCGGAAGAAGGTGCGGCTGTAGGGCCAGGCGATAGTCCCCAGGCCGAAGGCGAGGGCCGTCAGCGCCGCCGTGCGCACCGGGTAGCCGAGGGCCAGGCTGTAGGCGTACAGGATGCCCGCCGTCAGCGCCGTGACCAGCACGTTGAACAGCCAGACCGTATGCGCCAGGCCGATGCCGGGCAATGCCTGGGCCACGAGGAACAGCGGCGCGGCCAGCGCCGGTTGCAGCGGCTCGGCGTCCACTGCCGGGGGTTGCGCATCAGCCAGCGCCAGCGGCGGGTAGGCGTCGAACTGGTAGTTCTGGGTCAGGTTGCCGCGCCGGGCCAGGCTCTCGGTCGCGTCGAAGAGGAACCACTCGTCGCGGCTGATGGCATACCCGCTGTACGTGACGAAATACACGGCGATCAGCAGGGTGACCAGGCTGATCCCCAGCGCCATCCGGCGCTGCCTCTCGCTCCCGTTTGCTGCCATCACCGCGCTGACCTCCCGCGCTTCTCTGCCAGCAGCGCCCGGTACAGCGTGCCGAGGTCGGCGGACAGCCGCTCGATGCCATACGCTCCGGCGATTTCCTGGCGGACTTCCTGGCGGTCTGCCTGCGGCGCGCTGAGACTCGCGATCATGGCTTCGGCCAATGCCTCCGCGTCGCCGGGCGGGACGAGCGTGCCATAACGCCCGCCTTGCAGCAAGTCCGGCACACCGCCGACCGCCGTCGAGACGACGGGGACACCCGCCGCCAGCGCCTCAATGATCGAGACCGGCGTGCCCTCGTTATCAGACGAGATCGCCAGCAGGTCAAGGTCGCTGTAGACGGGACGCAAGTCGCGCAGGAAGCCGGTGAAGGTCACCGCACCGGCCAGGCCGGGCGTGCTCGCCTGCGCCTCCAGCGCCGCGCGCAGCTCCCCGTCGCCGACAATGGCGAAGTGCGCGCCGGGCACCTGCTCGCGGACTCGGCGGGCAGCTTCCAGGAAGAGCGCGTGATTCTTGATCGGCACCAGTCGCCCGACGATGCCCACCAGCGGCGCGTCCGGCGGGATGTTCCACTCCGCGCGGAAGGTCCCTACGTGGCGCGGCGCGCTGCTGTACGGTTCCAGGTCGAGGCCGAGCGGGACGACGGCGAACTTCTCAGCGGGGGCGATGTGGTAGGTCTGCGCCAGCTCGTCGCGCAGGGCGGGGCTGATCGTGATCAGCCGGTCGGTCAGGCGGGCGGTCAGCCGCTCCAGCCAGCGGAAGAGCGCCGTCTTGCGCGGCCCGAAATAGCCATGCAGGACGTGCCCGTGAAAGGTGTGTACGCGCACTGGCACGCGCGCCAGCCATGCCGCCCAGCGCCCGACGAACCCGGCTTTGGCCGTGTGCGTGTGCACCACGTCCGGGCGCATTTGCCGCATCAGCCGCCACAGCTTGAGCAGCGTCACCGCGTCACGCAGCGGCGATAGCTCGCGGCCAAGCTCGGCCACGACCAGCGGCTTGATGCCGTGCGCTGCGGCCAGGTAAGCCATGTCACCTTCGTGTGGGCCGATCTGCCCGCAGACGAGCGTGCTCTCGAACTCCGGCGGGCGCAGATGGGCGGCTAGCAACGTGACGTGAATGGCCGGGCCACCCACGTTCAGCCGGGCGATGATGCGCATGACGCGGATGGGGCGCTGAGCGTTCATGGTGCGCGCGGCTCCGGCGGGTCAATGAACAGGCGGTGCCACCATTCAAAGGTGAGCAGCGTCCACAGGCGCGCCCCGTGATTGCGCCGCCCGCTGCCGTGCTCGTCGAGCAGGGCGCGCACAGTGGCTTCGCGGAAGTAGCCGCGCGCGAGAGTCTGCGGGTCGAGCAGGATGTCGCGGGTATAGTCTCGCAGGTCTTCGCGGAACCAGCGACCGACCGGCACGCCGAAGCCGTGCTTGGGGCGGTTGATGATCTCAGGCGGCAGCAGGCCGGCGGCAAGCTGCTTGAGGATGCGCTTGGTCACGCCGCCGCGCAGCTTGAGGTTGGCCGGGACGCGCGCTGCCAGCGCGAGCAATTCCTGATCCAGGAACGGCGAGCGCGCTTCCAGTGAGGCGGCCATGCTGGAGCGGTCGGCCTTGACCAGCAGATCGTCGGGCAGGTAGGTGCGCAGGTTCACGTCGAGCAGTTGCGCGGTGAAGTCGCGCGGGTCGTCTGGGCGGAAGTGCGCTGCGAAGTGCGCGGTCGGGCTGGCGGCGGGCGGATCAGCGAGCAGGGCGGCGATCTGCGTATCGTCGAAGACGCGCACCCAGTCGAAATAGGCGGCGCGCGGCTCCTGCTCCGCCCCCTGCACGAAGCGCCGCGCTCGCTGGGCGAAGCCCCGGTAGGAAGTCGCTTCCGGCAAAGCGCGAGCCGCCCGGCCAATCGCCGCCCGTGCGACGGCAGGCAGCCGCCGGTATCGCGCCGCCAGATTCGCCGCGTGGAAGCGCTCGTAGCCCGCGAACAGCTCGTCGCCGCCGTCGCCGGTCAGGGCGACGGTGACATGGGCGCGGGTGTGTTGGCTGACCAGATAGGTGGGGATAGCCGACGAATCGGCGAAGGGCTGGTCGTGGTGCCAGACCAGGAAGGGCAGCAGGCTGATGGCGTCCGGCTCGACAATGAACTCGTGATGGTCGGTGCCCAATAGCTCGGCGACGCAGCGGGCGTGCGGCGTCTCGTCGAACGACGGCTCTCCGGCGAAGCCGATGGCGAAAGTCTTGACCCGCTCCGTCATGTGACGAGCCATCAGCGCGACGATCAGGCTGCTGTCCAGGCCGCCGCTGAGGAACGCGCCTAGCGGCACATCGCTGAGCAAGCGCAGGCGCACTGCCTCATCGAGCGTCGCCCGCAGCGCCTCCAGGTAATCTTCCGCGCGGGCACGGGGATCGGCGGGGGTCGCCTGCGGCGGCGTCCAGTAGGCGTGCGAGGCGATCCGCCCGTCCTGGCAGACAAGCAGATGGCCGGGCGGCAGGGCGACGATTCCCTCGAAGAAGGTTTGCGGCGCGGGCATGTAGCCGTAGGCCAGCAGCAGCGCGGTCAGGTCGCGGGCCGGGCGGCGCGGCACGGCGGGATGGCGCAGCAGCGCCTTGATCTCCGAGGCGAAGACCAGCCGCTCGCTGTCCTGGTAGAGAAACAGCGGCTTCTTGCCCAGGCGGTCGCGGGCCAGCACAAGCTGCTGGCGCGGCGCGTCCCACAGGGCCAGGGCGAACATGCCGCGCAGGTGCTCCACGAAGCCCAGCCCGTGCCGCTGGTAAAGGGCGATCACCGCTTCGGCGTCCGCATGGGTGCAGAGATTGACTCCCACCGCTTCCAGCGTCCGGCGCAGGTCGGGGTAATTGTAGATTTCGCCGTTGTAGGCGAGGGTGATCGCGCCGTCGGCGCTGTGCATGGGCAGTGCGGCATCCGCTGAGAGGTCGAGCACGGCCAGCCGCCGGTTGGCCAGCCCGCACGGGCCGCTGACGGACTCCGCGCCCTGGTCAGGGCCGCGATGCACCAGCGTCGCGTTCATGGCGGCGAGGACATCACGCGGGACGGGCGCGCCGTCCAGGGTGAGGATGCCGCACAAGCCGCACATTAGCGCCGCACCTCCACGCTGCGGTAGACTGCCAGCGTGCGCTCGGCCATCGCCTCGACGGTGAACTGCGTCTCAAGCCGTTCGCGCCCGTTCGC
Organism: Aggregatilineaceae bacterium; assembly: GCA_040767545.1. Taxonomy (GTDB): domain Bacteria; phylum Chloroflexota; class Anaerolineae; order Aggregatilineales; family Aggregatilineaceae; genus UBA2029. The sequence goes on along the minus strand of JAXGOK010000022.1, from coordinate 37,474 downwards.
GCCCCGTGCCCGACGCACCTGGGGATCGGTCAGTGCGGCGCGCAGCGCCCTGGCGATGGCCTCCGCGTCGCGCGGGGGCACCAGCCAGCCCGTCTCGCCGTCCACAACGGTTTCCGGGATGGCGCTCACCGTCGTGCTGATCACCGGCAGGCCGTGGGCCATCGCTTCGAGGAAAACCAGTCCAAACCCCTCCCACAGCGACGGGGCCAGGAACACGTCCAGCGCGGCGAAGACGGCGTGCGCGTCGTCGCGCCAGCCGAGGAAATGCACGCGCTCGCCCACGCCCAGCGCGCGCGCCTCCGCTTCGAGGGCAGGGCGCAGCGGCCCGTCCCCGGCCAGGACGTAATGCGCCTGCGGCACCTCCCCGGCGACTGCCGCGAACCCGCGCAGCGCGTAGACCAGGCCCTTCTGCTCGATCAGCCGGCAGACCGAGCCGACCAATAGCGCGTCGGCAGGCAGACCGAGCGCGGTACGCAGCGCGGCGCATGCTTCGGGACGCGCCGGGATGGTCGCCGGGTCCAGCCCATAGGGGACGGTGTACACGCGGTCGGCGGGCGCGTTCTCGACGCGCAGCGAGAACGCCCGGATCGCACCGGAGATGGCGATCCCGGCGTCAATCCTGCGCCACAGCGCCCGGTTGAGCAGGCGCACCGGTAACCGGTAGCGGAAGCGATCATCGTTGTGGCGCGAGCTGATCACGCGCGGCACGCCGGCCAGGCGCGCCGCGACGACGCCGTACAGGTCGGCGTGGATGAGGTGCGTGTGCAGGATGTCCGGCCTCTCGCCGCGCAGACGCCGCACCAGCCGCCAGAGCAGGGCAGGGTCTAGATCGCAGCGGATCGTCAGGCGCTCAGTGGGAACTCCAAGCTCGCTGGCGCGGGCCACGTACTCGTCAAGAGGGTGGTCTGGCTCGACCAGCACCCACAGGCGAGCGTCTACGCCGTGCGCGCGTAGAGCAGGGAGCAGGGCCAGCAAGTGCCCTTCGGAGCCAGCGGCCCCGGTCATTTTGGATAGGTGAATGACCCGCATGATGAGCCTCGCAGGATGCGCTAGGCCGGTACCTGCGCCCTGTACCAGGCCAGCGTGCGGGCCAGGCCCTCCTCGAAGGACACGACCGGCTCGTAGGCAAGCAGGCGCTGCGCCTTGCCAATGGCCGCCCGCGAATGGCGCACATCGCCGGGGCGCGGCGCAACGAAGTCCGGCGCGATGGAGTCGCCGAGCAGGCCGTTGAGCAGGTCAATCATCGCCAGCAGGCTGATCCGGCTGCCGCAAGCGATGTTGAAGACCTGACCGGCGACGCCCGGCGTGCGGCAGGCGAGCAGCGTCCCGTGCACGACGTTGTCAATGTAGGTGAAGTCGCGCGTTTGCAGGCCATCGCCCTCCACGCGCGGCGGCTCGCCGCGCAGCATGGCTGTGACGAACCTGGGGATGACGGCGGCATAGGTCGAGAGCGGGTCCTGGCGCGGGCCGAAGACGTTGAAATAGCGCACGGTGACCGTTTCCAGGCCGAAAACGTTGGTGAACGCCTGGCAGTAGTGCTCGCCGGATAGCTTGGCGGCGGCATAGGGCGAGAGCGGGCTGGGCAGCATGTCCTCGGTCTTGAAGTCGCTGTCCACGTCGCCATAGGCCGACGACGACCCGGCGTAGACGACACGCCGGACGCCCGCATCGCGCGCGGCCAGCAGCACGTTGAGCGTTCCGGTGACGTTGTGCTCATGGCAGGCCAGCGGATCGTCCACCGAGCGTGGGACGGAAGCCAGCGCCGCCAGATGGAAGACGTAGTCCACGCCCTGCATGGCCCCGGCCAGCGCGGGCCGGTCGGTGATGCTGCACTCGAACAGCTCGATGGCGTCCCGTGACTGGGCCAGGTTCTCGCGCTTGCCGGTTGAGAAGTTGTCCACGACGCGCACGCGCTGCCCCTCGCCGACGAGGGCATCCACGAGGTGCGAGCCGATGAACCCGGCTCCACCAGTGACGAGGTAGATCGGTTTGTCCGAGTGCCGCATGGTATTCTCCAGCAGGTACGTGCAAACGCTACGGGCGGCGCTTGCGGCGAATGTACGTGATCTCTAGAAGCACGAAGGCAGCCAGGGCGACCGCGCCCAGCGCCAGGCCCATCCTCGTGCCCTCGGTGACCGTTGCAGTGGACAGGGCCACCGCCACCAGGCCCAACAGCGCGCCGATGCCATAGAGGGCCAGCACCGCTGCGCGCTGGCTCAGGCCGAGGCTGACCAGGCGGTGCGAGGTGTGATCCTTGCCGCCTTGCATGGGCGAGCGCCCCTCGCGCAGGCGCGTGAAGACGACCAGCGTCGTGTCGAAGATGGGGATGCCCAGCACAACCACCGGCACCATCCAGGTGATCACCTGGCGCTCGGCGGGCACACGGAAGTCGAGCTTGATCGCCAGCACCGCTAGCAGGAAACCGAGCACCATGCTGCCCATGTCGCCCATGAACGTGGAAGCCGGGTTGAAGTTGTAGAGCAGGAAGCCAATCGAAGCCCCGGCTAGGGCTGCGGCCAGGCTGCTGACCAGGGTCAATTCCTCGCGCACAGCCATGACGAAGAAGAACAGCGCGGCCACTGCCGTGATCCCTGCCGCCAGACCGTCCATGTTGTCCTGGAAGTTCATGGCGTTGGTGATGCCGACGATCCAGAACAGAGTCAGCCCGACGTTGAGCACGTCGCTGTCAAAGATGCGCACGTGGATTCCGGCAGCGACCAGCACCACCCCCGCCACCAATTGCCCGGCCATCTTCACCCAGGGCTTCATCCCGTAGCGGTCATCCACAAAGCCGACCAGAACCAGCCAGGTGGCACCGGCCAGGATCGCCCCAAACTCGACCAGGTAGAAGGGTGGGCTGAAGAAGACGAGGGCCAGGATCAGCGCCCCATAGATCGCCAGCCCGCCGAGCAGCGGCGTTGGCCGCTGGTGGACTTTGCGTGCGCTGGGCTGATCCAGCACGCCGAAATGAAAAGCCAGCCGCCGCGTGATCGGCGTGAACCCGACCGCTGCCGCGAAGCCGGCCACCATCACCGGGAAGAACTCTGTCATGTCCATGACCTGTCTGGCGCTGCCCTTCAGCGCGGCACCCAGGGCGACCGGACAGCCCTGGTAGAACCGGGCGGGAGTATACCTTAGTGGATCGCGTGGCACAAAACAGCGCCAGGTTATCCCGGCGCTAACTTATTTGTCAAGACCAATGATGCTCACCCTCTGTGCGCTAGAACAGGCTAAGCTGGCGGGGCGGCGGCTCGTCGCTGGCCGGGCCGTTCGTATCGCCTATTTCTTCGAGCAGGCTGAGCATCCGCCGGAAGTCGGTCTCCATGGCCGGGCGCAGGTTCGGGTTGCGCAGCACGGCAGCGGGATGAAACAGTGGGTAGTAGATGCGCCCGTCGGCCCGGCGCGGCTGGCCGTGAACCTTGGAGATGCGCGCGTTGGTCGGGAAGAACAGTGCCATGCTGAAGCGTCCCAGCGTGGCGATGATCTTCGGGCGGATAATGGCGATCTGCTGGTTGAGGTAGGTCTCCACGCACGTGTCAATCTCGGCGGGCAGCGGCTCGCGGTTGCCGGGCGGGCGGCATTTGACCACATTGGCGATGAAGACATCGTTGCGCGTCAGCCCGATCATGGCCAGTAGCTCGCCCAGGTACTTGCCCGAAGCGCCAACAAAAGGCAGCCCTTGCTGATCTTCGTGATAGCCCGGTGCTTCGCCAATGAACATGATGTCGGCGTCCGGGCGACCTGCGCCGGGCACCACCCGCGTGCGCGCGCTGTGCAGGGCACAAGCCTTGCACGCTCTGATCTCCTGGGCGATCTGCTCCAGGACGTTCCGGCGCTCTTCCACGCTCTTCCCGTCAGTCACTGGTCATCTCCTTGTGGGCTACCCGTTAGCGGGTGAAGTGGTCGTCAAAACGGACGCGGCCAGACAGCGCAGCCAGCCGCGCCTCGATGCGCTGATAGTAGGCGCTATCCAGCGGGCGCGCCTCCATCAGCAGGGCATCTTCGCCATTGTCCCGATAGTACTGCCTGCGCCGGCCAATCACCATATACTCGTATTTCCGGTAAAGGGCCTGCGCTGTTGCGTTACTCTCGCGCACCTCCAGCACGGAATACTCACCGCCCAGGCGGATCGCGCACTTCAACATGCTCGCCAGCAGCAATTCGCCCAGGCCCTTGCCGCGATGGGCAGGGTGCACGGCGATGGTGCTGATGTGCGCCTCGCCCGCGATTAGCCAGCATCCGCCATAGCCGATCACCTCGCCGGGCAGGGTGCGCCGCCCGAACGGCCACAGCTTCCGGCGCAGCCCGGTCCCGTCGTCATCGCTGCGCATCTCCAGCACCACCAGGTGCGACGTGTCGTGGTTGGTGACCTCGAAGCGGTAAGCGTTCGCTGACCAGGGGGTTGAGAACGACTCGCGGTCAATGTCCACTACCTGGCTGATGTCGTCCAGGGTCATCCGGCGCACGATCACGCAGGGAATCATGGCTGGGCGGCTCCGGGTTGGTGCAGATAGATCGGCGTCACGGTGCGCGGGTCGGCGCTCTGCCCAGCGGCCAGGCGCGCCAGGGCGATCTCCGCGAGGAAACCCGCCCGCCGCAGGGCGATTGCCGCTGGCAGCACACGCACCGGCTGGCGGCATGCGGCTAACGCTTTGCGCCCCCCGTCGTCAATCTCTCCGGCGAGGATCGTCGCCCCGTCGAGCGCGGCGAGGAGACCCTCCCAGGTAACGATGACGGGTGTTGCTGAAGGCTCCCAACGGCTGGCACCGGCCTGAAACGTCTGGGCGCAAACCCTGCCACGCCCGGCCTGCAAGACGGTGACAAGCGGCTCCGGCGCAAGGGGCACCGCCGCCGCGACAATCTCCAGCGTGGGCACGGCGACAAGCGGGCAGCCGGTCGCCAGGGCCAGCCCCTTGGCCACGCCCATGCCAATGCGCAGGCCGGTGAACGAGCCAGGCCCCTGCGAGACAGCGACGGCGGTCAGGGCGGTGGGAGCGGTGCGCGTCTGGGCGAAGGCCGCGCGGATGGCCGGGGCAAGCTCCACCGTGTGGTTGTTCGCCGTCAGCCACGTGTTTTCCAGAAGGAGGCGCTGGCCATCGTGCAGCGCAAGGCTGATGAAGCGAGTCGCCGTGTCAATCGCCAGAATCACCGCTGTCTCCCTGCGTCATCCCGTCGCGCTGAGCTGATCGCGCAGCGCGGCGAGCAGGCCCACGTAGCGCGCGCCGCTGGCTCGCAGTGCCAGATGGCGCTGCTGTGCGTTGAGGAAGGTGAAGGCAATCCACAGCCGCTCGTCGGGCAGGGCCGCCTGGATGTGTTCCGGCCACTCGATCACCACGAACCCGTCATCATGCCACAGGTCTTCCAGGCCAATTCCCCAGGCATCGCCAGCGCCGTCCAGCCGGTAGCAGTCCACGTGGTAGAACACGGTGCTGTCGGCATCGCGGCGGTGCTCGTGGACAAGGGTGAACGTCGGGCTGGTGACTCGCTCGCGCGCGCCCCAGCCGCGCCCAATGCCCTGGGCAAAGGCCGTCTTGCCCGCGCCGAGGTCACCGGACAGGCACACTACGTCGCCGGGACACAGCAGCGCGCCCAGGAATTGCCCCAACGCCTGGGTCTGCGCGATGTCATGACTGGTGTATTCAAGCTGCGCGCTGCTGGATACTGGCACGTTTGTGCTCCTGCGGGCTGACCCACTGATTATACTGCGCGCCGGAGACGTGACAATACCGTGCCGCGCCCCATTCTTGCGGGCAGCACAAGAAGGCTGGCCCCTGACAGCGCCATGCGGGAATCCACTGCGGCGGGCTGTGCTGGGGGGAAATGCAGAGAAGCCTGAACCCGGTCGGATTGCTGAACCTCAAAAGTCAGGTGGGCTGGCCGTCGCAGACGGTTAGGTTGCCCTTTATAGAGAGTGTTGGTTCCAGACCGACCGGGATCCGACTTCTCTACTTCCAGCATACACCTGATCGCACGGCGGTGCAAGAAAGATGGGCAAGCGGGGGGTGCATCTCAGGATAGGGGCGAGATTCTTGAGCCGCAGAGATGCCGAGGACGCGGAGAAGAGCCATGAAGAGTCTTTGCCTTTCTCTGCGCTCTCTGCCTCTCAGCGGTGCAGTGAATCGCACACCTTGCGCCGATCACGCCTCTGGTGGGCACCAACCGGGCCAGCCGCGCGCCTGCCACGCGAGGTACAGGGCGATGGCTCCGGCGGTCGCCACGTTTAGGCTCTGGACATGGCCGCGCATCGGCAGCGTGACGCGCAGATCGCAGGTGTCGCGCACCAGGCGGCGCAGCCCCTCGCCTTCGCTGCCCATCACCAGGGCCAGAGGCCGGTTGAGGTCTACCTTGTCGGGAGTCACGGCGTCCGGCCCGATGTCGAGACCGACCAGCCAGACGCCCTCTTCTTTCAGGCGGCGCATGGCCGTAACCAGGTTAGTGATGACGGAGACGCTCATATGCTCGACCGCGCCAGACGATGCGCTCACCACTGCCGGTGTCACGCTGACGCTGCGCCTTTCCTGCAGCACCACGCCGTGTACCCCCACCGAGTCCGCCACACGCAGCAGCGCACCCACGTTCTGCGGGTCTTTGAGCAGATCGAGCACCAGAAGGAAGGGTGGCTCGCCGCGTTCCTGGCAGACGCGAAGCAGGGCATCTAGCTCCACATACGGGTAATCGCCCACGCGCATGGCCACGCCCTGGTGGTTGGCGTTCTTCGCCAGGTCGTCCACCACGCGGCGCGGTACATGCCGCACACTCACGCCCCGCTCCTGTGCCAGGGCCAGTGCGCTTTCAAGCGCCCCCTTCTCGTCTGTGCCCTCAGCTACCAGCAATTGCTGGAAGGCACGCCGCCCTGCGCGTAGGCTCTCTAGCACGGGCCAGCGCCCGTACAGGTATTCAGTCATCCCAGGTCATCCCCCTGATCAGGACAGGGCGCATGACGACGCCCTGCCGCTTGCTTGACTCGTGCGCGGACGTGCACATTTCACGTTGAGGGCAAGAACCGGCTTGTAGGGGCGGGTTTTGAAACCCGCCCCTACACGACGCCTCCCCATGAGCCGTGTTCTGTGCGATCAAACTGTCCGCCAGGTCACCCTCGTCGGCTAGCTGACGCGCCAGACGGTGCCATCGGGCCGGTCTTCGAGCGCCACGCCCAGCGCCGCAAGCTGATCGCGGATGCGGTCGGCGGCGGCGAAGTCCCTGGCGGCGCGGGCCTCGGTGCGCATGTCAACCAGGAGACGGATCAGCCCTGCTTCGCGCTCGGCGCTCGCCGCGCCGCCCGCTGCCGCCTCGTCCGGGATGATGCCCAGCACGTCACCGCCAAGCTCGCGGTAGGTCGTGTCAATCGCTTCCAGCACGGCGCGCCCGACGGGTTGGCCACTGTTGAGCAGCGTGTTGACCTCGCGCGTCAGGTCGTGCAGCACAGCGATACCGCCCGGCGCGTTAAAGTCATCGTCCAGCGCCTCGATGAATTTCTGGCGGGTCTTGTCCAGCACATCGAGGAAGGCCGCGCCGCCGTCGCCCGGCCCGGCAGTGCGCAGCTTCTCACGGGTGAGGCGCACCGCCCCGTAGAGGCGCTCCCAGCCCTTGCGCGCCCCGTCCAGCGCTTCTTCGCTGAAGACGACCGGGTTGCGGTAGTGGCTGGTGAGAATGAAGGTGCGCAGCACTTCGGCGCGGTACAGCTTGAGCGCGTCTTTGATCGTGTAGAAATTCCCCAGGCTCTTGGACATCTTGACCGGGATGCCGAACTCATCCGGCACGGTCAGGCTGCCCACCAGCATCCAGAAGCGGGCGAACAGTGTTTCATTGGCCGCCTCGGACTGGGCGATCTCGCACTCATTGTGCGGGAAGATGTTATCCACGCCGCCGCCGTGAATGTCGAACGTCGCACCCAGATACTTCTTTGCCATCGCCGAGCACTCAATGTGCCAGCCGGGATAGCCGACACCCCAGGGGCTGTCCCAGCGCATGATATGTTCCGGCTCGGCGGCTTTCCACAGGGCGAAATCCTCGGCGCGACGCTTGTCGTCGTGGGGGTCTATGCGCGCGCCCGCCTCCTGCTCGTCCAGGCGGCGATTGGACAGCTTGCCATATTCTGGCCAGCGGTGCACGTCGAAGTAGACGTTGTCGCGCTCGGTGACATAGGCGTAGCCGCGCGCGATGAGCGTCTCGATCATGGCGATCTGCTCCGGGATGTGGCCGCTGGCGCGCGGGCTGATGTCGGGCCGCACGACTCCCAGCGCGTCCATATCGTCAAAGTAGCTGCGCGCGTAAGTCTCGACGATCTGCATGGGCAGCGCCTGCGATTGGCTGGCCTTCTTCAGAATGCGATCCTCGCCGGAGTCCAGCAAATGGCCGACATCGGTCAGATTCTGCACGTACAGCACGTCATAGCCGCGAAAGCGCAGATAGCGCACGACGACATCGAAGGAGACATAGGTCTTGGCGTGGCCCACATGCGCGTGGTCGTAGACCGTCGGGCCGCAGACGTAAATGTGCACCCTGCCTTCGTGCAGCGGCTCGAACGGCATTTTCTCACGATGCAAGACGTTGTAGATGTGCAGTGCCATAGCGTGTAGCCCTCATACTGGTGCTGGCAAGACAAGTCGCTGCTACCGCGTAGATTGTAGCGCAAGAGCGGCAGACCGTTAAGGCTGGCGTCGTGCCCGCCGCTGCCAGGGGTTAGCGGCGCAGCGAGCCTTCGGGCTGGGCGAAGTACATGCGCCCGGCGTTGGTGACGATGTAGCGCGTGATCAGCACGGGGATGGTTCGATCCATGTGGCGCTTGCCGTCCTCGACGACGATCATCGTGCCGTCCTCAAGGTAGCCGACGCCCTGATCTAGCTCGCGCCCCTCCATGACGATGTGGATGTCAATGACCTCACCCGGCAGGAAGATGGCCTTGACCGCGTTGGCTAGCTCGTTGATGTTCAGCACCATGACGCCCTGTAACTCGGCCACGCGGTTCAAGTTGAAGTCATTGGTCATCACCGGCACGCTGCGCTGCTTGGCCAGCAGCACCAGCTTCTCGTCTACCTCGTCCACGCCCGGAATGTCGTCGTCAATGATGCGCACGGGCGTGCGGCTGCGCTGCTGAAGCTCGCTCAATACCTCCAGGCCGCGCTTGCCCCGGTTGCGACGCAGCATCTCCGGCGAGTCGGCCACGTGCTGTAGCTCGCTGAGCACAAAGCGCGGAACCAGCAGCGCGCCCTGGATGAACCCCGTCTGGCTGATGTCCAGTATCCGCCCGTCAATGATTACACTCGTATCGAGCAGCACTTCGCCGGTTGCCCCGCCGGGCAGCATACGCAGCGCGCCGGGGCTGGCGCGCAGCAGCCCGCCAAACAGCGCGAAGACATCCTGGGCGCGCAACGAGAAGACCGTGATGCTGACGTACACGCTGACCAGGGCGACGACGGTGGGCAAGAACTGCCCGAACGGGTCTGGCAGCAGCGAGAGCGGCCAGGCGAACAGCGCCGCTACCGCCATGCCCAAGATCAGCCCCACCAGCGAGCTGACCAGCTTCTCAGGGGGCATCTTGAGGATCGCGCGGCGAGCCGCACGCGCCGGATAAGTGGTGATCCAGGGGGTGATGATCAAGCCCGCCAGCGCGCCCATCAGCGAGAAGGTCAGCCCGCTTGCTTCGGCAGGGAGATTCAGCGCGTCAGAGAGATCAATGCCGAGGAGCGCGCCGAGCAGGGTGAACACCATCATGCCCACCAGGCGCAAGAAGAAATCCAGACTCATGGATGATGTCTCCTTGGCCGCTTCCTCGCTTCCGCCCAGATGATGAAATGAATGGCGGCCCGGCCCGGTCCCCTCTCTGTGCGCGACTGCGCGAGAGCGTTGTCAGGCTGGCATGAGCGAGTGCGTGCCGCTGTGATAATGCCCGTCGAGATAGTGACCCGGCTTGTCCGGCGTATTCGCCGGAGGGGCCAACAGGCCGGCATCTGCTATCACTGTCACTTTAACATGGAACGTGACAGCGCGTCAAAGAAATGAGAGATGATCAGCGGCATGACGCCAACCAAAAGAGCGCCATCTGAGGCGCTCAAGAAGGGATGTCCCGGCCATCGCAGGTAGGGCAGGTGAGATTCGAACTCACACGAGGTCACCCTCAGCGGATTTTAAGTCCGCGGCGTCTACCATTCCGCCACTGCCCCGTAGGACGCCCTGCGGTGAAGTGTAGCACGAGCGATCCGCCCGGTCAAAGTCCTCGCGCAGGGCGCACACGATGGGGATGAAATGCTTGAACCGCGGAGACGCAGAGGACGCGGAGAAGAACTTAACACCCTCTCCAACCTGTCTAATCTCTGCGCCTCAGCGGTGATCTTTTGCCCCGGAAATGAGATGCCCCCTTGCGCGCGGGCCAGCCCACTTCGCAATCGAGATGTCCCCTTGCGCGCGGGTCAGCCTCACTTTCTGCCGGAACGAACGCGCTGGAAATAGTCGCAGTACGCGGTCAAGGGGCATTCCTCGCAGCGAGGCAGCCGCGCCTGGCACACTTCGCGCCCGTGCCGGATGATGTTCAGGTGACCGGCGTAGTAGTCTTCCGGCGGGATGATTGCCTCCAGCTCAATGTGGGCGCGCTCGGCGCTGGTCTTCGGCCCGATCAAGCCCAGCCGCCCAGTCACGCGGTGAATGTGCGTGTCCACCGGAAAGGCGGGCTTGTTGAAGGCGAACAGCAGGATGATGGCTGCCGTCTTCGGCCCGATGCCATTGAACCGGGTCAGCCAGGCTTTGCCCGCCTCGACATCCAGATCGGCCAGGAAATCGAGCGAGAGTGCGCCGCGCTCGCGGGTGAGGTTGTGCAGCGCCTGCTGGATGCGCGGCCCTTTCTGGTTGGACAGCCCCGCCGAGCGAATGGTCTCGATAACGTCCTCAACGGGCGCGTCGCGCACTGCTTCCCAGGATGGGAAGCGCGCCTTGAGCGCGTCGAAGGCCATGTCCCGGTTGGAGTCGGTCGTGCTCTGGCTCAGGATCGTGCTAACCAGCTCATCAACGGGCGGCAGGTGCTGCCGCCAGGTCGGGTAGCCGTAGAGATCTTCCAGTAGCTCGGCGATCTGCGCGTACTGCTTGCGACGCAGGGCGAGCGTCTGCGGGTCAAGAGGGGCGGGTGGGTGTGATGTCGGCATGGCTCCGTCCACTAGATGATCAGCTCGTCGTAGAGTCGATCCAGGCTGAGGTCAGGGGCGACGGTATGGCGCGTGCGCAGCGTCAGCGCCGCTGCTGAAACGCCCAGGCGTACTGCTTCGTCAATGGGCATCTCGTGCAGCAGCCCGAAGATGACCGCCGCCGTGACTGCATCGCCACTTCCGGTCGTGTCCACTACCTGCGCACGCAGCGCGGCGATGTGGCCTGCGCTGCTCCCGTCGGCATAAGCCAGCCCTTGCTCGGCCATGGTGACCACCGCGATGTCCACGCCCATGCTCACCAGGCGTTGGGCCGTCTCAATGGCGGCTGCGCTGGTCTCCGGCACTTCTGCTGCGCCGCACAGCACCGCCGCCTCGCTCGCGTCCGGGGCGACCATCATCAGGTCGGGCAGGTAGGGAATGAGCTTGGTTGCCAGGGCTGGCGAGGTGGGGTCGGCGCAGACTGGCACACCGTAGCGTCTGGCCCAGCGGAAGACCGAGTCCAGCGTCCTGGGACTGAGGTTGACGTCTAGAGCCACCAGCGAGGCTTCGGCGAACAAGGTGCGGCAGCGCTGCACGTAGCCTGGCGTGATCTGGCTGACGATGTCGTATTCGCTGATCGAGACGACAAGCTGGCCTGCTGCGTCGAAGATGGCCGCGTAGCCCCCCGTGTTCGTCTGGGGCAGGCGCAGGACGTAACTCGTATCCACGCCGGCAGCTTCCGTGTACTCCAGGACGAAGTCGCCGGAGGGGTCTTGGCCCACCGCCGAGAGCAGAATCGTGGGCACCTCCAGCCGCGCCAGATTTTCGGCGATGTTGCGCGCCACACCGCCTACGCTGTTGCGCACGACGCCCGCGTTGGACACGCCCATCTGCAGGGCTTCCCTGGGACGCCCCTTGATGTCAATGCCAGCGGCCCCGATTACCAGTACCGGCCCGTCAGGGTTCATCGCCGCACTCCTTGTGCCTGCCAACGGACTGGAATCGCCAGACAGCGCACTAGCCTCGCCGCCTGTTGCCCAGATTGTGCCCCAGGCTGCACGCTCCGTCAATGCGAGGGCGCAAAGCGCGCCTTGCGTGGGAGTGTATCGAATTCGGTTGAAATGGAGTGGGGACTGGCTGCCGTGTGCCCCCCATCCCCCAGCTCCTTCCCCCGCGCTGCGCGGAGGGAAGGGGGGCAGGCCCGCCGCTTTTCTCCCTTCCCCCCTCGTGGGGGAAGGGCCGGGGATGGGGGGCCATTCCTGTGTGACGAGTTTCAACCGACAAGGATACACTGCCCCTTGCGTGCCGCTCTCGCCAACCTGGGTATGTCGGGTTATACTTCCCCGTCGTCAGTCCCTTATCCGGCCAATAGTTCGGAGAGCATCATGCTACCACTCCAACTCGATGGCGGGCGTGTAGTCGAGTTCCTCGTCGGCTTGCTCAACACGCCCAGCCCCACCGGTTACCCTGTCGAGGCCGTTCCCTATGTCGAGGAGGCTTTCGCGGGCCTGGAGATTCCCGACGTGGCGCTGGAGCGCACCACAAAAGGCGCGCTCGTCATCCGCTGGCCTGGCGAGCGTCACGACGCCCCGCGTGGCCTGACCGCCCATGTGGATACGCTGGGTCTGATGGTCAAAGAGATCAAGCCCAATGGTCGGCTCAAGCTGACTCAACTGGGTCACTTCATGTGGAACGCGGTTGAGGGAGAGGGCGTGACCGTCCGCACTGCCGATGACCGGCGACTGCGGGGCACAGTGCTGCCTGTTCAGGCCAGCGTCCATATCCATCGCGAGGCGGGTGACGAGCCGCGCAACGAAGAGACGATGGAGGTGCGCCTTGACGCGCGCACGCGCAGCGCGGACGATACGCGCGCCCTCGGTGTGGAGGTGGGCGACTTCGTCTTCATCGATCCGCGCGTTGAGGTGGGCGAGGAGGGCTTCATCCGCTCGCGTCACCTGGACGACAAGGCGGGAGTCGCTGCTATTTACGGTGCGTTCTGCGCTCTGCACGAGGCCGGGCTGCGTCCCGTCCAGACGACCACGGTGCTGATCACCACCTATGAGGAAGTCGGGCACGGTGGGGCGGAGGGTCTTCCGGCGGGCCTGCATGAGCTGGTCGCGGTGGACATGGCCGCTGTGGGTGAGGGGCAGAACTCGGACGAGTCCAGCGTGGGCATTTGCGTCAAGGACGCGCGCGGCCCGTACCACATTGTGCTGACGCAGAAGCTGCGAGCGCTCGCCGTTGACGCCCAGATTCCCTACAAGCTGGACACTTATCCGCACTATGGCTCGGACGGAGAAGCCTACTGGTACAGCGGGGGGACGGCGCAGGTCGCGCTGATCGGGCCGGGCGTGGATGCCTCGCACGCTTACGAGCGCACGCACCAGGAAAGCATCCTGCACTGCACCCATCTCATCGCCCGCTATCTGCTTACCTGACCGCCCGGAGGAGAGCACGGTGCCAGTTCGCGGCGTGATCTTTGACATGGGGGGCACTCTGCTGCACTACAACGCCCCCGATGCGACCTGGGAGGAGACCGAGAATACCGGCGCTCGTCCCATCTATGCCCTGCTGCACGACGCGGGCTACTCCCTGCCGCCGGAGGATGAAGCATTGGCGCGCGCGTGGAGGCACGCGCTGAGCCTGTGGAACAGCATCGCTACGGCGAGCGTTGAAGACCTCAAGCTGGGCCGCCAGATCAGGCTGATGGCCGCGTTGTGGGGAATTGCCGATCTGCCGGATGACCTGGTGGAGCGGGCGGGCCTTGCCTATATAGGGGCTATTCGGGCGCACGTGTACCCGCTGGAAGGCGCGGCAGATACGCTGGCTGCGCTGCGCCAGCGGGGGCTGCGCGTTGGCCTGCTCTCCAATACGTATTGGCCGGGCCGCTACCATCTGGACGATCTGGAGCGATTCGGGCTGCTGCCCTACCTGGAGCACCTGGTCTTCTCCGGGGATGTCGAGGCGTGGAAGCCGGGCCGTGAGGCGTTCGCGCTGAGTCTCGATGCGCTCGGTCTGGCACCGGATGAAGCAGTGTACGTGGGCGACAGCCTGTATTTCGACGTGTGGGGAGCGCAGCAGGCGGGCCTGCGCGCCGTCTGGATCGAGCAGCGGCACCGCTGGATGCCGGATGGCCTGGAGGCGACGCCCGATGCCACCATCCAGTCGCTCGCCCAGTTAGTCACCGTCGTGGAACAGTGGCGCTGACCGCGCCCGTCCTGAAATGAGCAGCACATGACACCTCAGCCGCAAGACATACCTCGCGCGCCGGTTCCGCCGAAGTCGCGCTTCGCCGCGCCCGGCAAACGGCAGGTGCGCCTGCGTGGATGGCTGGTGGTCGCCATCAGCCTGGGGATCGTTTTTGCTGCCGCAGCCGCGTACTACCTGCTGAGGCCCCTCGATGCGCCGATCCCGGAAGGCGCTGGCGCTCAGTACGCGGGATTGGAGCAGGGAGTCACGGCGCAGGGCTTCCCGCGCCTGGGCAGCCCCGACGCACCCGTGCTCGTCGAGGACTTCTCCAGCTTCGCCTGCCCCCACTGCCGTGAGTTCCACGAAGGACAGTTCGTCGCCCTGCTGGACGCCATTGCCGCCGGGGAAGTGCAGTTTGTGCTCGTCCCCGTGCCGCACATTGGCTGGGGGGCCAGGGAAGCGGCCAAGGCCGCGCTGTGCGCCGGAGAGCAGGGCCAGGCGTGGACGATGGTGGACGTGCTGTACGACTGGCAGCGGCGCTTCCTGACCTCCACCTTTGACGCGCGGCGCGTTCGCAAAGGAGCGGAAGCGTTGGGCCTGGATATGACCGCCTTCGACGCCTGTAGGCGTGGCAGTGCTGTGCAGGACGTGCTCGACCGCGCGCGGGCGGAGTTCGACCGGCGCGGGCTGAGCGGCACGCCCAGCTTCTTCATCAATGGCCAGAAGGTGCAGGACTACCGCGAGCTCGAGACTCTCGGAGCCGACTATCACAGTGCGGAGGCTCCGTCCTCATGAGCGAGATGGCGCAGAACATTATCGTTGACGGGCATCTGGACATCGCCTGGAATTACCTCAGCTACGGGCGCGACTTCCTGCTGAGCGCCTGGGCACGCCGCCGCCAGGAGACTGACCCCGCTTTCGTGCAGCGTCATGGCCGCAGCATGGTCGGGCTGCCGGAATTGCTCCTGGGCCGGGTGGCGGTTGTCTGTGCATCCATCTTCGTCGCCCCGGCCTGGTCTAAGCTGTACCCTGAGGAGAGAGTGCTCTACGAGACGCCCGCCGAGGCGTACACGTGGGGTACTCGTCAGATGGACTACTACCATCATCTGGCCGAAAGTGACCCGCGCATCCACCTGATTCACACGCAGGCCGACCTGGACGCTGCGCTGGCGACCTGGCGCGATGGTAGCGGGGTGGGGGATCATCGCCTGGGCGTGATTGTCTCGATGGAAGGGGCCGATCCCATCCTGGAGCCGGAGCAGCTTGAGGAATGGCACGCGCGCGGGCTGCGGGCCGTCGGCCCGGCCTGGTCGCAGACGCGCTACAGCGGCGGCACCAAAGCCACCGGCCCGCTGACCGATCTGGGGCGCGAGCTGCTGGACGTGATGGCCGGGCTGGGCATGGTGCTCGACCTGGCGCACATGGCCCCCGAAGCGTGCGCCGAGGCGCTGGATCGCTACGATGGCCCGCTCTATGCCAGCCACGCGAACCCACTCCGCTTCCGCCCCGACCGCCCCGACCGCAACATCTCCGACGAGATCATCCGGCGCATTGCCGAGCGCGATGGCGCGGTGGGCGTCATCCCATACAACCTGTTCCTGGTACCGGGGTGGCGGGGCGGCGACCGCAAAGATGCGGCGACGATGGACACGGTGATCGCCGCCATTGATCATGTCTGCCAGATTACCGGCAGCGCGCGCCATGTGGGAATTGGCAGTGACTTCGACGGCGGGTTCGGCGCGGCGTCAACGCCTGCTGAGTTCGAAACGTCGGCGGACTTGTGGGCGATTGGGGGGGCGCTGGCCGCGCGTGGTTATGCGCCTGCGGACGTATCCGCCATTCTGAGCGGCAATTTCCTGCGCATCCTGCGCGCTGGGCTGCCAGCGTAGCGGCAGGTGACTATGGAACGCACCAACGAGATCAGCATCAGCATCGGCGCTCTGGGCGTGGTGATTACGCTGATCGGCTTGTTCCCCGGCATCATCGGCCTGGAGACAGCCGAGGGCGTTGGTGTGCTGCAAGTGCTGGTCATCCTGCTGGGCTTCAGCATTCTGTTCGCCAGCGCATACCTGTTCGCCAAAAAGACTTTCTATTCCGGCCAGCCTTCAACTCTTGCCCAAGCCATCGGTATCCGCCTGACCATGACCGGGCTGCTCATCGCGGGGGCGGCGGGCCTGGCCGACGTGTTGGGCTTCGGCAGCCACCCTTCCACGCCGGGCAGCCGCCCGATGCTGGGCCGGTTGCAGGCGGTGGTATTCATCGGCGGGATTCTGCTCGCGTCTTCCGGGGTGGTGATCTACGCGCTGTTTGGGCCGCCGCCGGAGAACGACGGGGACGGCTTGCCGCCGGTGGGCAGGTAGCTCATGCGCCTGCGGCCTGCTGGCGGCGCGGGCGGACAAAGGTGACGTAGGCTGCCGCGCCCATGATCAGCGCATCGGCCACGATCCACGCGAAGGCCCAGACTGTCGCCGAGCCGCCGAACTCACGGGCCATGCTGCTGGCGTCGTTGAGCGGCAGCAGCGAGCCGGGCATGGTCACAATTCTGAGCAGCACCCAGGCATCGCTGATAGCTTGCAGGCCGGTCAGGAAAGCCAGGAAGGTCAGCACGACTAGCACGGCGTCACGGCGGGCACGCAGGCCCAGCGCGATCAGCAACAGGGCGCTGGCTAGCCCGACGAGCACACCCAGCACGCGCCCCTCACTGGCGAACCAGACGAAGAGCAAGCTACCCGCTGCGGCGACGCCTGCCCCAGCCCAGCGGCCCCGGTCGGTCTCGCGGGTGAGTATCAGGTAGGCGGCGGTGACGAGCACAACCGCCAGGAGCGCTATCTCCAGCGAGGACAGCCGCGCCGGGCGCAGCCCGGCATAGGCGAGGGTCAGGATGGTCAGGAAGACACCCACTCCAACGGCCACGCGACCAGGTCTCTGCGTCCGGTGGCTCAGGATCAGCAGCCCTGCGCCGAAGAGGGCCGTGCCCAGGTACCCGGCCTGGATGATCACGAAGGGCGATCCGCCGCGCGTGTAGGCCAGCCCTGCACCGCGACTGGTCACTTCGAAGCGCAGGAAGTCACCGCCGGTTAGCTCGGCGGCGAGTCCGTGAGCCAACTCGTGGATCATGGTGACGAAGAGGCGGAAGGGCACCATGAGCAGGTAGAGTTCCTGAACCTGCCACAGCACGAGGGCCACGACGAACGCTGCTGAGGCCAGCGCCAGATCGCGCCGCCGGTCGGGTGAATGGGGGGATTCGCTCCTCATGATCGTGCTGGCTCCTGATGTGACCGCTGTTGGTGTGCCCTGGAAGAAAGGATGTCTGCTACCCTATGACGACGAACGAGCAACCCGCCGAGTCCCTGCGTTTCGGCACGGTCGGCAGCCCGGCGACGACTCCCAAGCCTGGCACGCCCGCCGCCATCGAATACTCGCGCCTGCTGGGGCTGGATCACCTGGAGATCGCCTGGGTGCAGAGCGTGCGCGTCTCCGACGAGATGTGCGCCACGATCAAGACCGCAGCCGAAGAGCACGGGATCACGCTGAGCATCCACGCCCCCTACTATATTAACCTCAATAGCCAGAGCGCCGAGCTGATGCGCAAAAGTGACGAGCGCCTGCTCGCCGCGGCGCGCAAGGGCTTTCTGGCGGGGGCGCGCGATATTGTGTTTCATCCCGGCTCCTACCACGATCAGCCGCCTGAAGAAGTGTACGAGCGCGTCGCCGAGAAGTTGCGCGAGCTACGTGCGATCCTCGACGACGAGGGGGTTGATGTCACTCTGCGCCCGGAGACGATGGGCAAGTCCGCCGTCTTTGGCACGCTGGACGAGACGCTGCGACTCAGCCGCGACATTCCCGGTGTGCTGCCGTGCATTGACTTCGCGCACCTGCACGCGCGCACGGGCCAGATCAACAGCTACGAGGAATTCGCCGCCGTCCTCGACGCGGTGCAGGCGGCGCTGGGCGAGCGCGGGCTGCACAACCTCCACGCGCATATGTCGGGTATCGCCTACGGGCCGCGCGGGGAGCGCAATCACCTCCCGCTCAACGAAGCCGATCTGCACTATCGCGCGCTGCTCCAGGCGCTGATCGATCGCGGAGCGCGGGGCACGGTCGGGGTCGAGGCTCCGGAATAGCGCACGTCGCCGACGCGCTCACGCTGCAAGCGACCTACCGCCGCCTGCTGGAAGGTGAGGTGGGCGAGGATGAGAGTTCGATGAGAAACGCCGAGGAACCGTAGGCCAGGCGTTTGGTGCGCTCTGGTGGGAGCGGTATAGTAATGGGGGGAGCGAAACAGCCGCGCGCGGTCGTTGCGGGCTGTCGGGCTGAGTAATCAGTATTGAGTCCGGAGTCCTGAGTCGAAGGGCTGGGACGATACTTCAGACTTGTAACCTTGTCCAGGAGTGACTTCGCTCCTCCGTGATAGAGACATCGGCGGCTGACCACTGTGTCGGCCATGACCGTGATGAGTAAGGAGCCGTTGCGATGAAGGATGACTACGGCAGTCTGCGCCGGCGCACGCGCGACGCCGGCTGGCAGTGGCTGATGATCGGCCTGATGTTGGGGCTAGGATTCGCGCTGGTGGTGTGCGTGGGCGGATACGCGCTGGGGGCAATCTCGTTCCCTCCGCTCGAAGGCAGCACGAGCACACCATCGGTTCGCATTGTCCCCAATGAGACTGAAGTCGCCCAGCAGACTACCATGCAGCAGACCGAGACGAGTGTCGCTCAAGCGCCGGGAGGGGCGGAGGTGGCCCCCGTCGTCTCGCTGGAACCCGGTGAGACGCCCGCTGCTGACGTGACCCTGACGCCCGCCGACACCTTCGCGCCCTTCACGCCGACTCCTTCGTTGCTTCCTGCGGGCGCGGCGGCAGGTGAGGAGACTCCTCCTGCGGCGGAGAGCAGCCCTGAGCCATCGCCGGTTGGTGGCGAGGATGGCACAGAGGCCGCCCCTGCCGGGGTTGCGGCCCTGCCTCAGGATACGCCTGTGCTCGGCACGCCGCCCGACGAGGAAGAGCCGGAGGCCCTGGGCTTGCCGCAGGCACCAGCTATTCCCCCCGAACTGGATGCGATCAAGACGGAGATGGTCGAGGTGACGGGCGGTACCTTCATGATGGGCACTACCCTGGAAGAGGCCACCCAGGCGATGGACGAGTGCCAGCTTTTCGGCAAGACCTGCGAAGACTTAGGCTGGGTCTCGGACTCCACGCCGCCTCACCAGACCACTGTTGATACCTTCGCCATCGAAGTGTACGAAGTCACTGTGACGCAGTTCGTCACCTTCCTGAACTGGATGGGGCCCAACAGCCACAAGACGCTGTGCCAGGGCCAGCCCTGCGCCCAGACTACCGACGAGCAGGAGAACAGCCTCATCCTCTTCGACGGGACTACCTATTCCGTGCGCAATCCCGGCTTCTACAGCCAGCATCCGGTCACCTACGTGACGTGGTGGGGCGCGGTGGAGTACTGCAACGCGCTCAACCGGCGGCTGCCGACCGAGGCCGAGTGGGAGCGCGCGGCGCGTGGCTCGCAGAACCGCATCTACCCCTGGGGATTCGAGTTCGACCCGCAGCGCGCGATGACCTCGATCCTGGAACAGGCGGGCACGGTGCCCGTCACGTCCTATCCCAGCGGCGTGAGTCCCTATGGGGCGTTCAACATGGCCGGCAATGTGTCCGAATGGGTGTACGACTGGTACCAGCCGGACTACTACACGCAGCAGCTCAACGCGCCCGACCCGAACCCGCAAGGGCCGATAGCCGGTACGGAGAAGGTGCTTCGCGGCGGAAGCTGGGACACGATCCCGCTGTTCCTGCGCTCAGTGCACCGCATGAGCCAGCCGCCCGGCAGCCCCACAGCGGCTATCGGTTTCCGCTGCGCAGCCGATGTCGGGCTGTCGCTGCCGGTGGCACCCTCGACGGCGGGCGGCGCTGCGACCAGCGGTGCGGGCGAGACGGGGGGCGCGCCCACGCTGCCCCCGGCCCCCACACAGCCGCCGCTGCCCACCAGTACCCCGGCTGGCCCAACTCCTACGCTTGCGCCCGGCTAGCTGGCAATAGCCCTGCAATCTTCGCGGCGGCCCTGAGTTTTCGGGCCGCCTGCCTTTTCTTTCGCCTGGGGCGCGCTATAATCGGGCCGCTGTAAGGCCACAGTGAGCAACCAGGTGAAGGACGAGCCATGAAAATAGCATTAGGGGCGGATCATGCTGGCTTCCCGTTGAAGGCAGCTCTGGCGCAGTCCCTTGCGCAGCAGGGTCACACGATCCTGGATGTGGGCACCGACAATCCCGACGAGCCAAAGGACTATTCCGACTCCGCGCAGGCGGTCGCCCGTCTTGTGGCGGATGGCTCGGCAGAGCGGGGTATCGTCGTGTGTGGCAGTGGGGTGGGGGCGAACATCGCCGCCAACAAGATTCCCGGCATCTACGCCTGTCTGTGCCATGACACCTATTCGGCGCACCAGGGCGTTGAGCACGATAATATGAATGTGTTGTGTTTGGGGAGTCGCATCATCGGCCCGGCGCTGGCCGAGGAATTGGTCGCAGCGTTTCTGAGCGCGCGCTTTCAGGATCAGGTGCCGCGCTACGTGCGCCGTCATGAGAAGGTGCGCGCGCTGGAAGGTGCGCCCCCGCGCTTGTAACTTGCGCGCCCTCAGCATCCGTGTATTCGAGATATGGTTAAGGGACCTGTCCCTGCTAACCTGATTAACGAGGAGTCTTTCGCATGTCTGCTAATCCCTTGATCGCAGTTCAGCAATACGGGCAAAGTATGTGGATGGACTATATCAAGCGCAGCCTGATCGAGTCGGGCGAGCTTGAGGCGCAGGTCGCGGAGGGCATCATGGGCATGACCTCCAATCCGACCATTTTTGCCAAGGCCATCGGCGACAGCGAGGAGTATGACGCCGCTATCTCCAAGCTGCTCGACCTGGATGTGACCGGCATCTACGAAGCGCTGGCTATTGCCGACATCCAAGGCGCTGCCGATGTGCTGCGCCCGGTCTACGAGCGCACGGGCGGTGAGGACGGCTATGTGAGCCTGGAAGTCTCGCCGCTGCTGGCCTATGACACTGAGCAAACGCTCAGCGAAGCCAAGCGCCTTTTCCGCGCCGTCAACCGGCCCAACGTCATGATCAAGATTCCTGGCACGCCGCAGGGTTTGCCCGCCATCGAAGAAGCAGTCGCTGCCGGGATTAACGTGAATGTCACGCTACTCTTTTCTGTGTCCAACTATATCGAGGTGGCGCAGCGTTACGTGCGCGGGCTGGAGCGCCGCCTGGAAGCAGGGCAGGAAATCGCCCATGTGGCGTCTGTGGCCAGCTTCTTCCTCAGCCGTATTGATGGCGTGGTGGATAACATCCTGGAGGGCAACATCCGCGCCGGAAGGCTGCGCGGCGGCTTCGAGAGCGCGCAGCTCAACCGGCGGCTGCTGGGCAAGGCGGCTATCGCCAGCGCCAAGCTGGCTTACGCTCACTTCAAGGAGATTTTCGAGAGCGAGCGCTTCGCCCGGCTGCGCGAGCACGGCGCCCGCGTGCAGCGACCGCTGTGGGCCAGCACGAGCACCAAGAATCCGAACTACCCTGACACCTACTATGTGGACACGCTGATTGGCCCGCACACGGTCAACACCCTGCCGCCGCAGACGATAGACGCCTTCCGCGATCACGGCACGGTCGCCTGCACGCTGGAGCAGGATGTGGACGAGGCGCGCGAGGTGATGGCCCTGCTTGGGGAAGTTGGCGTGCGCATGGATAAGGTTGTGCAGCAGCTTCAGGGGGACGGCGTTGAGGCGTTCGCCAGCGACTACCGGCGGCTTCTGGAAGCGGTTGAGGGCAAGCGACAGGTCTTGCTGACCGGTGTGATCAAGCGCCAGTCCATGTGCTGCGACGCCTATGAGCTTGATCTGCGCGACGTGCTCGCTCACCTTGACAAGCAAAAGATAGTGCGCCGCATCTGGGACAAAGACCCGTCGGTGTGGAAGGAGGAGTCAGTCCACCAGCAGGCGATCAGCACCCGCCTCGGCTGGCTCAATATCCTCAATGCCGAGGAAGCGTTCTTCGCGCCAGTCTACACGCTGCGCGACGAAGTGCACGCGCGGGGTTACAGCCATGCCCTGCTGCTGGGCATGGGCGGCAGCAGCCTGGCCGCCGAGGTGATGCGCCGGACGTTTGGGGTTCTGCCCGGCTTTCCGGACATGACCGTCCTGGACACGACCGATCCGCAGGCCATCGCCCTGGCCGCCGGTGCCATTGACCTCGACAACACGCTGTTCATCGTCTCCACCAAGTCGGGCAGCACGGTCGAGACGCTCTCGCTCTACAAGTACTTCTTCAGCCTGGTGGAGGCCCGGCGCGGTGAGGCGGCTGGCGAGCAGTTCTGCGCCATTACCGACGCCGGATCGCCTCTGGAGAAGATCGCGCACGACAAGGGATTCAAGTACCTGTTCCTGAATCCTGAGGACATCGGCGGGCGTTATAGCGTGCTGAGCTACTTCGGGCTGGTGCCCGCCGCGATCATGGGCCTCGATCTCGACCGGCTGCTCGGCAGCGCGCGCAACATGGCTCTGGCCTGCGGCAAGAACGTGCCGACGATCGGCAATCCAGGGGCGTGGCTTGGCGCGGCGATGGGCCATCTGGCCCTGCGAGGGCGCGACAAGGTCTCCTTGATCGCCTCTTCCTCGATCAGCAGCTTCGGCCTGTGGGTGGAACAACTGGTCGCGGAGAGCACAGGCAAAGAGGGCAAGGGCATTGTCCCGGTAGCCAACGTGACTCCGGACGATCCGCGCGATTTCGATGACGACCGCTTCTTCGTCTATCTACGCCTGGACAACGCTCGCGGTCACTCGGATCGCCTGGTTGACGATCTGCGCAGCGCCGGTCACCCGGTGATGACGCTGCGCCTGGCCAATGCGTATGACCTGGGCGGCGAGTTCTTCCGCTGGGAGTTCGCCACAGCGGTGGCCGGTCACCTGTTGCAGATCAACCCGTTCGACCAGCCGAACGTCCAGGAGAGCAAGGCCAACACCAAGCGCCTGCTCGATCACATTGCCAAGCATGGCGACCTGCCAGAAGAAACGCCGGTGTTGGAGGAGAACGGGCTGAAGCTCTATGCAGACAACAAAACCGCCGAGACTCTGCGCCGCATCGTCAAGCAGCGCGGCTTTGACTACGGTGACCTGGTCAACATGCTGTTGGCGCATATGAGCCTGGCGCACTCCGGCGACTACATTGCGCTGATGGCTTACCTGGCCCCCACGCAGCGCCATAACCAACTGTTGGGAGCGATTCGCCAGGAGCTGCGTCACGCGAACGTGCGCGCCGTGACGCTGGGCTATGGGCCACGCTTCCTTCACTCGACCGGTCAACTGCACAAGGGCGGCCCCAACAACGGGGTGTTCATCCAGATCACGGTGGAGAACTACGAGGAGATTCCCATCCCCGGCGAGCCGTACGACTTCATGCTGCTCAAGCGGGCGCAGGCCCAGGGCGACCTGGAGGCGTTGCAGGCCAAGCACCGCCGTGTGGTGCGCTTCCACCTGCCTGAAGGCAGCGTCTCGCAGGGGTTGGAGCGTTTCCTGGGGGCGATCAAGATCGCCGCAGCCAAGAAGCGCGGCTGGTAGTCGCTGGACGGTTGACAGTCAGCATACGCACCGGGGCCTCATTCGGGGAGCGCCCCGGTGTGTTGTGGTGAGTCGCCACCCGCTCCTTCGACGGGCGGGCGCGGCGTGTTGGTGGGCAGAGGGGTTGGCGCGGTCTCGGCGGCACCGGTGCCACCGCCGGGGCCGCTGACGCCGAGCGTGGGCTGCATGATCGCGTCTTTGGTCGCCGTCAGCTTGAAGACCGCAGTCGCTCCGTAGTCGGGGGAGACAGTTCTGGCGGGCGGCGAGTCGTTGACCAGGTAGTAGACGCCGCCCACCGCCACAGCCAGAATCACCAGGGCTGCCAGGACGGCGGCAACCAGCCAGGTGGCCCAGCCGTTGGACTTGCGCCGCCGCCGCAGGACAACGCGTGGCACCCCGTATGAGATCGCTGGGGGAAGGGGAGATTGGCGCGGCTCAGCGAGCGGCTGGGCGGCCTCTGGCCGGCGCAGAAACGCTCGCCCGGTGTCAAGCCTGCGCCGGGCCGCACCCGCCTTCAGCCGCTCAGTGAGCGAAGGCTCGGTCTCGGTCATGGCTGGCAGCACAGCGGCACTGCTGCGCGCCCCCTCGACGGAGTGCTTCAGGGCTTCGGCCAGCGCGGTCGCCGTCGCGTAACGATTCTCGCGCTTCTTTTCGAGCGCCTTCAGCAGCACGTTCTCTACGGCGCGCGACAGTGCAGGGTTGATCGCGCATGGGGACGGGGGCCGTTCCGTCACGTGCTTGACGGCCACCGTGTAAGGCGTGTCGCCCTCGAACGGCCTGGAGCCGGTCAGCATCTCGAACAGCACCACGCCCAGCGCGTAGACATCGGAGCGCCCGTCGAGATCGTGTCCCTGCGCCTGCTCTGGTGACATATACGACGGCGTGCCGACCACGCCGCTGGTCGTCAGCGACCTGGCGTTCTCACCCAGGATGAGCGCAATACCGAAGTCGGTGAGATAGGCGTCACCGTTGGCATCGAGCAGAATGTTGCTCGGCTTGAGGTCGCGGTGCAGCACGCCCTGGCGGTGCGCGTAATCCAGCGCTGGCGCGATTTGCAGCACGATCTGCTGCGTCCGCTCCGGCGAGATCGGCCCGGCAGCCAGCAGATCGTCTACCGAGCCGCCGTCCATGTAGCGCATTACCAGATAGGGGATGCCCTCGAACTCGCCGTAGTCGTGCACGGGCACGATGGCGCGGTGCTCCAGGCGCGCGACGATGCTCGCTTCCAGCTTGAAGCGGTCGAGGGAAGTGGGCTGGTTGAGATACTGCGACGGCAGCATCTTGAGGGCGACATCGCGGTTCATCGAAAGTTGGTGCGCGCGGTAGACGGTAGCCATACCGCCCCGGCCAATCTCTTCGCGGATCGTGTAGCCGCCAACTGTCGCGCCGACCGAGAATGCTTCCATGGCACCACGCTGAACTGGCGCGGCAACTCCGCTGCTGGCCGACCCCCGCACGCGAGCGCCGCGCTCACTGTAGGGACTATACACGGCTGGTCTTGAAATCGCTAGAAAACAACAGGCGGCTCCCCTGGCACGGGGGCCGCCTGTCTGTCTCTGGGTAATGATCGAGCGGACGGCCTAGTATTCCGGCATGGGAGGCGCAGCCGGCTGCTTCTCCTCCGGGATGTCGGTGATGAGGGCTTCGGTGGTGAGGATCATGCTGGCGATGCTGGCTGCATTCTCCAACGCGCCCTTGGTGACCTTGGCCGGGTCAATGATGCCTGCCTTGATCATGTCCACAAGCTCGCTGCGCATCACGTCGTAGCCGATGTTCGGGTTGTCCTTGGCCTGCTGCTCGGCCTGCACCTGCTGCTGGATGACCCCGCCATCCAGCCCGGCGTTCTGCACGATGCCGCGCAGGGGCATTTGCAGCGCCTTGCGCACGATCTGCACGCCCGTGTGCTCGTCGTCGTACTCCAGGGTCAGCCCGTCGAGGGCGGCCATGGCGTTGATCAGGGCCACGCCGCCGCCCGGCACGATGCCTTCCTCGACCGCTGCCCGCGTGGCGCTCAGCGCGTCCTCGACGCGGTGCTTCTTCTCCTTCAGCTCGACCTCGGTCGCCGCGCCCACGCCGATGACGGCCACCCCGCCGCTCAGCTTGGCCAGCCGCTCTTGCAGCTTCTCGCGGTCGTAGTCGGAGGTCGAGTTGTCAATCTCGACGCGGATTTCCTCGATGCGCCCCTTGATGGCCTTCTCGTCGCCCGCGCCGTCCACAATGGTCGTGTTGTTCTTGTCCACCACGACCTTGCCCGCGCGACCCAGGTCGGCCAGCACCACCGTCTCCAGCTTGCGCCCCAATTCCTCGGTGATGACCGTGCCGCCGGTCAGGACGGCGATGTCCTGCAGCATAGCCTTGCGCCGGTCACCGAAGCCGGGGGCCTTGACCGCCACCACGTTGAGCATCCCGCGCAGCTTGTTGAGCACCAGCGTGGCCAGCGCTTCACCATCCACGTCCTCAGCGATGATGACCAGCTCGCGCTTGCCGATCTGCAGCAGCTTCTCCAGGATGGGCACCAGGTCGTTGGCCGCCGAGATCTTCTTGTCGTGGATGAGGATGTGGGCGTCCTCGATGATCGCTTCCTGCGTTTCGGGGTTGGTCATGAAGTAGGGCGAGATGAAGCCCCGGTCGAATTGCATCCCCTCCACGTACTCCGTCTCGAACTCCAGCCCCTTGCTCTCCTCGACGGTGATCACCCCGTCCTTGCCCACCTTGTCCATCACGTCGGCGATCAACTGGCCGATCTCCGGGTCCTGGGCGCTGATGGCCGCGACGGAAGCGATCTCTTCCTTGGTGTTGATCTCGATGGCCATCTCGCTCAGCCGCGCCGAGACGGTCTGCGTGGCCGTCGCGATGCCGCGCTTGAGCAGCATGGGGTTGGCTCCTGCCGCCAGGTTGCGCAGCCCCTCGGTGACCATGTAGTAGGCCAGCGCCGTAGCCGTCGTCGTGCCGTCCCCGGCGATGTCGTTGGTCTTGGTCGCCGCTTCCTTCAGCAGTTGGGCGCCCATGTTCTCGAAGGGGTCTTCCAGCTCGATCTCTTTGGCGACCGAGACGCCATCGTGGGTGATGGTCGGCGCACCCCATTTCTTGTCAATGGCTACGTTGCGGCCCTTCGGCCCCAGCGTGGTCATGACCGCCTTGGCCAGCATGTCAATCCCGTTGCGCAGGCCGTTGCGCGCTTCCTGGTCGAATACTAGTTGCTTGGGCATATTGTGCTCTCCTTGCTTTGGCTGCTAATGGGTGATTCTGCTCAATGCGTGTGGCTGATGCAGTCCCACACGCGCATTCAAAACCGTCGTTCCGATAGGTCAGCAAAGCGATTAGCACTCCCAGCAAGCGAGTGCTAAATCGAGCCTGATCTTACCAATGCCAGATCGCACTGTCAAGCTCAATTTAGCACTCTAACCCGCTGCGTGCTAACGATGGGCATTAGAAATGCGTATGAGATTGTCGCGTCTGGCCCGCCGGGGAACGCTACTGTTCGGTCTCTGGGGTAGCAGGCGGCGCGATCTGCACGCCGCACGATTGCAGGGCGTTGACGAAACTGGCCTGACGCCGGGCATCGTCGCGCTCCAGCACAAGCTGGTAGCCCTGCTGCAAGTAGGGCAAAGCCAGGTCGCAGCGCCCCAATGCGGCCTGCGAATGACCAAGCTGGTAGTAGTCGTCCGGGTTTGTGGAGCCGAGGGAAATGGCGCGCTCCAGGTTGACCGCAGCGGTGACGAAGTCGCCGTCACTCCATTGCAGGCCGCCCAGGTAGGACAGGCAGGGCACGTTCTCCGCGTCCACGTCAAGGCAGCGCCGGTAGTACTCGTAGGCCCGCTCTATGTTGCCGTTGCGGGTGTGGGCGTTGCCCAGCGAGAACAGCACCGACGTATCGCGCGGGTTGCGCTCCAGGGTAGCGACCAGCACTTCAATCGCCTCGTCAATCTCGCCCAGCGCCACGTAGTTATTGGCTAGCTCGACGGCAATGTAGGGTTGGTTGGGGGCATTTTGCAGCGCCGCCAGATAGGGCTGAATAGCGTCTTGCCAGCGTCCCTGGTTCGAATAGAGCAGGCCCAGGTTGCGGAACGTATCGGCGACGGCGACGCCCGCTGTGTCCAGCTCCAACGCCTGATCCAGGTAGCTGCGGGCCACATCGTACTGGCCCATGTCAATGTAGATCTCGCCCAGAAAGGCATAGGTTGGCGGATAGGTCTCGTCGAGCGCGCGCGCGTGCAGTGCCGAGCCTAGCGCCTCGCCATACGCACCCTTCCAGTCCAACGCTCTGGCGCGTATGGCCCAGCCGTCAGGGGCCAGCGGATTGGCGTTGATTGTCTTCTCGGCGAAGGCAAGCGCCTGGCTGAGACGGTCGGCGTCCCGCCCGAAATTCGAGGTAATGACCAGGGTGTGGGCGACCTGGTAGTGCAGCGCAACGTCGTTCGGGTGTGCATCGGCCAGCACCGTGCACTGGCGGATGGCCTGTTCCAGGTCACCCTGCCGGTAGGCATTGGTGCACTCGATCTCAGCCGACACGACATCCGGCGTTGCAGTCGGCGTTGGCGCTGGCGCGACCTGCGTCTGCACGGCCTCGGCCAGCCCCTCTAACTCCGGCAGCACTGAGGTGCGCACGCGCTCGCGCTGATCCCAGATCAGCCAGCCCGCCGCGGCCAGCGCAACGATGAGCAACAAGCGTACCAGGGCACGCCCTGAGAAGAAACGCAGGTGGCGCTTGCGCCCTGGCCGGTACCGTTTGGGAGTACGCAAATACATGGGTGCTGCCCTAGAAGACGCCGATCGGCTCTGGCGGCGGGACTGCCGTTGGTATTGGCGTGGGAATCTCGCTGATGTCGTAGTTCTCGTCGTAGTTCACGCAGAGCATCAGCCCCTCGTTGATGAACCCTTTGATGTTCTCGGCAGGGTTCATCTGCAGCGCGTCCTGGAGGATCGGCCAGGCTTGATCGCAGCGCGCCAGCAGTGCCCAGGCCAGACCGCGCAGATAGTAGCAGGCTTGCTCGCGCTCGGCCAGGGGAATGCCCTGCTCCTCCTGAAGCTGCGTGCAGATTTCGAACGACTCGATTGATCCCTCGTAGTTCTTGCTCGTGTAACGCACCATGCCAAGCTGCCGGTGCGCTTCAGGGTAGGTCGGGTCAAGCTGGATGGCCTGCTCGCAAGCTTCCTGGGCCAGCGCATCTTCGCGCATCTGGAAATAGGTCTCGCACTTGCGCGTGTACGCCTTGACGTTATCCGGCTCCATCGCCAGCACCTGGTCGTAGGCGGCGATGGCCGCCTCGTAGTTGTCCTGCGCCTTGTAGTACACTGCCAGCTCGAAGTAGAGTGCATCAAAGCGCGGGTGAATCTGAATGGCGCGCTCGTACTGCTGGATGGCCGCGTCGAATTCGCCCACGAAGGCCAGGCCCAGAGCCAGCGCGCGCCGCGCATCCAGGCTGCTCTCGTCCAACTGGACGGCTTCGTCTCCCTTTTGGAACGCCTGGTTGGGCCGTCCCGCGCCGCGATAGGCCATTGACAGATAGGCGCGTGCCTCGGCGTAGTCTGGCGCAAGCTGCTCGGCGCGCAGCCCGGCGGCAATGGCCTCCTCCGGGCGGCCATTCTCCAGCAAGGCGAAGCACAGCAGGGCCTGGGCGCGCGCGTTGTTGGGATCCGCCTCGACCGCCTGCTCGGCCACTTGCAGCGCTTCAGCCGCGCGGAAGCGGTAATTGCGCCCCGCGTAGCTGCGGTAAATCAGCATCCGACCGTACTCAAAGAGAATGTCCACGTTATTGGGCATCAGGCGTGCAGCTTCGCCGTAATGGGTGATGGCGCGCTCGATGTCGCCGACCAGGTAGGCGCGCTCGCCCAACTGCGCCTGGGTGATGGCGTCGAGCGTTGGCGTTGGCTGCGTCCCGACGCCAGCCAGCACCCACTCCTGCACGCTGTTGAAGCGCCAGATGACCCCCATCACCAGCATCATGGCTGCTGCCCAGAAGAGCAGCAATAGCCGGCTGCCCCGACGCCGCCCCTGGCGACCGAAGTGGAGATTTGACCTGTCTCGGCGAATGTACATGGCTTACAACTCCAGGGCGCTGCACTCTAGGGTCAGGTCATGCTCCTTGTTCGCCAGCGCGACTCCCGGCAAAAAAAGACCGGCGAGTGCATGTACCCCCCCGGTAGTCAGCATGATGTCCCATTGCGCGCGCCGCGATGATCCTAGCATCACGGTCGTGACCTGTCAAAGAGCGAGGCGCGGGGGAATCCGGATGCGTGGCGTAGGGGCGTATCGCCATACGCCTGAGCAGTTCACAAGAGGATGCCCCAACGCGGGCGCTTGCTATTGGCGGTGTATCGAATCGGTTGAAATGAGCGCTGAGCGCCGTGTGCCCCATCCCCCAGCCCTTCCCCCACGCTGCGCGGAGGGAAGAACGGCCCGCCGCTTTCCTTCCCCCTCAGCGTGGGGATGGGGGCCATCCCTGTGTGACGAGTTTCAACCGACAAGGATACACTGCCTGTGCTATTCGCCACTGGCAGGGAGTCGTGATATAGTTTCTGCGTGTTACGCCAGCCGACGGGGACCTTCATGCGCATCCTAGTAATCTCCGACATTCACGCCAATCTCGCTGCTCTCGAAGCGGTTCTGCAAGATGCCCAAGGGGAATGGGATTTCGTCTGGTGTCTGGGCGATGTGGTCGGGTACGGCCCTGATCCCAACGAGTGCTGCGATTTGTTGCGCAGTCTGCCGCACCTCTGCCTGGCTGGAAACCACGACTGGGCGGCGCTGGCCCGCCTTGACATTCGCACGTTCAATGCAGACGCGCGCCGCGCTGTCACCTGGACGCGCGAGGCGCTCTCGCCCGAAAACCTGGCTTATCTGGCGGCGCTGCCTACCACATTTGTGCTGGGCGAGTACACGCTGGCGCACGGCAGTCCGCGCGAGCCGGTGTGGGAATACATCCTCGATCCACTGGTCGCGGCCCTCAACTTTCCCCACTTCGAGACGCCGTACTGCTTCGTGGGACATACGCATACGCCGGTGATCTACCAACTGACCGACGACCGGGGCGACACCGAGACCGTGCAGCCGGCCTACCGCCAGCCGAAGAATCTGAACGGGCGTCGCCTGATCCTTAACCCAGGTAGCGTGGGCCAGCCGCGCGACTCGAACAGAGACGCATCCTATGGCATTCTGCACGTTCAGGAAGCGCTCTTTGAGCACCGCCGCGCGTCGTATCCCATCTCCGTTACGCAGGAGAAGATGCGCCGCCTGGACATGCCGGAGCGGTTGATCGCACGCCTGGATCACGGCTGGTAGGCGCTGATAGAGCGCCCCAAGCTGGAAACGTAGCAGCCGGACTGATGATCCGGCTGCGTTGATTCAGAGGACTGCCTGCGGCTGCTCAGCTACCAGGCTCAGGGACGCAGGCGTACAGCCACCAGAACGCATCGGCGGGGTAGGCGGGTCTGAGCACCTCGTCCGTAACGAAATCGCCTTCGCGGAGCAGGGCGCGCAGCTTCTGATCCACCTGCCGGATGCGGGCGCGCACGTCGTCTTCCAGGATTCCCAGTTCGTCCGCTTCCTCGGCGAGATGGTGGATGATGGTGCGCTTTTCAGCCTGCGCCGGATAATGGGCCACACAGGGCAGCGCGTCTTCGTCGCATTCGCGCACGAACAGCTCCAGCGCCTCCAGGCGCGCCCGCAGCTCGTGCTTGATCTTGCCCTCAAAGTGCACAGCCCAGTCAGCGCGCTCCGCCTCAAGGTTGATGCGCGCATCGTGGAGCAGCGTCTGCTGCTCGGCGCTAAGCATGTCCTCAAGGCAGGTCAGCCGGTGCAGCCGCAACAGCAGCCCGCCCAGGGTCAGCTTGGGCAGGTTGCCGGCCAGGTACCCGTATAGCTCGTCTTCGTACAGGTATGGGGTCAGGCTGGAAGCCATCGCCGCCAGAACGCGCAAGTCGCGCTCCAGATTGAACGCGAGCTTGGGCGGGTAGGTGCTCATGCGCTTGTGCCTCACGACTCCGGTGGAGCGACGATCACTTGTACCTCTTGATCTGGCGGAAGTTCGGGTTGCCCTGGATGTTCTGAATACGCCCCTCAACATCGGTGGCGTACCACTGGGTGGCCCTGCTGCCTTCGGGGTCTACGTAGGAGATGGCGGGCGCGAAGCCAAGAATCTCCTTGATCCCAACCAACAGCGGAGTGATGTCTTCGGCAGAGCGCGTGGTGAGGGTCAGGTAGTCGCCGGGCACCCATTCGAGGGCCAGCGGAATGGAGCGCCATTCCCCTTCCATGCGGAACGGCGGCTCGGTCTGTGTGCACGCCAGGTGGAGGGACGTGATGCGGTTGCTCCAGAAGGTGTGGTTGACCCGCTCCTCGATCAGATACGCCTTGTGTTCCGGCTCGCTGTAGAACCAGGTGCTCGCGTTGGTCGCCATGAACTGTAATAGCCTCCTGCAGCCTACGAAATCCGCCAGTATCATACCATCAAATCCCGCGTCAGGGCGAGATTCAGTGAACCGCAGAGACGCAGAGGGCACAGAGAGGAACTTTGAGGACACTTTGCTTTTCTCTGCGCACTCTTGCCTTTGCGGTGATGCACTGCTCTCAGAGACCATCGGAGAAGCTGTTTTCCCCACCCCAAACCCTCCCCACAAGGAGGGAGGGGCTTAGCGGGTGCGCTTTTCTCCCTTCCCCCTCGTGGGAAGGACGATGGGGCAAAGACAGGCACACGCTTCTCGTTTCAGCCGACTTTGCACATAACGCTCCTTACTTACGGCGCTTCGGCTAGAGGAACTGCCAAAACATGCCAGATTTTCGAATATCGGTGTGATCGCAAATATTCGAAAAATCACCGAGCAGTTTGAACTCACCGAAAAACGCTCATGAATGCTATGTTAAGATGTGCAAAGTCGAGTCAGAAATGAGATGCCCGCCGGAACTGGGCGCGGCTGGTGATTGCCGCCCGGCATTCCTTGCTCAGGCGCGCAGGCCAACGCGTCCAGCCGTGAGCGCAATGATCACCAGGCTTCCTCGACGCCGCCGTGCTGTACGGTGATGCGCTCCTCGACCAACTGGTCGCTACCGGAGTCGAAATCCGAATAGGCGACCGCGCTGATCCAGGCGTCCTTCAGCACCCAGCGGCGTGTCTCAATGCCCTCATCCATCGCCACAACGGCTAGCTGGCGGGTGATCTTGACTGCTGGGCTGGCCAGCGTCTCGCGTATCCAGGCATTGAAGGGCAGGTCTGGATCGCGCTGGACCATCTTGGTGATGAGCACGGGCCGGTTGACGAGCTTCCCGGCTTCCAGGTCAACGCTGCGGCTGTGCAGCCCGCTCACGCCGAAGATGCCGGTAGCGGTCACGCCGTTGATCTCGACGCGAAACTCATTGGCCGAGAGGCTGTCAACAGCCTGGATGCTTGCAGGTGTCTCTGCCATGCTGTCTCTCCTTTGCCAGATGTCTGCTGCCCAGTATATCTGATGGCGGGAGGGCGCGAAATCGGCCCCACGCCGGTCAGTCTTCCGGCTTCACCACGCGGATGTGCAACTCGGCAAGCTGGCCTGGCTCCGGCTCGGACGGCGCGCCAGCCATCAGGTCGGCGGCCTGCTGCGTCTTGGGGAAGGCGATCACCTCACGGATGTTAGGCTGCCCGGCCAGCAGCATCACCAGCCGGTCAATACCGGGGGCGATGCCGCCGTGCGGCGGCGTGCCGTACTCGAACGCTTCCAGCATGTGACCGAAGCGCTCTTTGGCGACACTCACATCCAGCCCGATCAGCCCGAAGATTTTCTCCTGGATGGCCCGGTCGTGGATACGGATGCTGCCGCCAGCGATCTCGTAGCCGTTGCAGGCCAGGTCGTACTGCTGGCCGCGTGCCTGGCCGGGGTTGCTGTCCAGCAGGGCGACATCCTCCCACATGGGCGCGGTGAACAGGTGATGGCTGGGATCCCAGCGGCTCTCGTCCTCGTTCCAGGTGAAGAGCGGGAAGTCAATCACCCAGCAGAAGGCCATCTTCTTGGGATCGTCCAGGCCGAGGCGGTGGGCGATTTCGCGGCGCAGCGTGTCTAGTACTTCGCAGACAACTGCCTCGGCGTCCGCCGCGAAGAGCAACAGGTCGCCGGGCGTGGCCCCCGCCCGCGCGATGATGGCCTGAAGCTGCTCGGCGCTGAAGAACTTGGCGATGGGCGAGCGCACCGGCCCCGCCTCACCATCTTCGACGGCCATCCAGGCCAGCCCCTTCGCGCCCGCTTCTTTGGCGATGACCTCCAGCTCGTCAAGCTGCCTGCGGCTGTAGCTGCCGCAGCCGGGCGCGCAAATGGCCCGCACGGGATTGCCAGCGGCGACGGTCTGGGCGAAGACGCGGAAACCGGCCCCGGCCACGATGTCGCTCAGGTCAGCGATCTCCAGGCCATAGCGCAGGTCGGGCTTGTCCGTGCCGTAACGCCGCATGGCCTCGGCGTAGCTGAGGCGCGGGAATGGCTTGGTCACGAGCGTGCGGTCGGAGGCTTCCTCGACCAGCCGGGTGAACATGTCTTCGACGAGGTCGAGCACGTCGTCGCGCTCGACAAAGCTCATCTCCAGGTCAAGCTGGGTGAACTCCGGCTGGCGGTCGCCGCGCTGATCCTCGTCGCGGAAGCAGCGCGCGATCTGGAAGTAGCGCTCGTAGCCGGCGACCATGAGCAGTTGCTTGAGCTGCTGCGGGCTTTGGGGCAGGGCGTAAAATTTGCCGGGATGCACGCGGCTGGGCACCAGGTAGTCACGCGCGCCTTCGGGCGTAGTCTTGAACAGGATCGGCGTCTCGATCTCGATGAAGCCCCGATCCGACAGATAGTTGCGGATGAAGCGGATGACATTGTGACGCAGCACCAGGTTGCGCTGCATGGCCGGGCGGCGCAAGTCCAGGTAGCGATAGCGCATCCGCAGCGCCTCGTCAACAGTGTTGTTGTTCTTGTTGATGTAGAAGGGGGGAGTCTTGGCCCGGTTGAGCACGCGCAGCGCGGTGACTTCTAGCTCGATGGCACCCGTTGCCAGGTCGGTGTTCTCCATGCCGGCGGGCCGCCGGATGACGGTGCCTGTCACCTGCACGACCCACTCGCCGCGCACTTCGTGCGCCAGGGCGTGGACTTCGGGCGCAGTATCCTGGTTGATCGTCGCCTGGGTGATGCCCCAGCGGTCGCGCAGGTCCCAGAAGATCAAGCCGCCGTGCTCGCGCCAGCGGTGAATCCAGCCCGCCAGAGTCACCTGTTGGCCTGCGTGCTCAGCACGCAGCTCGCCGCAGTTGTGCGTCTTCAACATGCCGATCATCCCCCGTTCGGATAGCAAACAGGCGGCCTACGCCGCGCCTGTACCCTCAGTGTGTGTGAGAACAACAGATGAGGTGGAAAGTGCGGCCAAAGATTAGCACAGAGCCGCGCAAAGAGGCAACCTCCGTATGAGGGCAGGCTCTCCCATTTGTGGAAAAAGCACCACCTCCGAAACGTGAGGAACGCGGAGGAGAGCCAGGCATCTCTTGCTGGCTCTCCTCCGGGCTTTCTGTGTCTTTGCAGCTCAGAGAATCTGCGCTCTACCTCTTGCCCGGCGCAGGCATGGCCCGTCGCCCGCTACCAGCTCCAGCTTTCGCCGTGCATCTGGCTATCCACCCAGCGGGCGATGTAGGGATAGCGGTAGTTGTGGCCGTTCCAGGTCTCTACGGCGGCGATCACGGAATAGATGACCATGCCAATCGGCAGCAGGAACGATGCCAGCACAAACAGGATGTACGCCAGAATGATGATCGGTGCCAGGACGAAGCCGACCAGCACGATCATCAGGATGATCGAGACGAAGAGCAGCGCTACGCCCACAATCGTGCCGACCACGATCAGCGCCAGCCAGCCGATGGTGCCGACAAGCTGGATGGTGAACGCCTGGAGCGCGTGGAAGGCCACGTACTCCGACCGCTTGCGGAACGAGAAGTAGATGCACAGAGGGACGAACATGGTCAGCAGCACGCCCAGGCCGCCGCTGGCCAGGGCGACCAGCGCCGTGAGCAGAGTGCTGGCGTGGGCCAGCGCTGCCCATTTGCGCTCGTTCTCGCTGACAGCGCCGGTAATACCCGCGCGCTTGACCTTGACCGGGGGGCGCACGCCTTCGATCGGAGCGTCCGGAGTCGCCAGGCGGCTGCGCACGCCGCCGTGATAGCGTTCTTCGTACTCACGGACGATCTCATCCCCCCCGCGCTCTCCCTCGCTGGCGCGCTGGGCCAGATCAGCGACCGCCGCGCGCAGCCGCGCCGGGATTGGCTCACCTTCGCCTTCCACAGCGTGATCAGCGGGCGGAGCATCAGGCGTCTCCTGGTGGGTGTTGCGCTCCTCGTCGTCCATGATGTCTCTCCTGGGCTGGAATCCATTGCACCTGCCGCCGCCAGCCACGCGGCGATCGGCCAGCTTTCATCCAACTATACGCAGCGCTTTGGCGGATGGTTGCGCGGCAAGGCACACAGAATCCCGGCGGACGTTGTAGGACGCGGTATACTGGGGGCGCGGCAAGGAAGGGATCATCATGAGACAGGTGTTCAGCGAGGATTTCACGATCAGCAAGCGGCAGTTGGGAGTGGCGCTGATAGTACTTGGCGCGGCGCTGCTGCTGGCGGCTGTGCTGGCCGCCGTGCAGGGAGAGCACCTGACGGCGATCATCGGAGCGTTCGCGGGGGGAGCCGGGGCGTTGGTCGGGCTGACCCTGCTGCCACTGGGTAACAAGCCGGCATAGGGGGGGCGTATGGCAACGGGGGGTACTGCGAGCGCCCGGCGTCGCTCGCCCTGGGTGGTGACCGGCTGGCTGCTGACTGGGCTGGCTTTTGCGCTGCTGATTGGGCACCTGTTGATCTACGTGCATTATGCCGTCGGGCTGATCCGCTTTCCGTTCGACTACGACCAGGGTGAGGGGTTCGAGCTAGTTGACACGATCCTGTTCAGCCAGGGCGAGTGGCCGTACCGCAGCAACGAGACCTACCCTTTCTACGCCAGCAACTACCCGCCGCTCTTCCACGTGATCCTGGTGCCCTTCGCCTGGGTCTTCGGCCCGGCGTACTGGTACGGGCGGCTGGTCGGCTTCGTGGGGACGCTGGTCACGGCGGGGGCGATCGGGCTGATGGCCAGCCGCGAGGGGCGTCACCGGGGGGTGGCAGTGCTGGCCGGGCTGGCTTTCCTGGCCTCGAACTACGTCTATCACATCGGCCCGCTTTTTCGCCAGCACATGACGATGGTCATGTTCGAGACGCTGACCGTCGCCGTGCTCGCCCAGACGCCCTCCATCCGCGACACGGGGCGGCGGCGCTGGACGCTGGCCGGGGGGCTGCTGCTTCTGCTGGCGGCGGGCTACACCAAGCAGCACGCGGTGGCAACGTGCGCTGCCGTGTTCATCTTTCTCTTCCTGCGCAACCCGCGCCGGGCCGTGATCTGGGGGGCCGGGTTCGCGTTGGTGGGCGGCGGCCTGTTCCTGTGGATTGACTGGGCGACCGGGGGCGCGTGGTGGACAAATACCATCGCTGCCAATGTGAACGACTACTACCCGGCCCAATTTGCCGGACTGTTCCGGCAATGGCTGCGGCTGCACGGCGCACTG
>JAXGOK010000021.1:0-73573 GCA_040767545.1 Aggregatilineaceae bacterium | reverse complement strand
CCAGGGGCGAGTCGCGGGACTCACCCCTGGTGATGTCAACCTTTTATTGGTAACCCATGTGCGCGGTGATGGTACAACTCCCGGTTGCAGTGAACGAGATCGAGGTACCGCCGCCCGACACTCCGCAGCCGGACCAGGACATCACATGGCATTTCCCATCGTCGGCACTCGCGCTAGCCGTGATCGCGGTGCCAGGCGAGAACCCTCCATCGCAGTTAGGCGCGGTGGCAATCCACGCTGAGCCACTACCGGAGCACTGCCCCATATCAATCGCCGCGCTGATGCTGAGACACTGTGCCGGCGCCGTGCAAGTGGCTGGATCCCACAGGCAGGCCCCTTCCGGCGAAGTGACGCACTCGTTGGCCGGGTGCCCGCAGGTATTGCACGAGCCGCACGGCAACCACTGCCCCGGAGGGCCGCCTGGCTCCTGCGGTTCTCCAGGCTGCCATGGCTCTGCGGGGATTTCTGGTGGTACCTCGCCGGGCGGCACCTGAGTGCAGTCGCCGACAGTCTCCACCTCGCTCGCCAGCACCCACAGGCTCAGCGCCATCTCGCCGCCGGGGATGAACGACTTGTCAATCTGCCACCACAGGTTGCCCGCCTCGTCAAACGCCTGCCCGATGACCGGGTACTCCACGCCCGCCGTCAGAAAGGCGAAGGCGGCATGATCCAGACCTGGCCCCACGCGCGCCCGCACATCTGCCCGGTTGGTGCGGATCAGGCACGGGAACTGACCCTGCTCGAAGGTCAGGGCCAGCTCTTCCTCGCAGAAGGTCGCCTCCATCCACGGCCCGACGCGGACGAGATAGTTCCCAGGGGGCAGACCCTCCAGCACGTACGAGAGCTGGTCGGGCGGCAGCAGCAGCGGGAAGGGCGGGATCATGGTCTCGCCGGTCTCGTCCAGAACCGACATCATGTAGCCCATCGCTCCGGGATACTCCGACCAGATGATCGTGGAGGATGTGGGGGTGTGGACGGTTTCAACCAGAGTGAAGTCCACGCAGATTGGCACGCGGTGGATGAACCCAAGTGTCTCCTCGGCCACGCAGGGGAGTTCCCCGCCCAACTGCACCCGCACGCGCAGCCGCCACGCGTCGGTGGCACCGCTCGGCTCCGGGAGCGTGGTGGTGAAGGAGGTCGCGCCTGCGCCGAGTAAGACGCTGCCCTGCAGCAATTCAGTCTCGTCCTCCAGAACCTCGAACCACTCCACGACGTAGGCCTCAGCGCCGGGGTAGGCCGTCCAGGTCCAGGTCACCTCGCGCGTTTCCGGGTCGGCGATCTCACTGCTGACGGTGAACTCATCGCAGACCGGCTCGCCGCCCGGAGGGACTTCAAACTCCAGGCTGGTCTCCGCAACACACACCACGTCGTCGCCGATGGCAACACGCAGCAGAAAACGGAAGGCGATGTAGTGTTCCGGCAGGAGCCAGGTGAAGGAGGTTGGATCGCCGGGCCCCCATACCGCGTGCGTCAGGTACACATCGCCGCTGTCGGCGGTGCGGCCATAGACGGTCACCGTGTAGCCCGTCGCGCCGGGCATGGCGTCCCACATCACCGTCACCTGCCGGGCGTGCTCAACGGTACGGGCCTCCGCTCTGAAGTGGAGGTCGGGGCAGCCGCCACTCTCCGGCGGATCGCCGGGGACGAAGCACGGCGTGCACTCCTGCGGGCCGGTGCCCGCCATGCCGGAGATGCCCGCTTGCCCGGCGACGCAGCCCGGCGCGTCCGCCGCACAGGTGACCAGCAAGCGGATAGTCCCTGTGTCCAGCAGGTGGTCGGAGGACACTTCGACTTCATAGCGCCCGCTGCGCGGAGTGACCGTCACCCAGTCTTCAAGCTCCTCGCCGCCGTGCAGCAGGGCAACGGTCTGCCCGCGCTGGTCGTAGACCTTGACCACGAACGGGTAGGTGAAAGGCTGCCCTTCGCTCACGTTGGTCACGAGGAGCGTCGTGGGGCAGTCCTCAGCCTCGAACGAGAAAAGCTGTGGATCGGCAGCGGGCATCAGAGTCACGTCCACCGCCTGCCCGAAGATCAGCGGCGTGCTGACCGGCGCGCCCTGCCCCAACAGGGTCAGCGCGAAGTCGCCGGTCGTCCCATTCTCACCGGTGATCCACAGCAGGTAGATGCCGTCGCCCGGCAGGACTGCCGAGATATACGCGCCCTGCATGTTGTCGTCGAGCGTGTTCTGGGCGCTGCTGGCGATAATCACGCCGTTGGGGGCGATCAGGTCGGCGCGCAGGTCGAGCGCCCCCGTCCAGTTGTCGGCGATGACGGTGATCACATCCGCCGCCATGCCGGGAAAGCTGTAGGTGACGCGTGGCGCATCTGCCGAGATGGTGCCGAATACCTTCGCGCCGTAGCTGATCGTGCCGCCGCCCTGCGCCTGAGTGACCGCCGGCGCGTTGGGCAGCAGCGCGATCACCACGAGGATCGCCACCAGCAGCCCGACGCGCAGCCATTGTGTGCGCTCGTGTTTCATTGTCGTCTCCTCCTCAGGCCAGGGCTACGCCCCTGGACCCCATTCCACAGGGCCGGGCTTGGGGAACTCAACGTCGGTGCTACCGCTGCACATGAAGCCCTGCGGCATATCGCCAAAGGCTCCGCCGCCGGTAGCTTCGCTGTAGGCGTCAACCTGTATCCGGAACCGTGAGTAGTCGGCGGGGAAGACCCCGTCGAGATGGTAGGTGGTGGCATCGCCGGGCACGATGAGGACGCGAATGCCGATCAGCCCGCCATCATCCCCGTAGGCATAGACGTGGATCAGATAGGCGGCGGCGCCCGGCGCGGCAGTCCAGCTTGCCACAGCACGGCGTTCCTCACCCGGAATGATGTCCACGCCGACGGTAATTGTGCACTCTGGAGGCGGGCCTTCGAAGGAGAACTGCACATCATCGGCGCAGATTAGCTCGCCAATCTCCGTGCCGCTGCCAGCGCGCACATAGGCCGTGAACGGCCCCCGCGCCAGGTCAGCGGGCTGGACGGTGTACAGGTGACTGGTCTCGCCTTCCAGCAAGATCGGCGAGTCGGCGAGCATGACACCCCAGGCGTCAACAATGGAGAAGATGTACCAGTCAGCCCCCTCGACAGCGGGCCAGGTGAAGGAGAACGTGCTGTCCCCTTCGTGGGTGGCCGTCACCTCGAAGTCCGCGCACGGCCCCCCGCCAAAGTCCTCGCTGAAGCACGACGGGCACTCCGCCGCAATCCCTGTGGCACCCGCCGCGCCGCTCACCCCGCCGATGCAGCCGGGAGCCTGATCCGCACAGCTCACCAGCAGGTGGATCGTCCCCTGCTGCTGCGGGTCTTCGGAGAGCACCTCGACCTCGTAGCGTCCGCTGCGCGCGGGCAGGACAAGGCGATCTTCAACGGCGTCCCCGCCGTAAAGCAGGGCGATCAAGTTGCCTTGCGCGTTGCGCACCTTGACCATGAAGGGGAAAGTGAAGGGCTGCCCCTCGCTCAGGTTGGCGACGGTGAAGACGGTCGGGCAGTCTTCGGTCTCAAACACAAAATACTGTGGCTGCGGGTTAAGGGGAACGGGCACATCGCGGCCCTGCCCGTAGACAAGCGGCGTGGCGACCACTGCGCCCCGCCCTTGCAGCGTGAGCAAGAACTGGCCGTTCGTCCCGCTCTCCGCGCTGACCAGCAGCATGTAGACGCCGGTTTGCGGCAAAAAAAGCGCCAGGGTAGCGTCCTGGCTCTGCGACGGCAAACGGGCTGCGCGTGCTGCTGCCGGCGTTCTGCCCATCGGGGGCCAGCAGCGTCACCTGCGGATCGAGCGTGCCGACCCAGTTCTTGACGCGCACCTGGATCAGATCGCCCGCCGTGCCGTTGAAGCTATACGCGACTTCTGGGAGATCGGCGGAGATTCTGCTTCGAGAACCTTCGAGCCGTAGCTGATGCTCCCCCGCCCTGGGCATCTGCCACCGGGCGCTGGGACAGCACGGCCCCACCACGATCACGATCAGCAGCACTGTGAGCGCTGTCTTGCCCCAACCAGGCCATTCGCGCATGGGCGTGCCTCCTCAGGAATCCTGACTGACCGTACACCTCCCCAGCCCAGCCTTCCAACTGGGCAGCGATCGTTTGCAAAATCCAGTATGAATTCATCATACGCTGATCAGCTATTTTAAATCAACAAAGAAGTCATAGAGACTTGTAGAGATTGGGGCTGCAAGAGGCCGTTTGAGAAGTTGTTTCCCCACCCCAAAACCCTCCCCCGCAAGGAGGGAGGGGCTTAGCGGGTGCGTTTTTCCCTTCCCCCTTGTGGGGGAAGGGTCGGGGATGGGGGGCAAAGGCAGGCGCACGAGTTCTCAAATGGCTCTAACCCGTCGCGTGGAGCACTGATTAGGCTTCGGCGGACAGCTGTTGCAGGCGCGAGGGAGTTCCGCAGGAGAAGAGCAAACAGGGGTGCTGCTGCTCTTTCGGGAAATCAGCCAGGATATCCTGCCGCTCGATAGCGCGGGTGGCCGGTGGCGTATCCCGTAGGGGCGTATGGCGATACGCCCTACGGACCGCCGCCGATCAAGGTAGCTTCCTGTAGGGGCGGTTTGCAAACCCGCCCCTACGTGCCGCGTGTGGTTCCGTGCTGATTCGTTAATCTGCATCAGCGCCTCTGCTGGTTGCCGGTTGGTCTGGGCAATGTGCGCCAGACGCTCTCAGGATCGGCGGCGCGTCACCTGCTGGCGCAGGGTGGCAATCTGCGCCTGCATCTCGGCCAGGGCCGCGCGGAGCTGCGCGACCGTGCACGAGCCGGAGCGCACCGCCTGGATCACGATCTGCTCGGCGGCGACGAAGGCGGGGCCGACATCAGCGATCTCGGCAGCGATCTCGCGCGGGACGGTGGTCACGCCGTTGAGGTCGCCGTGCAGCAGGTCGTTGGGGTGGATGGTGACGCCGCCCACGCGCACCGGCATTTGCACGGTGGGAATATGCGTGTAGCCGTGCGCGCAGACGGTACCATTGGTGAAGACGGGGAAGCCCAGCACCCGCACCTGGTCGAGATCGCGCCCGGTGCCGCTGGTGATCAGCCCTGCCGCGCCGAAAGCCTGGTAGGTGCTGCACATCACTTCGCCGAAGGTCGCGGCGGCGCTGGGATCGTCCAGGTCTTGGAAGACCACGACCGCCGGCCCGTCAAGCTCGGCGAAGCGCTCGACCTGCTCGGCCAGGCTGGCGTAGCTGGCTCCGGCACGCGGCGGGGCAGCAGCGCGGACAGTTGCGGTCGCGGCGAAGCCGACCATCGGTGGCATCTCCGGGAAAGCCGCCTGGATGCGCTGATCCATGTAACCGGTGTTACGCGGGCGAACCTCAAATAGCTCGATGAGATTGCAGATCGTCGGCGTGTCGAAGGCGCGCAGCCGGGCCAGCGTCTCGGCGGTGATAACGGACATGAGTTACTCCTCAGATGGCAAACGGATCAAGGTACAGATTGGCGGGTGCGGCCTGGGGACTCCGGCTGACCACCCTCCCCTTCCCTTAGCTTGGCTGGGGGAAGGGGCTGGGGGATAGGGGCCTGCCGACAACTGCCTGGTAACCTGCTCGTGGACCTGTTCCCGCGTGTTGCCTTTCACGTGGTTGTGTTATAGTCCCTGGTCAAAGAGTACCCGGCCTTACACTTCCCTGGAGAGTTCCCGCAAAATGTCTCCCACCGCCCCCCTTGTACCCAACGCACCCTACTTTCGCAAGCTTACCGACGCGCAGCTCGCACGAATCCACGCCGCCAGCCTGGAAATCCTCGAACGGACCGGCGCTTACCTGTACGATGAGGAAGCGCTGGCCCTGCTGAAGAAGGCTGGCGTGCCAGCAGCGGACGGCAACCGCGTGCACATTCCGGCCCGTCTGGTTGAGTGGGCGCTCGCCCTGACACCCAAGAGCGTCACGCTCTACGACCGGCGCGGCGATCCGGTCATGCCGCTGGAAGGCTACAACGTATTCTACGGCCCCGGCTCCGATTGCCTGAACGTGATCGATCTGGACACGGGCCAGCCGCGCCCGGCCACGCTACACGATGTGGCCGATGGCGTGCGCTTATGCGACGCGCTGGAGAACATTGACTTCATCATGTCCTGGTGCATCGCCTCGGACGTAGACCAACGCCTGGTGGGGCAGTACCAGATACGCGAGATGCTGCGCAACAGCACCAAGCCGAGCATCTTCGTCACTCCGGACTTCGACAGCATGGTGGACGTGATCGCCATGGCCGAGGTCGTGACGGGCGGCGCGGAGGCGCTGCGCCAGAAGCCGATCACCGCCTGCTACATCAATGTCACCGGCCCGCTGCGCCACAACCAGGAATCGCTGCAAAAACTGCTCTACCTGGCCGGCAAGGGGCTGCCCACGACCTACATTCCGGTCGTGCTGCGCGGCCTCAACGGGCCAGTCACCCAGGCAGGGGCGCTGGCCCTGGCCAACGCGGGCGAGATGGTCGGTGTAGTGCTGGCCCAGCTTAAGCGCGAAGGCGCGCCGCTGATCGTCAGCGGCGGGACGAGCGACACGGTGGACATGCGCTCGCTGGTCGGCTCGTATGCCGCGCCGGAGAATCGCGTCCTGTTCATGGAGATGGCGCACTATCACGGGCTGCCCATGTTCGGCCTGGGCGGGGCCAGCGACTCCAAGCTGCCCGACGAGCAGGCCGCCGCCGAGGCCGCGCTGACTCTGCTCACCGAGACACTCAGCGGCGCGCACCTGGTGCACGACGTGGGCTATCTGGCGTCGGGCATGACGGCGTCTTACGAGCAAATGGTCATCTGCAACGAGCTGATCCACTGGGTCAAGCGGTTCGTGCAGCCGGTTGAGATCAGCGACGAAACCCTGGCCCTGGATTTGATCGCCGAGAATGGCGCGGACGGCCAGTACCTCAACACGCCGCACACCGGCGCGCACTTCCGCCAGGACTGGTACTCGCGGCTGTTCGACCGCCAGAACATCGCGGACTGGGAGAAGGCGGGGAGCACCACCCTGCGCCAGCGTGCTGTCGCCCAGGCGCGCAAGCTCCTCGCCAGGCACCAGCCAGAGCCGCTGCCAGCCGACGCGCTGGCAGCCCTTGATCGCATCATCGAGGCGGGCCGCCAGAGAGGCAGCACGTGAGACCATGAGCACATATGGCGACATCCTGAGCATTGACCTCACCACGCAGCGCGTCAGCCGCGAGCCGCTGGCGGAGAGCATCGTCCGGCAGTACCTCGGCGGGCGCGGCCTCAATGCCTGGCAGATGCAGCAGTTGGCCGACCCTGCCATAGACCCGCTCAGCCCGCAGAATGTGCTGCTGCTGAGCACCGGCCTGCTGACCGGCAGCGTGGCCCCCGCCTCCGCGCGCGCGCAGTTTGCCGCGCGCTCCCCGCAGACGGGGCTACTGGGCGCGTCCAACGTGGGCGGGCACTTCGGGGCGGCGCTGCGCCAGAGCGGGATCGCCATGCTGCGCGTCACCGGGCGCGCGCAGACTCCCGTCTCCGTGTGGATCGAGGGGGAGCAGATCACCATCCGCGATGCCGCGCACCTGTGGGGGCTGGAAGTCCCGCGCGCGATCGAGGG
Organism: Aggregatilineaceae bacterium; assembly: GCA_040767545.1. Classification (GTDB taxonomy): domain Bacteria; phylum Chloroflexota; class Anaerolineae; order Aggregatilineales; family Aggregatilineaceae; genus UBA2029. The sequence goes on along the minus strand of JAXGOK010000021.1, from coordinate 66,049 downwards.
GCTGCGCGCCCAGGCTGATCCCAATACGGAATTGCGCGCGCTGGCTATTGGGCCAGCGGGCGAAAACCTGGTGCGCTTCGCCTGCGTCCTCACCGAGGACGTGCACGCGGCGGGCCGCACGGGGATGGGCGCGGTGATGGGATCGAAGAATCTGAAGGCGCTCGTCCTGGTGCAACCTGAGCGCGAGCGCCGGGCGGCGGGGGAGCTTTCCGACCTGGCCCGCCAGTACGCCCGCGCGATCCGCGACGCGGAGCGTTACGATCTCTACGCCACCATCAACAACAGCGCCTATCTGCGCGACAGCCACGACCTCGGCTTGCTGGGCACGCGCAACTTCCAGCAGACGCAGTTCGAGGGCGTAGACGCCATCAATGGCGAGCAGTTCTTACCCTATGTGCGCCGGTACAAAAGCTGCCATCGCTGCCCGGTGCACTGCAAGGCGGAAGTGCGCATCGAGCACGGGCGCTTTGAGATGCTGGTCGGCGAGCGCCCCGACATCGAGCCGCTGATGGGCTTCGGCCCGCGCATCGGCGTTGCTGATCCGGAGGCGGTTCTCTACCTGTACAGCCTGACCAACACGCTCGGCCTGGATTCGATCTCCGCCGCTGGCGTGCTCGCCTTCGCCATTGACCTCTACGAGCAGGAGATTCTCTCGCCGGAGGACACCAGCGGCCTGCCGCTGCGCTGGGGCGATGCGGACGCCGCCGTCGCCCTCGTGAAGCAGATCGCGCGGCGCGAGGGGCTGGGCGATCTGCTCGCCGAAGGCGTGCGCGAGGCGGCGCGGCGCATCGGCAACGGCGCAGAACGGTTAGCCATGCACAGCAAGGGGCTGGACTTGCCGGGGTACGATCCGCGCGGCGCGCAGGGGACGGCCCTGGCCTATGCCATCTCCAATCGCGGCGCGGACTATGCCAGCGTCTACCCGTCGCTGGAGTACTTCTGGACGCCGGAGCAGGGCAAGGCCACCTTTGGCGATGAGGCTTCCGTAGACTCGTCGCGCTCGGAAGGCAAGGGGCGCATGGTGCGCTATGCCTACCAGGTCTCCGCCGCTCTGGACGCGCTCGGCGTGTGCAAGGTGCCGATTCTCTCGGTCATCGGCGACTTCAGCCTGGAGCTGGAAGCGCGCCTGGTGAGCGCGTACACGGGCTGGGACATCACGACGGATGACCTGTTCGCCATCGGCGCGGAGATCATCACCGCCGAGCGGCGCGTCAACCTGCGCTACGGTCTGACCAGCCAGGACGACACCCTGCCCGCCAGGTTCCTGGAGGAGCCGGTACCGTCCGGCCCGACGAAGGGCAAGGTGGTAGACTTGGCACGCATGGTGCGCGACTATTACCAGGCGATGGGCTGGGACGAGAATGGCGTGCCCCCGGACTGAGCGGGCAGCGTTCTGTTACGCTTGTATGCACGAGCGCAGAGATCAGACTTCCGAAGTCTTCGAAGACTTCGGAAGTCTTGTTATGGCCCGCTCACCGTGCCCTTCGCTTGACGCTGCGGGGATTGGACTCTATAATCTCATATATCAGTTACTCGCAATTGATATAGTCATTCCGGCTTGGAAATATAGCAAAATTCACCCTCTGGAATAGGACAGCCATGATTGAGACACACGGATTGCGCCAGACCAGTGCTCACTACTCGCGCATGGGGCCGCAGGAGTGCGAGCGGATTCACGCCAGCTGCCTCGAAGTCCTGGAACGCGTCGGCGTCGAGGTTCACGACGAGCGCGCGCGGCAGATTCTCGTCAAGGGGGGCGGCAAAGCGGACGGCATTCGCATCCGCCTGCCGGAGCACCTGGTGCGCTGGGCGCTCGAAACGGCTCCCTCGCGCATGACGCTGTGCGACCGCAACGGCAAGGTCGCCATGCGCGCCTGGGGCTACAACTCCTACTTCGGCGGCGGGTCGGACTGCCTCAACATCCTCGATCACCGCACCGGCCAGCGGCGGCGCGCCGTGCTGCAGGATGTCATAGAGGGTGCCATCCTGCAAGACGCGCTGCCCGAAATAGACTTCCTTATGTCCTCTGTGCTGCCCTCGGACGTTGACCAGCGCATCTACGACCGCTACCAGATGGAAGCGATGCTCAACCATTCCACCAAGCCCATCGTCTTCGTCTCGCCGGACTTCCAGGGCTGTGTGGCGGCGGTGGAAATGTGCGAGATCATCGCTGGCAGCGCGGAGGCGTTCCAGCGCAGCCCCTTCGCCACCTGCTACATCAACGTCACCTCCGGCCTGATCGCCAACCAGGAAGCCCTGCAGAAGTGCATCTACCTGGCCGAGAAGGGGCTGCCCCTGCTGTGGATTCCGATCAACGCGGGCGGCGTCAACTGCCCGGTGACGACGGCGGGCGTCCTGGCGACACTGTACGCGGGCGTCTTGCTGGGCATCGTGCTGGCCCAGTTGGTGCGCGAGGGCACACCCGTAGGGACGACGGGCTGGAACGGCGGGCCGTACAACCTGCAGAGCATGGTCGGCAACTACGTGCTGGCCGATGAGCAGGGCGTCTCTATTGCGATGGGCAAGTACTACAACCTGCCCGTCTTCGGCCTGGCCGGCTCGACCGACTCCAAGGTGCTCGACCAGCAGTGCGGGGCCGAGGTCGTCTACAGCCTGCTGTTTGCCCTGCTTTCGGGGGCGAACATCAACCACGACCTGGGCTTCATGGACGCTGGCTTACAGTATTCGTTCCAACTGCTGGCGCTGTGCAATGAGCACCTGGGCTTCCTGCGCGCGGCGACGGCAGGCGTCTCCGTCACCGACGATGACCTGGCGCTGGATGTGATCGAGGAGCTTGGCCCCACCGGTGATTACCTGACCCACGAGCACACGCTCCAGAACTTCCGGCGGGCGTACCATTCCAAGCTGGTGGACAAGAACGTGTATTCGCAGTGGGAACAGCGCGGCGCAACGACGATGGAACAGCGTGCCGCCGCCTGGGTTGACAAGATTCTGGCCAGCCACGAGCCGCCGCTCCTCCCCGCCGACATTCAGCGCGACATCCACAAGATCGTCGAGCGCGAATTGGAGCGGGTCAGCTAGCGAGCGCGGCTCCGTCCCGCAAAGGATAAGCTGTGCACGACAAAAAGCCGTTCTTCATGCGCGATCCCTGGCAGTACAGCCCGGCAGACAAGCCCGGCCCCGGCCCCGACGCCGGGCTGGGCTTCGATACGCGGGCGCTACACACGGGCTTTCGCCCGCTGCGCGATGTGGGCAAGTTCCGCTCGTTCGTGACGCCAATTGCCCAGTCCATGACCTACCCCTACGAGCGCTTCGACCAGTTCCCGGACTTCATCTACGGGCGTAGCAAGACGCCCACCGTCAGTGTGCTGGAGGAGCGGCTCGCCGCGCTCGAAGGTGGCGAAGGGGCCGTGACCGGCAGCTCCGGCTCGCAATCGCTCTTCAGCCTGATCTTCACACTGGCCCGGCCCGGCGATAACGTGGTGACCAGCCTCAACATCTTCGGCGAAGGGTACAAGCAGGCCGCGTCCATCTTCCCACAGCGCACAGGGGTGGAGTTCCGCTTCGTCAGCGACCCGGCGAATCCGGAAGCGTGGGACGCACTGCTGGACAGCAGGACGCGCCTGGTGTGGGTCGAAACGCCCAGCAACCCCTGCCTGTTCGTCACCGACATCGCCGCCGTCGCGGAAGTGGCTCACGCGCGCGGCGTGCCGCTGCTGGTGGACAACACCACCGCCACGCCCGCCCTGCAACAGCCGTTCGCCCTGGGCGCGGACATCGTCTTGCTCTCCATCACCAAGTTCATCTGCGGTAACGCCAGTGTCATCGGCGGCGCGATTGTCGGGCCGGAGGCGCTGTGCGAGGACATCCGCTGGAACACGCAGGAGTTCGTCGGCGCGGTCATGCAGCCGCTCGAAGCGTGGCTGGTGCTGCAATTCCTGGAGACGCTGTCGCTGCGCATGGAGCGGCACAGCCACAACGCGCAGGCGGTCGCTGACTTTCTGGCCGCGCACCCGAAGGTGACTCACGTCAACTATCCGGGGCTGCCGGGCCACCCGCAGCACGCGCTGGCCCAGCGGCAGATGAAAGCGCCGGGCGGCCTGCTCTCGTTCGTGGTACCGGGCGGGATGCGCGGGGCGGCGACGGTCATGGACAGCCTGCAACTGGTCATCCACGCGGTGACGTTTGGGACGAGCCGCACGATCTGTATGCACCCGGCGACGATCACCCACGAGCACATGACACCGGAAGAGCGAGCGACCGCCGGCATTGACGACGGCCTGATCCGGCTCTCGGTGGGCCTGGAGAACGCCGAAGACATCATCGCCGACCTGGATCAGGCGTTGGGCAAGCTCTAGGCGCGGGCAAAGGCGAGAATCGCGTGTAGGGGAGGGTTTGAAACCCTCCCCTACGATTCCTTTCCCGTCCTGGATATTCTACGAGCCATCCATGCGCGCTGCAGCGGCCCTCAGCACAGCCTCGATCTTCTCGACGACGCCGGGCGGCAGCGGCGGCGGGGTGTGCGTCGCCAGGATGTGGCGCACCCGCGCCCGCACCCGCTCGTGCATCGTGCTCGCTCCCGCCGCCTGCCAGTTCACCCACCGCTGGCGATCCATCAGGCGCGGCACCCAGATTTCCTGGCGGCAGCGGCGCGCCGTCTCCTCGGCGGACATGAAATCCCCGGCAGGGCCGACCTGGTCAATCAGGTCGAGCATCAGCGTGTCGTCGCTGACCTCCACCCCGCGCATGATGCGCCGCGTCATGGCGATGATCTCGTCGGTCATCACCAGCATGTCCAGCGAGCCGGTGTCCGTATTGTCCAGGAAGCCAACGTCGTGCACCAGCGTCGCGCCGCTCAAGCCGGAGAGCACCACCTGGATCGCGCTCTCGATGGCCGCCTGCTGGTCGAGCACCTTCGCCTCTGTCGCCCCGGCGGTGCCCATGAAGGGCAGCCCCAGGTAGCGCGAGATGTCGGCCATGGCCGCGCTGTAGAGGCTCATCTCCGGGCCGCCGTAAGCGGGCGTGCCAGTGCGCAAGTCCATCGGCTGCGGCACGCCGCCGATACACACCCTCGCCCCGCGCTGCTTAAGCTGGATGGCCGCCAGGCCGCTCAGCGCCCCGGCCAGGTAAACCACGAACAGCCCGGCCCCGGTCACCGGCGCGGTCGCGCCCGCCGTCCCTCCGCCGATGTAGATGACCGGGACACCGCGCTCGGCGGCCCACAGCGCATTGCCTAGCTCGACATCAGTGTGCTGCAGCGGCGCTTGGTAGGTGGCGAACAGAGCGAAGAAGGGGTATTGGCGCAGGCTTTCCGCGCTGCCAGCGACGGCCAGGGCTATCTCATAGATGTCGGCCAGGTTTTGGCGTGTGAAGGCCCAGGGCAGGACGGGCTTGCCGGTGTTGGCGATCATCTCGGCGAACTCGACCACCGGCGCTAGCTCCGGCGGCACATCGCCGATCAAGCCAAGGCCCATCGCGTAATCAATGTGCTCCAGCGCATCGCAGACGCGGGCGGTCAGGGCGGGGTCGCCCCGCTGGGCGCGACGGCGCTCGCCCGTCTGCGGGTCTATGTAGTAAGTGCAGGTCGGGCCGGGGCCGAAGTAGACCCGGTCGGGCACAATCTGCATACGATGCTGGCGGTCGCGCCCCCACAGGGTGAAGGTGCGCGGCGTTGCCGCTAGCGCATCCTGGATGATGTGCGGCGGGATGCGCACCCGTACCCCATCGGCGCACGCGCCCGCCGCGACCAGCAGATCGCGCGCCTCCTCATTGAGGACGTTGACGCCGGTGCGCTGCAAGCATTCCAGCGTAGCCTGGTAGACTCTCTCGATCTGCGCGTCTGACAGGACGCGAAACTGGGGTGTCTGGTGCGCGCTGTAATTGGTGTCCATAGAGGGTTAGGCGTTTCCGGTTGGGCGCGCGGGCTACACTTCCCGCACGTCAATAATCTCCTGGCCTTCAACGGCGCTGAGCGCCGCGATGACCTCGTCTTTGTCGGCGCGAATCTTGACGACGGCATCCCACTTGTCGGGGTCCTTCAGGCATAGAGCGCCGCCCATTGTCTCGATGGCCCAGCCCTGCCGGGCAATGACCGTGACCAGCTTGGCTAGCTCGCCTTTGATCATCGGCATGCGGATGGTGACGCGCACGCCGGAGACGCTCCCGGCCATCATCTCGGCCAGGACGGTCAGCAAGTCGCTCTCGGTGATCAGCCCGACGACAATGCCCTCGCTGACCACCGGCAGGCAGCCCACGCGGTGCTTGACCATGACGACGGCGGCCTGCTCGATGGGCGTATCGGGATTGGTGACGATCACGTCGCGCGCCTGCACCATCACATCTCTTACCTTCAGGTCGGACAGCAGGCGCGTGATCTCCCAGATGTCCAGGCTGGCCAGCCGCCGGGGATCGATCAGCATGGTCTGCGGGGTGAGCAGGCCCAGCAGCCGCTTGCCATCACCGACAACGGGCAGATAGCGCAGGTTGTTCTCCGTCATGTAGCGCTGCGCGGCCACGATGGACATCTCTGGCTCTGCCATCAGCGGGTGCTTGACCATGTAGTCTTTAACCAGCATGACGACCTCCCTTCTCGATGGTGACCACGGCCTCCATCTGGCGCAGCGCGTCTAGCGGGATGTGGCAGTAGATGCGGTGCTGCTCCGTGTCGAACTGGGCGGGCGGGGACTGCTGCTCGCAGATCGCGCCGCCGTCCGGCAGCAGGTTGCGGCGCGGGCAGCGGGTGTGGAAGCGGCAGCCGCTCGGCGGGTTGAGGGCGCTGGGCACCGTCCCGCTCAGGCGGATGTGCTTCTGTTCGGCGCGCGGGTCGGGGATGGGCACGGCGGAGAGCAGCGCCTCGGTGTAGGGGTGGTACGGCGGCAGGTAGATCGCCTCTGCCGGGCCGATCTCCGCGATCTGCCCCAGGTACATCACGGCCAGGTGATCGCAGAAGAAGCGCACCACGCTCAGGTCGTGAGCGATGAAGATCATCGTTGTGCCCAGCCGTTGCTGGATTTCGAGCAGCAGGTTGAGCACCGCCGCCTGCACCGACACATCCAGCGCCGAGACCGGCTCATCGCACAGCACCAGCTTGGGCGACGCGGCGATGGCGCGGGCGATAGCTACCCTCTGCTTCTCGCCGCCGCTGAGCTGGCGCGGCAGCCTCCGGTAGTAGTTCTCGCCCAGCTTCATCATGTCCAGCAGGCGGATCACCTCGTCACGCACCTCGCCGGGCGGCACTGCCTTAAAGCGGCGCAGCGAGCGGGCGATCTGGTAGCCGACACTGAACGACGGGTTGAGCGTCGAGTCCGGGTTCTGGAAGACCATCTGTAGCTCTTTGATCACGTCCAGGCTCCGCTTGGAGACCGGTTCCGAGATGTCCACGCCCATGAACTCGATCTCGCCACCGGTCAGCTTCTCCAGGCCGATGATCGTCTTGACCAGGGTGCTCTTGCCGCAGCCCGATTCGCCGACGATGCCCAGGGTTTGGCCGGGCGTGGCTTCCAGACTCACGTCGTCCACCGCCTTGACGTACTGCTTCTTGCCCCCGATCAGGCGCTTGGACGCGACCGGGTAGTAGGTCCTGGCCTCTTTGACGGACAGGATCGGCGGCGCGCCGTCCGGCTGCGGGGCCTGGCCCAGCAACTGGCTCACCCCCTCGCCGGACAGCGTGTCCTTGTGCTCATGCACCTCGTCGGCGAACAGGCAGCGCGACCAGTGGCCGGGCCGGACTTCGTGCATCGTCACCGGCCCCTGGGCGCACACCGCGCGGGCGAGCGGGCAGCGCGGCTCGAAGATGCAGCCCGGCGGCAACGCCGTTGGCGAGGGCACGCGCCCGCGAATCGGCTGGAGGATGCTGTTGGTCTTGGTTGTGTCCAGGCGGGGGATGCAGCGGATGAGTCCCAGGGTATAGGGGTGGCTCGGCTGTAAGAAGATGTCCTGCACGCTGGCCCGCTCGACCATCTCGCCCGCGTACATGATCCCGATTGCGTCCGACACGCGGGCGATCACGCCCAGGTTGTGGCTGATATACATGATCGCTGTGTCGAACTCGTTCTGCAGGTCGTTGATCAGGTCGAGCACGGCGGCTTCAACGGTCACGTCCAGGGCGGTAGTCGGCTCGTCCATGATCAGCAAGGCGGGGTCGTTGAGCAGAGCCATAGCGATGACGATGCGCTGCTGCTGGCCGCCGGAGACCTGGTGCAGGTAGCGGCGCATGACGCTCGCCGGGTCGGGCATGTAGACACGGTGCAGCATTTGCTCGCAGCGTTCCAGGGCGGCGGCCCGCTTCATGCTGCGGTGCACGATCAGCACCTCAGCCATCTGATCGCCAAGCTGCATGGACGGGTTGAGCGCCTGCATCGGGTCCTGGTAGACCATCGCGATGCGGTCACCGCGCAGCTTGCGCAGCTCCTTTTCGGAACGCTTGACCAGGTCTTGACCCTGGAACAGGATGCGCCCCCCGCTGATCCTGCCGTTGCGCCCCAGGAAGTTGACGATGCTGAAGGCCACCGTGCTCTTGCCGCAGCCGGACTCGCCGACGATGCCGAAGGTTTCGGCGCGCTGAATGTCGAGCGAGACATCGCGCACGGCGGCCACGTCGCCATGCCGCGTCTCGTAGGCGACGGCCAGCCGGTCAATCTCCAGGATGGGAACCTGTCTTGGCCCACGCATCAATGTCTCGCTCCTTCGAAAACAGCCATGCGGGGCGCTGCTCTGCCACGCCCTCAGCCTCACCCCCAGCCTCGCTACGCTTGGCTTGCCCCCTCTCCACGACGTGGAGAGGGAAAGAGCAGCCGGACGGTCAGCGCCTCTCGGGGTAGCTCGGCTGGAGAGGGGGATTGAGGGGGTGAGGCATTCCCCTACTGGTAGCGCGTCGTCTCCTCGCGCAGGCCGTCGGCGAACAGGTTCAGCCCCACGACCAGGCTGGCGATAGCCAGGATCGGCCAGAGCACGCCCAACGGATTCGTCCAGATGAACTTGCGCGCGTTGGCGACCATGCTACCCCAGTCGGGCGTGGGCGGCGGGAGACCCAGCCCCAGGAAGCCCAGCGTGCCGATGGCGAAGATGGCATAGCCGACGCGCAGCAGCCCGTCAATGATCAGCGGGCCGCGCACATTGGGCAGAATCTCGACGAACATGATGTAGAACGGGTTCTCGCCCCGCGTCTCGGCGGCGCGAATGTAGTCGCGGGTGCGGATGTCCAGCGTCAGGCTGCGCACCAGGCGAGCGATGCCCGGCGTGCCCACGAAGGTGATGGCGATCACCACGTTGATGGCGGACGGGCCAATGGCGGCGATGATGATCAGGTAGAGCAGGATAGTGGGGAAGGCCATGATCGCGTCCAGCAGGCGCATCACCACCTCATCCACCAGGCCCCCGAAGTAGCCGCCGATCAAGCCGAGCACCGTCCCCAGGGTCACCGACGCCAGCACCGAGATCGGGGCCAGCGTCAGGATGGTGCGCGTCCCGTAGATCAGGCGCGACAGGATGTCGCGGCCCATGTGATCAGTGCCCAGGAGGTACTGCTCTGAGGGCTTCTTGTTGATCGCCGACGAGTCCTGGGCCAGCGGGTCGCACGGCGCGATCACCGGAGCCAGGATCGCCACCAGCACCCAGAAGACGATGATGCTCAGCCCGATGACGGCCACCCGCGAGTTGGAGATAATCGCCGCTTCTTCCCAAAGCTGAAGCAGCCGGTGCTTGCGCTTCTCGACGGTTTTGGCTCCCGTAGACATGGCTGCTCAGCCCTTCACGTGTAGCGGATGCGCGGGTTCAGGAACGTGTAGATGATGTCGGCGACAAGCTGCGTGCCCACCGCCAGCGCGACCATGACCATCGCTCCCGCTTCGATGGCGTTGATGTCTTTGAACAGCGCCGAATCGAGCAGGTACAGTCCCACACCAGGATAGCCGTACACGGCTTCGACGACGACAATACCACCCACCAGCCAGTTGACGTGCAGCATGATCACGGTGATGGGGGCCATCAGCGCGTTGCGCAGCGCGTGGCGGAAGACGATACGTCGCCAGGGCAGCCCCTTGAGAATCGCCGTGCGAATGTAGGGCGCGTTCATCACCTCGACCATGCTGGCCCGCGTCATGCGCGCCACATAGCCCACCTCAACCAGCGTCAGCGTCAGGACGGGCAGCACTAGCATCTTGGGATTCTGCAGCGGGGCGGAGTCGTCCACAAAGACTGCCGCGCCGGGCAGCAATTCGAGCCAGAAGGAGAATACAAGGATCAGGAATACCCCGCTGGCGAATTCCGGCACGGAAGTCGTGATCAGGCTCAGCAGCGAGATCGTGCGATCCAGAAAGCTCCCTTCGCGCAAACCGGCCAGGATGCCCAGGGCGAGTGCGACGGGCATGATGATGACGAAGGCGATCAGGGCCAGGCTGAACGAGTTGCGCAGGCGACGCAGCAGCGTCGGCCCGACGGGGCGGTTGGTGCGCAGGGAGATGCCCGGATCGCCGCGCAGCAGCCCCTTCTTCAGCGGGTAATATTCCTGGCCGCTGCCGCTGGTGAAGGCGCGTCCGGCGGCAGCCGGGCCAGTGGTCGTCGCCGTCTCCTTAACCCACAGCACCACATGACCGGCGTTGTCCACACCCCAGAAAGTGCTCAGGCCCTCCTCGTTGATGTGCCAGTCGTCAAAGGGCACGACCTCGCGCTGGCCGTCCGGCGAGATGCGCGTCTGCTCCAGGCCGGTGGACTTCATTTTCCACTGGACGAGCGTGCCGTCCGGCTCCTCGGCCCACCACTGGGGAACGTCGCCGGGCCGGGCGGCGGTCAGCTTGAGCGGCATCCCGACTTTGCCGCGCAGCCGCCAGTCGTTACCAACCAGCCAATCGAAGTAGCGCGCATAGAGGGGCCGATCCAGCCCCATCTGCTTGCGCAGCAGGTCAACCTGTTCCTGAGTGGCGAACTGGCCGAGGATATGGCGCGCGACATCACCGGGGGCCACTTCCGAGACAAGGAATATGACTATGGACACCAGCAGCATGGTCAACAGCATGAAGCCGAGGCGACGGACGATGTAGCGAATCATGCGGCCTCCTGGCGAGCAATGGGGAACAGGCGGGATGAAGCCAGTTCATCCCGCCCCCCGCAAGCCTCACGAAGCTGGCAGGTTAGCCCGCCGTTTCGTCCCATACCTCGTCGAACAGATCGTAGTTGGTGGGATGCGCCCGGATGCCCTGGAAGCGCTCGTGGCAGACATACCACACGTTGGTGAAGAAGGGGATGGCGCAGGCCCCGCGCTCGGCCTCAATGTCCTCCATCTTGCAGGCGATGGCGCGGCGTGCCTCTACGTCGAGCGTGCTCTCGGCCTGGCGCAACAGGGTCAGGTACTCCTCGTCCACCCAGCGCGTCTCGTTCCAGGCGGCGGGTGTGCCGTCTGCCTCGGCGGAGAACGCCAGCGCCGGGACGATGATACCCAGCGGACGGTGCGCCCAGATGGTGATGCCGAACGGCACTTCCGTCCAGATGTCCCAGTACTGCGCCGACGGCAGGATGTTCAGGTTGATGTTGAAGCCGCCCGCCGCCGCCGTCTCCTTGAGCGACTGGGCCATCGCCGGTTCCGCGCGTGCGTGCTGCGTGGACAGCTCCACAGTGACGCCGTCAGGATAGCCAGCCTCGGCCAGCAGCGCCTTCGCCCCTTCGGGATCGTAGGCGGGAATCGGCTTCTCGCAGTATTCCGGATGGATCGGCGCGAAGGCCGAGTCGTGGCCCAGCACGCCCTCGCCGAACCAGGCCAGGTCGAGCATCTTCTGGCGATCCACGCACTTCTTGAGCGCCTGGCGGACGCGCACATCGTCGAACGGCGGCTGGTCTACGCGCATACGGATGTGGAATGTCTGGGCAGTCGGCGACGAGTAGACGCCGACGCCCGGCAGGTCCTTAACCGCCTGCCAGACATCCGCCGGCGGGTTGAAGATGTTGTCCACCTGGCCACTCTGCAGCGCAGCGATCTGGGCGGCGGTGTCTTCGCCCAGGTCCACGAAGATCAGCTTGTCCAGGTAAGGCAGCGGGCTGCCGTCAGCGCCCATGCGCCAGTAGTCCTCGCGGCGGACGAAGACCGCGCGCTCGGTCTCGGTGTACGATTCGAGCAGGAAGGGGCCGGTGCCGACCGGCTGGCGAACCAGGTCGCCCTCAAAGGTCTTGGGCACGATCTGGGCCGGATAGTGATACAGGTGCTCCGGCACGCCGATCTGGGGCGTGTCCAGGTGCAGCTTGACGGTGTAGTCGTCCACCTTCTCCACGTTCTGCGGCTGGAGGTAGCTCATCAGGCCCAGCATGGACGAGCCGATGTCCGGGTCAAGCCACTGCTGGAAGTTGAAGACGACATCCTCCGCCGTGAAGTCCGAGCCATCGTTGAACTTGATCCCCTGGCGTACGTGAAGCGTCCACTCCTTCACGTCCTCGCTGGCTTCCCAGCTTTCCAGCAGCCACGGCTCGGTGATGTTGTCCCAGTTGGTGCGGGTCAGGTACTCGCACACCATGCGGAACTGGTTGGACGCCTCGATCCACGAGAAGCGCGCCGGATGATCCACACGCTGTACGCGGGTGGCAATGGTCATCGTCCCGCCGCGCTTGATGGCCTGGCGCGCGGCGGCGGGCGCAGCGGCGACCGGCTTGTCATCGCTCAGCATCAGCTCCGCCCCGGCGACCGACACGCCGAGCAGGGTCGCCATGCGCAGGAATTCGCGGCGTGTGATCCTGCCATCCCGGTAAAGCTCTTTCAACTCTGGGACATACGGATGAACATTTCTTTTGGTTCTTTTCAAGATGTGCATGGCGTTCTCTCTCCTTGTCTCTCAGCGAATGTTCTATCTTGCGGAGGGCAAACGGGCTGCCTGCTCCGCCGTACCCCCGACGGGCACCGCCACCCCCCACCAGCTACGAGTCGAGCTGCCAGGCTTCCCCCTCCTCCTGGATCAGGTATTCCAGGATAGTGACACGCGTTGCCGTAAGCTCGCTCAGAATGGCCTGGCGCGCGGCCTCCACGTCATGAGCGCGCAAGGCCCCGACGATGCGGGCGTGAGTGATCTCCATTGACTTTCCAGCGTGGCAGATGACCATCAGGCGGGCCAACCGGTCATGCAGGCGACCCAATACCTCGGCCAGTTCCATGTTGCCGGAAGCTTCGGCAATCAGGCAGTGAAAGCGGCGATTCTCCTCGGTGTAGCGGTCGTAGGATTCGTCGTCGTCGCCCGTGTAGCCACGATGGACATGGTCGAGCACGGCAAGCTGCTCGTCGGTGATGCTCACGGCAGCGCGCTCGACCGAGGCCAATTCGAGGATTTCGCGCAGCTCGAGTAGGTCGCGCAGTTGCTTGAGGGTGATGCGCGTGACAAAGTAGCCGGAGCGCGGCTTGATCGTGACCAGCCCTGCCTCGCTGAGCATTTGCAGGGCATCGCGGATGGGCGTGACGCTTGTCCCGAAGCCTTCGGCCAGCTTCTCCACGTCCAGGCGCTCGCCTGGCGGGCGATGGCCCATGATGATCGAGCGTCGCAGCTCGGTATAGATGCGATTACGTGAGGTTCTGTCGGGCGTTGCTCGGTGCATAGAGGACCTCTGGCCCTTCTCTGGCACAAGATCAACCACCGAGGAAGAAGTCCGGTGCGGACAACAAGTGTGGGAGAACCGCCCCTGGCGGGCAGTTGCTGGGAAAGAACGCTCCACCTGGCGATGATGCCATCAGATGTTCCGCATTATACTTTAAAATATAGCAGATCACAACAATTAATATATCAGAAGGGAGGCTTGTGCTAATCAGTCGCCGGTCGCCAACAGAACCGGGCAGTGTATCCTTGTCGGTTGAAACTCGTCACACAGGAATGGCCCCCCATCCCCGGCCCTTCCCCCACAAAGGGGGAAGGGAGAGAAGCGGCGGGCCTGCTCCCCTTCCCTCCGCGCAGCGTGGGGGAAGGGGCTGGGGGATGGGGGGTCACACGGCAGCCAGTGCCCACTCCATTTCAACCGAATTCGATACACTACCCAGAACCGGGTCTATCCGCCTACCAGTCCTAGAGATGGTATACTTTGTCGGCGAGGGCCACTTGCTCGTGCTGCAAGCGCATTGCAGGAGGTCAGACTGTGGTCGTGTCCGTTATCGCCCCACTGCTAATGGCGGCCCTGTTAGGCGCTGGGGCCGGCAGTGCTATCCGCAATCATCGCCGCGCCCAGGCCGCTCAAGCGTTGATCCGGCGCATCCAGCAGACGGAACAGCCGCTCTACTGCGCCCAGACAAACGGCATCCGCTGCCAGACGATCATCCAGGGCAAGAAGCGCTCCGGCTGGAAGGCAGGCGTGATCGCTGTGACCCCTGACAGGATCGCCGCCTATGTGCTTGGTGGGGATAGCCAGCCGTGCGCTGCTTTCAGCCCAGCGGACTTGCGCTGGTTTGGCCGCCCGCGCAAATATTCGTCGGGGCGCAACGAGATATGGCTGCACGCCGAGCACGACCGCCGCTGGATTCTGTTCCGCGTGCGGCTGTCGCGCCTGGCGATGCACGCCCTGGTGCGCGCGCTCAAAGTCGTAGCTACGCCGGAGCAGGTCACTGCGTACCGCCGCCGCCGTCCCTACATTCACTATGGACCAGCCCCAGCGCATCCTGCCCAGCAGGACATACACGGAGCCTGGACTCTCGCCGGGCCGGTGGGCCTCTACCTCATGCCCTCACACATCGTCGTGCTGTCCGGTGACGAGACCCGGCGGGTCATTCCCCTGGATGCTGTGCAGAATGTGAGCGCCATCCGCCGTCTCGACCAGCCGGACGCGGCAGGCTTGCTCCGCTTCGAGGCTCAAGGGGAGCCGCTGGCTTTCGCCCTCGCCCATCACGAGACGTTCGCGGCGCAGATGGCCGAGGCCGCTCGCCGGACGCTCGAAGACCCCGTCCAGTGGGCGCGCAAGAAGAAGAAAGACATTGCTCTGGAAGAAGATGAGCTTGATGACGAGGAGCTATGGTGATTGGCTCCCAAAGGAGACCGATGAACGTCTACTTCTGCGGATCGATTCGCGGCGGGCGCGGCTTGCAGCCCGTCTACGCCGCCCTGGTCAGCCATCTTGAGCAGAGCGGGCACACTGTCCCCACCGCGCATGTAGCCGCCCCCGACGTGCTCAGCGACGAGCGCCGCTACTCGTCGGACGGCATCTACCAGCGCGATGTGCTGTGGCTGGAGGCGTGCGATGCTGTGGTGGCCGAGGTCACGCTGCCGTCGCTGGGCGTGGGCTATGAGATTGCCTACGCGCTGCACAAGGCTCGCAAGCCGGTGCTCTGCCTGTGCCAGGTCGGGACGCCCCTCTCGGCCATGATCGAGGGCAACAATAACCCGCACTTGCGGGTAGTCTTCTACCACGACGTTGAGCAAGCGCTGGCCGCAGTAGACCAGTTCCTCGACGCTCGCTAAGCCGTTCCATGTGTCTGTCGTCTGGCCTTCTCATCCCCTGTCCCTGCACAGCAATGCGGGCGCACCGGTGATGAGCCAATGGAGGAATCCGCTCGATGCACACCCTGCCCACCCCCACCCACACAGCGCCCCCCACTCTGCGCGTGCGCCGCGTGCTGCGCCGACGGCGACGGTGGTTCTGCGCGCTCGGCTGCCTGACTCCCCTGATCTGCCTCGTGGGGCTGCTGGTGTTCAGCCTGATCCTCGTGCCGACGCCGGTTGACCTGCTCATCCTGGGCGTGGACGCGCGCCCCGGCGAGCGTTACCTGACGCGCACCGACAGCATCATGCTGCTCAACGTCTCACCGGCCAAGCTGCGCGTGACCCTGCTCTCCATCCCGCGCGACGTGTTCATCAACGTCCCCGACTACGGCGAGCAGCGCATCAACACGATCAACGTGCTCGGCGAGCAGCAAGGCGAGGGCAAAGGCCCGGCGCTGATCAACGCGGGCATCCAGGAGAGCTTTGGTATCAATATCGAGCACTACATCCGGCTCGACTTTGGGGGCTTCGTGGCTTTGGTGGACGCGGTGGGTGGCGTGGACATTGACGTGCCCAAGCTGATCATTGACTACGAGTATCCCACTCCGGACGGCGGCGTGATGACCGTGCGCTTCGACCCTGGCCGCCAGCACATGGACGGTGAGCGGGCGCTGCAATACGCCCGCACCCGTCATCAGGACGACGAATACCACCGCGCAGGACGCCAGCAGCAGGTCATTGATGCGCTGGTCAAGAAGCTGGCTAACCCTCTGCACGTCACAACCTGGCCGCGCGTCTGGCGGGCGATCCAGGCCCACACCGACACCGACCTGAGCACCTGGGACATGCTGCGTATCGCGCCGGGGCTGCTGCTTGGCTGGCCGGGCAGGGAGCAGCGCGTCCTGCAGCGCGAAGACCTGATCGGGATGAAAGCGGGCTACTGGGTTCCCAACTACGAGCAGCTTCTACCCTGGATTGAGGAGCACTTCGACTAAGAGTGGGCAAGATGCCCAAACTGGTCGGGATAGCGGCTGTGCAACGTATAGTCCGCCACTTCATGCCCATGCCGGAAAAGCAGCTCGAACTCGGCATCTGTCAGCCGGCGGATCGTCGTCGGAAACAAGGCCGCACGGGTGGCGTCTTCGGCGCTCAGGCAGCTCTGGCATAGCGCCATCAGCTCGGCCTGCCGCCCCGCCGCCTGCATGACCTCAGCGCACGAATTGCCGATGGTGAGGATCACGCCCTGATCGCCGTGATTCTTGATGCGCTCCATGATGGCACGCGCGCGCAGCGAGCGAATCTGGTCCATCATCACGCCGGTGATGATGCGCAGAAACACGCCCCGCACGTGGTATTTCTCGACCGTTGGCTTCCCTGAGCCATCGCTGACGATGAGGAAGTCCACGCCCTCGCGCCAGCCACTCTCGAAATCGTGCACCCCTTCCAGCCCGTGATTATCGTACACACCGCCGTCCCACAGGTGAACCCGCTCGAAAGCTGGCGTCACAGGCTCGGTCTTGCCTTCAACGTCCTGCACGCCAGCGCCCGCCTCCGGCTCACCTCTGGCGGGCTGCCGGTAGCGGAACCACGAATGGCGGGCGGTGTCCATCACCAGGGGGCCGATCAGGCCGGGGAAGCCCGCCGAAGCCGCCAGCGCATCGCTCAGGGGAACGTCCGTGTCATGACTGTAGCCGAAAACGTAGTCGCCCATGCGAAAGCGCTCGAAGCGCCAGTTCTTGCCGGTTTCGTAACACGTCGCGTTGATCATCCAGCGAGGGTGCGCGGGCAGCTCGCGCAGCGCAAGGGAGACGCCCCAGTGCTGGCTCAACAGCGCAGAGAGATCGCCCGCCTTGCTTCCAAGAATGCCCCACGGCCTGCGCAGCAGTCGCCGCAGCAGGCCGCCGGTGAAGTCGTCGTGCAGCAGGTGTTGGCGCGCCTGGGGCACGACCACCCCAAGATACGCCTGGCTGGACGGCCAACGGAACCCATTGAGCGCATACACCAGCCCGACGCACAGGCTGCCGCCCGACACCGTTGAGAGATAGGTCACGTCTTCCAGACAGTCTTCCCCGGCGAGTCGCGCCAGCACCCCCAGATGGTAGACCGTCGCGCGGAAACCTCCGCCTGAAAGTGCCAGTCCGAGTCTCATGCGATGTCCCTCCTTGCACAGCGTGCCGCCACGCCAGACTGCTACGGCGAGCCAGAACGCATCTTTCATCTTACTATTAGGTATAGCATGAAGTCACCCAGAGTCACAACAGGGCACACGCGAAGCCTGTCAGTCATTCGGGAGGAGGAGATTGGCTACGGGATTCCCAACAGCAGGGAACCCCTACCCTCGATTGGGGAGCGTTCTAATCAGGCGCTAGCGGGGGGACTCTGCCAAGCCGCTCTCCCCTTCCCCTAGCTTGGCTGGGGGAAGGGGCCGGGGGATAGGGGCCTTGCAACAACTGTCTGACAGCATGTTTGTGGACCCGTGCTAGCGAACCGCCTTGCGCGTGCGCGGGTCTGCCAGATCGCGCAGCCCGTCACCGACAAAGTTGAGCGCCATGACCACCGTGAAGATGGCGATCCCTGGGAAGGTGCTCAGCCACCACTGGTCGTAATGGTCAATCCCGTCGGAGACCATGCGCCCCCACTCCGGCGAAGAAGGCTCCGGCCCCAGGCCGAGGAAGCTCAGTCCGGCGAAGATCAGGATGGCATTGCCGATGTCCAGCGTCGCCATGACCACCGCCGGAGCCAGGCAGTTGGGCAGCACCGTGAAGAAGAGAATGCGCGCCGGTGACGCGCCAATTGCGCGCGCAGAGGTCACGTACTCGTTGGACTTGACGCTGATCACCAGGCTGCGCACCACGCGCGCGTAGTTCGGCCACCAGACAACGCTCATGGCGATGACGGCATTGTTCACGCTCGGCCCCAGCGCCGCCGCGATAGCCATCGCCAGGATGATAATCGGGAAGGCCATGAAGATCTCGGTGAAGCGCATCAATAGCTCATCCCACATACCGCCCACGTAACCGGCCAGCGCGCCAAACACGGTGCCCACGAGGGTCGCGCTGGCGATCACCAGCAGACCCGCCGGTAGCGATGCGCGCCCGCCGTACAGCACGCGCGACAACACGTCGCGGCCAAGCTGATCCGTGCCGAAGGGATAGCGTGTGCTCGGTGCCTGGAGCCGCTCCATCACGCTCTGGTGCATCGGATCGGCGGGAGCCAGCCAATCCGCGCCCAGCGAGATCAACACCCAGGCCACACAGACGACCAGGCCAGCCACCATCAGCGGATTCTGCCGCGCCCGCCTGCGAATCACACGCCACCTGCTGGTTGACAGATTCATGCCTGGCGCAGCCTCGGATCGAGCCAGTAGTACAGGATGTCCACGATAAGGTTCATCAGCACGAAGATGATGGCGATCAACATGCTCACACCCATGAGAACGGGAAAGTCAAGCGTGCGGGCAGCGTTATAGGCGTAGCGCCCGATGCCCTCCCAGGCGAAGATCGTCTCCGTGAGCACCGCCCCCGACAGCAGACTCCCGTAGGACAGGCCGATGATCGTCACCACCGGCATCAGGGCGTTGCGCAGCCCGTGCCGGGTGATCACTGTCCATTCGCGCAACCCCTTGCTGCGCGCGGTAGTCATATACTCCATAGACAGCACTTCGAGCATCGAGGATCGCGTGATGCGGGTGATCAGCCCGGCGGAATAGGCTCCCAGCACCAGGGACGGCAGGATGAGGTGTTCCAGTGCGTTGCGAAAGGTGTGCCAGTCTCCCGCCAGCAAGCTGTCAATGGTGTATAGTCCAGTGACACCGGCGGGCGGTCGAATCCTGGCGTCCAGGCGGCCAGGCCCCGGCACCACGCCCCAGCGCAGATACAGCACGATCAGCCCGATCAAAGCCAGCCAGAAGACCGGCGCGCTCACGCCAATGAGCGAGAGGACGCGCACGATGAAGTCAATCGGGCGGTTGCGCCATACCGCCGAGACGATGCCGAAGATAACCCCCACCACCAGGCTCACCAGGATGCCGAATGTCGCCAGCTCAATCGTGGCGGGCAGGAACCGGCCTAGCTCCTCGCTGACCGGGCGGCGACTGCGAATGGACGTGCCCATGTCGCCCTTGAGCAGATTCGAGAGGTAAGTCAGGTATTGGACGTGCAGCGGCTCGTCCAGCCCCCATTTCTCGCGAAAGGTCGCCACAATCTCAGGATCGGCAGCAGCCCGCTCGCCGAGATTGGCCGCTGTCGGGTCGGCAGGGATGGCATTGGAGATGGTGAAGGCAACCAGCGAGATGCCGATCAGCAGGGGAATCATCAAGAACAGCCGGCGTGCCAGGAATTGGTGCAGCGACATGCAGCCCCTCGGGTTGGTACAGAATCAGGCGGCGGGATTTCGTGGCCGGAATCCCGCCGCCTACAGGTTACATGGCTCGCTTAGCGATGCAGCAGCGTCAGGTCAACGCGCCACTGGCCGTTGTAGCTGAAGCCTTGCAGATCGCTGCGGAAAGCGAAGTGAACGCCGGGCTGGAACAGGGGCACGAACGGCCCGTTTTCCTGCTCGTAGAGCTGGATGTCGTGGAACAGCTCATTGCGCTTGGCCGCGTCGGTCTCCACCGTCACCGCGTCGCGCAGAGTGAGAATCTCCACATCGGCGTTCGCGTCCGTCCAGTTGGCGCGGTTGCCGACCACGCCCCCTGGCAGGAACTCAACGTAATCCAGCGTATCCTGGTAGTCGGGGTTCCACAGCCACAGGCTGAACCCTTGCCGACCACTGCGGTAGGCATCAAGCGATGTCTGGAATTCCTGCGGCACCAGCGTCGCCTTGATGCCCACTTCGGCCAGGTCCGCCTGGACTTTCTGGGCGACAATGCCAAAGTCGGTGCCGATGTAGTTCCAGTCTGGGTATTCGAGGTTGATCTCGAACCCGTCCGCATAACCGGCCTCGGCCAGCAGGCCACGCGCCGCCTCGAGATCGCGCGGGAAAGCCTCGGACGGCTCAAGCGCACCGGCGAAGCCAATGGGCACCATCGCCGCCGGGGTATTCGCGCCCTTGCCGCTGAGGAAGCGCAGTTCCTCGTAGTTCACGGTATAGCGGATGGCACGCTGCACCAGCGGATTGCTGACCGGCCCGCCAATAGCCGGGTCCTCGTTGCACAGCAGGAAGATCAGCGTGTCGCTCTGCGTAGAGAAGACTTCGATGTCCGGATTCGACTCGAAGGACGGCACCTGGTCGGCGATGACATCCATAGCGATGTCAATGTCGCCCGCTTCCAGCGCCAGCTTCTGCGTGGAGGTCTCCGGCAGGTTGCGGATGATGATGCGGTCGAAGTAGGCCGGCTCGCCCCAGTAGTTCGGGTTGCGCACGAGCACCGTCTGCACGGTCGGCTCGTAGCTTTCGACCATGTACGGCCCAGTCCCCGCCGAGTGGGACATCAACCACTGCTCGGCAGTGTCCGTCTCCGCTGCGTCGGCGGCATCCGTGCCGCCATTGGCCCGCACTTCCTCAGCGTTGAGCACCGAGAAAGCGTCGAAGATCAGCTTGGCCAGGATGGCCGGGTCGGGCTGGCTGAGCGTCATGACGAAGGTCAGGTCGTCAGCCGCCTCGACGCTGGCGATGGTGTCGGCCAGGAAGGACGGGTTGTCCTTCAGGTTCTTCATGCGGTTGAAGCTGAAGACCGCGTCCTCAGCGGTCAGCGGATCGCCGTTGGAGAAAACTACGTCATCGCGCAGCGAGAAGGTGTAAACCAGGCCGTCGGCAGAAATCTCCCAGCTTGCGGCCAGGTTGGGCAGAATCTCGCTCACCGAGTCAGAGGGGAATGTGACCAGGGTATCGTACACTGAATGGTGGACCAGCGACCCGCCCGGCTCGTAGGCCCGGCTGGGATCCAACGACTTGTAGTCCTCGGAAAGGCCGATCACCAAAATCTTCTCGCCTTCCTGGGCACTCACCGTGCCCACAAAGGCTACGCTCAGACTGACGACTAATAACAAGACCAAGAAGCGGCGCATATCTCCCTCCTTAAGGCGGTTGCCCGCTGCACGACACTGTCTACATTGACCGGCAAGATAGTAGAACTGGTTGGTGCTTGATCGCGTCGTACTCCATCCACAAACTACAGGGTGGTGAAGCCCTGAACAAGCGTCTGAAGGCTCTGACGAATTGTCCGAATTGACCGGTCTGGGATACTTTCAATATAGTATGTCTAGGGCAATTACGCAACCTATCTTGTTGGTTTTGCACAGGCACTGGTCAGAAACACGCCGCTCGCTGACCTCGTCGTGCGCGGATGCCTTCCCAGCGCCAGACACGGGGCAGTATCCTTCCTGGCATAAATCTCAGATGTAAGTTCTTGCATAAAGCTTCGGTGTGCGCGATAATGGAGTCGCACCACTGCCGGGCGTGCGCGCCCCGCGCCAGATGATCGCCAGAAGGAAACTGATGAAGCGCCGCGCGTTGGGATTTCTCGTGAGCCTGTGGGCAGTGCTGACCCTCAACTTTCTGCTGCCCCGCCTGCTGCCCGGTGATCCCCTGGCCGCCCTGCTCGATCCCAACAGCTCCGCCTACGTGTTCAACGACTCAACGCGCGCATCCCTGGCCGCGTACTATGGCCTCGACCGCCCCCTGGCGCAGCAGTACGCGGACTATCTGGCCGGGGCGCTGCAGGGCGACCTGGGCCAGTCCATCCGGCTGAACCGGCCCGTCGGCGACTTGCTGCGCGCGCACCTGCCCTGGACGCTGCTGCTGACGCTGACCGCCCTGGGCGCGGCGTCGCTGCTGGGCGTGTTGGGCGGGGCGGAGGCCGCCTGGCGGCGCGGGTCGGCGGCGGACAAGGGGCTGGTCGCCGCCAGCGTCATCGCCAGCAACGCGCCGGTCTTCTTCACCGGCATGATCCTGCTCATCGTCTTCGGGGCCAGGCTGGACTGGCTGCCGTTGGCTGGGGGGCGCACCGCCTTCGCGCGCTACGGCACGCCCTGGGAGGCCGCGCGCGACTACGCGGCGCACCTGGTCTTGCCCGCCACCACGCTGACGCTGGCCCTGGTCGGCAGCAAGTTCCTGCTGGTACGCAACAGCATGATCGGCGTCCTGGGCGAAGACTACATGCTCGTCGCCCGCGCCAAGGGCCTCTCGACGGGGCGGCTCAAGCACCGCCACGCGCTGCGCAACGCCTTCATCCCCTTCGTCCACCACCTGGCGGCGCACGCCGGCTTTGCGCTCACCGGGGCGCTGTTCATCGAAACGCTGTTCAGCTATCCGGGCATGGGCCGCCTGCTCTTCGAGTCGGTCGTGGCCCGCGACTACCCGGTGATTCAGGGCGTGTTCGTGGTCGTCTCCGTGCTGGTGCTCAGCGCGAACCTGCTGGCCGACTGCCTCTCGTTCCGCCTCGATCCGCGTCTGAGGGAAGCGCCATGATCCGCGAAGCCCTGCGCCTGCCTGTCACTTCTGCTGCGGCAGCCAGCTCACCCCGGCGACTGCGCGCATTGCTGGGCAACGAGGGAGTCGTTGGCCTGCTGCTTTTGCTGGCCCTGATCGCGCTGGCCGCCTTCGCCCCGCTGCTGGCCCCCTACGACCCGGACGCTTTCATTGGCAGTCCACTAGAGCGGCCCAGCGCCGCGCACCGCCTGGGCACCAACGACGTGGGCCAGGACATCCTCAGCGAGCTAATCTTCGGCGCGCGCATCTCGCTGACTGTCGCGGCGGGAGCGGCGGCGGGGACGGTCATCCTGGCCGTGCTCGTCGGCGGGGCGGCGGGTTACGCCGGGGGCTGGCTCGATCTCGCCCTGATGCGCCTGGTGGACATGATCCTGGCCCTGCCGCGCCTGCCCCTGCTGATCCTGGTCAATGCGCTGTTGGGCGCTGGCCTGGAGACAATGATCCTGACCATTGCCTTGCTGTCCTGGCCGCCCACTGCGCGCATCATCCGCGCCCAGGTGCAGAGCGTGCGCCAGCGTGGATACGTGCGCATGGCGCGCGGCTTCGGCGGCGGCCCGCTCTACCTCTTCGCCCGCCACATCCTGCCGCAGATCGCCCCGCTGATCGTCTTTGGCCTGGTGACGGCGGCGGGCCACGCGGTGGCGCTGGAAGCGGGGCTGGCCTTCCTGGGCCTGGGCGATCCCACCGCCAAAAGCTGGGGACTGATGATGCGCTACGCCCTGAACCTGCCCGGCCTGCTGCTCACCGATCGCTGGCTGTGGTGGCTGTTGCCGCCCGGCGTCTGCGTGACATTGCTCGTGCTGGCCCTGGCGCTGATCGGCATCGGCCTGGAAAGCCGTCTTGATGCGAGGCTGAAGCAGCCATGAGCGCCCCCCTCCTGAGCGTCCAGAGCTTGCGCGTCACCTTCGCGCCCGCCGCGCCCGGCCAGCCTCCGGCCCGTGTCGTTGACGGCGTCTCGTTCACACTGGCGGCGGGCGGATCGCTGGCCGTCGTCGGCGAGACCGGCTCCGGCAAGACGACCCTGGCGCGGGCGCTGCTCGGCCTGCACCCGGCGGGCAGCGTGAGCGGCAGCATCCAACTGAGCGGCCAGGAGTTGGTCGGGCTGGACGAAGGGCGCTGGCGGCCCCTCCGCTGGAAGCGCATCGCCCTAGCCGTGCAGAACGCGGGCACCGCCTTCGACCCCGTCTACCGCATAGGCGAGCAGATCAGCGAGCCGCTGCGCGAGCACCTGGGCCTGCCCAGCGCGGAGGCGGCGGCGCGCGCCGCTGCGCTCGTCGCACAGGTGGGCCTGACCGAGCGCCACCTGCGCGCCTACCCGCACCAGCTCAGCGGCGGCGAGAAGCAGCGTCTCATGCTGGCCATGGCGCTAAGCTGCGAGCCAGAGATTCTGATCGTTGACGAGCCGACCAGCGGGCAGGACATGCTCGCCCGCGCCCAGGTGATCGCCCTGCTGCGCGACATCCGCGCCCAGCGCGGCACGGCCCTGCTGCTGATCTCGCATGATCTCGCCGCCGTCGCTCAGTTGGCCGAGCAGGTCGCCGTGCTCTACGCGGGCAAGCTGGCTGAAGTGGGGGAAGGGCGCGACGTGCTCAGCGCGCCGCGCCATCCCTACACCTGGGGGCTGCTCAGCGCCTACCCGAACATGGCCACCGCACGCGACCTGAGCGGGATTCGCGGCCAGATGCCTGACCCCGCGCACCCACCGGCGGGCTGCCGCTTCCACCCGCGCTGCACCCAGGCAGTGGACGAGTGCCGCCGCGTCGAGCCGCCGCTGCAACTGCACGGCGGGCGGCGGCTGGCCTGTCACCTGGGCGGGTTGCAGGCGCTGCTGCGCGCCGATGGCCTGCGCAAGACCTTCACCACCAACGGGCACCTCGGCCCCGCTCAGAACATCGAAGCGGTGCGCGACGTGTCGCTGGAAGTGTACGAGGGGGAAGTCGTCGGGCTGGTAGGCGAGACGGGCAGCGGCAAGAGCACGCTGGGCCGGCTGCTGGTAGGGCTGCTCAGCCCGGAAACCGGCTCGATTATCTTCGAGGGAAACCCCCTCGCCCTGAACAACGGCTCCGCCTCGAAGCGCCTGCGCCGCCGCATCCAACTGATCCCGCAAGACCCGTTCGACAGCGTCAGTCCCTACCTGAGCGTGGGGCAGATCGTGCGCGAGCCGCTCGACGTGCAGGGGACGGGCACCCCCGCCGAGCGCGCCGAGCAAGTACGGGATGCACTGGCAGCGGTGGGGCTGCCCACTCTGGACGCTTTTCTGGCGCGCCACCCTCACGAGCTGAGCGGTGGCCAGTTGCAGCGGGTGGTCATCGCCCGCGCGCTCGTGCTGGAGCCGAAGCTGATCGTCGCCGATGAGCCGGTCTCCATGCTCGACGCCAGCGAGCAGGCCAAGCTGATCACCCTGCTCAAGGCCATCCAGAACGAGCGCGGCATGGGTCTGCTGCTCATCTCGCACGATCTGGCGCTGGTGCGCAAGGTGGCCGACCGCATCCTGGTCATGCGCGACGGCCAGATCATCGAGGGCGGGCCGTCCAGCCGGGTCATCGTCCAGCCGCAGCACGACTATACCCGCGAGCTACTGGGGGCCGCGCCATCGTTCGATTGGTATTCGGCGAGCAGCAATGGGAACCGGCCCTAAGCGCCCGTCCCCCGCTGCGCGACGTTTCTGCATGAGCTTGGCTTCAGCATCAACTTATGAGGAGTGCATAGATGACCAAGTCGCAAACCTTCCGCGCCGCTGTCTTGAGCGTCCTGCTGAGCGCCCTGCTGCTGGCCGGGCTGCTTCCGTCGGGCGCAGCCTACCGGGTCACCGCCGCCCCGCCAGCCGAAAAGGTCGCCGTGCTGCGCCTGCCCAGCGGCGGCTACTGGGGCCACCCGTCGCCCTTCGGCTTCAACCGGGGGCCGGGCTACCTGCGCGCCTCGCTCGTCTTCGATACGCTCGTCTGGCGCGACGCCAGCGGCGAGACCATCCCCTGGCTGGCGACGGACTGGAGCCTGTCTGATGACGGGCTGACCTGGACGTTCACCCTGCGCGAGGGCGTGCAGTGGCAGGACGGGACGCCCTTCACCGCTGAGGACGTGGCCTTCTCCATCCAGTATTACCTGGATCACCCCGGCACGGCCTG
This sequence comes from Aggregatilineaceae bacterium, assembly GCA_040767545.1. Taxonomy (GTDB): domain Bacteria; phylum Chloroflexota; class Anaerolineae; order Aggregatilineales; family Aggregatilineaceae; genus UBA2029. The sequence continues at coordinate 40,104 of JAXGOK010000021.1, read as the reverse complement.
GTTCATGTCGCAGGTGGATCAGATCGCCTCCGCCGCCCAGGTGAGCGAGCACCAAGTAGCGATTACCCTCAAGCAGCCCTTCGCGCCGTTCCTGCAAACCACTGCCGAGGCCCTGCTCATCTTCCCCCGCCACATCTGGGAAAACGTGACCGATCCCAAGACCTACACGGGCGAAGGAGCGTTCACCGGCACCGGCGCATACCGCCTGGTCGAGTACAGCCAGGCCGAGGGCGCGTACCTGTACGAGGCTAACCACGACTTCTTCCTGGGCGATCCGTATGTGCAGCGCATCGAGTTCGTGCCCACCAGCGACAACTACCTGGCCCTGCTCAACGGCGACATTGCCGCCTTCGACCAGTTCGGCGGCGTGACCGAGGAGATGCTGGCCCCCTTCGCGAACGCGCCCTACGAAGTGCGCACGGCACCGGGCGAATGGGGCATGTTCCTCTACTTCAACCTGGAACAGGACACGCCGCTGCGCGATGCGCGCGTCCGCCAGGCCATTGCCCACGCCGTTGACCGGGGGGCGATGGTCGAGCGCATCCTGTTCGGCTTTGGCGAAGCGGGCAGCCCTGGCTTCTTGCCGCCCGCGAACCCGTTCCACAACCCGGACGCCCCCGGCTACGCCCATGATCCGGAGCAAGCGCGGGCGCTGCTGGCCGAGGCCGGCTACGACGGCACGCCGCTCAAGCTTGCCTACTCGACCGACTGGATCATGGCCTCGCCGCGTGTGGTGGAGATCATCGAGAGCGGCCTGAGCGAGGTGGGCATCCCCGTCGAGCACGTCGTCATGGATCAGGCGACGATGGACGCGGCGACAGCAGAGGGCAACTACGAGATGGCCGTAGTAGGCTTCGGGGGGCTGGGCGGCGACCCGGATCAACTGCGGCGCAGCTTCGCCAGCAGCAGCCCGCTGCGCGGATTCGCGCGCGCATGGGGCTACAGCAACCCGGACTTCGACGCCCTGGCGGGCGCGCAGCTTGGCATGACCGATGCGCAGGCACGCCGGGACGCAGTCAATGAAATGCAGACCATTCTGGCGGAAGACCTGCCCGTGCTGCCGCTCTACTACACCGCGCGCGTAGTGGTCTTCAACGCCGCCGTGTTCGACAACTGGACGTATACGCCCGGCGGCTGGGGCGGCGGCATCCCCATGCCGTACAATAAGCACCAGTTCATCGTCGGGACGCCGACCGGCCTGACCATCCGCGAGTAGGGAGTGGGGAGTAGTTGGTGGTCAGTAATCAGAGAGAGGGACAACCTGGCAGGCGGCTTTCCCTTGCCGGATAGGGGCGGACCGGCGTTGGGAGCAAGCAGAATTGGAGGCTGTCCCTAACCTTACCCTCACCCCCACTCGGTGCCAACGCGTCGCTGCCCCTCTCCGACGCGGAGAGGGGGCTGGCCGAGCGCAGCGAGGCCGGGGGTGAGGTAGACGAAGCAAACCGATCTTTATGCTTTCCGGATGGCCGTCCGCCCCTGAACCCCTGCCGGGGGACGGGGCGTTCTGGCGATAACTCGATAGCTTGATGCTGCCAGCAGGGACGCCTTGCGTTGCACCCTCTTCAAGGAAGCGGGAGAACCGAACACCAATAACCGAAAACTGAAGACCGATCACCGACCACTGACAACCTTTGCCACAGGAGTACTCATGACCAACCTCATCCGCGACTATTTCGAGAGCCGCGCCCCTGGCTGGGACAGCATGATGCCCGCCCACCTCGACGAAACGCTGCGCCAGCTTGTGGCCGTCTTCGCCGCCGAATTGAACGCGGCACAGGCCATCCTGGAGATCGGCACGGGCACCGGGGCGCTCATCCCGTGCCTGCTGGAGCGCGCACCCGCCGCCCGGCTGATCTCGCTCGACCTGGCCCACGCCATGCTGCGCCAGGCGCATCAACGCTGTCCCGGCGCGCTGCTGGTGCAGGGCGACGTGCACACCCTGCCCTTCTCGTCGGCGGCAGCGCACTCATTCGATCTGGTGGTCTGCCACAACAGCTTCCCGCACTTCGCCGACAAGCCCCGTGCTCTGGCCGAGATACGGCGCATCCTGCGCCCTGGCGGACAGATACTCATCCTGCACAACAATTCGCGCGAGTGCATCAACGCCATCCACAGCCAGGCCGGAGCGCCCATCGCCCACGATCAGCTACCCGCCGGAGGGGAGATGCGCATCCTGCTGAGCGAGGCGGGGTATCACGCGGTTTGGGTCGAGGACGCTCCCGACCGTTACCTGGCCGGGGGCCTGCAAGTGCAGGCTCAGCCGCTCAGTCGCGCAGGTACCAGGGGATGTCTATGATCGCGCGCACCTTGCCGAACCTGCGCCTGCGGTAAAGCAGCGCCAGCTTGAGCAGCCACGCGGTCTGGTTGTGCAGCAAATGCTGCCACCACCTGGCCGGGACGAACTCCGGCAGCAAGATCGAGGCGAGTTGCCCGTCGCCGCTTTCGGCGTCCAACTGCTCCAGGTATTCCAGCAGCGGCCCCACAATCGAGCGGTACGGGGACGGCACGACAACCAGCGGAACGCCCTGCCCCCACTTCTCCCACTGCTGGCGAACGCGGTCGGCGTCGCCGGGGTTGACTTCGACATAGACCGCCGTCACCCGGTCTGAGATCGAGCGGGCATAGCGTAGCGCCTCAACGACCCCGCGATGGACGCCGGAGATGGGCAGCACGACGCGCGGCGCGCGCAGCGGCGTCGCCACCTCCGGTGCGGCGTCGCGCAGCGTCAGTTGGCGGGCTACCTCCTGATAGTGCTGCTTGACTGTGTAGAAAGCCAGCAGCAGCACCGGGATCAGCAGCACCACCACCCAGGCACCCGCCATGAACTTGCTGATCAGCACCACGCCCAGCGTGATGGTCGTAGCCAGCGCGCCGATGCCGTTGATCGCCGCTTTCAGTCCCCACGCTGGCCCGCGCGTGCGCACCCAGTGCACGACCATCCCCGCCTGAGACAGCGTGAAGGCGAGAAATACGCCGACGGCGAAGAGCGGGATGAGCGCGTGCGTGTCGCCGTTGAAGACCACAATCAGCAGCCCCGTCAGCCCAGCGAGCAGCAGCATCCCGTTGGAGAACACCAGCCGGTCGCCCAGGAATGACAACTGGCGGGGAGCGTAGCCGTCCTTAGCCAGGAGAGACGCCACCCGTGGAAAATCGGCGAAACTGGTGTTGGCCGCCACGACCAGGATCAATAGTGTGGCCGTCTGCACGATCACATACAGGATATTCGTCCCCAGCACGTGACGAACCAGCGCCGAGAGAATGGTCTCATCCGGCTCGGCGACGACCGCGAAGTACTGCGTCAGCCCAATACTTCCCAGGAACAGGGTGCCCATCAGCAAAGCCATGACCGCCAGGGTTCGCACGGCGTTTTTCGCTTCGGGCGGTCTGAAGGCGGGCACACCGTTGCTGATGGCCTCGATACCAGTCAGGGCCGTACAGCCCGCCGCCAGCGCGTGAAGCACCAGCCAGGTCGTCAGCGGCTCGGTGGCAGGGGGGGCCGTTGCCTCGAACGATCCAGGAGAGCTAAGCAGGGCTTTGACCACGCCCACAGCCAGCATCGCCAGATAGGAGCCGAGAAAGAAGTAGACAGGGATAGCCATCAGCGTGCCCGCCTCGCGCAGACCACGCAGATTCGCCAGCGTGATCAGGACGAGAAACGCGAGCGACAAGGTAACGCGGTAAGGCCACAGCGCGGGGAAAGCTGAGGCAATGGCAGCCACGCCCGCCGTCAGGCTGACGGCGGCGGTCAGCACGTAATCAATGAGCAGGCACGAGGCCGCCAGCAAACCGATCCGCCGACCGAGGTTTGCGCTGGCCACTGTGTACGACCCGCCGCCGGTCGGATAGGCCGGCAGCGTCTGGGCATACGAGATGGCTACCGCCACCAGGATGCCGACAATCGCCAGTCCGATGGGCAGTGAGTACGTCAGCCCTGCCGCCCCAGCAATGGCCAGCCCCAGGAAAATCTCCTGGTTCGCGTAGGCGATGGAGGACAGCGCGTCGGGCGAAAATGCGGCCAGCGCGCGTATCTTGTTCAGACGCTCGCTCGCCAGCCGTTGAGTGGGCAGCGGGGGACCGATCAGAAGACCGAGAAGGGTGTGCACATCAACTCACTCCCCTGTCTGATGACTGGCATATCGGGCAGTGTCAGCAGGTGCCTTGCTGATGGTTATAGCGCAAGGCGTGACATGGCGCGAACAAGGGGGTAAAGGTTGTCGGCAACTCAGGGGGCACCGTCGCATAGCCTCACCCTCGCGAGGCTAAGAACGCGCATACTGCCTGACAGGTTTTGCGCCCACCGCTGTCCGGCTATCCTTCCCCGCAGCCCCGGTCTATACTATGCTCACCGACAGCATAGGGGCCGCTCAAGCGCCCTGATCGGGGGAGCCTATGCAACCGCGCGAGCGCGTACAGGCCGTGTTGCGCCACCAGCCACCCGACCGCCTGCCCAGGATGGTCAACTTCTATCCCTGGTCGTTCCCGCAGTGCCCGGATCGCGAAGCGAGCGAGCTATTCGACTGCGAGATTCGCTTCGTCTCCGCCGACCCGCCGCACCAGCAAGCCAGCTTCCTGCACTACCTGGAATCGCTGCCGGGCGATGTCTACGTCGGCTCGCGGCCCATTCTGAAGACCTACCACGACTGGGGCTACCACCCGGAGATCGCGCGCGACGCACCGCTCGGCCAGGCGGACGCCATCGCCCAGGTCGCCGCTGCGCCGCTGCCGGACTTCATGCAGCAGCTTGACCCCGACGGGCTGCGGCGCGCCGTCGAGCAGCATCAGCGGCAGGGCTACGCGGTGATGGCTTCGCCGCCCCATCTCGGCGGGGAGCTATTCGAGACGGCGTGGCGGCTGCGCGGCTTCGAGCAATTCATGATCGATCTGGTGGAGAACCCGCCGCTGGTGGACTACCTGCTGGAGCAGCTCACCGCCATGCACGTCACCCTGTCGCTGGCCCTGACCAGAGCGGGCATTGACATCCTGGCCCTGGATGACGACGTGGCCGAGCCGACCCGCATGCTGATCAGCCCGGAGACGTGGCGGCGCACCTTCAAGCCGTGCGTCCGCACCATCATCGCCGCCTGCCGCGCCGTCAATCCCGACCTGTTCATCTTCTGGCACAGCGACGGCAACATCGAGCCGATCATTCCCGACCTGATCGAGATCGGCGTAGATGTGCTCAACCCCGTGCAGCCGGACATGATGGACCCCGCAAAGCTCAAGCGCCAGTACGGCGACCGGCTCGCCTTCTGGGGAACGGTCGGCACGCCTCAGCGCTGGGCCTGGGGAACGCCAGAGGACATCCGGCGCGAAGTCTTCGAGCGGATCATGACCGTGGGGGCCGGCGGCGGGCTGATCCTCAGCCCCGCCTACGACCTGGAGCCTGAGTGCCGCTGGGAGAACGTGACCACCTTCTTCCAGGCCGCCGACATCTGGGGAGCGGACTACCCCAGCAGCATCTAGCTCTTGATCGCGCCGGAGGTCATGCCGCGCACAAAGCTGCGCTGGAAGGCGAAATAGACCAGGATCACCGGCAGCGCAACGATGATCGCCGCCGCCGACAGCACCGACACATCCGACGCATAGCGCCCGCGCAGCATCGCCAGGCCGACGGGCAGCGTGCGCATGTCCCCGGTGACCATGACCAGCACCAGGAAGAACTCGTTCCACGTCCACATGAAGATGAGCACCGTCAGCGAGAGCAGGGCCGGGCGCGACAGCGGGAACAGAATCCGCCACAGCACCCCCCACTGGCTGGCCCCGTCCACTACAGCGGCATCCACCAGGTCGCGCGGCATCGTCTTGAAGTGCGCGCGCATCCAGAACGTGCCGAAGGAGAAGCTGAGCGCCACCTGGGGCAGGATGAGCGCCCAATAGGTGTTACGCAGCCCCAGCGTGCCCATCAGCTTCCACAGCGGGATGACAATCGCCTCAAAGGGCACCGTCAGCCCCAGCAGGATCGTCAGCAGTAGCACATTCTCGCCGGGGCAGCGCAGCATCCCGAAGGCATAGCCGGACATGGTAGAGAGCAGGATCGAGATCACCACCGTCGGCACGACGACGATCACGCTGCTGCGGAAGTAGCTGGCGAAGCGCGCCCCTTCCCACGCGCTCTGGAAGTTGCGCCACTGCCACTCTTTGGGCAGCGCGAAGGGGCCGGCGGCCATGTCCGTCTGCGACTTGAGCGCGGTGAGCACAATCCCCAGGAAGGGCAGCACAGCAATGAGCAGGAAGGCGGTCAGCACCAGGTAGATCAGGGCTTCTCGCGCCAGCCGCGCCCCGTGCCCCCGCTGCACGCGCATCTGTAGCTCGGCGACCCATTCAGCCATCACGCGCTCCCCTCTCGTCGTCCCTGCCCGTACAGCGTCAGCGCCGAGACGCCGATGATGATCACGCTCAGCACGACGGCCATAGCCGTGCTGTACCCTGCCTGGCGGAAGCGAAACGCCTGGTCGTAGATCAGCATGGAGACGACCTGCGTCTCCTGGCCGGGGCCGCCGCGCGTCAGCACGAAGACCATGCCGAAGACGCGCAGCGCGGCGATGAATGTCACCACAAACGCCACGAGAATCTGCTGGCGCAGCCCTGGCAGGGTAATGTGGCGGAACTGCTGGGTGGCGTTGGCCCCGTCCACTTTGGCCGCGTCGTAGAGGTCTTCTTCGATGGCCTGCACTCCGGCGATGAACAGCACCATGCACAGCCCGTACTCCACCCAGGTGCCCACCGCACCGGCGGCACGCGGCGCCCACTCGAAGTTGCCCAGCCAGGGACGCACCCACCCATCCAGCCCGACGACGGTCAGGAACTCGTTGATCGGGCCGTCATAGGCGAAGATCCAGCGCCAGATGATGCCTACCACCACCGGACTGAGCACCTGCGGCAGGAACAGCCCCACGCGGAAGATGGCCATGCCGCGCAAGCGGCTGCGCGCCAGCAGCGAGGTCAGGAACAGGCCGAGCAGGATGGGCAGCACCGTATAGAACAGAATGAAGTAGATATTGTTGCCCAGCGCGTTGATGAAGAAGCTATCTTCGAACAGCGCCCGGTAGTTGTCCAGCCCGATGAACACCGGCGGGCTGAAGCCCGTCCACTGGTAGAAGCTGTAGCGCACCGTGCCGACGATGGGCACCAGCACGAACAGCGCGTAGATGGCGAAGCCGGGCAGAATGAACAGGTAGGCTAGCAGGGGCCGGTCGTAGGGGGTCTTGCCACCGCCGGACAGTGTGCCGCGAATGCGCGCGATCATGGGCGAGCCTTTAAGGTGAGGAGCTGTGCTCTGGTGCTGGCAGGGACGCTGCTCTGGCTGCGCCGCCGCCAGACTTCCGAAGTTTCCGAAACCTCGGGAGTCTCCTTCGGCAGAACGCCCCTCCCCCTGGCCCCCTCCCCGGCCAAGCCAGGGAGGGGGAAAGCGCCACGTGCGGCGAGCCAAGTCCCCCTCTCTAGCTCGGCTGGAGAGAGGGGGATTGAGGGGGTGAGGCGTAGTGAGCCGCAGACTAGCCAGCCAGGTATTCCTGCTCGACCTTGTCCAGGAACTGCTGCGGCGTGATGCGCTCGGCCATCAACTCCTGGATGTAACCGGCGATGTTAGGCACCGTCCAGTCCAGGTAGTGACCGACAGCGTTGGCCTCGCTGATCGTCATCCAGCCAAGCACCACGTCCGTGTTGAGCGTGCCAGCGGGCAGCGTCTCGACATCAACAGCGCTGGCCGGCAGGAAGCCGTTCTCCAGCAGCACTTCGGCAGCGCGCGGCCCGGTGATCCAGTCCACGTACTCGGCGGCCAGGTCAGGGTGCTCGGTCGTGGCACGGATGCCGTAAGCCAGGTTCACGCCACCGATGGACAGGGGCGGCGCGTCCGCTTCGGCGGGCGGGAAGACGAAGAAGCCTACCGCTTCCTCGCCCAACGCATCAATCAGGCTGCCCGCCATCCAGCTTCCGGTGATCCACATCGCGCCTTCCTTGTTGATGAAGGCCGAAGCGGTGGCATTGTCGTAGTCCATGCCCTCGAACCCAGGCGAGAAGTAGCCAGCCTTGACCCACTCGACCAGCTTTTCCGCCGCCACGAGGTTGGCTTCGTTGATGAACGTGCCGCCTTCCAGCCGGTACATGAAAGCGTCGAGCGTGTCAATGTCGGTGTACGCGTGCTGGATGGCACCGTATTCGTGGATGGCCGGCCAGCCGTCCAGGCTGCCGAAGACGATCGGCGTCACGCCCGCCGCCTTCAGCGTCGCCAGGATTTCCTCGAAATCGGCGAACGTCTTGGGGATGGACAGGCCGTGCTCCTCGAAGATGTCGCGGTAATAGTAGACGCCGACAATCTCCGCCGCGTTGGACACGCCGTACAGGTTGCCGACGGCGATCTGCGATCCGTCCTCGGCGAAGCTGTTGCGCTTGTGCAGGCTCATCGCGTAGCGATCCCACCAGCCGTACTGGTCGGCGTACTCATTGAGCGGCAGCAGCAGCCCGGCCCCAACCATCGGCCCCATGGCCGTGTAGCCCTGGTTGACCTGGGCCACGTCCGGGCCGCTGGCCTCAGAGAGCGCCAGGGGCAGCAGCGCGTTGAGATCGTCCACTGTATAGGCTTCCTTGACGATAGTCACGCCAGGATGCGCCTCTTCGAACTCAGTGTTGAGCTGTTCCATCATCGCCACTTCAACGTCGCGGGCCCAGTTGTCCCACACGACCAGGGTGACGGCTTCCTGCGCCGTTGTCAGCGCCGGCACCGTCCCAATCACGGCGACGACCAGCGCCAGCAGGACGGCAAGTGTAATGCTGCGTTTCTTCATGACACAACCTCCCATAGGTTTATTCGACCCGAAAACGAGCCACCAGAGCGCTCACTAGCCCGGAAAGTCGCACGGCAGATCGGCCATGTCTCGCTTCCAGCGCGGACGACATGCCACGACCGCCGTTGCTCACCAGTCCAGGGGCGCTGCACGGGTCTATTCTGCCGTCATGATAACGCGAGCTATCCCCCCTGACAAATGTAGCGCGCAGCAGCGCCGGTCATCACCGCCGGCAGGGGAACGCTAGCTCTGCTGCGCCCAAGGTTACCTCACCCCCACTCGGCGCTGAATATGCCTCGTTGCCCCCTCTCCGACGCGGAGAGGGGGCGAGCCGAGCACAGCGAGGCTGGGGGTGAGGTAAAACTCTACGACCCCGGCAGGTAAGGTGCCATCGCCGGGCAGGTCGCCTGCACCGCCTGTTGCAGCGTCAGGTTATCCCACTTGCCAGAGGCCAGCGCCGGGCCGCCCTCGGCGTTGCGGCAGGTACCCGTGCCCGCCGCCGAAGCGTAGAGCGCCAGGGCCACGCTGAGGCGCGGCGCGGCGAACGAGGTGCCGCTCACCAGGCCATACTCGCTCATGTATTCACCGGGCATCATCACCTCGCCGTAGTTCGAGATACGTGTTTGCTTGCCCGGCTTGTCCGGGTCAGCGGTGAGCAGCGGTGTGTCGTTCTTCTTGTCCCAGACGCTGGGGGCGTAATACCCCTGCCCCACGCTGGCGCTCACGCTGACGACCTGCCCCCACGCGGCGGGCCAGAAGGGAAAGTCCAGCCCAAAGTTGCCCGCCGAGCCGACGGGAATCAGCGCCGCGCCGCGCGTGGCCAATAGAGCCTGGATCGGGTCGAGGTCGGTGGCCTGCTGCGCCCGCCTCGACATTGCCGGGAATACCGTCCCGTTATAGAAGACGACCGTGCGCTCGAACAGGCCCCGGTGACGGTTCAGGTCTTTGGCCGTGCGCGCGCTCATCAACTGCCCGCCGAAGTCGGCGAACGCCTGGATGTACTCGCAGGGGATGATCGCGAAGCTCATGTTGGCGACGTAGACATCGGCGGGGTTATCGTCCAGCGCCTCGGCCAGCCGGTCGGCGGCCTCGCCCGTTGTGACACCCTGAATGTCCACCGGCACCAGCGAGATGAAGCTCTCCGCCCCGGCCTCGCTGATCAGCTCCTCAAGCTGCGCGTAGACCAGGTCGCCGTGCGGCACGGGGATCGGGTCAGCGGAGACGCCGCGCACGGCGAACGCCTGCCCTTCCAGGCTGACCGCGCACGCCTCGTCTGCGGCGTAGGAGCCGGGGGCCAGGCTCGCCAGGTCCGTGCCGCCGAAGTCATCCACCACCAGGATGACGACCTCATAGGTACCCTGGGCGCGAGCGGGAGCCGCCCCACCCCACAGCGCCAGCGCGCCAAGCAGTGCGGCCAGCAGCAATCGAACCGAGACAATAAGGGGTTTGCTGAAGCTGTTCATCACGTGCCATCCCTTCTCTCATTTACGTCAATAACGTCTATTCCAGCGGGAAGCCGGCAGTCTGCATGTAGGCTTCGACCTCGTGCGACTTGGCGTGCATCCCGCCCTCGCGGAAGAGCGCCAGGGCCTCGGCGAAGCAGCGTTCCGCCTGGGAGCGGTCGTCGAGGCGGTGATAGTCCTCGCCCATAGACTGCCGCGCGTGCGCCTGCCAGATGCGGTTATCCTGCCCCTGGGCGATCTCCAGTGCCCGCTGGTGGTGTGCGAGCGCGGCGGCGAACTCGCCTAGCTCGTGCTCAGCCGAGCCGAGATTGAGCAGCGCGAAGAAGTGCGCTTCGCCGTCACCCATCTGCTCGGCCAGCGCCGCTTCTTCGGCGAAGCAGCGGCGCGCGGTGACATAGTCGCGCTGCGCCTGGGCGTGATAGCCCTGGTGCTCCAGCACGAAGGCGCGCAGATAGCCGTCGTCCAGCTCGCGGGCGATCTGCTCGGCCTGGTCGAAGGCGCTGGCCGCGTCATCCGCGCCCTGATCGGCCCGCACCTTGCCCAGCGCGCACAGCAGCAACGCCTGCCGGTCGCGCAGGCCGAGATCGCGCGCCAGGTCGAGCGCCCCCTGGTAGCAGCGCAACGCGTTGGGCAGATCGCCCCGGTCATAGTAGGTGTTGCCGCGCTTGCCCAGCAGGTAGTGCCGCGTCTCGTCGTGCTCAGCGCCCAGCACCTCCGCCGCCGCAATGGCCGCGTCGAGCAGGCGCAGGAACGCGGGCGTATGGCCGCGCGCCGACAGGTACGGCCCGGCCAACGCACACACGATCTCGATCAGGGCCGCCCCGTCAACGTGCTCGCGCGCGTAGTCCGCCGCGCCCAGGAGGTTGCCTAGCTCCGCCTCCAACGGCTCCGGATCGGCTTGGTGGGCCAGCGTGTAGGCGCGGCAGGCGGCGACCGCCGGACTGCGGTCGCGTCCTCCCTGCGCGGCGATGGTCGTGGCGTAGCTGAAAGCTAGGTCGTGCACGCGGTAGCCGGACTTCTGGTCTCGCTCGGCCAGACCGCGCCGTTGCAGCGTGGTCAGCGTCTCGGCGACAGCGGCTTCATCGCGCCCCATGCAGCGCGCCATCAATTCGGGCGTGGCGCTGGGCGCGAACAGCACGCCGAAGGAGAGGAAGACGGCGCGCGCGTCCCCGTCCAGCGCGAACAGGCTCGCGTTCAGCAGCTCGGTGATGCTCGTCCGGCCTTCCTCGGCGAAAGCGCCGGGCATAGCCAGCGCGTGGGGCGCAGCGGCGATGCGCCGCAGCAGATCGCGCGGGGAGATGTGATCCACCTTCAGCGTCTTGCCGGCCACTTCCAGGGCGAAAGCGTGGTAACCAAGCTGCCGGGCCAGCTCAGCGGCCCCTTCGTCCTGCGCGCAGTCTTCGCCCGCGTAGTAACCGAGCAGGGCCAGCGCCTCCGCTGGCGGCAGCTTGCCGACCTCGATGATCTGGTCGAGCGCGTAGCGGTGCTGCGAGGTCACCAACACCGGCATCCGGCGCGGCATCGCCTTGAGCACCTGGTGCAAGGCCGGGCCGTCCCACACGTCATCGAGCACCACGAGCGACACGCCGGACTCCTCCAGCAGGCGGCGCATCGCCTTGAGCCTGTCCGCTTCGGCGGCATTGGCCACAGCCTGGTAGCCCTCCAGCGGGCGGGCCAACGCCTGCAACGTGGTCTCGGCCTTCTCCCCGCCGGTGTGCAGCCAGAGCACCGCGCCCTTGCCGTCGTCCACCCAGTCGGCGGCGAGAGTGGCCGCCAGCGCCGACTTGCCCATGCCGCTGAACCCTTGCAGCAGCACCCGCCCGCCATCGTCCAGCAAGACGCGGGCACGGCGCAGCGTCTCCCCCCGCCCCACCAAGCGCCCCGGCAGGTGAGGCACGTCGTCGCCGCTCTCCACCAGGACGGCGCTTGCCGCCCCAGGCCGCCGGGCCAGCCGGTCTTGCAGCCAGACCGCGACGGACTGCCGCACCTGCGCGCAGAGGTCTTCGACGCTGCGGAACCACTTGGGCGTGATGCCGGTGATCACGTCGCTCTGCGCTTCGAGGAACGCCTTCAGGCGCGGATCGCGCTGGTCGGCGCGCACGTCCTTGACGTAGATGTGGCGGTCAATGGCCCACTGCGTGGCGTGCTGGAACTCGTCAACCGTCCATTCGCCGTACTCGTTCCAGAACAGGCCGATATACAGCGCCGACGCCTTGAGCGCGTCCAGGTACACGTCGCGGATGGGCTTGTCAGCAGCGGGCGCGTCATCCTCAAAGACCCACGCCCGCAGCGCCACCAGGTCGCCGCCCAGGGTGGGCAGCAGCGCGCCCAGGGCCTGGCGTTCGGGGGCCAGCTCCTGCATCCGCGAGCTGATGAACACGTGCAATTCGGTCGTCACGAGCGCAAGCTGTCGCTTTCCGGCGGGGGAATCGCCCCGTGTAAGAACCCGGTGCCTATTCCCATTATAACCAATCTGGGTCGCCCCGTCCCTGCGGACAGTTCCACGAACGACCTGCTACCAGGAGACAGCCGAAAATGCTCCCTGAATGCCTCCCCCTTGATCCCCCCTCCAGCCGAGCCAGAGGGGGGACTCCGGCGCGCCGCTCTCCCCTTCCCCTAGCCTGGCTGGGGGAAGGGGCCGGGGGATGGGGGGCCTTCCGACAGCTGTCTTGCGACTTTCCGTCCCGCCTCTCTGCGTTCGAATGCCTGACTTGCGGTACCATCAGGGGCACAGTTCTTCATGGTAGGGTAGGCAGCGAACGGGGAAGAAGTGATGCCAGAGGACGTACAGGCACTGGTCGGGCATGTGCTGGTCGTTGGTGGGCGGGCGGTGCGTGTGCCACCGCCCGGCGCGCTGGCCGAGCTTGCGCCGCGCCGCGCTTCCCGCGCGCGGGAAGGGCACGCCTTCGCCATCCTGGTCACGCCTTGCGGCGAAACGCGCGCGCCCGCGCCCTACTTCGAGACCCTGGCTCAGCTTGGCGCGGACACTTACTTCGGCAGCAGCGGCGGCATCACCGGCGGGCTGCGCGAGGCGCTGGCCGCCATCAACCGCCACATTCTGGACGATCCCACCGGGGAGCCGGTCAACGCGCTGGCTCTGGCCCTGCACAGCGGTGACCTGTACGTGGCGCGCGGCGGGCGCTCGTTCATGGTCTGGCGCGGGGCGGGCGGCCTGACGTTCTTCCCGGAAGAGCGGCGCGATCCGCTGCTGGTCAACCTGCCACCGCTGGGCAGCGGCGATCCGCCGGACATTCAACTTACGCGCCTGGCCGTTGCGCCCGGCGACATGCTGCTGCTCTGCGACGAAAGCTTGCAGCACGCCCCCACCACCACCTTCGACATTGTGCTGAGCGAGGGCACTCTGGCCAGTACCTTGCAGCGGCTCAAGACCCTCAGCAGCAAGCACCTGGCCGTCAGCGCCGTCGCCTTCGCGCTGCCAGGCACGCCGGACGCGGAGCGGTACGCGCTCCAGCACAGCCTGCGCGAGCCGCGCAAGGCTCTCCCAGCGGTCAGCCCGGTCAGCGACTCCGAAGTGGACTGGAGCCAGGATGCGCTGCGCGAGCCGCCGCCAGCAGCGCCAGCCGAGCCAGTTGCAGAGCCGGAACCCACGCCAACTCCCGTCGAATCGCCTTTTGACGAAGCGCTGCCAGCCGAGATGCTGGCCCTCGCTGAAGAGACGCCCGCGCCCATCGAGACTGTGCCGCTACCGCCGCCATCGCTGGCAGAAGACGCCGCACCCGCTCGCGCAGAGGCCCCAGACACTGTTGCGCGCCCGCCGGTCGCGGCGCGGCTGCGCGCCACTCTGGGAGAAGTGGCGGGGCGCTTCACCGGCGGGCCGGAGGCGGACGCCGCCGGGCCGCCCGCCGCACACCCTGCGCCCGCCGGGCCGCTCCCCCTCGACCGCGCGCGTGCAGCCGTCACTCAGCGCGGACGCCAGGGCTTGCGCGCCGTGCTGGTCGCGGCGCTCGCTGTGGTGGACTTCCTGGCGGGGGCGCTCGACCGGCTGGTACCAGAGCCAGAAGAAGGCCGCCGCTCGGCCATCCCAACCAACGTCGCCATCGGTCTGGCGGTCATGATCCCGGTGGTCATCGTCGTGGCGGCGGTGGGCATGGCCCTGCTCGGCGCGGAGAAGAGCGAGTTCCAGAAGTATATGGAGCGCGCCCAGGACGCCCACGCCGACGCGCTGCGCCTGTCCGGGGGAAGCTGCGAGAACCAGGCGCTGCGCCCGCTGTGGGTTGAGGTGCTCGATCTGTCTGAGCGGGCCGAGCTGCTGCGCCCCAACGACGCCAACGTGCTCACCATGCGCGCCGACGCCGAGAATTACCTCGACTGCTTCGACGATGTCGTGCGCCGCGATCTGACGCTGCTGCGCACCTATCCGCGCGACGCGGAGATGGTCTCGCCGGTCGTGCACGGCGGTGTTGATCTCTACGCGCTGGATCGCAAGAACGGGGTAGTCTATCAGAACACGCTCAACGAGCGCGGCGATGGGCTGACTGAGAGCAGCGACAAGCGCGTGATCTGGACGGGGCAGACGATCAGCGGCGCAACCGGCAACTTCACGGTGGGCCGTCTCATTGACATCGAGTGGCTGGCCGACGGCGGCACGCGGCCCAAGAACGTGCTTGTCGCGCTCGACGCCAACGGCCTGCTCATCGCCTATTCGCCGACCTACTTCACCAGCGCCCAAATGCTGGTCACCGAAGGCCGCTGGCAGGAGCCGGTCGCCCTGGCTGTGTATCGCAGCAACCTGTACGTGATGGATCACGCCGCCAACCAGATTTGGCGCTACGTGCCGCCCGCCGGAGCCGAGAGCTACCCCAACGCGCCCGAAGAGTACTTCAACGGCGACCAGCTCCCCGACCTGGCCGGCGCGGTGGACTTCGGGATCAGCGACGAGGGGGCGGTCTATATCCTCTTCGCCGACGGAACGGTGCGGCGCTACCGGCGCAACGTGCAGGGCATCGTCCAGGAGGAGCCGTTCGAGTTTCGCCAGGCTCCCCCCGGCGCGATCAGCAGCGGCATGGCGCTGTTCGTGGACAACGACCCGGCCTCGCGTAACCTCTACATCGTGGATAGCGCGAACGAGACCATCTACGAAACATCGTGGGCCGGAACCTTCAATCAGGGCTACCGCCCGCGCAACGTGCCCGACGCTTTTCAGGACGTGCGCGGCTTCTACGCGGACTCTGTAGCGCGCAACAACATGTACCTGCTGGCTGGCAACCGGCTCTACCACTTCCTGCGCTTCCCTTAGGCAGAGGGGCATTGCGCCGAAAGAGACTTCCGGGGGTGTGGACACTTCGGAAGTCTGGCGTGGCCCAGGCGTAGCGCAGGAATCGTCTGCCTGGCGCTTGACACTCTCGCCGAACAAGATGATCATCAGGGCGCTGAAGGCCAGCGCGCCCGGCACGCACTGTGCCGTGGGGTGCTGGTCTGTGATGGACTGCCCAGGCACAGCAAGATGGCGAGTGATGGACGAACAAGACAACACGAGTGCATCCTCACCAGAGGCCAGCCAGGAGCGGGCGAACTTCCGCTTCCTGGTGCTGGACATCGCCTGGTATGGACTGGCTATGCCAGCGACTGCGCGCTTCCTGTCAGTCTATGCCATCCGGCTGGACGCATCGCCCGCGCTGCTGGGCTGGCTGGCGGCGCTGCCCTCGCTGATTGCGCTGGTCACCTCGTCATGGGCGGCCTGGTGGCGCGGGCGACATGCCACCATGTTACAGGCCATGTGGTGGCCGGGCCTGACCTACCGGCTGATGTTTCTGCTGCCAGCGTTCACGCCACTGTTCCCCGCCGAAATGCAGCCCTGGTGGTTGGTGCTCGCGGCGGCGCTCCCGGCAGCGCCCAATGGCATTAGCTCGGTGCTGTTCCTGGTGCTGATGCGCCAGGCAGTCGAACCCTCACGGCTTACCGTGCTGCTCAGCCGCCGGTCGCTCGCCTTCAATGTGGCGGTAGGGGTGAGCACGCTGGCCTTCGGCTTGTGGCTGAAGCTGATGCCGTTTCCGTTCAATTATCAGGTGATGTTCGTCGTGTCCTACGCCCTGTCACTGGGCAGCTTCATCAACGTCCAGCGCACGCGGGAGCTCGCCCCCGCCGACATCTCACCGCCCGACCGCTCGCCGGTGCGCCCCTGGCAGTCGGCGACCTTCCGCCGCACGGCCTTTGTCGCCGTGCTCGTCAACATCGCCTTCTACTCCATCTCGCCGATCATCCCCCTGCGCCTGATGGACGAGCTGGGTGCAGACGAGGGTTTCGTGTCGGTGTTCTCTGTGGCAGAGCTGGCAGCAGCGGCGCTCATCGCCACCGTCACCTACCACATTGTGCGCCGCATCGGGGCGCTGATGACCATCGCCATCGGCATGGGGGTGACTGGCGTGGCGGCGGGCGTCCTGGTCGTCGCGACGAGCCTGCCGCTCACGTTGGTCGCGGCGGTGCTCTCCGGCGCGGCCTGGACGATGTCAGCGATCAGTCTCTTCGGCTATTTCAGCGAGAACGCCCCCGCCGAGAGCCTGACGCGCTTCATGACCGCCTACAACCAGGTGGTGCTGCTGGCGGTATTCGTCGGGCCGCTGCTGGGCAGCCAGCTTGCCAACACCTCGATCAGCCTGACCACAGTCCTGGCATTGGGCATGGGGCTGCGCTTGGCTGCGGGCGGCATTGTCGCGCTGGACTGTACGGGCTGGCTGGCGCGCCTGCGGCGCCGGTCGCTGGCGTCTGACCGCCGCTGATGGGCGACGCTCACTTTTCTTGCGCAACGCTTACGCTGCACAGAGACGCTTCTAATACCACGCCAAGGCCGTTCTAATGCGGGCGTGTCATCATAGCCTCTGTAGGGGATGTACTGGTGCAACAGATTGAGTTGCGGCTGACTATCCAGGATAACCAGGAGGGAAACATCATGGTGAAGCTTGTCCGCTGGACTGCCCCCGCCCCGCGCGGCTATCGCACGCTCGACCAGGTGGTTGACGATCTATGGCGCTCGGCGTGGTCGAACACTCCCGCCCGCTATGACACGGACACGGCGCGCCCGGTGCTGCGCCCGGCGATGGACGTAACCCAGGATGAGACTGGCGTGACCGTCCGCGTGGACTTGCCCGGCCTGACCGCCGAAGACGTGACCGTAGAGGTACACGGCGATCTGCTGACCATCAGCGGCGAGATCAAAGCCGCCGAGGAGCGCGAGGGCGAGCGTTACCACGTCCGCGAGCGTTACGCTGGCGCGTTCAAGCGTAGCCTGCGCCTCGGCGACACGCTGGACATGGAGCACATTGAGGCCACGTTCGAGAACGGAGTGCTGACGCTGGCGCTGCCCGTGCGCCCCGAAGCTCAGCCGAAGCGCATTGACGTGCGCACGGCGTAGGCCGCTGGCGCTCAGAAAGAGCGCGGCCCAGGTTGATAGCATGACGGACTTCGGAAGTCTCACCGGCTTCCGAAGTCTTTTTGTCCCTGGCGCGCAATGCCCTTGTAGGGCATAGGCGATACGCCCTACGGTTGCCGCTCCTCAGGGGCGATTGCACTCCGCTTGCCCGGCGCAATCTTGCCGAACAGCGCCTCTTCCTTTATAGTTCTGTCTGCTTGCCGTGACAGCGCCGGACCAGTCTGCATGAAGGGCCGGGCAGCGCGGGCGCGGCACTGTGCATCCCTTTCTGTCCAGTCGAGCCAGAGGATAAACGTGTAATGCGCCTTCGAATCCAACGCTCCCACGCGCTGTGGCTTGTCGTCGTGCTGGCTGCCAGCCTGGTCATCGGCTCGCAGGTGCTCGCCGGTTGGTCGGGCGCAGGTTCTACTGGCGCAGCGGACGCCCCTGAAGGCGTCGCCCAGGCCGCGCCCAGCCCGACGCCCGGCTTCGGGCCGATCATCACCGCGCCGCCGCAGCCCACGCCGACCCCCGGCGCGGCCCCTACCCAGCCGCCCGCCGCGACTCCGCGCCCGTCCGCGACGCCAACCGTGACTCCGTCCGGCTCGCTGACGCCGACGATCATCCCGACGCCGCTGCCCACCTTCACCGCTGACCTGATGGGCATCCAGATCAACCCGAACATGTCCGTTGACGGGTTTGAGACCATGCTCTGGCTGGCTAAGCGCCTGGGTGTCAAGTGGGTCAAGCTCCAATTCGCCTGGGACATTCTGGAGCCGCAGCAGGGCACATTCAGCCAGACTTTCTACAGCTACCGCGTCTTTGTGCAGCGCGCCAACCAGGAGGGCTTCAAGGTGATGATCAGCGTCGCCAAAGCGCCCGACTGGGCGCGTGCCAGCCTGGACGAAGACGGCCCTCCCCGCAACCCGGCAGACCTGGCCAGCTTCCTCACGCGCATGATGAGCGAGGTGCGCGTAGACCTCTACGGCAATTCGTACTTCGCCGCCATCGAAGTGTGGAACGAGCCAAACCTGCGCCGCGAGTGGAACGGGGCGACGCTGAGCGGGGCCGAGTACATGCGCCTCTTTGACGCGGCCTACAACGGCATTCGCGCCGGAGAAGGTGGGGCCAGCGTCACCGTAGTGACGGCGGGCCTAGCTCCAACCGGCATCAACGACGGCGCATCAGCTATTGATGACCGCGAGTTCCTGCGCCAGATGTACGCGGCGGGCCTGAACAACCCCGCCTACCAGAACATCGCCATCGGCGTCCACCCTTACGGCGCGGCCAACGCGCCCGACGCGCGCTGGTGCGGCCAGTCCGACTGCGGCGCGCCCGGCTACAACAATCACCCGTCGTGGTTCTTCCTGGACACGATTGAGGACTACCGGGCGATCATGGAGCAGAACGGCGACGCGGGCCGCCAGTTGTGGGCGACCGAGTTCGGCTGGGGCACGTATGAGGGCTTCACCACGCTGGAGGGCGACCCCGCCCCGCCGCCCGCCGACCCGCCGTATTTGCAGTGGCTCGACCAGCAGACGCAGGCCCACTACATCATCCGCGCCTTCGAGATCGCCCAGAGCAAGCCCTACATGGGGCCGATGATCCTGTGGAACCTGAACTACTCCAACCAGGAGCTGATTGACGCCCGCGACACACGCGCGGCCTACGCCCTGCTGCGCGGCGGCGAAGACCCGCTGCGGCCCGCGTTCCTGCTGATCGAGACCGCACCCAAGCGGTAGGGTTGCGAAGATAGCCTCACCCCCCAGCCTCGCTGCGCTCGGCTTGCCCCCTCTCCACGTTGTGGAGAGGGGGCGGCGAGGCGCGTCAGCGCCGAGCGGGGGTGAGGCTAATATCTGCTGAGGAGCATGATGAGATTTGACATTCAAGACGGGTAATACGCGCAAATATCATGTAGGGGCGGGTTTGCAAACCCGCCCTTACAAGCGGCTACCGATCATGATCGTCAAAGGCATTATGGCAGGTCATAGACAGAACATCGCGCGGCTGGCGCTGATCATCGGGCTGGCCGCGCTGCTTATGGGAGCAGCGGCGCTGCCCGCCGCCCGCGCGCAGACCGACGTGGAGACAGCGCGGGCAGTCGTGCAGCAATGGCTGCTGCAAACGCTGGGCAAGCCCGGCCTGATCCTGGTCGAGTACACCTACAACAGCACCGACTGGCCGGATTCCAGCCTGGGCTGTCCTGCGCCTGGCCAGGCGATCACGCCCGGCCTGGTGCATGGCTACCGCTGGAGCTTCACCTTCGATAACATGGTGCGCTACGAGGTGCACAGCGGCCTGACGGGTACCCCCGCCGTGCTGTGCGGATCGGTGAATATCGCCCCGGACATCCGCATGGGCACCTACGCCGGGCGCGACTTCTCGATTCTGGTGCCCGATTCGTGGCTGGTCTTCGCCACCGGCAGCGACGCCGAGACGCTCTTCGCGCCGGGGCCGAGCACCGACTGCACTCTGCCGGGCATGACCGTCACCGCACTGGGACGGATCGCCGCCGGAGTGACGCCCGACCAACTGCTCGACGAGTACCTGGCCGGTGCGGGCCGCAGCGACACGCCGACGGGTCGTCAGCCGGTGGGCACGGCGGGCCGCTCGACGCGCTACAAGACGCCCTGCAACGGTGGGACGCGCGGCTGGCGCGTGTCGGCCTTCGTGCAGCTTGGCAGCGCCTACCGTGTGTTGCAGTGGGCACCGGGCACTGAGTTCGATCAGTGGGACATCCGCTTCGAGAACATGCTCAGCCAGTTCAGTCCGGCGGGAGCCGCTGCTCCAGCGCAAGGCAGCGCCGATTCCGCCGCCGCTGCCGCCGAGCGTCCTGCCCTGCCGCTGGCCCTGCGCTTTGCCGGGGACGTGTTCCTTGGCACGCTGAACGACGTGCCGGGCCGGGGCCTGACCACCGTGCTCACCTTCGACCGCCGCTACGTCAGCTTTGCGCCGGACGGGTTGCTGCTATCCTACGTGGACGCCAGCAACAGCGAGCTGCGCACGATGGACACTGCCGCCGGGCTGTCGCCGCGCCGCGTCGCGCAGAAGGTGGACGCGCGCTTCCCTGCGGCGTGGAGTGCAGACAGTGCGCGCGTCGCCTACGTAAGCAGTAACGGTGTGGAAGAGGGAGCGGATGGCGCGCTGCTGGCCATTGACGCCGTGCCCGCCCTGGGCGGAGACGCCGAGCGCCTGGCAACCTTCGCTTTCAGCGACGACTGCGCGGCTTCCAGCGCCGATCCCGCCGATGATGTGGCTGCCGCCGAAGCCGCGCCGGGCGACGGCGCGGCGGTGCTGGTCTGGCTGCCCGACGGGCGCTTCATCGTCTCGACACGCTGCGCGGGCGGCCTGACTCTGCTCGCTCCCGCGACGGGTGAGACGCAGCCGCTTGACGCCGACCTGCTCGGCGCGGCAATCGCGCCGGACGGGGTGCGCCTGGCCGCGCGGAGCGAGAATGGCATCGCCCTGCTCGATCTAGCCAGCGGGGAGCGGAGCGACCTGCCCGCTGACGGCACTGTGCGCGCGCTGGCCTGGACGGTGGACGGCGCGGCGCTCCTTTACGCGACTGAGACGCTGGCTGACCAGGTAACGCTCGACGATCCGGAAGGCCAGCCGCACGCTGAGACTGTGTTCGGACGCTGGCCGGTGGAAGTGGGCGTCTACGATCTGGCGCTCGTCCGGGTAGATGTGGCGAGCGGCGCGCAGACCTTGATCTGGCGCGGGCAGGGGCGCGCCATCGGACGCATTGCTCCCGCGCCGGATGGCAGCGGCGTGCTGTTCAGCGTGGTGCCGAGCAGCCTGGCACTGGTCGAGACGTTCCGCGCTGGGGGCGATGCCCTGGCCCTACGCGCCGCCCAACCACAACCGGCCCTCTACTGGCTGGCGGAGGGCGCGCCGAGCGCCGTGCTCCTAGCCTACGCGGGCCAGCCAGCCTTCGCGCCGGTCACCGTGACCGCGCCTACGCCCTGATCGCCTGGAGCGTCAAGGGCAATAGCGTACTACCCCACAGAAAAGGTAAGCCCACACGGTACCCGTGCGGGCTTACTCCTATCGTGTGGCTCCTGTGACAAAACAGTTGCCGATTGCTACTTGGCAATCGGCAGGTGTGTCAGCTTGTCCCAGTCCGCCTTGGACACGAACTTGGTGAGGTTGCGACCATCGGATGTCTTCGCCTGCAGGCCGTAGCGAATCTGCCCGCCCTTCGTCTTGAAGGTCACGCGCTTGACACCTTTCTCGTCAACCTTCACCTTCTGACGAATTTTCACATCATAGAATTCAATCGCCATGGTCATCTCTCCTTCTTAGGGCCTCTTTCTAGCACCTGCGTAAGTGCATCGTGTACCTTACGCTTGCCTATTGTACCACGATACGAGAGAAAGTACACGCTTTTCCCCTCAAATTCCCCCGAAACCCTCCTTGCCCGACTACGGGCGTCACCCGGCGCGCCCTTCACCGGCGATTGGGTCGGTCAGGACGGGACGCGCATCACCCCGCCTGATCGCGAATTGTAGCATTAAGGCGCACCTGCGCCAGCGCCACAGCCTCACCCCGGCCCCGCACTGCTAGGCGACGGGGCCGCCGTGCGAGTAGCCGTAGGCGTCGCCGTCTCCGTCGCTGGCTGGGCGGTGGGACGGGGCGTGCGCGTGTTGGCTGGCGGGGGCGATGTGAACGTGGCGGTAGGCGGCACGGGCGTCGGCGTCAGGCTCGCCGTCGGGGTGATGGTCACCGTTGGCACGGGCGTCCGGCTGGGTATGGGCGTATCGGTTGGCACTGCCGTCCAGGTGGGCGGCGGCGCGTTCCAGAGCAAGGTGGGCGACGGGCCGGGCGTGCGCGTGGGCCAGGGCGTGGCGCTGGGCACCGGTGACAGGCGCGGAGCAGCGGTGGCCGAAGGCAGGATGAAGCGCGGCGTGGGCGGGTTTTCCGTCTGGCTCGTATCATCGCGCGCTCTCGCCGCCAACGCGATCACCACGACCGCCACCGCACCGACCAGCAGGAGGATCAGGTAGCTGCCCAGCCCCAGGGGGGCATCGCCAAACAGGGCGCGACGCCAGCCCATCCGTGCGCGCGGCGGCGCATAGACCTGGCCGGTGAGTTGCCGGTAAGCATCCTGCGCCGCGCGGTTATCCGGCTCCAGCGCCAGGACGCGCGCCAGGCAGCGCACGCGCTCGTCGCGGTCAGTGGCAACACTCGCCAGCCACATCCAGGCAAGCGCCTGCCGGGGGTCTGCCGCGACCACTTCTTCGAGCAGGCGGCGCGCTTCTGTATGCTGGCCAGCCTGGGCCAGCGCAATCGCCTGTTGCAGCCGGTCTGCGATCTCCGCGCGGCGCATAGCCATTCCCTCATCACCCTACGCTACCGTTCATTGTATTCATCGCGCGGCAATGCGAAAGTGGCCCGGCGCAGCTTGCAACGACTCTTTATGGGATATTTACTGCCCGTGTATTGCATGGCACTGCCTTGTATCCCATAATGAGAAGTACGAGTGCTCGCCGATGCCGCCCGACGGGTGGCCGCTCTGCGAGAGAGACTTGCTGGGAGGAAACGATCATGTTGGCACAACGTATTGCCCGTTGGCTGGTGATCGCCGTCATCGTGGCACTGGCGGTGCCTGCTCTGCCGCACGCCGCTGCCGCCGGCGGCTCTATCGCTTACGGTCAGACAGTCCAGGGCACCATCAACAACAGCAATTACTTTGAGCTGTGGCAGTTCAGCGGCACAAAGGGCGACCGCGTCCAGATTCTCATGGAGGGCGACGGTGTCCTTGACCCGTACCTGGGGCTGATTATCGCTTCGACTGAGGAAGTGCTGGCCGAGGATGATGACAGCGGCGGCAACGGCAACGCTTATCTCGACCTGACGCTGCCCAGCACCGACTCCTACATCATCGTCGCCACCCGCTACAACTTCGACACCGGCACGTCAGCGGGTCGCTACACGCTCTCGCTGGCGGGCAGCGGCGGCCCGGTCAACGTCTCCACCACGACAACCACGACCACCACCGGCCCACAAGAAGTCAGCCCTGGCATCTTCTTCATGGGCGACCTGGCACTGGCCGAGCCGGTCACGGGCACCATTGACAGCAGCGCCTATGCCCATCTTTACTCGCTGCAACTGGAAGCTGGCACCGACCTGATCGTGGCTATGTTCGCTGGCGAGCAGAGCACACTCGATCCCTATCTGGGCTTCGGCACCGAAGATGGCGATGTCCTGGCCGAAGACGACGACAGCGGCCCACAGGTGGACGGCGGGCAGTACGACTCCTTCGTGCGCCTGACCATCCCGCAGACGGGCAGCTACCTCGTCCTGGCTACCCGCGCCGGACTGGAGAATGGCACCAGCAGCGGTGACTATGTGCTCGTCGCGGGCATCCCTGACGAGACTGTGGGCGTGCAGGAGCAGACAACCGAGGAGCTTCCGCCGGGCATGACCTACATGGGTGCGATTGGCGCCGGGGCCACGATGAAGGGCACGATCACCGCCGATAGCTACTTCCACATCTACGATTACGAGGCCGCCGCCAACGAGCAGATCACGATCACCATGATCGGCACCGGGGGCCTTGACTCCTATCTGGGCATCCTCGACCCCAACGACGAGGTCATCGCCGAAGATGACGACAGCGCCGGCGGCCTGGACGCCCAGATTTCCATCCGTCTGCCGGAGAGCGGCACGTACCTCATCGTGGCCACGCGCAACGGCATGGACGAAGGGACCACCACCGGCCCGTACTCGCTGACCCTCACCCCTGGCACGCCGCCCGCGCCCGCCGGAACGACCTCGACCGTCGGTGGGTTTGGTGGGCTGCCGGGGCGCGCCTTCAGCAGCGATGGCGGCGTCTTCTACCTGCGCGGGTTCGGAGAATCCGCCAGCGCCGAAAAGTGCTCGGCGCTGGGCAAGGTCGCTGGTGTCTGTGCGGTTGATGTCATCCCTGGGCGCGCCGGGTACATGCCGCTGCGCTCCAGCCGGATCGTCATCAACTTGGAGGAGATGCAGTAACGAGCGGGCAGCCGGGCTAACCGGCTCTCAGCAAGCGGGCGGGAGGCCGCTGGTGCCTTCCCGCCCGGTTTTGTAGGGGCACCGCCTTACTGCGCCGTTCGTAGGGGCGCATCGCACACCCCCCCGCGAGATCGTCTCGGCAACAGCATCACTATGCTGCGCCCTGCATGGCCCCGCCTCTCGCCTACTGGTCGGCTCGCTGCTCGCTTCTCGCTTTCTCAGCCCGTACCGCAAGCTGGTCGAGAATCTCGGCGAAGGTCTCGCTGAGGAAGTTCGTGATCTCGTCCGATCCCTCTATCTCTTCGTGGGCCACTTCGCGCATCGTGGCGATGAACGTCTCTTTTTGGATGATGCCCTGCTGGATGAGCAGCCGGGCGAGCGCCTTGGCGATCACAAAACCGTCCACGCCGCGTGCGCCCAGGCTGGCCAGCCCGCCGAACAAGTCCCCGAAGATTTCCTGTGTGGTGCGAATATCGTCCTGCACGCGCCTTTCCTCCCTACCCCTATGGCAATGATGCGCGCCCGATTGTAACGCGAAGCGCCCAAGTCCGCCCGTGTCACCTGGCAGGTTATGCACGCATCTCTGGCGGGCTGCTTGTGCGAGTTTTCACGAGTTTTTCACAGGGAATATATAAGCTGTTCTTGCTGCCCGCCTGCCGTGACGCTAGACTTAGGCCAGTCGTTAGCACGGCAGGGGAAAACCATGCTCGACCGACGTACCCGCACCGTCCGCCGGGTGCTGCGCGCCGCAGGCTGGCTGCTGCTCCGGCTGCTGGCACGCCCGACCATCACCGGGCGCGAGCACCTGAGCGCGCCCGGCCCAGTGATCTATGCCGCCAACCACGCTTCGACCTTTGACGCGCTGCTGCTCTTTGTGCTGCTCCCGCGCGATACGGTCTTCGTGGGGCCGGGCGACTTCCCCCTGCTGTGGCCAGGCAACTGGGTGGTGCGCCACGCCGGGCTGATTCTGATGAAGCGCGGCGCGGTAGACCGCGAGGGACTGAGGCAAATGCTGGCCCACCTGCAAGGCGGCGGGCGGCTGGGCATCTTCCCGGAGGGCGGTACCTGGGAAAAGCCGATCGATCACGTCAAGTCGGGCGCGGCGTACCTGTCGCAGGCGGCGGGCGCGCGCATCGTGCCAATGGCCTTCGGCGGCACCTACCAGGTCTGGCGGCGTATGTTCCTGCTGCGCTTCCCCCACGTCACGGTGACCATTGGCCCGTCGCTGCCGCCCGTCCCCGCCTCCGGCGACCGCCAGCAGCGCCAGGCAGACCTGGAAGCGGCGTCGGTGAGCCTGATGCGGCAGATATACACGATGCTGCCGCCCGCGACCCAGGCGCACTACGACCGGCAGGCACGGCTGGAGTTTCGCGGCGAGATGCTGTTCCGCCCGAACTCACTGGCCCTGCCCGCCGGCATCTCGCTCGACGCGCTGGCCGAGCTAGTCGCCAAGCCCAACCTGTTCAGTCCGCTGCACCGCAATGCCCGGCTGCCCGTGCGCCCGTTCGTCCGCCAGGGGTGCTTTGTGCGCCCGCGTGCCATGAAGCGCGCCGCTGACGCCCTGGCCGGTGCCTTCGACGGGGGCGATTTCAGCGGTTATCTGGAATACCGCCTGGGCGAGGTCAAAGCCGCCGAGATTCGGGCGGCCCTGGCGGTCATCAGTGCGGCGATGGACGACGCCGAAGCCGCGCGCGTCCGGGTCGCGTTTCGCCCGCAGGCGCTTGAGCGCGCCCCACACCAGGACGCGGCATTCCTATGATACCTACAGTCAGGCGGCCCGGCGGCGTCTCATGACCCTCAGCATCGCCATCTCGATTCTCATCCCGCTGGCTTTCATGCTCGGCATCTGGATGCTGGAAATTTACGCCCAGAGCCGTCTGCGCACGATGGCGCTGGCGATGGCCTGGGGAGTGACCGTGTTCCTGGTCGCCAGCGTCTTCCACGACCGCCTGCTGGCCTGGAACGTGCTCAACTTCGAGCGGGTCGCCACGCTCAGCGCGCCGGTGATCGAGGAACTGCTCAAGGCGCTGCTGATCGTGCTGCTGGCCTCGCGCCTGGGGCTGGCCTACGCGGTGGACGGCACCGCCTACGGCTTCGCCATCGGCACCGGCTTCGGCATGGCCGAGAACCTCGACTATGTCATCAGCAACCCCGACCGCGCCCTGCCCATTGCGCTGAGCCGCGTGCTCTCGGTCAGCCTGATGCACGCTTACACGACCGGGCTGGTCGGCACTGCTGCCGGCAGCAGCCTGTTTCTGACGCGGCGCGCACAGCTTTTGCGCGTGGGGGTGAGCGTGGCCGTTGCCATGTTCCTGCACGCCGCCTTCAACAGGCTGGTGCTGAACCTGGAGGGCCTGCCCGCGTTGGTGGCAGCCCTGTTCATCGGGCTATCGGGCACCGGCGTGATCGTGCTGCTCATCCAGCGCTCGCTCGCCCTGGAACGGCGCTCGCTGCTGGCGGAGCTGGTCGAGGTAGCCAGCGCGGGCGAAGTGATGGCGACCGCCAACCCGCAGCAGATCGCCCAGATTCTCACCCGTTACCGGGGCACCATTGACCGCGAGCGAGCCGACATGATCCGGCAGTACGTGGTGCTCCAGGCGCGGCTGGGGATGCTGCTGCGCAGCGCCGCCGTCAACCAGCGCCCGGACGTATCCAGCTACCTCGCCGGTGAGATCGCGCGTGCCGAGCAGCAGTTGGGCGCGCTGCGTAGCTCGATGGGCCTGTATACGTTTATCTGGCTGCGCACCGTGCTGCCCAGCGAAGAAAGCCGCCTCTGGGCGCGCATCAACGCCCGCCTGCAAACCGACACGCCGATGCTGGCGCTGATCCTGCACCTGGACGAGCGGCGGGCGCGCACCCCGCGCGGCGAAGTGGATGCCCGCAAGTCCCTGCTGCGCCTGAACCCGCTGTTCTACGACTTGCAGGACAGCGAGCTAGAAGATGTCGCTCTGCTGCTCAACCAGCACACGTTCAAGGCAGGCGATGTGGTCATCGAGCCAGACCTGCCGAGCGACAAGCTGTACATCGTCGCCTCTGGCAGCCTGGTGTGGACGGCCATTGACGAGGACGGCGTCGAGACGATCCTGACCGCCTACGTGCGCGGCGATATCTTCGGCAAGCTGGGTGTGATAGATGATATGCCCGACTCCACCCGCGTGAGCTGCCTGGAGGCGGTGAGTGTCTACTCGCTGTCGCGCACCGACTTCGTGGCCCTGTCCTATGCCAAGCCCCAGGTGAGCCTGGCGATGATGCGTGAGCTAGCTGGCGAGATTCGCAACCTGACGCTGCTCGCCATGTGGATTCGGCGGACAAATAGCGAGAGGCTACAATCGTCTGCCGCGCGGCGCTGAGAATGCAGGGAAAGGCCAAACAACACCCTTCCTGGGTTCTTCTCCACGCGCTCTGCGTCTTTGCCTATGCGTTACCCACCAATGCTCCCCATCCCCCAGCCCCTTCCCCCGCGCTGCGCGGAGGGAAGGGGAGCAGGCCCGCCGCCTTTCTCCCTTCCCCCCTTGTGGGGGAAGGGCCGGGGATGGGGGGACAGGCACAGCCAAAGATGTGGGTAATGCTTAGGCATCTTTGCGGTTCAAAGACTCTTGCCTCAACTCCGCAGCGCGCCCGTCTTGTATCCCAAAAACCGGGCTTGACTATAATAGGGGAGCTAGACATGGCAAGCGCAGCCGCAAGGGGCTGGCCGCGCCTTTGCGGCTCGCCAACGGCTGGCAGCCGGTGGTCAGGTCGTGACTCCTGACTCGGAACTCATCACTCGCGACGATAGTGCGACATTGGCTCGCTGCTCCCATTTAGGAGGACTCATGATGATGATGCAGAGAATTGCGATAGCTTACAGCAGAACCCGGCGCTGGCGCGTCAGCGGGCTGGCCCTCACCGTCCTGCTCGTGGCCGGGCTGATCGCCCCGCTGACCCAGGCCGCGCCCGCCACCCAGGGCAGCGTCTTCCGCATCGGCTACCTCGGCCCGCTGGACAGCCCGACGGCCAACGGCGCGCAGCTTGCCATTGACCAGATCAATTCGGTCGGCGGCGTGCGCGCGGCGGGCGGGGCGACCGTCCAGTTGGAGCTGGTGACGCTCGAAGCGTCACCCACCGTCGAGATGCTGCCCGCTGCGCTGGAACAGTTGCGCGGTCAGGGCGTTGGCGCGCTGCTCGGCCCGGACACGAATGCCCAGATCACGCCGGACACCATCGCGGCCCTGGCCGCGACGGGGCTGCCCGTGCTGACGCCAGCGACCGGCGACGCCCTGACCGAAGTGGACACAGCCAACGTCATCTTTCGCACGCGCGCGCCAGAGCGCGTGCTGAGCAGCGCCATCGCCGCCTACTTGATCGGCGACCTGGGCGTGCCCAGCATTGTCGCCGTGCAGACTGAGGTCGAGTTCACCGAGGCGCTGATGGGCTTCACGGCGGCGCTGGAAGCCGCAGGCCGCACGCTGGCCGACACGATTGCGCTGCCCGGCGGCACCGGCCTGCTCGACGAAGTGCCGCGCCTGCTCGGCGCCAATCCTGGCGCGGTCGTGATGTGGGGCGCACCAGAGGACGCGGCGGCCCTCCTGAGCGCGCTGCGCGAAGCGGGCTGGAGCGGCGTCTTCGCCCACCGCAAGGCTGAGGCTGCCGTGCAGTCGGGCGTGCTGCCCGCCGCGCTGGGCGACGGCGTGCTCGGCTTCGACTCGTGGTCTTACGCCGACGCGCTGCCCGCCGCGCGCATCTTCCTGCGCGACTACGTGCTGGCCTTCGGCGAGGTGCCGGGGCCGCTGGCCGTAGCCGCCTACGATGCGACGTGGGCGCTGCGCGCGGCGATGATCGAGGGCGGCGTCACCCCGGCGGGGCTGCGCGCGGCGCTGATTGGTGGCAAGGCGCGGGCAATGGTGCAAGGAGTGCTGCGCCCGGCGGACTTCGGCAACGGTGACCTGACGCGCGTTGGGGTCGTCTACCGCATCGCTCCGCGCGGCGGCTCAACCGTCGTCGCTCGCTTTGACGATACGCAGCGTCTTGAGCTGGATCAGGCCGGGCTGCTGCCAGAGCCAGCGACGCCGGAGCCTACCGCCGTGCCGGTAGAAGCGACGGTCGCCCCAACCGAGGTGTTGGAAGGCGTGTGGATCGAGGTGTCGGCCAATGTGCTGAACGTGCGCAACGGGCCGGGCTTCGACTTCGACCAGATCGGGCAGATCAAGGCCGGGGAGCGTTACCGCGTGATGGGCGCTTCCGCTGACTATAGCTGGCTGGTGATTGAGTACCAGGGCAGCTTCGGCTGGGTGAGGACGGAGTACACCCAGATTCTCGGCGACATCAATCTGGTGTCCGTCGTACAGTCGCCGCCCACGCCCACCCCGGCGGCCTCACCGTTGCCGTCCGAGCCGGACCTGGTGATTGATGCAGTTGCGCTCAGCCCCAGCCAGCCAATCCCCAACCGGCCCTTCACGGCGACCGTCACCGTGCGCAATGCTGGCGGCGGCGCAACGGGGCGCTTCGCGGTGGCGGCTACGTGGGAGCCTGGCTCGGTGTACACATCGGCGTTCGTGGAAGGGCTGGCCGGCGGGCAGAGTGTGCCCGTGCAGCTTAGCGGCACGCTGATCGGCACTGGCGTCTTCCAGGTGGCGGTTGTGGCCGATCTCAACAACGAAGTGGCCGAGCTGAACGAGGGCAACAACTTGTTCAACGTGTCCTACCGCGTGGACTACCCGCTGCTGGCGAACCAGGTCAACATCCAGCTTGGGCCGAACACGCAGTGGGATATGTTCGGCGGCACACCCGACTTCTTCTGGGATGGCTACAACATCGCCATGCTCAACGGCGCGCAGATCGGGATGCTGAGCGGCGTCGCCTATGAGAATGTGCACTACGACATGCTGACGCCCGCCGTGATCAACAACGCGACCGGAGTCGGCACGGACAAGGTGCAGCCCGGCGTCGTCTTTGGCATGACCATCCCCGAAGGGCGGCGCGCCGTGATCCGCGTGGATAACCGCTCCGGCGAGACGGTCTGGCTCAGCTACCGCGTGTACAACGACACGCCGTAGCCCTTTACTGCATTCGCCTCACCCCCGCTCGGCGCTAACGCGCCTCGCCTCCCCCTCTCCGCAACGGAGAGGGGGAAGTTGAGCGCAGCGAAACGGGGGTGAGGTCTCGTAGGAGCGTACTGCCCATACGCCCCTACAGCCGCAGGCGTCTGGACGCCAGACTTCCGAAGTTTCGGGAAACTCCGGAATCTTGCCTTGACGCAGCCTCACAGCGCGAACCCATCCACGTGGTACGGCGCGACAATCGCCTCCGGTGCCGCCGCGCGCATCCGTGCCAGCAGCTCCTGGCGCTGCGCGTTGCTCTCCTCCGCGCGCAGCGGGCGAATTCCCGCTTCCGCCGCCAGCGCGTCGTACTCCGTGCCTGGCGCGGAGACGTAATTGGACAGGTACACCTGGTCGCCTGGGCCGAGGCCCATCGCCCGGATCGCCTCCACCGACCCGGCGACGTGCGCCCCCGCGAAGCGATCACCGCCGATGCCCGCCATGACGATCACGCCCACCGCGACACCTCCGGCGCGCAGCGCGCGCACCGCTTCGACCGCGTCAGTGACAGTCCCCGGCTTGTTGAGGAAGCGTAGCAGCGCGTCGTCGCCCGTCTCCAGGCCGATGTAGGCGCGGCGCAGCCCCAACGTGGCCAGCTCCGCCCACTCGCCCGCTGATTTGCGCCCCACATCGAACGCACTGACGAAGGAGAAGATGGGGCGCGGCCCGTCGGCAAGCCGGAAGAATTCCTGGGCAATGGCGAACACGACGCGCAAGGCTGCTCCATCGAGAGCACGAGCGCGTTGGCGTCGGCCAGGAAGATGCCGCGCCGCAGGCTGATCCTGGTGCCGAAGAAGTCGCGCACGGCGGCGCAGTGAGCGCGAAAGGAGTCCGGGGTGCGGGCGCGGAAGGCACGGTCGCGGTATGCGGGCCGCAGAAGGTGCGGCAGCGTCTCCACGCAGCCCTCCGTCGCCTGAAGGACGAGCGCCAGGTATTGGTCGGGCGGCAAGATGCTCACCGGCTTGTAGAGGTGGCGGAAGGTCGTTTCATCGGCGGCCAGGCGCTCCGCCCGAAAGCGAGCACCTTCGCCAGGCCGTCAGCCAACAGGCGGCGCTCACCGGACGGCACGTCCAGACGCGGCAGCGCCTCGGCGAGCGCGCAGCGCGGCGAACGTCCGCTCCAGCAGGGCGTCCGCTTCGTCCGGCGGCAGTTCGCGCGGGCCGTTGTTACGCCCGCTCAGCCGCTCCAGCAAGCGGTGATCGAGCGTCCGCTGGTAGCTGCTCTCGTCGCGGAACAGGCCGAGCAGCCGCCCGGCACGGTCGAAGCAGAAGCTCTCGCCGAAGCGCGGCGAGATGACCAGCGCGCTGCCCGCCAGGTTAGCGGTGATGGTGTCCCCGTTGGCGGGGTCGGTGGTGGATGTGGGATGGGCATGGGTGCCTTTCCGCAGGTGTGTCGTTGCGATCAAGATTATAGCCTGCTGGCGGCTGAAAGACGCTTGCCCCGCTGAGGCGCGGAGGACACAGAGAAGAACTTGAAGATTCTTCGCTTTCCTCTGCGCTCTCTGCGTCTTAGCGGTTCAGGTATTTCGTCCTCAGCGTGAGACGCCCCCGACGAAGCGTTTGACTTTTCGCTGGCTTGGGTCTTAACTAAGGAGGCGAACAGGAGCAACGATTACCGAGCAGGGAGGACGCGGCACATGGAGTATCGCAAGCTGGGCCGGACAGGGCTGAAAGTCAGCGCGTTGTGCCTGGGCACGATGACCTTTCGCTGGACGAGCACCGAGCAGCAGGCGTTGCGCGTGCTCGACCGGGCCTACGAGGCGGGCGTCAACTTCATTGACACCGCCGACATCTACAGCAATTGGGCGCCGGGCAACCCCGGCGGTGTCGCCGAGCGGATCATCGGCAAGTGGCTCAAGACCAAGCTGCGCCACACAGTGGTCATCGCCACCAAGGTGCACGGGCGCATGTGGGCCGGGCCGAACGGCGAGGGTCTCAGCCGCCAGCACATCATGCTCGCTGTCGAAGACAGCCTGCGCCGGCTGGGTGTGGAGGCCATTGACCTCTACCAGACCCACCTTCCTGACTGGGACACGCCGCTCGACGAGACGCTGCGCGCGTTCGATGACCTGGTGCGCGCGGGCAAGGTGCGCTACATCGGCGCGAGCAATCACGCTGCCTGGCTGCTGACCAAGGCGCTGTGGATCAGCGACAAGCACAGCCTGGCCCGCTACGACTGCATCCAGCCACACTACAACCTGCTCAACCGCGCCGAGGTCGAGCCAGACCTGGCTGCGCTGTGCCTGGATCAGGGCATCGGCATGATCCCCTACAGTCCGCTGGCGGGCGGCTTCCTCACCGGCAAGTACACGCGCGAGACCGTGCCCCCCGATTCGCGCGGGGCGCAGAATGAGCGCATCGCCGGCTACCGCACCGAGCAGAACTTCCGCATTGTGGACGCGCTACACGAGATGGGCGAGCAGCGCGGGGCGACCATCGCGCAGATGGCGCTGGCCTGGCTGCTAACGCAGCCCTTCGTGACCGCGCCGATTGTCGGGGCGAACACTGTCGCCCAGTTGGAGGAGTCGCTGGGCGCGGTTGATCTGCGCCTGACCGAAGACGAGATGCTGCGCCTGGACGAGCTGACCGGCGTGGATCGCAACTGGTTCCGACGCTGAAGTGGCAGCGACGCCTGCGCGCGGGCTGCATTGACGCAGATGCCGCGTTGGGCACGTAGGGGCGGGTTTGAAAACCCGCCCCTACAAGAGTGCTTTGATTGGCGAGGGTCGGTAGGGGCATGTCGCATACGCCCCTGCGACGGATCGCCGCGCTGTGCTCCCTACCCGCCCAGCGCCGCCTTGAGGTTCTCGGCGATCTCGCGGGTGATGCCCGGCACGGCGGTCAGCTCCTCGATGCTCGCCGCGCGAATCGCCTCGATGTCGCGGTCGAACGCCTTGAGCAGCGCCTTGCGCCGCTGTGGCCCGATGCCCGGCACGTCCTCAAGCTGGCTGGCCAGGCCCGCTTTGCCCCGCCGCCGGCGGTGACTGGTGATAGCGAAGCGGTGCGCTTCGTCGCGCACGCGCTGCAGCAGGAACAGCCCCTCGCTGCGGCGCGGCAACAGGACAGCGTGCACGCGATCGGGCAGGAAAATCTCCTCGAACTGCTTGGCTAGCCCGGCCACTGGCACGCGCCCCGTCAGCCCGAACTCGGCCAGCACCTCGACCGCCACCCCAAGCTGACCCTTGCCCCCGTCCACGATCAGCAGGTCGGGCAGTACGCGCCATGTCTCGTCGTGATCCCGTTTGCCCGGCTCGACCGGCAGCGGATTGGCGACGGCGTCGGCGTGCCGCTGGAAGCGACGGGTCAGCGCCTCGCGCATGGACTGGTAATCGTCCGAGCCTTCGTGGGCCACGGTGCGGATATTGAAGCGGCGGTACTCGCTCTTGCGCGGCACCCCTCGGGCGAAGACGACGCGGCTGGCGACGATGGCCGTGCCCTGCGTCGTGCTGATGTCAAAGCACTCGATGCGGGTGGGCGGGCGCGGCAGGCCCAGCCCCTCCTGAATCTCGCGCAGCGCCGCCTCCTGCTTGACCGTATCGGACTCCCATTGCGCACGCAGGATTTGCAGCTTCTCGGCGGCAGTCTGCGCAGCAAGCTGCACCAACTCGCGCTTGTTACCGCGCTTGGGCACGGTCAGCTTCACCTTCTTGCCGCCGCGCTTGTCGCCGAGCCACTGCTCGATGATGCGCGCCTCCTGCACGCCGGCAGGCAGTACGACCTCGCGGGGGATGTCCGCCGCATCCTGGTAGAACTGCGTCAGGAAGCCCTCCACAATATCCGCTGCTCCCGTGTCCTCGGAGCCTTCCAGAGCGAAGTACTCGCTGCCGATCAGCCGCCCGCTGCGGATGAGGAACATCTGCACAACGGCGTCGCTGCCCTCCTGGGCGAAGGCGATCACATCCTGGTCGGCGTCAATGCCGGACACGAGCCGCTGGCGCGAGGAAATCTGGGCCACGACCTTGATCCGGTCGCGCAGGATGGCCGCCCGCTCGAAGTCGAGCGCGTCCGCCGCCGCTTCCATCTGCGCGCGCAGGTCGGCCAGCACTTCCTGGGCGTGGCCGGAGAGCACGCGCATCAGCCCGTCAATGCTCTCGCGGTACTCGTCGCGCGTCTGTGCCCCGATGCACGGCGCGCCGCACAGCTTGATGTCGTAGTACAGGCAGGCGCGCGCGTCCTGCCCGGTGATCTCGCGGTCGCAGGTCAGGTAGGGGAAGGCGCGGCGCAATACGTCGAGCGTCTCGCGCACGCCGCCCGCCGAGGTGAACGGGCCGAAGTAGCGGTGCCCGTCGCGCCGGTCTACGCGGCGCGTCATCTCGACGGTGGGGAAGGCGTCGGCGGTGGTCACGCGGATGTACGGGTAGCGCTTGTCGTCCTTGAGCATGACGTTGTAGCGCGGCTTGTGGACGCGGATCAGCTCTGCCTCGGTGATGAGCGCCTTTAGCTCATCGCCGGTGAGAATGAACTGGATGTCCGCCGTCTCGTGGCGAATCTTGAGCACTTTGGGGTCGTGGTTGCCCGGCTGGAAGTAGCTGCGCACGCGGCTGCGCAGGCTCTTGGCCTTGCCCACGTAGAGGATCGTCCCCTTGGGATCGAGCATCTGGTAGACGCCGGGGTCGGCGGGCAGGTTGGCCAGAATATCCTGGATGCGGTCGGACGGTACGTAGTCAGCCATAGTGAGAGTGATCAGTCGTCAGTCAGAAATCCTGAAGCGAGAGCGCAGCAAGGGTGCGCCGTGTGCCTGATTGTAGCGCGTTTAGGGCAAAGGTGGAGTGGCAAGCTTGGCGACTAACTCATCGTGGTTCGAATCACCCTCTTGAGCCAGCCTCAAACCAGTAATCTGCTTGACACAAGACAACTCAAGATATATATTATGATTACTATTCGCCCTGGCGTTTCTGGCATACCCATCATGGGTATGGGAGATGTCAGGAGACAGTTCAACGGTTAGAAAGGCCACCAACCACCAGGCAGGTGGCCTTTCTTGTGATTAGGGGGGAACGCGATGAGCCGCATCGCCATCTTCATTGACGGCGGTTAGGTTGACAAAGTCCTAAACAATGAGCTTGATGCCGTCCGAATAGATTACTCGAGACTATCCAGCTATATCGCCGACCACATTTCTCCTCACGTAGACTTGCTGCGCGCTTACTACTACCACTGCTTGCCCTACCAGTCCAACCCTCCCACACCAACCGAACAGGCCCTCTTCGCCAAGAAGCAGAAGTTCTTCGCTGCGCTGGACCGGCTGCCGCGCTTTGAAGTTCGCTACGGACGCTTGGAACGGCGCGGACCAGACACCTCTGGGCAATACCGCTACGAGCAGAAACTAATTGATGTATTGCTGAGCGTGGATCTGGTTCGCCTGAGTGCCACGCGCCAGATCACTCATGCTGCGCTCGTAGCCGGAGATTCTGACTTCTGCCCTGCGGTGGATGTTGCCAAGATGGACGGCGTGTCTGTATGGCTCTTTCATGGGCAGAGTCCCCACCGCGAACTGTGGCGGATGGCCGATGAGCGTGTATTGATTGACACGAATTTCGCAAGCGCTATTCTGTACTCCTGAGCCTGCCCTTCACAGAGGCCTTTGACCCAGTTGAAGGACGAGCAGGCTGCCCCCAACGCACAGGGCGCGCCGCGCGGCACGCCCTGCCCTGCCATCAGGTCGCTTACGCGGCGCTCAGTACATGCCCACGCTCATCGCCACCTGCTGCGCCTTGCTCAGATCGCTTACGTCGAGCACAAGCTGCCCGGTCATGGTGATGTAGACGGCGTTGATGTTGATCCCGGCATTAGCCAACGCGCGCGACAGGCGAGCCAGCGCCCCCGGCTGGTGGACTAGCCCGACAAAGAGCACGTTATTGGTCGAGTAGTCGAACCCCGCGTCTTTGAGCGCCTCAATGGTTGCGTCGGGGCTGTCGGTGACGAACTGCACAACCCCCTGCCCGCTGCAAGGCGAGGCGTGAATAGCCAGGATGTTGACGGCGTTCTGCGCCAGCACTTCGGCCAGGTCGGCCAGAGCGCCGGGGCGATCCTGGATGGCGATCGTGAATTCCGTAGCCATGTTGCCCTCCTTGTCTCAATGCGCAGCAGCGCCGGCTTCTCTCCTCATACCTCCAAGTATAGGGCAAGATGCGTCTGGCGAAAACCAGGGGGCAGCGCGAATTCTGAAACAGGCGCTCGCTTCCCTCGGCTTGTGCAAACCGGCGACTGGTGCGAGAATGCGCTCAGAGGGACATGGCAAGGGGGGTGGACAACAGGGAGCCGGTGTGCCAACGTCTGACGCGCCTGCTGGCGCCGCGTCAGGCCACGATCAATGAGGAGCCGCATGGACTACCAACGTGAGGTGCTGCATCATCTGATCACCCGCGCCCTCAAGCGCAACACCTTCACCGCCGACCAGGACATCGCTGTATTCGTGCTGGACGAGGACGTGCTGCTCTACGGCACGGTCGCGCACCCTGACCTCATCCCCGAAGCGGTCGCTACAGTCGAAGCGGTGGCCCCTTTTCTGCACGTACACAGCTACCTGCGCGTCTATGGCGCGCACGCCCAGGCGTCCGGCTGAGCCTGGGGCATGCGTCTCTCAGAACCATCACCGCCCGTCAGTCAAGCACATGGGCATAGCGCAGCGCAATCATGATGCGCTTGTGCGCCGGGTAGCTGGCTGGCTGGAACCGGCTACCGGCCAGCACTTCGTAGACGCGCTGGTAACGCTGGCTGACGGTCACAACCATGTCTTCGGACAGCGGAGGAAGCGCGTCCCCTTCGCTGTAACCCTGCCCCTGGTACCACAGGCGGACAAGCTCCCGGTCGAAGTTGTCCGGCTCCGCACCGTCTTCAAAACGCTCGTCGTAGGTGTCGGCGCGCCAGAAACGGCTGCTGTCGGGCGTGTGTAGCTCGTCAATCAGCACCAGGTCGCCGTTGAGGTCAAGCCCAAACTCGTACTTGCTGTCCACCAGGATCAGGTCGGACAGGATGCAAAGCTGCCGCCCGCGCAGAAACAGCTTGAGCGCCACCGTGCGGATGCGCTCCCACAGCGCGGGCGATACGCCCGCCGCAATGACCTCGGCATCGGTCAGGGGGGACTCGTGGGCACGTCCGAACGCCTTCGCCGTCGCGGTGATCATCGGATGCGGCAACTCCTGATTCTTGCGCAGCCCATCGGCGAAGGCGATCCCGTAAATGGTGCGCTTGCCCGCCTCGTACTGCGCCCACAGGCTGGTCGGCGTGATGCCGCTGATGAAGCCGCGCACGATGACGGCGATGGGCAGCGGGTTAGCCTTAAGCGCGATGGTCACGTTGGGGTCGGGCACGTCAATGACATGGTTAGGCACGATGTCGGCAGTGTGCTCGAACCACCAGGTGGTGAGCTGGTTGAGCACCTGCCCCTTGTAGGGCACCTGCCCGACATGCTGGTTGAAGACCGTACAGCGGTCGGTCGCCACCACCACGCGCCGCCCGTCGGGCAGCTCGTAGTTATCGCGCACCTGGCCGCGCTCTGGCGTCAGGCTGGGCAGATCAAGCGACTCCAGAGCACCGGGAATTGCGCGGCGAATCTGTGCGGGCCTTAACATTGTCACCATCCTCTGCCGTGTGCTGTCACTGCCGCAGGCCGGGCAGCTCCACCCATCTTGATGGGACATCGGTTAGGTAGCATTCCTGGCAGCCTCGCTCTCTCGTACCCCCTACGCCACCAATCATAATGCTGAATTCGTGATAGGGGAAATCGGCCAGCCGGACAGTTACCTGGCATCTTCGTTATTCATGCCTATCTTACCCGTCCGGCTGGAGACACATTCACAGGCAACAGGCCGGAGCAGAATGACG
This sequence comes from Aggregatilineaceae bacterium, assembly GCA_040767545.1. Taxonomy (GTDB): domain Bacteria; phylum Chloroflexota; class Anaerolineae; order Aggregatilineales; family Aggregatilineaceae; genus UBA2029. Next base: position 1,593 of record JAXGOK010000021.1, on the reverse strand, counting down.
CGCATCGCCGCGCGTTTCCACACCCATGCCATCTGAGCAGATCGAGGAGAACTGTGACGGAAAAAGACCGCATCCGTAGGGGCGCGCGAATGACCTGGTTCTCCCCTTCCCTTAGCTTTGCTGGGGGAAGGGGCCGGGGGATGGGGGCATTCCGACAAACGGTCTGATAGCTTGTTCGTGGCACCGCCCCCGCGCAAAACAAACAGGAGCAGCGCGGCGGCTGCTCCTGTTACGGGGTGAGGCTGGTCTGTGCTCGCCTAGGCGATAGTCACGCTCTTGTCCAGGTACACGTCCTGAATGGCATTCAGAATCTCGACGCCTTCGTTCATCGGACGCTGGAACGCCTTGCGCCCGCTGATCAGGCCCATACCGCCAGCACGCTTGTTGATCACGGCAGTGCGCACGGCCTGCGCCAGGTCGTCCTTACCCGACGGGCCACCGCTGTTGATCAGACCGATGCGGCCCATGTAGCCGTTAGCCACCTGGTAGCGGCACAGGTCAATCGGGTGATCGCTGCTCAGCTCGCTGTACATCTTCTCGTGGTACTTGCCGAAGCCGATGGCCTTGAACCCGCCGTTGTTCTCCGGCAGCTTCTGCTTGACAATGTCCGCCTCGATGGTCACGCCGAGATGGTTGGCCTGGCCGGTGACGTCGGCGGCTACGTGGTAATCCACGCCGTTGTGCTTGAAGGCCGAGTTGCGCGCGTAGCACCAGAGAATGGTCGCCATGCCCATCTCGTGGGCCACCCTGAACGCCTCGCTGACCTCGACGATCTGGCGGCTCGATTCCTCTGAGCCGAAGTAGATCGTCGCGCCAACGGCCACCGCGCCCATGTCGAAAGCCTGCTCGATCTGGGCGAAGAAGACCTGATCGTACTTGGCCGGATAGGTCAGTAGCTCGTTGTGGTTGAACTTGAGCACGAACGGAATCTTGTGCGCGTACTTGCGCGCAACCGCGCCCAGCACACCAAGCGTCGAGGCAACCGCGTTGCAGCCGCCTTCGATAGCCAGCTCGACGATCTTCTCCGGATCGAAGTAAACCGGGTTCGGGGCGAAGGACGCGCCCGCCGTGTGCTCAATGCCCTGGTCTACCGGCAGGATGGACATGTAGCCGGTGCCCGCGAGACGCCCGTGATCGAACAACTGCTGTAGGCTGCGCAACACAGGTGTGGGCCGGTCCGACTGCGCGAAGATGCGGTCTACCCAGTCCGGGCCTGGGATGTGCAGCATCTCTTTGGAAATGGTCTTGCTGACGTGACCAAGCAGGTACTCGGCATCCGCCCCGAGGAGGGACTCTATGTTAATTGCACTTACGGAAGTCATGATCCAGCTCTCTTTCTGCACTGATCGAGACTAATTCTGGCATTACCCCTCAATCATCACCGATAGCGGCCAGAAGCGGTATGGTCATTCATCATAGTTCGAGGGGGTCAACTGACACTCACCGTTACAACTGGGGAATCATAGCACGCTGTGCGCTGGATGCAAGACTGTTTCGCACCGATTGACCTCACCCCCGCCCGGCGCTAACGCGCCGCGCTGCCCCCTCTCCACACGCGGCCATACATGACCCACATCTTTGGCTGTGCCGTGT
>JAXGOK010000020.1:0-74006 GCA_040767545.1 Aggregatilineaceae bacterium | reverse complement strand
GTGCGCGCGGCGGACGGGCCGGTGATGAGCGAGGAAGCCGCCTTCAGCCTGCGCGCGGACAAAGACGTGATCACCAACCCGACACAGCTCAAGAACCTGTACGAGAACGGGCTGTACGATCCGGCGACTCTCGTCGCGGCGCTGCACGCACACGAATTCGCGGCGGTGATCTTCCGCGCGCAGTTCTACCCGCCGCCCGTGTTGGATGCCGTCTACGAGGCGTACTACCCGGCGGAGGCGATTCCCATGAACGGCTTCAGCTACGAAATCTGGCGGCCCGGCCCCCCGGCAGAGCAGCGCGAAGCGTTCGCGGCAAGCCTGGCCGCATTGGAGCCTGGCGAGACGCAGGTGATCGCCCTGGCGTTGCCCTTTGACAGCGCCCTACAATGGCGGTGGCATGCGATGACGCACCAACAGTGGCAGGCGGTGGGGGGCAAGCCCCGGCCTTCGGGCGAGGGAAACGAGTGCCTAGCCTCCGATTTCAGGCAGGGCCAGCGCATGATTAGTATCGAGGTCTGTCCGGCAGAAGCCGAAACCTGGCTGACTGTGACCCGGTCCCGGTGATGCGATGCGCGCACTCTCTCCTGGTGGGCGGCGACGGTTGTGGGTGGCAGGGCTGATCCTGCTGGCGACGGCGGCGGGGCTGGCTGCCCAGTGGCCGGAGCGTGGCCTGTGGTACGACGAGACGGTCAACGCCCACTTCGCTGGGCAGCCCTGGTCAGCCCTGTGGGAGTGGTGCGCGCGCATTGACAACCAGGTGCCGCTGCACTTCGCCCTGCTCAAGCTGTGGGCGGGGGTGGGCGGGACGAGCGAGCTCGCTCTGCGCGCGGTGTCTTTCTGGAGCGTGCTGCTGGCCGTAGCCGGGCTGCTCGCGCTGGGCCGGCGCATGGGCGGCGCGACGGCGGGCGCGCTGGCGGCGGGGGCTTTTGCCGTGACGCAGAGCTTCGCCTACGCCGCGTTCGAGGTGCGCCCTTACGCCCTGGCGTTGGCGCTGGCGGCGTGGTCGAGCGTTGCGCTGTGGGAATTGTGGCGGCGCTGCGGCGAGACATCCCGCCGCGACCGGCGCTGCCGCGCTCTGTTCGCCGCCTACTGGCTGCTGGCGCTGGGGCTGCTCTACACGCACTACACCGGCGTGCTGATTCTGGCTGTGCATGGCGCGGCGGTCGGCTGGCGTGCCCTGCGCGCCCGCTCGCGGCGCAGTTGGACAGTGGCCGTGTCGCTCGCCGCCGGAGTCGGTGTGGGATACCTGCCCTGGGCCGTTGCATTGGCCGGGCGTGACGTGCGGGCAGGCACGGCCTTCGCCGACCGCATCACACCGGGCGAGGCGCTGGACGCTTACCTCACTTTCTACGCGCACGGGCAGCGGGTCGTGCCGCCGGATGCGCCGCCTTACGGCTGGGCGATGGTCGCGGTCATGGCCGGGGCGTGCGCGCTGTGGCTGGCGCTGCGCCGGAGACACCGCCGCCCTGTTCACACGCTGGCGCTGCCCCTGCTGGCTGCGCTTCTCCCGCTGACCGGCCTGATCGTGATGGTCTACGGCGTGCAGGCCAAGCTCTCCGGGCGGCATGGCTGGGTCGCCTGGCTGGGCGCGGCGCTGATCGTTGGGGTGGGGCTGGCTGCGCTGCGCCGGGCGCGCTGGCTGCGCTGGCCGGTTTGGGCCGGGGCGCTGCTCGTGCTATGGCTCCCCGCAACGGCCAGCTACCCGCCGACCTACAACAGCTACCTGCGCGAGGCGTTCGCCTACGTTCGCCAGCACGCCGGCCCCGGCGACGTGCTGGTGCTGCGCGATGGCACGCTGTTCACTGCCGCCGGGTACTATGAGGCTGCCGTGCCCTGGATCGGGCTGCCGCCGGACAAGCTGACCGATGTCAACCGCTTCCTGTTCTTCGACGAGGCGATCACGGCGCTCGATGCGCTGATCGGCGCTCACGATGCGCAAAGGGTGTGGGTGCTGTCCTGGCAGGGCGACATCATGGACCCGCAGAACCTCGTCGGCGGGATGCTGGAATATCTGGGCGAGCCGGAGCCGCTGCCGGGCGCGTTTGGCTTCGGCGACGTGTCGTTAGCGTGCTACCGGCTGCTGCGCGACCCCGCCGACCTGCGTGCCCGCGTGGACGCCCTACAACCGGTCATGCAGGCACCGCCCGACGGCCCGCTCTACCTGGGCGGCTACGTGCTCGGTGCGGACGTGGTGCCGCGCGGGGGTATAGTGCGCCTGCATACGTGGTGGCAGCGCGGCGCGACGGTCATGCCGGAGGTGCGCGCCAGCGTGCGCCTGTATGCGGACGACGGTCATTTCTACACTCAGCACGACCAGCCGCCCGCCGGGTCATCCTTCGGCCAGGAGAACTGGGCAGCGGGCGAGCCGGTGCTGGGCCGCTACGCGCTGATCGTCCCGCTCGACATGCCTCTCGGAGAGGCGGAAGTGCGGCTGATTCTCTACGACATGCGGGGCGCGTTCGCACCTGTTGAAGTGGTGGTGGATCGCCTAACCATAGGCGGGTGAGCGCGTGGGGGCGGACGAAAATGCAGGTCTGGGCAGAGGAGCGACCAGACCTGCACTGCGTGCTGCGCGACGTGCGCTGTGGGGGAGCTACCTGCGCACGATCAGGAACAGTCCGAGCAAAGCCAGCACTGCGCCTGCCACAATGGCCGCAATGGGGATCGTGGTGCCGTACAGCTCAAGCTGGTCTTTGGCGTCAAGCGCGTCCTGCTTGGCGTCCTGTACGGACTGGTCGGTGGCGCGATAGTCCAGGTGGAAGACGGTCACCGGCAAGAACTGCTCGACGATGGCCGGGTCTACCAGGCCCAGCGCGGTGATCTTCTCGACCAGCGATGCCATGAGCTCCTCGGAGAAGCCGGCGCTGCGAATCTCGATCTTGTGCGTGTCAATCAGCACGCCGGTTTTCGGCTCGACCCAGTACTCGGCCTCGTAGTCGTAGAAGTAGGTCAGCGGCACCGGGTCGGGCCAGTTGGCTTGCTTGATTAACGTGGGCAGCCCCGCCGCGACCATCGGGTTGATGTCCAGCCCGCCGATCATCTGCGCAAGCTGCGCGTGTGATAGCTCGGTGGGCAGGCCCATCGCTGCGACGGTGTCCGGGTGAATGGGGAGTGGCTCTGAAGAGGACGTGAAAAGGTAAGTCTTGATCTTGGCGCGATCGTGTTCTTCCTCGCCCGCGAAGGTCAGCGGCACGGTCGCCTGGTAGTCGTCGCTCCAGCCGACATAATCCTTCTTTTCGGTGTCCAGCGGCCAGCCCAGGACTAGGCCACTGCGCTCGATCAACCCCTCTTTGTCGGCCCAGCTTGCGGGGTAGTCGTTGACGAACTCCATCGTCTTGCGGTCAATCACATGGTGCTTGGTCATTACAAGCAGCGTTGTGCCCTGGCTGCTGAGCGTCTGCTCCTCCAGGACAAGGGCCAGGTTGCCATCAGTCGCTTCGGCCTTGAAGTGGCGGACTAGCTCAACGGGGATGTCGGTCATGAACTGGAGCGAGGCAGCGTTGAGCAGGACGGGCATGGTGCCCTCGTAGTTGCGCGTGGTATCCACGTCATTGGGGAACTGTTTCATGCCCGGCACGATGACGCCCATCAGCACCAGGCCGGCGACGATCACGACCAATCCGATCAGGACGAATAGAACTCCAGCGGCTCGACGGTTCATGCGTGTTCCTCCTTGGTTAGGATTGAGTGAAGCGCGGACGCCAAGACAAATATACTCTCCCTGCCAGTAACGGTAAAAAACTGCTCAACCGCTAGCGCCCGTGCGTCCGGCCTGCGGCGCTGCCTATACACGATGGCCGAATGTGGTACAATGCCCGTGCTGTGGGCTGCCTGGCCGGGCGGCCCCCTCTCTGACTGGGACTGCACACCCGCCGCCGGACTGCGGCTGAGGGTGCGACGCGGAATGCACCGAGGATAGTGGACGATCATGGACGATCAGCAAGGCTTCACGCTCTGGTTCACGGGCCTGTCTGGAGCGGGCAAGACGACGGTGGCTCTGGCAGTGGAGAAGGAATTGCGCGCGCGGGGGGTGAAGGTCGAGCGGCTAGACGGCGACACGGTGCGCAAGAGCCTGACGCGCGACCTGGGCTTCTCTAAGGAAGACCGCGACAAGAACATCGAGCGCGTGACGTTCGTAGCCAAGCTGCTGTCGCGTAACGGTGTCGCGGTGCTGGCCTCATTCATCTCGCCCTACCGCGAGACGCGGGCGATGGTGCGCGCCGAGACGACCAACTTCATCGAGGTCTTCGTGCACGCGCCGCTCGAAGTGTGCGCGCAGCGCGATGTGAAGGGCATGTACGCCAAGGCGTTCGCTGGCGAAATCCCCGAATTCACTGGCGTCAGCGATCCGTATGAGGAGCCGCTCGACCCGGAGATCACGCTGCACACGCACCAGGAGACGGTTGAGGAGAGCGCGGCCAAGTGCCTGACGTACCTGGAAGAGCACGGCTACATTCCGGTTGCGGAGAGCGCCTGATCACGCAGGGGTGGTTTGCAGGGGCGGGTTTCGAAACGCGCCTACAAGATCGATCCCCGTTCCCATCACCTGATCGCTCTCGCCCTCCGGTGATGAGTCGAGTGAAGCGAAGCCCCCTGTGCAGGGGGCTTCCTTACTTGTGGGCCATCAGGCGCGCCGGCGCTTGATGCCGGTCACGCGGTAAATCTCGGTGTAGATTGGGGCGGCGTGGGTCTTGCGCGGGGCCAACGCGTCTACGGTCACCACGTCGCGGACAAGGCTGTAGGTGTGCGGGCTGAGGATGATCTCGCCTGCCAGGGCATTCTCCTGCAGGTACTTGGCGTGGTTGAACGGTGCGCCAATGGCCGTGAACTCCTTGCGGCTGGGGCTGCCGACGTTGCCGAGCACGGCGACTCCCGTGTCCACGCCGATGCCGTAGAACAGGCGCTGTTCCGGCGGCAGGACTTCGTGCAGGGCGCGCACGTCGTAGGCCATAGACAGCGCAGCGCGCACGGCGCGCACGGCGTGATCCTGCTGCGGGTTCAACTGCGTGTTGAACAGCCCAACTACCGCGTCGCCCATGTACTTGTCAATGATGCCGTCGTGCAGTTGGATGGCGTCCGTGCACACTGTGAGATACTGGCTGATGATGGTCATCAGGTGTTCGGGGTCAAGCTGCTCGCTGAAAGCGGTGAAGCCGCGCACGTCGGCGAAGATGACCGAGATTTCGCGCTCGTCTCCGCTCAGCCCCAGCTTGTCAATGCTCTGGATGTTGCGCACCAGCGAAGGGGGCAGGTAGGTGCGCACTACCTTGAGCGTGGCGTCGCGCTTGCGAATCTCGGTCAGGTCGTCCACGACGATGGCCATGCCGACGGTGAGTCCGTGCGTGTCCTTCAGCGGCGTCAGCTTGAGGCTCAGCGTGACTGCGCCGCGCCCCGGCAAGACCGGCTCGATCTCGAAGGCTTGCTGCCGGTTCTCCAACTGGACGGTCTGGGCGACCCTCTTGAAGCCGGTGACCAGGTCGGGCAGCACTGTTTCGACGGACTGGCCGAGCGCGCGGTCGGCGGGCACGCCGAGTATCTGCTCGGCAGCGCGGTTGAAGATCACGATCTGGTTGTGCCGGTCGGTCGTGATCACGCCGCTGGCGATGGAAGCCAGCACGTTGTCGAGAAGCTGCTTCAGCTCGGTGATCTCGGCCAGGGCGCGCCGCGCACGGGCGAACAGGCGCGCGTTCTCGATGGCGATGGCAGCCTGGTTAGCGAAGGCGACCAGCAGCGCTGCCTCGCGCTCGCCGAACAGGTCGGCTTCTTGCCGGTTGTCGGCGTACAGCACGCCGGTCACCAGCCCCTTGTGGATTAGCGGAATACAGATGACTGAGCGGGGGCCGTGCGCCATGATGCTGCGCTGGATGCCATAGCGCGGATCGAGCAGCGCGTCGCCAGCGATGACCGGCTGGCCGGTCTCGGCGGCCTGGCGCATGACTGTTTCGCTGACGGCGAAGCGGCTGGCGTCGAGCGGCTGGCGGTGCAGGTCGCGCCCGATGCGGAACTCAAGCTCGCCCGTCTCTGACGAGCGCAGCACAATGTAAGCGCGCTCTGCGCCGGTTATGGCGATGGCCGTATCCACGACCTCGGCCAGCACTGCCTCCGGCTCCAGCGACGAGCTAAGCAGCCCGGTTGTCTTGGCCAGGGCGCGCAGTTGGTCCAGCTCCGTGCTGTCCTCGACCAACTGGTGCGCCAACCCCTGCAATTCCGCGCGCACCTCCAGCAGACCTTCCAGCGACCCTGGCGGCGTGGTCATACCACGCTGGCGCAGGGAGTCCTGCTCGGCGAGGAGCGCGCGGGCAAGCTCGTCCACCCGCTGGCGGAGGCGCTCGATCTTGGCCCGCGCCTCGTGGTTGATGTTCGCCGTTTCGAGCATAGCAGTGTGTGTTCCTGTCCCGGCGGCGGATCAGGCGCGCCTGCGCTGTATCTCGTAGATAGCTGTGGCCTGGCTGCGGCCCTTGACCTGCACGCTGCCGCGCGCGATGACCAGCAGGCCGTTGTCCGGATCGGCTAACTGGCTGGCGCAGGCCCGGTAGCAGTCCTCGCTGATGATGATCTGGCCGGGCGCGGCGTGCTCTTCCAGGCGCTTGGCGAGGTTCACCGTGTCGCCGAGAGCGGTGAAGTCGCGGCGCAAGGGGCTGCCCACGTTGCCCACCGTCGCTACGCCGGTGTGCATCCCAATGCGGAAGCGCGGGATCGGCTCTTCGCCGAGGGTGAGGGCCAGGGCCAGGAAGTCACCGGCGATCTTCAGGGCGGCGAGAACCGCTTGCCAGGCGTGATCCTGGGCAGGGTTAAGCTGCGTGTTGAAGAGGCCCATGATCTCGCTACCCATGAATTTGTCAATCACGCCGTTCTGCTTGTGGATCGCCTCCGAGCCGACGGTCAGGTAGAGGTTGAGCCGCTCCATCAACTCCTGGGGGCGCAGCGCCTCCGGGAAGGAAGACAGCGGGCGCGACTCGACGAACATGGTCGTGATTACGCGCCGCTCGCCGCCCAGTCCCAGCCCGTCAAGACTCTGGATATTGTCTATCATCGCCGGAGGGAGGTAGCGGCGCACCACTTCCAGCGTGGCGTCGCGCCGTTTGATCTCGGTCAGGTCGTCCACGACGATGGCCGCGCCCTCGATGGCCTGCTGGTTGACCAGGGGAGACAGCTTGAGGTTCAAGTTCACCTCGCCCCGTTCCGGCAGCACCGGCTCGATCTCGATCCAGTCCTGGGCACCGCTGGCGATCACGTCCGCCAGCGAATCCGCCAGGTGCTCGTGGATGAGCGGCAGCGCCTCAGCGAACCGGTGACCTACTACGCCCTGGCTGGCGACGGTGAGGATGCGCTCTGCCGCGTGATTGCAGGTCGTGACGACTGTCGCCGTGTCGGTCGTGATCACGCCGCTGGCGATGGAAGCGAACACGTTGTCCATCAACTCGGTCATGGCCGTGACCTCATTGAGGGCAGCCTGCACGCGGGTGAAGAGCCGTGCGTTCTCGATGGCGATGGCGGCCTGGTTGGCGAACGCGGACAGCAGCGATAGCTCTTTCTCGCCGAACACGCCGTTCCTGACGCGGTTATCCACGTAGACTACGCCGGTCAGACGATCCCGCAGCACCAGCGGCACGCAGAGAATCGAGCGCAGGGCGTGAATGACCACGCTCTCCTGCGTGCTGAAGGCGGGGTCGGCCAGGGCATTGGTGGTGAGCACGGGGCAGCCCGTCTCGGCCACCTGGCCGACGACGGTGCGGCTGACGATGAACTCGCTTTGCTCCAGCGTCTCGCGGTCGAGGTTGCGGGCGATGCGAAAGACCAGGTCACCCGTCTGCTCGTCGCGCAGCACAATGTAGCCGCGCTCGGCCCCGGTCAGGGCGATGACTGTATCCATCACTTCGTTGAGCACCTGGTGGATGTCCAGCGAGGAGTTGATCAGCGCGGTGGTGTGGGCCAGGGCGCGCAGTTGCTCCAGTTCGGTGGCAGCGGCGCTCAGGAAAGTGGAAACGGCGCGCAGGTCGTCGCGAACCTGCGCCAGCCCGGACAGCAGATCGAGCGGCAGGCCCATCGCACGCTGGCGCAGCAGGCTATGCTGGGCGTGCAGCGCGTTGGCGACATCCTGGACGACATGGCTCAACTGGGCGAGTCGTGCGGCAACCGGCGGATTCTTCCCGGAGCCAACCATGACAAGAGCACTCCGCTCACGAGACACAAGTACGTTGGGGCTGATTATACCCGTGCGCGAAAGGCCGGCAATGCGCCCAAGACGGCGGTAGTGTATCGAATTCGGTTGAAATGGCGTGGGTACTGGCTGCCGTGTGCCCCCCATCCCCCAGCCCCTTCCCCCACGCTGCGCGGAGGGAAGGGGGGCATGCCCGCCGTTTTTCTCCCTTCCCCCCTCGTGGGGGAAGGGCCGGGGATGGGGGGCCATCCCTGTGTGACGAGTTTCAACCGACAAGGATACACTGCCCAAGACGGCGAAGGCGCTCCGCAGAGCGCCAGGCAAGCGGTTACTTCGCGCTGGTGGACTTCCTGCGCCGGGGCTTGGCTGCCTTCTTCTTTTCCAGCAACGCCAGCGCCGACTCCAGCGTGACCTGATCCGCCGCCGTGCCCTTTGGCAGGCTGGCGTTCACCTTGCCGTGCTTGACGAAGGGGCCATAGCGCCCGTCGTAGACGCCGACCGGCTCGCCATCGTCGGGGTGTGCGCCCAGCTCGCGCAGCAGCTCGGTGCGCTGACGCCCCTTCTTCTGGGCCAGCAGCGCCAGCGCCCGCTCAAGGGTGATGGTCAGCACGTCGTCGCCCGTAGCAAGCGAGCGATACTCGCCCTCGTGACGCACATACGGCCCGAAGCGCCCGATGCCCGCTGCAACTGGCTCGCCGGAGTCGGGATGCTTGCCCAGCGTGCGCGGCAGGCTAAGCAGGGCGATGGCTTTGTCCAGCGTGACCGAGTCGGGAGACATGCCTTTGGGCAGCGAGACGCGGTGCGGCTTGGACTTGCCCTTGCCGTTGCCGTTCTCGCCGCGCTGGACATACGGCCCGTAGGGGCCTTGCAGCACGAAGATTGGCTCGCCGCTGGCCGGATCATGGCCGATCGGGGTGGGGCCGGACTGCTTCTCGGACAGCAGGCGCGCGACCTCGCTCTCTACCAGGTCAGCGGGCGGCATGTCGTCGGGCAGCGAGACGCGCAGTAGCTCGCCATCGTGCTCTTGTTCCAGGTACGCACCGTAGCGCCCGACGCGCACGCGCGCGCCTGTTTCATCCAGCACCAGGGCGTGAATGGCGCGCGGGTCAATCTCCTTCTCCTTGACTTTCACCTGCTGCTCAAGCCCTTTGTCGCCGAGATAGAAGGTCCGCAAATAGGGCTTGCCAGCCTGCCCGCCCTCGGCGATCTCGTCAAGCACCTGCTCCATCTGCGCGGTGAAGTCGGTGTCCACCAGGTCGGAGAAGTGCCGTTCCAGCAGGCAGTTGACAGCGAAAGCCGTGAACGTGGGAATCAACTGCTTGCCCGCCTTGTGCACGTAGCCGCGCTCCTGGATCGTGCCGATGATGGTGGCGTAAGTGCTGGGCCGCCCGATGCCCTCGCTTTCCAGCGCCTTGACCAGGGTTGCGTCGGTGTAGCGCGCGGGCGGCTTGGTGTCGTGGCGGGCTGGCTCCAGCGCCTTGCAGCGCACCTGCTCACCCGCCTTCAGCGGCGGCAGCAGCGTTTCCTGGTCGTCGAGCGCGGCGGCAGGGTCGTCGGCCCCTTCCACGTAGGCGCGGAAGAAGCCGGGGAAGAGCACGCGCTTGCCTGCCGCGCGAAACTCGGCGTCGTCCACTGTGATCTGCACAGTGGTCAGCCGCAGCCGGGCGTCGGCCATCTGCGTGGCGATGGTGCGCTTCCAGATCAGGTCGTACAGCCCGTACTCCTGCCCGCTGAGGCCCAGCTCGTCGGCGGTGGGCATTCGCGCTCCGGCGGGGCGGATCGCTTCGTGGGCTTCCTGCGCGCCCTTTGACTTGGTGCGGTACTGGCGTGGCGTCCGGCTGAGGAATTCGGGACCGTACTGGTCGGTCACGCGCTGGCGAATAGTGCGCAGCGCCTGCCCGGAAAGGTGCACCGAGTCCGTGCGCATGTAAGTGATCAGGCCGCGCTCGTAGAGGCGCTGGGCGGTGCGCATGGTCTGCTGGGCAGACAGGCCGAGCTTGCGGTTGGCTTCCTGCTGGAGCGTCGAAGTGGTGAATGGCGGGGCGGGCGTGCGCGTCTGGTCACGCTCGCTCACGTCCTTCACCAGCCAGTCGCCCGTCTTCAGCCGGCGCGCCAGGTCTTTGGCCTGCGCCTCGCTGAGCAAGATGACCTTCTTGCCCTTCGGAATCTGGCCGGTCGTCTCGTCGAAATCCTTGCCGGTCGCCAGGCGAACGCCGCCGAGTGCGGTAAGCTGGGCGGTGAAGACGCTGCCGTGCGCTTCCAGCGTTGCCTTGAGGTCCCAGTACGCGCCGGAGCGGAAGCGGCGTCGCTCGTCTTCGCGCACGACGAGCAGATGTACCGCTGCCGACTGGACGCGTCCCGCCGACAGGCCGGGCGCGATCTTCTTCCACAGCAGCGGGGAGATGGTGTAGCCCACCAGCCGGTCGAGGACGCGGCGCGTCTCCTGGGCTTCGACCAGCTTGCTGTCTATGGTGCGGCAGTTCTTGATGGCGTTCTGGATCGCCTCGCTGGTGATCTCGTGGAAGACCATGCGCTTGACCGGTACCTTCGGCTTCAGGACTTCGGTGAGGTGCCAGGCGATGCTCTCGCCCTCGCGGTCTTCGTCAGTTGCCAGGATAAGCTCGTCGGCTTTGGTTAGCGCCTCACTGAGCGTCTTGACAACCTTCTTCTTGCTCCTGGGGATCACATAGAGCGGCTCGAAGTCTGCCGCGACGTTGACGCCCAGCCGCGCCCAGTCCTCATTCTTCACTTTGGCCGGAATCTCCGCTGCTGAAGCGGGCAGGTCGCGGATATGGCCCATGCTCGCCTCGACGTGGTACTCGGCGGGCAGGAAGCCGCGAATGGTGCGCGCTTTGGTCGGTGATTCAACGATGACGAGTTTGCTCACGGTGACTCCATGTGGTTAGCTAGCTGTTGTGGGTGTTTGGGTGATTACAGGCCGGGTGGAACGCAGCGAAGGGTACCATCATGTCGGATGGCTGGCAAGAGTGAGTCGCTGCGCGGGTGCTCAGTCCGTGTCTGGCGATGAGCCGTCCGGCGGCACAAAAACCTGCCCCGCCGGGAACTGGGCCAGCCCGTCCAGATCGAGGAACGAGACATCGCCAGGCGTCAGGTGAAAGGCCAGGTGCGCGTCGGGCGGGACGGTCAGCGCCAGCTCTGTGCGCGCCACTGTGCCCACCACTGGCTTGCGCCGGGCGACGATGTAGATACCCGCTTCGTCTTGCTCGGCGGTCAGCTCGACGCCGAAGGATCGCGCCAGATTCGCCTCTAGCTCGACGCGCGGCGCGTCGTGCTGGCGCACGGACACGGCGCAGTGCGACCCGCGCACGTAGACGGTCACCGGACGGGAGACGGCAAAGACCTGGGTGAACGACCGCTGCCCGCCCCTGGGCACCGCTTCGACGGCGGCACCGACCGCCGACTCGACGACCGAGCGCCCGCCGTGACGCATCAGGGCATTGAGGGCTGCGTTCCCACCAGCGCGCGTCAACCAGCCAACTGATCGCCTGAGCAAGCTTACCATTGTCCTGTCTCCAACCACTCAGTGATGGCGCGCGCGACTTCGGCGGGCCGCTCAAGGGGCACCATGTGCCCGGCCCCCTGGATGACGATCAGCGTCGCGCGCGGGATGCGCTCGGCCAGCGTCTCGCTGAACGAGATACGTACCATGCGATCATCCGACGCTCCCACGACCAGCGCCGGAGCGGAGACCGCGCCCAGCCGGTCGCGCACGTCGAAGGACTGGCAGGCCAGGTAATCGCCACGCAGCACGGCGGGTGGTGTCTGGGCCATGCGCTGGCGGGCCAGCGCCCGCAGGTCAGCGGGGACTGACGGCCCCCAGGCGTTGGCGATAACCCAGTCGAGCGTCGCATCGGGCGCGTCAAGGATGCGCTGGGGCAGGGCGGGGTCAATGGGCAGCTTGCTGCCGGTGGCGATCAGCACCAGCCCGGCGACGCGATCAGGATTGCTGAGCGCGATCTGCTGGGCGACCGCGCCGCCCATGCTGTGCCCGGCCAGGATCGCCCGCTCCAGGCCCAGCCGGTCGAGAAAGCGGCACACGTCCTGGGCGTAGCCCTCGATGGTGGTGCGCCCCGGCCCGGCGGAGCGCCCGTGACCGGGCAGATCGAGCGTGAGCACGCGCGCCCCTGGCAAACGGCGCAGCTCGGCGGGCCAGTCCAGCCGTGAGCCGCCCGCGCCGTGAACGAGCAGTAGCGGCGGCCAGCGCTTCGCTCCCGGCACGGGGTCGTGGTAGTCAGAATAATGGATCAGGCCGTGCCCGGCAGCGAGCGATGGCATTGGCTCCCCGTCGCAGAACGCCATGAAGCACTCACACCGTGCCAGTGTAGCGCGAACTGGGGCGTGCGCGCCAGCGTTTGCGGCAGACTCCCGGCATGGCTATACTGGCGGCGTGCAATCGAGCCGAAGCTGGAGGACACCTATGACAGACGAGACCCCGCCCGGCGCTGTGATCAGCCCGGACTTGCTCGAAATCCTGCGTTGCCCCGAAGCAGTGCATTACACCGACAAGGGCGATGACCCAGGTCGCCTGGAGCTGGTGCATGGATGCTGGCTGGTCTGCGCGGATTCGGGCTACAAGTACCCGATCCGCGATGGGATTCCGGTCATGCTCATCGAGGTTGGCAAGAAGTACAGGGATGTGCCGGTCGCTGATCTGCCGGTGCCCCCGCCCGACGAGGACTGAGCGCCGAGCAGGTGAGGCCGGGCGCAGGCGCAGCAGCGCAGCGACCCCTCTGCTCTTCATTCGCCAAAATTCGCCAGATGATGATAGTCGTGCATGTCATGCCGTCCGGCTAGTGCCAGCGGGCGGCATTTGCTATACTGCTAGCAGGACTCTTGCCAATAGACCGGGCTTTGCGTGAGTTGACGGGTGGTCTTCATGAATGGACAACTTCTTCTTCGTGATGGTGCGCCGCTTCATGGCAGCCGCTATCTGCCGGGCCGCCCGCTCCAGGGGTTGGTAGGCCGCCAGGCCGACCTGGACGCGCTGCACGCGGCGCTGAAAACGAACGCCGCCGTCTTGCTCTACGGTCAGCCCGGCGTGGGCCGCACCGCCCTGGCCAACGCCCTGGCTGCCAGCCATGCCGAGCATCCGGGGGGCGTGCTGTGGCTGGACGGCCACGACGAGACGCCCCTCGCCCTGGCGAACCGTGTCGCGCGGGCCTACGGTGCCCCGCCTGCGATGCCCGGCGCTGACCATGCGGCGACCTTCGCCCAGGTGCGCGCACTGCTGGAAGCACAGCGCCCGTTCATCGTGCTCGATGGACAGGTGCGGCTGGACGCGGTGCGCGAGTTCGCTGAGGCGTGCGCGCCGGGACTCCCGCTGGTGATCGCAGCGAGCCGCCCGGCCCCTGGCCCCTGGACTGCGGTTGAAGTCGCCGGGCTGGAGCGCGAGGAGGGGCGGACGCTGTTGGTGCGCCTGGCAGCCGGGGCGCTGGATGCCGGGGATGAGGCGGTGGGACGCCTGGCCGACGCGCTCGACGGCAACGCCCTGTCGCTGACGGTGGCCGGCTTGCAGCTTGCCGCCGGAATCACCCTGGAAGACTTGCTGACACAGATGCCCGACCTGCCGCCGGGGCCGGCGAACCGCGTTATGGCGATGCTGATGGCGGCCTACCGGCTGCTGCCCCAGGATTTGCAGGGCATGGTCATGCTCATTGGCACGGCCTTTGCCGGCGAAGCAAGCGACGAGCTGCTGTCCGACGTGACCGGCGCGCCCGCCGACGGCATCTGCGCGCGGATGCGCCAACTGGTCGAGCGCGGCTTTGTTGCCGAGCGCATGGTCTATGACCGTCCTACCTTCAGTGCGCACGAGATGGTGCAGCGTTTCTCGCAGGCGTTTCTGCGTGGCAAGCGCCGTCTGGATACGATGCGGGCGCGCCATCTGCATGGCCTGCTCGTTTACGTGCGCAAGCACTCTGACGAGACCAGCCTCGCCCAGTACGAGCGGCTGGCTGCTGAGATGCCCAACATCATCGGGGCGGGCCGCCATGCCGCTGTGCATCACAAGGCCGACTTCCTTCAGGAGCTAACGCAAATGCTCGCCCCGGCAGGCGAAGCAAGCTTCGTCCGGGCGTGCGGCTTTCTGGCCGAGTATGAGTGGCTGCGTCACCTGCTGGAGACTCCCGAAGCGGCGGAAGCGGGCATCCTGGGCGGCATCGCGCCGCAGCCGGACGTGCCCGCGCCTGCTGCTGAACCCGGCGAGGAGATCGCGTCCGGGGATGCGCAGGCGGCGGCTGAGACACCACCGGCTGAGCCGCCCGCTGACGTTGCAGAAGCGGACGAAGCCATGCCTGAGCCTGAGGCAAGCGTCGCAGAGGCAGGGGACGAGGCAGAAGGCCTGCCGATCCCAGAGGCGCTGCCTGAGGAAGCGGCTCCCGCTGAAGAGCTAGCCGCTGTCACGCCAAGCGAGGAGCCAGCCGGTGAATTGGAGCTTCCGGCGGACGCTGAGGCGCTGGAACGGCTGGGGCAGTTGGTCAAGGAGCGCGGCGATCCTCACGAAGCTATTGGGCGCTACGCGCAGGCGTTGGACAGCTTCAAGGCGAACGGGAATGTGGAAGATGAGCTGGCCGCCATCGAGGCGCTGGCGATGCTCAGCCTGGAAGACGAGCGGTACGAGGACGTGCTGGCCTATGTTGACCAGGGGGTGGAGCTAGCCCAGGAAGCCGATAGCCCGCAGCGCGAAGGTCACTTGCTCGTGGTGCTCGGTGACTTGCAGGTGACGCTGGGCCGCTGGACGGGGGCCGAGTCTGCCTACAAGGAAGCGGTCGAAGCCTTCCGCCCCAGCGAAGCATGGCTGGATATCGGCCTGGCCCTCGACAAGCTTGGCTCGGTCTACTGGGAGACGGGGCGTTCCCAGGACGCGGTGACAGTGTGGGAGCAGGCGGCGACTCTCTTTGAGCGGGTAAGGCGCGATGACCTGCTGCGCGGCACGCTGCACAAGGTCGCTGACACGCACGCCGAATTGTTGCAGTGGGACAGTGCCCGTGCCGGATACGAGCGCCTGTTGGGGATGGCTCGCGCTGCCGGTGACCAGGCGGCGGAGCACGAGCAGCTTATGGGGCTGGGCGTGCTGCTCGAAGCGCAAGGTGATCGCGCTGGCGCGCTGACGCAGTATCGCCGGGGGCTGCATGTGGCCTTCGACCTGGCGCAGCGCGAGCCTCTCGGCACGGCGCTGCTGGCGTTGGCCCGCCTGCTCATTGACGACACTGTACAGCTCAACCGGACGCTGCAACTGCTGGAAGCGGCGGAGACTGTGCTGCCGGACGATTCCGAGGTCAAGCGGCTGCTGGGCCGCGCCAAGACACGCCAGGAACGGCTGATGCGCGGTGGTGTGTCGCTGCCAGTGGTCAGCAGCAGCCTGCAAGATTACGCCCGCGAAGCCTACGAATCGCCCGCCAGTTGAGCGGGCCGGGCAGAGGGGTTCCGCTCAGTAGCGCGGGATTGACGCATCAACCTGGCGCGACCAGGCGTCAATCCCGCCCTCCAGGTTGATCAGGTTGGTGCGGCCCTGGGCTTGCAGCCGCAGGATCAATTGTACGCTGCGTATTCCCTGGTGGCAGAAGACAATGACGGGCCGGTCGCTGGGGATTTCGCGCCAGCGCGTGTCCATCTGGCTCAGCGGGATATTGACGGTATTTTCCAGGCGGCTGAGCAGAAGCTCGTATGGCTCGCGGATGTCGAGCAGGACGAGCGGCTCGCCGCTGGTGATTTTCTCCTGTGCCTGGCGCGGAGTCAGCGAGCGAACACCGTGCTGCACCTGTTGCAGCTTGTTGTAGGCGCTGCCGCTGTGCGCCGGCGCGCCACAGAACTCCTCGTAGTCTACCAGTTCCGTGATCGTTGGTGCGTCTCCGCAGAGCGGGCACGCGGCGCGCCTGGGAATGATGATCGTGTCGAAGGTCATGTCCAGGGCGTCGTAGAGCAGCAGCCGCCCGACCAGCGGCTCGCCAATGCCCAGGATCAGCTTGATGGCTTCAGTGGCTTGCAGCGTGCCGATGGTGCCCGGCAGGACGCCGAACACTCCTGCTTCGGCGCAGCTTGGGACGAGGTGAGGCGGTGGCGGTTCGGGCAGCATACAGCGGTAGCAGGGGCCGCCCGGCGCGCCGAAGACGCTGACCTGGCCCTCGAAACGGTAGACGCTGCCATAGACCAGCGGCTTGCCGAGCAGCACGGCGGCATCGTTCAGCAGGTAGCGCGTCGGGAAGTTGTCGGTGCCGTCGAGGATGATGTCGTACCCGCGCAGGATGTCCAGCGCATTGCCGCTGGTCAGCGGCGTCTCGAAGGTCTCGACGGTGATATGCGGGTTCAGCCCGCGCAGGCGCTCGGCGGCGGAGAGCACTTTCGGCAGGCCCACAGTCGCATCGCTGTGCGCGATCTGGCGTTGCAGGTTGGTCACGTCTACGGTATCGAAGTCCACCAGGCCGATACGCCCGACTCCCGCAGCGGCCAGGTAAAGGGAAATGGGGCTGCCCAGCCCGCCCGTGCCCACAACCACCACGCTGGCTTCCTTGAGGCGACGCTGCCCGTCCATGCCCACCTGGGGCAGGATCAGGTGGCGGCTGTAGCGGCGAAGCTCATCCCTGGAGAAGGCTGCTACAATCTGGGGAGGCTGGTTGCTGCTCACGTTCGGCGATTCCTGCGTGTGTGCCGGCATAAATGCTGCGGCGGATGCTGCCTGCCAGAGCTTAGCACAATGCCCGGCGGCCCGCGAGGGCCAGAGCGGGTCAATCCGTCTGGTTCGGGGCGGGACGGGTGTTGTACTGGGCGGCTGGCTGTCATTACCCAGATTTGAGCCTGGAAAAATACGAAAAACAGCGTATGATTGGCACGGTAGCCGGAGTGGGGGAGTCTGTGTTAGTGGGGGTGAATATGAGGCGGGTCGAGCGCGTGCGGGCGTGTATGACTGTTGACACTTCGGCAGGCTGTGGTATAATATCTGTTCCTGTACCCCTTGACTGTCTAGACAAACCATTGACCTCGAAAACGGCCTATCCAGTGTTGAGGACACGTTGCAGTTCCCCCCGTCCCCACAGCGACCACGTCTGGCTGGTCGCAGCCTTTGGCTACAAGTGACCCCAAGGAGTGATGAATGCAGCGGCGGCTTGATGAGAAGAACTACGCACGTTCGCTAGACGTGCAGGATCTTCCTTCGCTCATTGAAATCCAACTGGACTCGTTCAACCGCTTCTTGCGCGAAGGGCTGAACGAGTTGTTCGATGAGATCAGCCCGATTGAAAGCTTCAACGGGAACTTGCGGCTGTACTTCCCTGGCAGCAGCGTCGAAGCGGAACAGTTCGGCCTGACCTACTGGTTCGATGACCCGAAGTATCCGGAAGAAATCTGCCTGGAGCGCGACATTACCTACGCGGCTCCGCTGTATGTCAAGGTGGCGCTGGTCAATCGCGCCGCTGGCGACGAGGTCGTGACCTCCGATATCTTCATGGGCGACTTCCCGTTGATGAGCGACAAGGGCACGTTCATCATCAACGGCACCGAGCGCGTGGTGGTCAGCCAGCTTATTCGCTCGCCCGGCGTCTACTTCGCCGCCGAGGAGGATCGCACGACGGGCCGCCTGCTCTCGACGGCCAAGCTGATCCCCGATCGCGGTGCGTGGATGGAGTTCGAGACGCGCAAGAGCGACTACCTGGCGATCAAATTCAACCGCAAGCGCACCATCCCGGTCACCATTCTGCTGCGCGCGCTGGCTGCTGTTCACGACGGCTTTGACGCGCAGTCGCCGATCCAGGAAGGCACAGACGAAGAACTGCTGGCGGTCTACAAAGAGGTTGACAACAACCCGGATCACCGCTACCTGGAAGGCACCATTCGCATGGAGCCGCAGTGGGACCTGCGCGACAACATGACCATTGCCCAGGCCGCGCTGCTGGAGTTCTACAAGCGGATGCGCCCCGGTGACCCCCCGACGCTCGACAATGCGCGCGAGTACCTGGAAAGCCAGTTGTTCGACCAGCGCCGCTACGACCTGGAGCGGGTGGGGCGCTACAAGCTGAACCAGCGGCTGCACATTGACGACCCTGTGCTGCCCACTATGCGCACGATCACCAAATACGACCTGGTCAAGCTGATCGCGCGCATGATCCTGATCAACAACGGCCTGGAAGAGCCGGACGACATTGATCACCTGGGCAACCGCCGCGTCAAGACGGTGGGCGAGCTAATCCAGAATTCGCTGCGCATCGGCTTGCGCCGCATGGAGCGCGTCGTGCGCGAGCGCATGTCCATTCGCGAGTCGGACAGCGTCTCGCCGATGACGCTGATCAACATCCGTCCGGTGGTGGCGGCGGTGCGCGAATTCTTCGGCTCCAGCCAGCTTTCGCAGTTCATGGAGCAGACCAACCCGCTGTCAGAGCTAACGCACAAGCGCACGCTGTCGGCCCTGGGGCCGGGCGGTCTGCGCCGCGAGCGCGCGGGCTTTGACGTGCGCGACGTGCATCACAGCCACTATGGGCGCATCTGCCCCATCGAGACGCCGGAAGGGCCGAACATCGGCCTCATCGGTCGCCTGGCCAGCTACGGGCGCGTCAACGAGTATGGGTTCATCGAGACGCCCTACCGCTACGTCTACCGCGAGATGGCGGTGGACGATGAGCGCCTGATCGGGCGCGTGCTGCGCGCAGACGTGGCGGATGAAGGCTCCGGCAAGAGCATCGCGGCGGGCACTGTCATTGACGCGAAGGTGCAGGCGCAGTTGGCTAAGTGGGAGATCAAGACGGTGCCGATCGTGCCCTTTGTCAGCAAGGAGATCGAGTATCTCTCTGCTGATGAGGAAGATCGCTACACCATCGCCCAGGCCAACGCCTTGCTGGATGACAGCGAGCACTTCGTCAACGAGCGTGTGTCGGCCCGTCACCACCAGCGTTTTCTGGTGGCGGCGCGCGAGCGCATTGACTATATGGACGTGGCGCCGCGCCAGATCGTCGGCATCTCGGCGGCGCTGATCCCCTTCCTGGAGCACGACGACGCCAACCGTGCGCTGATGGGTTCGAACATGCAGCGCCAGGCCGTCCCGCTGCTCAAGCCCGACATCCCTATTGTCAGCACGGGCGTCGAGCAGCAGGCTGCCATCGACTCCGGGCAGGTGCTCATCTCCGACCGCGACGGGGAAGTGGTCTCGGTGCAGGGTGATCAGGTGGTACTGCGCACGGAAGAGGGCCTGAAGACCTATCGCCTGCGCAAATACCACCGCTCCAACCAGTCCACGTGTATTGACCAGCGGCCCGTCGTGCGCAAGGGGCAAATGGTGCGCAAGGGCGATGTCCTGGCCGATAGCTCGTCAACGGTTGTCGGGGAGCTGGCGCTGGGTCACGATGTGCTGGCCGCGTTCCTCTCGTGGGAGGGCGGCAACTACGAGGACGCCCTGCTGATCAGCGAGGAGCTAGTCCGCCAGGACAAGTTCACCTCGATTCACATCGAAAAGCACGAGGTCGAAGCGCGCGACACCAAGCTCGGCCCGGAAGAGATCACCTACGACATCCCGAACGTCGGTGAAGAGGCGCTCAAAGACCTGGACGAGTTCGGCATCATCCGCGTCGGTGCGGAAGTTGGCCCCAACGACATCCTGGTTGGCAAGATCACGCCGAAAGGTGAGAAGGAACTCAGCCCGGAGGAGAAGCTGCTGCGGGCCATCTTCGGCGAGAAGGCGCGCGAGGTCAAGGATTCTTCGCTGCGCCAGCCGCACGGTGAGCGCGGCAAAGTGGTGGACGTGAAGATCTTCACCCGCGAAGAGCACCGTGACCTGCCGGCAGGGGTTGACCAGATGGTGCGGGTCAGCGTGGCGCAGAAGCGCAAGCTGACTCAGGGCGACAAGATGGCTGGCCGGCACGGTAACAAGGGCGTCATTTCCAAGGTCGTGTCCATCGAGGATATGCCCTTCCTGGAAGACGGGACTCCGGTTGACATCATCCTGAACCCGCTCGGTGTGCCGGGCCGCATGAACATCGGCCAGGTGCTGGAGACGCACCTGGGCTGGGCGGCGGATCGCCTGGGCTTCCGGGCTATCTCGCCTGTCTTCGATGGTGCGGAAGAGGATCAGATCGAGGCTGAGCTGGGCCGGGCGTGGATGATCGATCGCGCCTGGGATGCGATCGGTGAGCGTGCCTGGGCGTGGCTGGCTGCTGAGGAGTACGACACCGAATACCTCGAAGATGACGAAGAGGTACGCCGGCTGTACGTTGACTACTGGCTGGGCGCTCTGGGCACCTATGACGCCGAGCGGCTGGCTCTTGACTACGTGTACGCGCGGCGTGCCGTCCTGTGCGAGTGGCTGCGTGAGCACGGCTTCGATCCCGACGAGACGCTCGACTTCGGCCAGGAAGAGCTTGAACTGGAAGTCCGCCAGCGGCGCGATGCCAGCGCGCGTCGTGCGGCGCTGGTCCTGTGGATCGAGCACGTCAGCGGCGAGCGCCCGCAGAAGGACCTGCCGGAGCCTGAGCTGCGCGAGCTCGCGCGGCGGGTCGCGCTGAAGTACAACCGGCCCGCGCCCATCTATGGCAAGCAGCGTCTCTTCGACGGGAAGACCGGCGAGCCGTTCGACCAGCCGGTGACGGTGGGCATCATCCAGATGCTCAAGCTGGCGCACCTGGTCGAGGATAAGGTGCACGCTCGCTCGACCGGCCCCTACAGCCTGGTGACGCAGCAGCCGCTTGGTGGCAAGGCGCAGTTTGGCGGGCAGCGCTTCGGGGAGATGGAAGTGTGGGCGCTGGAAGCTTACGGCGCGGCGCACACCCTCCAGGAGATGCTCACCGTCAAGTCTGACGACGTGCAGGGCCGCGTCAAGACCTACGAGGCCATCGTCAAGGGCGAGCCGATTGAGGAGCCGGGCGTGCCAGCGAGCTTCCGCGTGCTGGTTAAGGAGCTGCAAAGCCTGGGCCTGGCTGTCGAGGCGATCACCGACACCGGCGAAGTGATCAAGTTCGGCAAAGACGAGGAAAAGGCGCGCCAGCCGAAGATGCCGATGGGCCTCCTGGGGCTGGCTGGCAGCCGCTAAGCGTGGCGCGCTGTGACGCAGGTCAAAGCGGGCCGGGCATAGTCCTGGCCCGCTTTTTTGTCCGAATGTCTGTTTCCGTTTCGCCTGTCCTGCGGCGCAATCGCGCCGCTTTTTGATCCGGCTTCATACGCGGGGTGGGCGTTGCGCACGGCGCGCGTTGGGCAGGCGCTTTGTACGGGGCAAGCAACAGTTGTACAATGAGACCGATACTAGAAGATAGGCGGCGAAGAGCTACCGCGTGATGGCTGGTGGTTTTCCTGGATGAAAGGGTGGCGAGATGCTTAAGCGACGTTCTAAGCTGGCCCATCTTGGGCTGGCTCTGCTGATCCTTGTCGTGATTGGGACGGGGTGCAGCCTGAGCGGGGGGAACGGAGGGGGCAAAGGTGCTGAGAAGCAGCCCACCGCTCCGCCGACAATCACGCCGCCCCTGACACGCACGGCGTTCCCGACGTTCACGCCCTTTCCGACGCTGACGCCCGGCGGCCCGATCGTCACATGGCCGACGGCGACACGCATTGTGCTGGCCCCGACGTACACCTACCCGACGCCGTTCTTCACCTGGACGCCACAGGTGACGGCCTATCCCTACGACGTGCGCATCTCTTACCCGGTGGATGGCAGCCAGGTTGCCGGTTACATCACGATAGTCGGCAGCGCCAGCCATCCGCGCTTCCTGCAATATGCGCTGGAGTGGGGGCCAGACCCCAACCCGGCGAACCTGTGGTATCCGTTGATGAGTCCGCGCAACCAGACGGTGATCAACGGCGGGCTGGGCGCGTGGAATACGACCAACGTCAATGACGGCGTGTACCAGATTCGGCTGCATGTGTGGCTGAACGATGGCACCGAGTCGTTTGACATTGCCACCGGTGTGCGCGTCTCCAATCGCCAGCCGACGGCGGTGCCCACCCTGACGCCCACGCCCAAGCCCAACCGCCCGCCGGTGATTGACCCGATCGCCAGCCAGGAAGTCAACGCGGGCGCATCGCGCGACATCAGCGTAAAGGCCAGCGATCCCGACGGTGACGCTGTCAACCTGTTTGCGGCGTCAAGCAATACGGCGATTGCCACCGTGCAGGTGACCTCTCCGACGCAGATTCGCGCGACCGGCGTGACCGCTGGCACAGCAACGATCACCGTGACGGCCAACGATAATCGTGGCGGCCTGACCAGCACGGCCTTCATCGTCACGGTGAAGGGGCTGAACCAGGCCCCGACGATCAGCCCGATCCTGGAGCAGAAGGTAGACGTAGGCGCGTCGAAGGACGTGACGGTGTCCGCTTCAGACCCGGACGGCGACGCGCTGACCATCCAGGCGGAGTCCGACAACACGGGCGTGGCCCTGGCGACCGTGCTGAGTACCAACACGCTGCGGCTGACCGGCGTTGGCGTCGGGACGGCGAACATCACCGTGACGGCCAGCGATGGCAAGGGCGGGGTGATCAAGACGGCATTCCTCGTCCGGGCTGGCAAGCCGAACCTGGCTCCCATCGTCGGGACGATCCCCGCCCAGACGTTGGCGGTGGGCAGCACGCTGGACGTGCCCTACATCGCCAGCGACCCCGACGGTGACGCCATGACCCAGATGGCCAGCTCGGATACGCCGGGCGTGGTCACGGCCAGCGTGACCGCTCCGGGGACGATCCGGCTGACGGGCGTGAGCACTGGCGCTGCAACGGTGACGCTCACGCTGAATGACGGCGTGAACGCGCCGACGATCACCACCTTCCCGGTGACGGTCGTCGCGGGCAACGTTGCGCCGACGCTTGGCCCGCTTGCCCCGCAGACAATGGGCGCTGGCGAGACGCGCGACGTGCCCTACGTGGCCACTGACCCGGACGGCGACGCGCTGAGTGCGTCGGTCTTCTCGGACAACACGAACGTGGTGACGGCGGCGCTGGGGCAGCCCAGCCTGATCAAGCTGAGCGCGGTCGGGGCGGGCACAGCGACCGTGACCCTGACCGTTGATGATGGCAAGAACCCGCCTGTCAGCGCTTCGTTCACCGTCTCTGTGGCGGCGGCTAACCTGCCGCCGGCGGTAGAGACGATCTTCCCGCAGACGTTGGGCGCGGGCGACAGCCTGGATGTGCTGTATGCGGCGGTTGACCCGGAGGGCGACGCTCTGACGCCGACGGTCAGCGTGGATAATCCGAGTGTCGTCACGGCGGCGATCAGCGCGCCGGGGACGATCAGGCTGACGGGTGTGAGCGCAGGCTCGGCGACGGTGACGCTATCGGTGACTGACGGCAAGAACCCGCCGGTGACCATGCCGTTCACGGTGACGGTGGTGGCCAATGCGCCGCCGAGCGTGGCCCCGATCGAGCCGCAGGCGTTGGGGCCGGGCGAAGCGCGCGACGTGCCCTACACGGCCAGCGATCCCGAAGGCGATCCGCTGACGGCGACGGCAAGCTCGGACAATCCGGGCGTGGTTGCGGCGGCGGTGAACGTGCCCGGCGCGATCACGCTGAGTGCAGTGGGCGCGGGTGCGGCGACGGTGACGCTCTCGGTGAGTGACGGCGTGAACCCGGCGGTGACGACTTCGTTCGCCGTGACGGTCAGCGCGCCGAACATACCGCCGAGCGTGGCCCCGATCGAGCCGCAGGCGTTGGGGCCGGGCGAAGCGCGCGACGTGCCTTACGCGGCCAGCGATCCCGAAGGCGATCCGCTGACGGCGACGGCAAGCTCGGACAATCCCGGCGTGGTGGTGGCGGTGGTGAATGTGCCCGGCGCGATTACACTGAACGCAGTGGGCGCGGGTGCGGCGACGGTGACGCTCTCGGTGAGTGACGGCGTGAACCCGGCGGTGACGACTTCGTTCGCCGTGACGGTCAGCGCGCCGAACATACCGCCGAGCGTGGCCCCGATCGAGCCGCAGGCGTTGGGGCCGGGCGAAGCGCGCGACGTGCCTTACGCGGCCAGCGATCCCGAAGGCGATCCGCTGACGGCGACGGCAAGCTCGGACAATCCCGGCGTGGTGGTGGCGGTGGTGAATGTGCCCGGCGCGATTACACTGAACGCAGTGGGCGCGGGTGCGGCGACGGTGACGCTCTCGGTGAGTGATGGCGTGAACGCGCCGGTGACGACTTCCTTCTCCGTGACGGTCAGCGCGCCGAACGCCGACCCGGTCATCCAGCCGGTGCCCGACCAGACGGTGAACGCGGCGGCCAGCCTGAGTGTGCTGGTCAGCGTCTCCGATCCGGACGGTGACATGGTGACGCTCACCGCTGTGTCCGATAACCCCGCCGTGGCGACAGCCTTCGCCGGCGGGCCGGGTGAAGTGATCCTCAGCGGTGGGGTGCCGGGTACAGCGACGATCATGGTGGATGCCAGTGATGGGCGCGGCGGCTCTGCGTCGGTCAGCTTCCTGGTGACGGTGCAGGGTGTGAACAACGCGCCGGTCATCCAGCCGATTCCTGACCAGTCGCTGTCGGTCGGCGAGCAGATCGCAGTGGCCGTGTCCATCTCCGACCCGGACGGCGATCCGCTGGTGGTCTCGGCGGTGCCTCAGAACACTGACGTGGTCTTCAGCGAGATGCCGGGCACAGACACGATCAATCTGCAAGGTCTGGCGGAAGGTGTCACGGCGGTTGACGTGTACGCCGACGACAACAAGGGCGGCCTGACGACGGCGACCTTCACGGTGACTGTCTCCAGCCCGACCCCGTCGTTCGACTTGATGGCCTACCCGGTCGTGCCGCAGATCTCGGACAGCATGGCTGTCTTCCTGAGCCAGCTTTACGGGAGCGCGGTGAGTAACTTCGGGACGCAGGCGGGTGTGTTCGCCAAGGTCGGCGATGACGCGATGGACAGCCCGAACTTCATGGCTCCCTTCGCCGTCAGCGGCTACGACCTGGGCGGCTTCGGTGACTTGCAGGCGGCGATTGACTTCTACGCGGCGACTGCGGTACGTCCGGCGCTCGATCCGGCGATCAACAGCTTCAACGTGGACAGCGTGGCCGCCAGCGATGGCTGGGGCATTGACGACCTGTCCGGCCCCGCGCCGGGCGGCGCGCCGTGCGATGCGTTCGGCGGCGGCACGCGGCTGTCGTGCGAGTACCAGATCGCGCGGCCCAGCATCGCCCTGATCAGCTTCAGCGCGGTGAATGTAACCTACCTGCCGGCGGAGCAGTTCCGCAGCGAGCTACAGACGCTGGTCTTCGACAGCATGAGCAGCTACGGTGTGATCCCGGTGCTGGCGACCATCCCGGCGGGCAACGGCTACTCGACCGAGCAGCTCACCGAGTACAACCGGGCCATCGTCGAGGTGGCGTCGGAGTCGAACGTTCCGCTGTGGAACCTGTGGCGGGCGATGCAAGAGCGCGGTATCGGCGATCCGTTCAGCGTGGCCCCGCAGGGTGCGGGCAACCTGACCGACGCGGCGCTGAGCTACGGCTACAACATGCGCAACCTGACGGCGCTCCAGACATTGCAGGCGGTGCGCCAGGCGGTCGGCATCAACTAGGAACAGCGGCAGAACGCAAACAGACACCCCCCGGCTGGCATTGCCGGGGGGTGTTCCTGTACGGGGAAAGGGCAGGCGGTGTGGCGCTCAGCGCTCGCGCGGAGGCGGCGCTATATGGGGCAACGTGTCATCATTGGCTGTTGCGCCCACCGCGCGCATCGTCTGGGTCGTCTGCTGGCTGGCAACGGACTCCGTCCAACCGGGCAGCAGGCACCAGTAGCCGGGGCCTTCAGTGTGCGGTTGTGGCCGGAAAGGCAGCGGGTGCACCTGAAGGGCGGAGAGGTCGGTCTGCCGTCCGTTGACGGACTGGCGGTAGTAGTACAGCCGGAAGACGTGAGCGCCGTCGGTAGCGGCGAAGGCAGGCTCCTGTCCCTGGTTGCGCACGTAAGCGCCGGGGCTGATGATCAGGGCCACATCCAGGTACGCGGCATCCAGGGCGAGAGTCTCGGTTGGGAAGATGAAGCAGGTGGCGCGGTCATCGCGCGTCAGGTCGAGCCGCGAGCGGTAGACCGGCAGCACGTGCCCGCGCCGCACGAGGGGAAGGTAACGGCTGGGGAACGACCCAGGGACGAGGGCGACATCGGTACTTTCCGGCTTGCGCCATTCACGGGCCTTGTGGTAGCCGCCGGTGCTGGCTTCGATGACCTGGTAGATGCGCCCTTCTGCCCAGAACAGCGTTCCCATCGGCAGGCGCGCCGTGTCCACCTCTGGCAGACTCTCCAGATACCGCATGATCGCCGGATCAATCACGTTGCCCACCCCTAAACTTGATCAAAGCGCCGCGCGACGTATACCATTATGGTTACAACCTGTTTTAGCCGTTTTCGTTACGCATGGCAATTCGTGTGGAGTTGAGGTGTGCATCTCAGGTCAATGTCAGCCTCTTGTAGGGGCAGGTTTCGAAACCCGCCCCTGCAAGCTGTCGCTTGCTTAGGGAACGAAATGCAACCGGTGCCAAGCGGCCAGCGGGCCATGTCGTCATGAATGGGGTGGGGCGAATGCGTAGACTCGTTTGGATGGCGCTCGTGCTGGTGTTGCTCGGCGTGCTGGCGGCGTGCGAGGACTCTGGCTCCATCGGCCAGGGCGACCTGACGATCACCGTTGACGTGGACGGTGAGCGCCTGGTCTACCGCTTCGATCGGGCGGTCTCGGTGGGGCAGTTCCTCGGCGAGATCGGCGTGACGCTGGGCGAATTCGATGAGGTCAACCCGCTGCTGCAAACGCAGGTGCGCGACGGCATGACGATCACCGTGACGCGCGTCGTGCAGCGCCAGGAGTGCGAGAACAGCGACATTCCGCCGGGCACCGAGCGGCAGTTCACGCAGAGCTTGCCGCCCGGCGAGGAGCGCATCGCCCAGACCGGCGAGAATGGCGTCGTGCAGGTGTGCTACCGCATCACCGAGAAGGATGGCCAGCAGACAGGCCGCGTTGAGGTGAGCCGCATCGTGATCAAGGAGCCGCGCAACGAGATCGTTTACGTGGGCAGCCAACCGCCGGAAACGCTGGTGCCCATTGACGGCGTGCTCACCTTCATCTCCGGCGGACAAGCCTGGATCATCGAGGGTAATACCGCCAACCTCAACCCGCTCACGCAGGAGGGCTACCTGGACGGGCGCGTGTTCGACCTGTCGGCGGACGGGCGGGGGCTGCTCTACACGCGGCGCACGGCGGATACAACTGATCCTGAATTCGCCAACGAGCTATGGGCGATTCTCGACACAACCGCGCCGTTCCCGCGCGCGGTGCAGCTTGCTCCCTCTGACGTGCGCTACGCCCAGTGGATTCCCGGCGGGCGCGGCGCAGCGTTCAGCTATTCGACGGCCAGCCCGTCTACGGACGGCGCGGGTTGGCGCGCCTACAATGACCTCTACTTGATGCAGATTGACCCGGCAACCGGCAGCGCCCTGGCCGAGGGCTTCAAGGAGATTGTGTCGGCCAACGCGCTGGGCATCTATGCCTACTGGGGTCGGCGCTTCGCCTGGTCTCCGGATGGCGAGCAGGTGGCCTGGGCCAACGCGGACAGTGCAGGCGTGGTGAGCCTGGAGACTGGCGAGTTCGAGACGCTGCTGACCTTCCCGGAGTACAGGCCGCTGCTGGAGCGGTTCAGCGGCGCGTCGGTGTGGATTCCCACACTCTCCTGGTCGGAGGATGGTTACCTGGCGATCACCGTGCACGGGCCGCCCTACGCCGACGAAGCGCCGCAGGACAGCATCATCTTCGACGTGGCCGTGATCAACCCGGCGACGGACCTTGAGATCAACCCCTTCCTGACGCGGGGCGGCATCTGGGCCAGCCCGACTTACTCGCCGGTCTCTGCAGGGCCGGGCGGCGCGCCGGAGTATGCCATCGCCTACTTCCAGGCGCGCGACCCGCTCAACAGCCCCGGCGCGCAGTATGACCTCGTGGTGGCCGACCGCGACGGGAGCAACGCGCGCGTCGTCTTCCCTGGCGCTGACCGGCCCGGCCTGCGTCCGGACCCGGAGGATGGCATCGCCTGGAGTCCTTCTGCGCGGCAGATCGCGCTGATCCACCAGGGCAACCTGTGGGTGATTGACGTGAAGACGGGGCAGGCGTACCAGATTACGAGCGACGGGCAGGCGTCGCGCCCGCGATGGTCTGGGCAGCGATGAGGGCGCGCTGGCTCTTCTTCTGGGCGTGCCTGGCCGTGATTGCGGGGAGCGCGGTCGGCGCGTGGGCGGCGCTGCAAGCGCGCGCTGAGGACGTGCGTGGCTGGGAGCAGGCGACCGAGACCTTCGACCTGCCGTACCGCCTGCCGCTGGCTGGCGTCAACGTTGAGCTGACGCAGTACGCACCCGGCGATCTCGCCCACGAGCTGGATCGCATCGCCGCCGCCGGGTTCACCTGGGTGCGCCAGCCGTTCCTGTGGGCCATCATCGAGCCGGAGCCGGGTGTCTACGCCTGGGATGCCTACGACGCGATAGTGGAGGCCGTCGCTGCGTGCGATGGGCTGGCCCTGGTCGCCGTGCTGGACGGCACGCCGCCCTGGGCGCGCCACGAGCTGGCCCCCGATCATCCCTACGCACCGCCCGCCAGCGTGACCGCCTACGGGGAGTTTGCCGGAGCAGTCGCCGCGCGCTATGCCGGCAAGATCGCGTACTACCAGGTGTGGGACGAGCCGAACATCACCTCGCACTGGGGCGGGCTTGACCCGCGCCCGGCGCATTACGTCGCCATGCTGCGCGAAGCGTACACGGCGATTCATGCGGCGGACGCGGCGGCAAGCGTCATCGCGGCGGCGCTGGCACCGACGGTTGAGCGGGGGCCGCATAACCTGAGCGATGTGCTCTACCTGCGCGCGCTCTATGACCTGGGCGGGCGCGACTTCTTCGATGCGGCTGCTGGCAAGCCGTATGGGTTCGGCACCGGGCCGGATAACCGGCGCGTGGACGAGAGCCTGCTCAACTTCTCGCGCCTGATTCTGCTGCGCGAGGAGATGGTGCGGCAGGGCGACGGCGACAAGCCGCTGTGGGGCAGCAACTTCGGCTGGAACGCGCTGCCCGACGACTGGCGCGGCCCGCCGTCCATCTGGGGCAGCGTCTCCGCAGAGGAGCAGGGGCGCTATACGCAGGAAGCCTACGAGCGCGCTCGGCGCGAATGGCCCTGGATCGGCGGGCTGATCTTGCAGCACTGGGGGCCGGACGCTCCCGCCGACGATCCGATCCAGGGATTCGCTGTCGCGCCGCGCATCGCTGAGTGGCTGGCGGGCGGCCTGCGCCTGCGTGACGACGACGCGCTGATCCCTGGCCGGTATCCGGCGCAGAACGCGCACGCGGCCTACTCGGAGAACTGGCGCTTCAGCGACCTGGGCGCGGACGCTCTGCTGCCTATTGGGGCCGACGCTGGCAAGGTGGAGAACCGGATCACGATCCAGATCGAGGGGACGGACTTCGCCATTGCCCTGCGCCGCGACGATTACCTGGCTTACCTGACTGTGACGGTGGACGGACGTCCGGCCAACGCGCTGCCGCGCAACCGGCAGGGTGAGGCGTTCATTGTGCTCACCTCGCCGGAGCGGACGCCGGAATTGAGCCTGATCCGCGTGGCGAAGGGGTTGGCTGATGGGCCGCACACGGTCGAGATCGTGCACCGGCCCGCCCAGGGCGACGACCGCTGGCCCATCGCCGGGTTCGCGGTGGCCGTCGCGCCGGACACGGCAACCACCGACCGGGCGCTGTTGGCCTGCGGCGTGATCGGTGGGCTGGCGCTGCTGGGGCTGGCGCTCACCGCGTGGCGCTTGCCTTGGGGCCAACTCGCCGTGCCCGCGCCGCAGACCTTCCGGCGTTTCCTGGAATGGCTGCTGGGCCTGCTCGTGTCGTTCGTGCTGCTGCTGGGCACGCTGGTCACGTGGGGCGAGGCGCTTCCCGCGCTGCTGCGCCGCGACCAACCGGCGCTAGCGGTAACCATCCTCACCGCAGGGATCGCCGCGCTGTCGCCGCCGTTTGTGATCACGCTGGCATCGCTGGCTGTGCTGTTCGTGCTGGTCTACAACCGGCCTCTGCTCGGCCTGATGCTGATCATTTTCTGGTCGGCGTTCTTTCTCTCTACGCTCGATCTGCTGTTCAGCGCCTTCACGACGGTTGAGGTGTACCTGACGCTGACGGTCGCGGCGCTGCTGGCACGGGCGGCGGTGGATTGGGCGAGGCAGCGCCAGCGGGCGGGGCCGTTGCGCGTGGCGCTGCAACTGACGTGGCTGGATTGGCTGGTGCTGGCCTTTGCCGCGCTGGGCATCGCGTCGCTAAGCTGGTCGGAGTTCCGGACTCCCGCGCTGCGCCAACTGCGCGTGGTGGTGCTGGAGCCGGTCGCGTTCTACTTCCTGATTCGTGTTCTGCGCCTGGCGCGGCGCGATCTGCTCTGGCTGGGCGACGCGCTGCTCTTCACGGGCGGGGCCATTGCCATTGTGGGACTGTACCTGTACGCGACGGGCGAGTCAGTGGTGGAGGCCGAGGACGGCGCGCGGCGGCTGATCAGCGTCTACGGGTCGCCGAATGGCGTGGGCATGTACTTAGGGCGCTGCCTGCCGTTCGCGCTGGCCTACGTGCTGGTCGCGCCGCGCGGGTCGTGGCGCTGGCTCTACGGGGCGCTGGGCGGCGCGGTGATGCTGCTGGCCGTGCTGCTCAGCCAGAGCCGGGGCGCGATCCTGCTCGGTTTGCCGGGGGCGCTGATCGTCACACTGGTCTTCTGGCGCGGACGGCGCTCGCTGGCTCCGGTGATTGGCGCGATGCTGGCTCTGCTGGCCGCGCTGGTGCCGCTGACGCTGCTGCTGCCACGCCTGGGTGATCTGTTGGGCAGCACGGCGACCTTCCGGCGGCACCTGTGGTACAGCGCGTGGCAGCTCATCCGCGAGCGACCGCTCACCGGCGCGGGCCTCGACCAATTCCTGTACTGGTACCGCAGCCGCTACCTGCTGCCCGAAGCGTGGGAAGAGCCGAACCTGTCCATTCCGCACAACCTGGTGCTCAATCACTGGGTGAGCCTGGGCATTCTTGGTGTGATCATCATGCTGGTCTTCCAGGTCGTGTTCTGGCGCAAGCTGTGGCGGCTGCGTGGGTGGGCAGCGGGGCCTGACCCCGTCGCGTTCATGCTCGTGCTGGGATTGGCGGGCAGCATGGCCGACTTCCTGGCGCACGGGCTGGTGGACGTGGGCTATTTCGCCATCAACCTGGCCTTCGTGTTCTTCCTGTCGTTGGGACTGCTGCACCGGCTGGAGGACATGGCCTGCGACGTTGCGCCCGCACGGACAGCGTTGGGTTCGGCTGGGCTTGTTGCTGCCGGGGAGGATGTGCCATGAAAGCGACCGTCAATGGGATCACTGTTGAGCTGGTGCAGGGCGACATCACCGACCTGGATGTGGATGCGATCGTCAACGCGGCTAACGAACAGCTTATCCTGGGGGCTGGCGTGGCAGGCGCGATCCGGCGCAAGGGCGGGCCGAGCATCCAGGAAGAGTGCCTGGCGATCGGTAGCTGCGAGGTGGGCAGTGCTGTGATCACGGGGGCGGGAATGCTGAAGGCGCGCCATGTGATCCACGCAGTGGGGCCGTGCATGGGCGACGGTGACGAGGCGCGCAAGCTGGCCAGCGCCGTGTGAGCCAGTCTGCGCCTGGCTGAAGCGCACGGCCTGCACAGCATCGCGCTGCCCGCCATCTCGACGGGGGTGTTCGGTTACCCGCTGGAAAGCTGCGCGGAGGTGAGCCTGCGCGTCATCCTGGACTATACGTCTGAGAGACTGGCACATCTGCGGCACATTGTCGTCTGTCTCTACGACCACCATGCCTTCGGCGTGTTTGAGGCGGAGCTACGCCGGAGGCTGGGGCTGACAGGTGGCGAGACAGAGTGATCCGCTCAGGCGAGGGGCCGCGCCGCTCTGACGCTTGGCTTGCTGGCGCTTTGTGGTAGACTCCGCCCGTTTGCCTTCTGGCACTGTGAATCGAGGGGAACTAGATAGTCATGCGCGTACTGATCACCGGCGCTGCCGGGTTCCTGGGGTCTCATCTGTGCGATCGCTTCCTGGCCGAGGGGCACCAGGTGATCGGCATGGACAACCTGCTCACCGGCTCGATTGACAACATCGCTCACTTGGCCGGAGACGAGGATTTCTCCTTCATCAAGCATGATGTGACCAACTACATTTACCTGCCCGGCCAGATTGACGCCGTGCTGCATTTCGCCTCACCAGCCAGCCCCATTGACTACCTGATGTACCCGATCCAGACGCTCAAGGTGGGGGCATTGGGCACGCACAACGCGCTCGGCGTGGCGAAGGACAAGGGTGCGCGCTTCTTGCTGGCCTCGACCTCCGAAATCTACGGAGATCCGCTGGTGCACCCGCAGACCGAAAGCTACGTCGGCAATGTGGACGCCATCGGGCCGCGCGGCGTCTACGACGAGGCCAAGCGTTTCGCTGAGGCTATCACGATGGCCTACTACCGCACGCACCGGGTGGACACGCGCATCGTGCGCATCTTCAACACCTACGGCCCGCGTATGCGCCTGGACGACGGGCGTGTGGTGCCCAACTTCATTGGGCAGGCGCTGCGCGGCGAGCCGTTGACCGTCTACGGGGACGGATCGCAGACGCGCAGCTTCTGCTACGTCTCCGACCTGATTGAGGGCATTTACCGGCTGCTGCTTGCTGACTTCAACGAGCCGGTGAATATCGGCAATCCCAGCGAGATGACCATCCGCCAACTGGCCGAGCTGATCAACGAGATGACGGGGAATCCTGCCGGGATCACCGTGCGGCCTGACCAGCGCATCAAGGGCGATCCGCAGACGCGCCAGCCGGACATCGCGCGGGCGCGGGCGGTGCTTGGCTGGGAGCCGCGCGTCGGCCTGGAGGATGGTCTGCGCCAGACAATTGAGTACTTCCGGGAACGGGTGTGAGCGCGTCAAGCTGGCACTTGAGGCGGCGATCCTTCGCCAGGCGGGGTGTGGCCCTGTGGGTTGGCGTGGCCATCCTCGCGGGCGTCCTCACCGTGCAGCTTCCACTGGTGGCTGTGCTCGCCCTGATCGGAGGGCTGGCTGTTGGCGCGGCGCTGCTCGTCGAGCCGGCGCTGAGCGTCGTCCTGATGCTGGCCGTCGCGCCGCTCAAGACGCTGATTGCCAC
The DNA here is from genome assembly GCA_040767545.1 of Aggregatilineaceae bacterium. GTDB lineage: Bacteria > Chloroflexota > Anaerolineae > Aggregatilineales > Aggregatilineaceae > UBA2029. The sequence continues at coordinate 40,733 of JAXGOK010000020.1, read as the reverse complement.
TGAAGCCCCGCTCCCGCTCCCGCTCGACGTGGGGCAGATCGCTTTCGCGGGGGTTGTGCTGGTGTGGGGGCTGTGGCGGATCACGGCGCGCTGGGACGCTCCGCTGCCGCGCTCTTGGGTGCTTCTAGCCCTGGGCGTGATCATGGCCGGATTCGCACCATCGGCGTGGGGGGCGGAGTCAGCGAGCGCGTGGCTGGCCGAGTGGGCTAAGTGGGCGGCGATGGCTGTGCTCGTGCTCATTGTACTGGACTACGGGCGGGCTGGCCGTTGGGCGTGGATCGCGTTCGGCGTCGTGTGGGCGGCGGTGCTGCAAGCGGCCATTGGGCTGTACGAGTACAACGGCGGGTCGGGCGCGGCCCACCTGTGGATTGAGGACTACCGCCACTTCCGCGCCTTCGGCACCTTCGGCCAGCCCAATCCCTTCAGCGCGTTCATGGGGCTGGTGCTGCCGCTGACGCTGGGCCTGGCCTGGGGCCACGCGGGACGGGTCTGGCAGTGCGCGCGCCGGGGCGGGCTGAATGGCAGGAGGTTGCACCAAGAAGCAACACTGGCCGCGCTCTACGCGCTGTGCGCGGCGGCGCTGCTGGCCGGGCTGATTGCCTCCTGGGGGCGAGGGGCGTGGCTGGGATTTGGCGGGGCGAGTGCCGTGATGGTATTCTTTGCGCCACGCCGCCGCTGGCAGGGAGCCGTCCTGGTGGGTGCCGGGGTGCTCCTGGCACTGGGATTGTGGGTGGCCGGGGCGCTGCCTGGCGCTGTGCAGGCGCGTATTGACAGCGTATTTGACGACTTCGTGGGCCTGCAAGACGTGCGCGGCGCGCCCGTCAACGACGTGAACTACGCGACTGTTGAGCGGCTGGCGCACTGGCAGGCGGCGGCGGCGATGGCTAGCGGCCACCTATGGACGGGCGTCGGGCTGGGCAACTACGAGGTCGTTTACGCGGACTATGCCCTTCCGCGCTGGCCGAATGCGCTCGGTCACGCTCACAACGATTACCTGAACATCCTGGCCGAGACCGGGCTGGTGGGGCTGGCAGGCTATCTGTTGGGGTGGGCGTGGATCGTCTGGGGGACGCTGCGCAGCTTGCGGCACCGCGACCCGCTCTGGTGCGGGCTTGCGCTGGGGTTGCTGGGCACCTGGACGCACTTAGCCGTCCACAGCACGGTGGACAAGCTCACCGTCAATAACCTGTTTCTCCATCTGGGAGTCATGTTGGGGCTGCTGGCCTGGGTGAGCAGCGTCTCGCCGTATCGTATCACGGATCATGACGATGTTGAGCACTGGCACTGAAATGACAGAAGAGATGAGCAAGCGGGACAAGGGCTGGATCGCGCGCGGATTCGCGTGGTGGAACGAGATGATCGCCCGCGTCAGCCAGCGCGCGGGTGCGCACCGCGCCCGCGAGGTTGAGCGCTTCCTCAAGTTCGCCACCGTAGGAGTCCTGGGGGCGATCATTGACTTCGGTATGCTCAACGTGCTCCAGGCGACGATCCTGCGTCCCACCGAGCCGCATGTCACGCTGAAGGTGGCCCTGGCGACGGGCACGGCCTTCGTCACGGCAGTGTCGAGCAACTTCATCTGGAACCGCTACTGGACGTATCCGGATTCGCGGACACGCTCCGTCCGGCAGCAATGGTTCCAGTTCTTCATCGTCAGCATCATCGGACTAGCCTTCCGGCTGGTGTGGGTGCGCACGCTCTACGGCCCCTTTGGTGAGATTGGCGCTGATGTGCTGGGCGGGCTGCGCCAGACCGAGCCGCTCGAAGCGACCGCAACGCGACAGCTTGGCACGAACATCGCCCAGTTCTTCGCCATCTGGATCGTCATGGTCTGGAACTTCTTCGCCAACCGCTACTGGACCTACAACGATGTGGATTGATGTGGGGTAGCGTCCGATGGGCGAGCGCATCCTGATCGTAGAGAGCAATTCGCTGCGGCGGAGGTGTGGCCGGCCCGGTGATGGCAGCAATCGGCATTGACTATACCGCCGCCCACGAGCAAGGCGCGGGCATTGGCCGCTACGTGCGCGAGCTGGTGCGCGCGCTGGCCGCCCTGGACGATTCCACCTCCTACCGCCTCTTTGTCGCCGGGGCGCAGCGCCGCGCCCTGCCGCCCCTGCCCGGCGCGAATTTCGCCTGGCATCCGACGCGCATCACCCCGCTGTGGTTTGCCCGGCTGTGGCACCGCCTGCAACTCCCGCTGCCGGTTGAGGCGTTCACCGGCCCGGTGAGGCTGTTCCACGCCACCGATTTCACGCTGCCGCCTACATTGCCGGGGGTGCGCACGCTGCTCACCGTGCACGATCTGTCCTTTGTGCGCGCGCCGGAGACGACGACGCCCGTCCTGAAGGCATATCTCGACGCTGTCGTACCGCGCTCGGTGCGGCGGGCGACGCACGTCCTGGCTGACTCGCAGGCGACGAGGGATGACCTCGTTGAGCTATATGGGACGCCGCCGGACAAGGTCACGGTGCTGCTCGGCGGGGTGAATCCGGAGTTTAGGCCGGTCACTGACGCGGACGCGCGCCAGGCGGCCCGCGCGCGCTACAACCTGCCGCCGAACCCGTATGTCTTCTCGGTGGGGACGGTGCAGCCGCGCAAGAATTATGCCCGCTTGATCGAAGCTCTGGCCGCGCTGGGGCCGCAGTATGCCGACTATCACCTGGTCATTGCCGGGGGGCGCGGCTGGCTGGACGCGCCGATCTACCAGACGGTGCGCGACCTAGGGATGGGCGAGCGCGTGCACTTCACCGGCTTCGCCCGCGACGAAGACCTGCCCGCCCTGTACTCCGACGCCGTTTGCCTGGCCTACCCCTCGCTGTATGAGGGTATTGGGCTGCCCGTGCTGGAGGCGATGGCCTGCGGCACGCCCGTCGTGACCTCGACCGTCTCCTCGCTGCCCGAAGTGGCCGGAGACGCGGCTCTGCTTGTTGACCCCTACGACGTAGAAGCGCTGGCCGGGGCGCTGCGCCGCCTGCTGGACGACTCCGCGCTGCGCGAAACGCTGATCGCGCGCGGCACGCACCAGGCGGCGTTCTCCACCTGGGAGCGGGCGGCTGCCCAACTTCTGGCGGTTTACCGGCAGATGGTACAATAGATCGTGTTTTGTGGGGACAGGAACCGTTCGTAGGGGCGGGTTTGCAAACCCGCCTCTACAGCAGCGCACAACGGCGAGGTCATGATGAGCACCCCAGCGCAGAATCCTATCCGGCCCGCGTTCATATTCGACACGCACGGTGACTGGCAGGCGACGAAGATCGGCGAGCATCTCTTTAACACACGCGGCGAATACATTGGCTTTGTGGAGGCGGGCGAGGTCTATAAGCGCGATGGCGAATGGATCGGGCGGCTGAGCCGCGACGGGCGCATCCTGCGCAAGCGCAGTGAGCGCCGCCGCCCCTTTCACCCACACCCGCCCGCCGCGCCGCCCCGCCCGGAGCGCCTACCGCCGCGTGCGCCGTTGCCGCCGATGATGGCCGAGCTTGACTTCAGCACGGTAGATGTGCTCGACGAGGAGCCGGAGATCTTCAGGCGCATCTCCGACCTGCGCCCGGACATGGATTGACGCAATGGTAATTGGTGGTTAGTTGTTGGTGATTGGGTGAACACACCTGACAAAGAGTTGCTTTACCCAGAAACCAAAAACCAATCACCAAGAACCGGAACCGGAACCGGAGCGACGTGCGTTGATGGTGCACGTTCTATGAGGCGGCGGCGGAGCGCCAGCGCGCGCAAGGATCGTAGACGGCGCGAGCAAGCTCTGCGCCGTCGGCTAGACCCCCAGCCCAACGAGGAGTGAGGGCGGTATGCCAGACGATCTCACCGACCTGAGCGCCAGCGACCAGCGATCGCGCCTGCTTGACCTGCTCGACCAGGCTGGCGCGCGCCGCGTGCTGCGCGAGCCAGCGCCCGATCTCGGCCTGGCCGAGCACCTGCCGTTCCCTTTCCTGGCGATAGTGGGACAGTACGAGATGCGCATGGCGCTGTTGCTGGCAGTGATCAATCCGGCGGTCGGCGGCGTGCTGCTGATCGGGCCGCGCGGCACCGGCAAGACGACCTGCGTGCGCAGCCTGACCGACCTGCTGCCTTATATCGAGGTCAGCCTGTGCCCGGAAGGCTGCCTGCCGCCCGGCGCTGAGGGGGACGGTGCGTCGGATGTCTGCCCGGACTGCCAGCGCAAGCTGGAGGCAGGGGAGCCGATCAGCCATTACGAGGCGGTCAAGCTGGTTGAGCTGCCGCTCAACGCGCGGCTGGAGGATGTAGTTGGCGGGATCAACGAGCGCATTGCCGTACAGCAGGGCCGCGTGCGGCTGGAGCTGGGCATTCTGGCCCGCGCCGACCAGAATCTGCTCTACATTGACGAAGTGAATCTGCTCGACGATCTGATCGTGGATGCCATCCTCGACGCGGCGGCCCAGGGCAGCTACACCGTCCGGCGCGGGCCGATGGTCGGCACTTACCGGGCGCGCTTTGTGCTGGTGGGGTCTATGAATCCGGAGGAAGGCCGGCTGCGCCCGCAGATCATGGATCGCTTTGGGCTGCGCGTGCCCGTGCACGGCCTGACCGATCAAGCAGAGCGATATGAGGTCTACCGGCGGGTGCGCCGCTACCAGAGCAGCCGCCGTCGCTTCCTGGCGGAATGGGCCGAGGTTACGGCGCAGGCCCGCGAGGAAATCGGGCTGGCACGCGAAGTGCTCAAGCAGACTGAGTTGAGCGGCGAGGCAGTCGAGGTTGGGCTGGCGCTGGTACAGGCACTGGGCATTGACTCGCACCGCGCCGAATACGCCATGTTCGAGGCGGCGCGGGCGCACGCCGCCGCCGATGGCCGCGACGTGGCGGACGTGGGTGATCTCCGCGCCGTCGCTGCGCTTGCCCTGCGCCAGCGGCGCAGCCAGTTCATGGCCGAATTCTTTGCCCAGCAGGGAGAGGAAGACGCGGCCATCAGCGAGCGGCTGGACGCGCTCGTCAACGGTGAGCGCTGAGGGGAGGTAGCTGGTAGTGCGACACTCGTGGATCGGGTGGGCCGGGGTGATCGGGCTGGCGCTGGCGCTGGCCTGTACCTGCGCGCCCTGGTACGCGCACAGCACGGCGGCCTTCACCCTGAACGCCTTCGACCTGGCCGAGTGGACGAGTCTGCACCCAGCGGTGCGGGCTAGCTCTCCGCCGCTGCTGACCAGCTTCCTGCTGCGCGCGCCGCAGCTTGCGCTGATCGTGGCGCTGGCGCTGCACGCCAACTTTCTGGATGATGCGCGGGTGCGCTGGCTCCTGCGAGTCGCTGCACTGGTGATCGCGCTGCGCTTCGTGCCTCCGCGCGAGTTCTTTGGCAGCGCTGCCAGCGATCCCAATTTCCGGCAGATGATGCTGCTCGCGGTGCTGGCCGTTGGTGGGATTGCCGGGACTGTGCTGGCAGGCCGGCTGCCACAGCGCTGGCAAGGGGTGCTGGTCACGGTGACGCTCGCCCTGGGGATCGGGGCGGGGTGGTGGGGTCTGGCGCGGGCGCATACCCTGCTGGATAACTTCGAGATGGACGTGAGCGTCGCTGTGGGAGCGGTGGGCTATACGGCGTTCAGCGCCCTGGTCGCCGTGATGGGCCTGAGCCTGGTGCGCCGGGCGGAGTCACTCGGCCCGGCGCATGAAAAGGGCGGTTGACAGAGGTCAATCGCCTTGAGGGTCTTGCCTGCTTGGACGTGCGGACTAGAGAATCAGCCGCCCATCTTCTCGGCGATGTACTTGACGGCGTCGCCGACCGTAGCGATGCTCTGCGCTTCTTCGTCGGATATCTCGCCGCCGAACTCGTCTTCGAACGCCATGATCAGCTCGACCAGGTCGAGCGAGTCAGCTTCCAGGTCCTCGCGGAAGCTTGCGTCAAGCGTGACCTTCTCGCGATCCACCCCCAGCAGCTCGACGATGATATCGGTCACGCGCTCCTGAGTCGTAGCCATGTCTGTTGCCTCCTAGATATGTGGCTTGTCTTGGCAAGTCAGGTGCTCAGCAGTGCTCGCACGTATTCTACACCATGTGTGCCGTGCCGAACAGTGCATTGGTATACTCTGTTCCAGGCGTAGAGTTTACACGGTCCCGCGACGGCTGTCCAGACTGTGTACAAGATTAAGGAACACTTTGCAATGGCTAAAGTTACGCGGGCTGCGCTCACCGGGCGGCGCAAAGACGATCACATTCGCATCAACCTTGACGAGGACGTGCAGTTCCCCCGCGTGACGAGCGGCCTGGAACGGCTGCGCTTCATGCACCAGGCGCTGCCGGAGCTAGACCTGGAGGCGGTTGACACGCGCACGACCCTCTTTGGCAAGTCGCTGAGCAGCCCTTTGCTCATCTCCTCGATGACCGGTGGCACCGAGCGTGCCCGGCAGATCAACCTGACGCTGGCCGAGGCAGCCAAGAGCGCCGGGATCGCGCTGGGGCTGGGGTCGCTGCGGGCGGCGCTGGAAGACCCGGCGCTGGCTGCTACCTATGAGGTGCGGCGGGTGGCGCCGAACATCCTGCTTTTCGCCAACCTGGGAGCAGTGCAGCTTAATTACGGGTACGGCCTTGAGCAGTGCCAGCGCGCGGTGGACATGGTGGGGGCGGACGCGCTGATCCTGCACTTCAACGCGCTCCAGGAAGCTGTGCAGCCGGAGGGTGACAGCCGCTTCAGCGGGCTGCTGGCGCGGGTGGAGGCCATTTGCCGGGGGCTGGCGGTGCCGGTCATCGCCAAGGAGGTGGGCTGGGGGTTCTCACCGCAGGCGGCCCGGCAGTTGGCTGATGCGGGCGTGGCTGCCATTGACGTGGCTGGCTCCGGCGGCACGTCGTGGTCGGAGGTGGAATATCACCGCGCGCCGACGGCCCAGCACGCCAATGTCGCGCGCGCCTTCGCTGACTGGGGCATTCCGACGGCGGACAGCCTGCGCTATGTGCGCGAGGCGGTGCCCGGATTGCCCGTCTTCGCCAGCGGCGGCCTGCGCGATGGCGTGGACATCGCCAAGTGCATCGCCCTGGGCGCGGACCTGGGCGGCATGGCCGGACCGTTTCTGCAGGCCGCCGTGCAATCGGTGGACGCGGTGAACAAGCTGATCTGGGAGCTCTCCACGCAGCTCCGTGTGGCGATGTTCGCTGCCGGGGCCGCCGACATCGCCGCGCTCAAGCAGACTCCGCTGTATCCCGTGCCATAAGCGTTTCGTTCTCTGGCAGGGGCGCATCGAGTGTTTGGAGAATTGACTTCGTAGGGGCGTATAGCCATACGCCCCTACGGACCCCCGCCGATCAAGTTTCTGTAGGGGCGGGTTTCTAAACCCGCCTCTACGATACCGGCATGCCGACCGCATCGTATTTGGAGGCCCATCCTGTCACTGGACGGCGGCGAGCAGCGGGCCAGCCTCGCGCAGGGCGTCGCCCGCGCCCCGCAAGGCCAGCAATCCCTCGCTGATCACGCTGGGCGGGGGCATCTGGCGCGTCGTCGTACACTCGGCCTGCCACAACTGGCGGCTGCGGGTGAGGTCAATGGCGGCGTGGCGCAGCAAAGCGGCAAGGTTCGCATAGTCAGCATCGCCCTTATCGCTGATACCTGCCGGGTCGGGTACGAGCGGGTATTCGCCACAGTGCACCTGCTCGCCCTTCGCCAGCCCCTCCCAGACGCCCGCCAGCGACTCGTGCGCGGCGGAGAGGGCTTCATAGTCGCGCTGAAGGCTGACCAGGACGGGCGACAGCGTGGCAAAGGGGACGGTATAGGGGAGCGTTGCGGCCCCTGGCGGGGTGATCGCCGGTAGGCGGGTGGGCGTTCTGTCTTCCCCGCCACAACTGGCAACGGCCAGGGCCAGCGTACAGCCACACAGCCACAGTCTCAGGCGTGGGATTCTCATCGGCGACTCCTAGACGAATTCGCGGAAAACATGGTTGCCCAGCAAGCGGCCCCGCCTGGTCAGCCGGACGGCTCCGCTGGCGATGCGCTCGATCAGGCCGTGCGCCAGCAGGCGGTCGAGCGCCGATCCGTAGACATCCCACAATTCGCGGCCAAAGCGAGCGAGAAAGGCCGCCGGGTCTATGCCCTCCTCTGTCAGGCGCAGCCCCAGGATCATGGTGTCGGCCATTTCCTCTGCGGCGTCCAGAGCAGCCGCCGTTGCCGCTGCCGCTGACAGCGGGAACGGGTGCGCCTCCTGTTGGGCGGTGATGCGCGCGATGTAGTCGTCCGGGCTGGCGACATTCTCGTAGCGCACGCGCACCGCGCAGCCGTGCGCGCCAGTCCCAAAGCCCAGGTACGGCTTGTTCCGCCAGACGTGCACATTGTGCCGGCAGGCGTGCCCCGGCGCAGCCCAATTGCTGATCTCGTACTGATCCAGGCCAGCACGGGGCAGGCGGTCTGTTGCCCACTCATACATATCCGCTGCCAGGTCGGGATCGGGCGCGGCCATGCGCCCGCTGAGCAGCCGCGCATGCAGGGGTGTGCCCTCCTCGATGCCCAGGCTGTATAGCGACAGGTGATCCGGTGCCAGCGCCAGGGCTGTCTCCACGCTGCGCTGCCAACTGCCCATGCTCTGGCCGGGAATGCCGTAGATCAAGTCCAGGCTGGCGCTGGAGAAGCCCGCTTGCCGGGCAAGCTGCACGGTAGCTCGCACGTCGTCATAGGTGTGACGGCGAGCGAACAGGCGTAGCTCGCGCTCGTGCGCGGACTGCATCCCGACGCTCAGCCGGTTGACGCCCGCCTGACGCAGCGCGTGAAAGGTCGCCTCGTCCGCGTCGCCGGGATTCGCCTCGAACGAAATTTCTGCCAGCGGGTCGAGGGCGAAGGACTGAGCGCACACCTGGATGATCTGCCGGACGGACTCTGCTGGAAGCTGGCTCGGCGTCCCGCCGCCGAAATAGAGCGTGCTGGCGGGTGGGTGCTCGCCTGCGCTCCCAACCAGGCGAATCTCGCTCAGGAGGGCGCTCACATAGGACGGGATGCGCGCGGCCATGCCCGCGTAGGTGTTGAAGGCGCAGTAGGTGCAGCGCGTCCGGCAAAAGGGAACGTGTACATAGAGAGCCAGCGGCGCAGATGGCTTGCCTGGCTGAGCGATGGTCACAGGGGCGGACGCGGCGTTGGCGGGCATCAGGTGTGCATCTCGGCGCGTGCAGAGTCTGTCAGGCGTTTCGTCGTTCCGTCGAGCTTCACCCCCGGACTCGCTGCGCCCGGCTTGCCCGCACGTCGTGGAAGGTGGGCGGCGAGGCGCGTCAGCGCCGGGCGGGGGTGAGGCCATGCCTCCATGTCTCACGGCGATTGCGGTAACGGTAGGGCCTCACTATAATAACCTCAAACAAAGTCGCAATCCATCAAGGTGATGGTCACGTTTCATGTCCGCTTGGGGTAGGCTGGATGGTTGACACGCGAAAGATATCTTCGAATCTGCCAGAACAACCTCAAGGGGAAGGCGCTCTACAGCCCGGCTCGGTCCTTCAAGGACGCTACCGCATCACAGGGGTGATCGGGGTAGGTGGGATGGGATCGGTCTACCAGGCGCGCGATTTGCGTTTCCCCAATGTGACGCGCTATGTCGCCGTCAAGGAAATGCTCAACCTCTCGACCGACCAGAACATGCGCGAGATGACGCTCAAGACGTTTGAGCGCGAAAGTGACATGCTGGCCTCGCTCAGTCACCCGGCAGTCCCCAAGATTTACGAGTACTTCCCCAGCAAAACACGCGCCTACCTGGTGATGGAGTACATCAACGGGCGCGACGTGGAGATGATCATCAATTCGATGACCGATTTCCTGCCCGTTGACACGGTTCTTCGCTGGGCGCTCGACCTGTGCGACGTGCTGGGCTACCTGCACTTGCAGGAGCCTGAGCCGATCATCTTCCGCGACGTGAAGCCGTCCAATATCATGATTGACCAGCACGGGCAGATTCGTCTGGTGGACTTCGGCATTGCCAAGATTTTCCAGGAAGGGCAGAAGGGGACGATGATCGGGACCGAAGGCTATTCGGCCCCGGAGCAGTATCGCGGCGAGGCCAGCCCGGCCAGCGACGTGTACGGCATCGGCGCGACGATCCATCACCTGCTGACGCGCCGCGACCCGCGCCTTGAGCCGCCGTTCACTTTCCACGAGCGCCCGATTTGCGGGGTGAATCCCAGCGTGCAGCCGGAGTTTGAGGCGATCATCATGAAGGCGCTGGAGTTCAAGCCGGAGGATCGCTTCGCCAACGCTGCCATGATGAAGGCGGCCCTGGAGCAGCTTGGCCAGCCGTCCCCGTCTTCCTTTGGCGTTCACGTGCCCGACATGGTCGAGGAGAGCGCGGACTGGTCTGGCGCGGGCGTCAAGCCGCTGTGGGTCTTTGAGTGCGAGGACGAGGTGCGCTCGTCGCCAACGGTGAATCGCGGTGTGCTCTACGTGGGCGCACACGACAACAACCTGTACGCCCTCAACACCAACGACGGCTCCTTCCGCTGGAAGTACCCGTCGGAGCAGCGGGTCGTCTCCACTCCCGCCGTCGCCGATGCGGAGAATCTGGTCGTCTTCGGCTCGGTGGACAATCTGCTCTACGCAGTGGACACGCGAGTCGGGCAATTGCAGTGGACGGTGCGCACCCAGGGGCCGGTGTTGTCTTCGCCGAGCATTGTGCATGGTCATGTGTTCTTCGGCAGTGACGACGGGAATCTCTACGCTGTGCGCCTGGCTACGGGGCGCGTCCAGTGGAAATTCGCTGCCGGAGGCGCGGTGCGCTCGCGCCCGCTGGTGACGGGCGAGCTGATCGTTATCGGGCTGGAGTCGGGCGAGGTGGTGAGCACGGACCTGTCGGGGCGCATGGTGTGGCGCTTCCGGGCCAAGCGCGCTGTGCCTTCATCGCCGCTGGAGCACGAGGGGCTGGTCTTCTTCGGCTCGATGGATTGGCAGGTTTACGCGCTCGATCTTGAGCGCGGCTGGAAGGTGTGGGAATTCCGCACGGGCAAGCCTGTGGTATCGTCGCCCGCCTTTGGTGACGGCAAGATTATCATCGGGTCGGTGGACGGCTCGCTGTATGCCATCGAAGCGGCAAGCGGCAAAGAGCGTTGGCGCTTCGAGACCCAGGGGCAGATTACCTCGTCGCCCGCCTATGCGGACGGCGCAGTGTATTTCGGCGGCGTGGATGGCAATGTGTACAGCGTCGAGGCGAAGAATGGTCGCCTGCGCTGGAGCTTCAAGACGGGCGGGCCGATCCCTGGATCGCCGGTTGTCCACGAGGGCGTCGTCTATATCGGCTCGATGGATCATAAGGTCTATGCGCTGAAGGCATGAGGGGCCGGAGAAAAGCTATGAATCTACTGCGGCGTATTCTCGGTATTGCGGCGCGCACTGGCGCGCCCGCTGGTGATGATGTGGTCATCACGCGCAGTGACGACGCCGCAGTGAGCGCGCCGCCTGAGCCTGTCGTTACAAGCTCATCGCCTCCCTTGTTCGCCAGCCGCGCCGCTGTGGTGCCGGCTACTGACGAGGAAGATACCGCCGAGCTTGGGGAGGGGGGCATGGGCATCATGGCAACGCGCCCGCTGCCCCCACTGGAGATGGTGATTCCCCAGCCCGGCCAGCGCATTTGCTTTGGGCAGCTCAGCGATCCCGGCATGGTGCGCGGTAACAATCAGGATGCAATGTTCAGCCTGCTCATGACTGGTGCGAGCACCGATGATCTGCCCGATGTGGGGGTGTTCATGGTCGCCGATGGCATGGGCGGTCACCAGGAAGGTGAGCGGGCGGCGGCGATCACAACGCGCATGGTGGCGCGCCATGTGCTGCGCGAGGTAGTGCTGGCGCTGCTGGAGCAGCGTATGGACGACCCGGACCGGGTCTCCATCGCCGAGGTGCTGCGGGCGGCAGTGCACGAAGCCAACGATTCGGTCAACGAGCAGATTCCCGAAGGTGGGACGACTGTCACCGCAACGGTTATCCTGGGCGACTTGGCCCATATTGCCCATGTCGGCGACAGCCGCGCTTACCTGCTCAGCGAGGGGTCGCTTGAGCAGATCACGCGCGATCACTCGCTCGTCCAGCGGCTGATCGAGTTAGACCAACTCACGCCGGAAGAAGCTGCCGAGCACCCCCAGCGCAATGTGCTCTACCGGGCCATTGGGCAGAGCGAGACGCTCGATGTGGATGCCATCACGCGGCGACTGCTACCTCGCTCGCGGCTTCTGCTGTGCAGCGATGGGTTGTGGAACATGGTTTCTGAGGAGACGATTGCCGAGGTGATCGAGAAGCACAGCGACCCGCAGCGTGCCTGTGCTGAGCTGGTACAGCTTGCCAACGAGCGGGGCGGGCCGGACAACATCACGGCCATCCTGGTGCAGATGCCCGGCTAGCGACCCGCAGCGAGAGTGTGAGCCGTGATTGACGCATCGCGCAATTTCTACGCGATTCTGGGAATTCCTCCCGAAGCGACCGCTGAGGACATCCGCGAAGCATACCGGATCATGGCGCGGCGCTTCCACCCCGACGCCAACCACAACCAGGGGGCCGATGTCCAGTTCCGCGACATCGCCTCCGCCTACAGTGTGCTGAGCAGCCCCAGCGACCGGCTTCGCTATGACGAGGCGCGCCGCCATTTTCGCGACGAGCCGGCCTATTTCTCGCTGCGCGCCATTCCCAGCAAGCGGGTGCTGGGCACGTTGGTCGAACCCCAGGTGCTCTATCTGCTCCTGGAAATCGTGCCGGCGCAGCGTGTGATCTCCCAGCGGCGAGCCAATGTGCCAATGAACCTGACCCTGGTTCTGGATCGCAGCACGTCAATGCGCGGCGTGCGGCTGGACAAGGTGAAGATCGCGGCGCACCACATCATTGACCAGCTTTCGCCCCAGGACGTGCTGGCAGTGGTCAGCTTCAGCGATCGCGCCGACGTGTTGATCCCGGCGACTTCGGTGACAGACAAGGCTTCGCTGCGCTCGGCGGTGAGCATCATGCGCGCCGACGGCGGGACGGAAATCTATCACGGTCTGGCGGCGGGCGTCGCCGAGTGCCGCAGGTATCTTGCGCCGCGCATGGTCAACCATGTCATCCTGCTGACGGACGGGCGCACGTTCGGCGACGAGGAGCGCTGCCTGGAGTTGGCTCGCCAGGCAGCCGAAGACGGCATCGGCATCAGCGCGATGGGCATTGGGGAGGAGTGGAACGACGAATTCCTCGATGCGCTGGCAACGGCGACCGGCGGCTCGTCGGCCTACATCAACACGCCCAGGGCGGTGCTCCAGTTCCTGGACGAGCGCGTGCGCAGCCTGGGGGACGCTTTCGCCGAGCGGCTGCAATTGACGATAGCGCCCGACGCTGACGTGCTGCTGGAATCCGCCTTCCGGCTGAATCCGCATTCGCAGGCGCTTGAAGTGGAGCGACAGCCGATTCCGCTCGGCACGTTGGAGAAGAATCGCTCGGTCCGTGTGCTCGTCCAGCTCCAAATGCCGCCAAGCAGCAAGGCGGGTTTCCGGTCGGTCGTCCGGCTGGATGTGACCGGGGACGTGCTGATCGCGGATTGCCACCAGTACAAAGTGATCAGTGACATTGCGCTTGAGATCGCCCATGAGCCAAGCCCTGAGCAGCCGCCGACGGCGATTCTCGACGCGTTGGGCAAGCTGACGTTGTACCGTATGCAGCAGAAGGCAGAGCGGGCGCTCACTCAGGGGCTGGCGCTGGAAGCGGCGCGGCAGTTGGAGAACCTGGCGACGCGCCTGTTGGCTGCCGGTCAGGATGAGCTGGCCCACAAGGCGATCCATGAGGCGCGGCGTGTGTCACGCACGCAGGCGTTTTCTCAGGAGGGCCGCAAGTCGCTCAAGTTCCATACCCGCCAGCTTCTCGCGCTGCCAGCGCCAGGAAGTGACGTGCCATGAAAACATGCCCGTACTGTGGCTTTGAGAACCGCGAAGGTGTCCTGTTCTGCGAGGAGTGCGGCCAGCCGTTTGTCGGGCAGGCAGATGCGTCAGACACTTCCCGGCTGGACCCAGAGAACCACGAGACCTTCAAGGGGCGCATGACCTGGGGCACGGCGCGCTTTGATGAAGGCGCGACGGTGCTGATCCGGATTCGAGACCTGGCCGAGCCGCTTGCCTTTGAGCCGGCTATGGAGACCATCATCGGGCGCTTTGACCCTGGCGCGCTTGAAGCGCCCGACATTGATTTTGCTCCCTACGATGCGGCAGAGCTAGGGGTATCGCGCCGGCATGGGATGATCCGGCGCGGCGAAGACACGCTGACCCTGGTTGACCTGGACAGCACCAACGGCACGTTTCTCAACGGGCAGCGCCTTATCCCGCACCAGCCGCGCGTGCTGCGCGATGGCGATGAGATTCGCATGGGGCGCTTTGTGTTCAATATCTTCTTCCGCTGAGCGAGCGTTGGACTCTGTACACGAGAGGCACAGTAAATGCATACGCTGCTGGTTCATATCACCAATGAAGAGCCAATCCTGGTTGAGGTTGAGGCGCTGCCTGCTCCGTCTGACCAGGCGATTGTCTGCCTGCATCCGCGCCGGCGTGATGGGCGCGAGATACACTACGTGCTGCCGGAGGTACAGACGATCATTCTCCCCTGGCACCGTATCAGCTTCATTGAGGTGATGCCCAGCGGGCAGGAAGAGGAGATCATCAGCCCCTTCGCGGTCTGATAAGTGGAGAGTCGGGAAATGTCCAGCAAACCGCCGCGCGCGATCCCGCGCGATGCCAAGCGAATTCTTGTGGTGGATGATGAGCCACGCATGATCGGCTTCATCCGCATGAACCTTGAGCTAGAAGGGTACCAGGTGCTGGAAGCGCACACCGGCGTTCAGGCCCTGGAGATGATCCGCACGCAACTGCCGGACCTGGTGCTGCTCGACGTGATGATGCCCACGCTGGACGGCTTCGAGACGCTGCGGATGCTGCGCGAGTTCTCCAGCATCCCGGTGATCATGCTCACGGCAAAGGGCGAAGAGGATGACAAGGTCTATGGGCTGGAGCTTGGCGCTGATGATTACGTGACCAAGCCGTTTGGCTCGCGCGAGCTATCCAGCCGCGTGCGCGCCGTGCTGCGCCGGGCCGAAATGCCGAGCGCATCGCCAGATCAGGCCATCCTCGAAATTGACGAGCGCCTGAGTGTGGACTTCAACCGGCGTGAAGTCATCGTCAACGGCGAGCACATCAAGCTGCGTCCCACCGAGTACCGGCTACTGTACCATCTGATCGAGAATGCCGGCTGGACGGTGCCCCACGAGCAGTTGCTAGCCAAGGTGTGGGGGTACGAATACCGCGACGAGACGCACTACGTCCGCCTGTACGTCAACTACCTGCGCGAGAAGATCGAGGAAGACCCCTCAGACCCAAAATACATCCTGACCGAGCGTGGCGTCGGCTACCGCTTCGTGGACTTCAGGCGCGGCGAGGAATAGCCCGCCTGCGAGAGTTCTCCCGTATCGCTGTACTCACAGGGGCGTAGTCACATACGCCCCTGTGAGTTGGAAGCGGTAGAGCAACGCTCTAGCCAAGTGACTCTGTCTCCGCTATGCCCAGGGTTACTTGTCCTGCTCGTCCGTACTCTTCTCCGCCAGGACTTGCAGCGCGATCTGGGCCGACTTCTGCTGCGGCGCAGTCCAGCCCGGCTCGGTCGCCATGCGCACCAGGTGCGCGTGGACGGCGCGCTGCTCGCGCCGGGAGAGCACGGCCCAGGCGGCGCGGATCGACTCATCGTGACGGCTGAGCAGGCCATCCCAGAGAGACTCCAGATCGTCCATACGGCCCGTCCTCCTTGACAAGCGTCCGGCGCGCATGGCTCCAGCCCGGTCGCCCGGATCAGTCGCCGGGTGGATCGGCGGGCGACTCCTGCTGCGCTTCGTAGGCGATGGCCGCGCGCAAGAACTCGCGGAACAGAGGGTGCGGGTTGTTAGGCCGGCTCTGGAACTCCGGGTGAAACTGGCTGCCCACCATGAAGGGGTGGTCTTTCAGCTCCATGATCTCGACCAGTTGCCCGTCAGGACTCAGGCCGCTGAGCCAAGCGCCGTGCGCGGAGAAAGGCTCGCGGTAGCGATTGTTGAACTCAAAACGATGGCGGTGCCTTTCGTGGATGACCTCGGCCTGGTAGGCGGCGGCCACAGTGGAGCCGGGGGCCAGCGCGCAGGGGTAGGCACCGAGACGCATAGTCCCGCCCAGGTTGGCGACGTTGTGCTGGTTGGGCATCAGGTCAATGATCGGATGGGTGCACGTCTTGTCGTACTCAGTGCTGTTGGCGTCTTCCAGGTCGAGCACGTTGCGCGCGAACTCGATGCACATCACCTGCATCCCCAAGCAAAGGCCCAGGTAGGGGATGCGGGCTGTGCGGGCCAGACGGGCAGTCAGTATCTTGCCTTCGACACCCCGGTAACCGAAGCCGCCGGGGACGACGATACCGCTCACCCCCTCCAGCAAGTCCCAGTGCTTGTTCTTCTCCAGATCGCCCGAAGGCACCCACACGATCTCGACCTTGCGATCCTGGGCGACAGCAGCGTGCAGCAGGGCTTCCTTGACGCTCATGTAGGCGTCGTGTAGCTCGACGTACTTGCCGACGATGGCGATGCGCAGCGGCTTGTTCACCTGGCGCATACGCGCCACCATCTGCCGCCAGGCGGCCAGGTCGGGGGACGGAGTGGTCAGGTGGAGGTATTCGACGATGAAATCGCCCAGGCCGGCGTCTTCAAGCACAAGTGGCACGTCGTAGATGTTGTCGGTGGTTTCCAGGGGGATGACAGCGCGCGCCTCGACATCGCAGAAGAGAGCGATCTTGTCTACCAAGTCCTGGCTGACGGGATGGTCGGTGCGGGCGATGATGACCTGCGGCTGGATGCCGATACTGCGCAGCTCGCGGACACTGTGCTGGGTGGGCTTGGTCTTCAGCTCACCGGTTGCGCCAATGTGGGGCAGGAAGGTGACATGCACGTACAGGGTATTGTCGCGCCCCACGTCGGCGCGTAGCTGGCGGATCGCTTCCAGGAAGGGCTGGCCTTCGATGTCACCGACCGTGCCACCGACCTCCACGATCACCACGTTGGCATTGCTCCCCTTGCCGACCAGGGCGATGCGCCGCTTGATCTCGTTGGTGATGTGAGGGACGACTTGGATAGTGCCGCCGAGGAAGTCACCGCGCCGCTCTCTGCCGATGACCTCGGCGTAAATCTGGCCAGCGGTCACGTTGCAGGTGCGGTCCAGGGCTTCATCGGTGAAGCGCTCATAGTGCCCCAGGTCGAGATCAGTCTCGGCTCCATCCACAGTGACGAAGACTTCGCCGTGCTGGTAGGGACTCATCGTGCCGGGGTCCACGTTCAGATACGGGTCAAGCTTCTGGATGGCGACCTTCAGCCCCCGTGCCTTCAAGAGACGGCCAATCGCCGCCGCTGTGACCCCTTTACCCACCGAGCTGACAACACCACCCGTGCAGAAGATGTACTTAGGCATACGTAGTTCTGCCCCCTCCTGGGCTGCCCAAAAAAGTGGCGGGGAGCCTGCGGCGCTGCCGCCTCACTCCCCGTTCCCCCTGCGCTGACGATTCCGTAAATGGCACGGCAGCGAGCCGCCGATTACACCAATTTCGCCAGATCATTGGCCGCTCGCTTCATGTCCAGAAACACCAGACCCAGCTTGGCACTGTCGCGGACGAGCGCCGTCAGGACGGCCTCCTCCCCGATGGACATCAGGATGACATAGCCGTTGTCCCCGCGCACGTACACCTGATCGAGTGTGCCCCGTCCCAACTCGCCAGCGATACGCTCGCCGAGCGAGAGCATCGCCGCTGACATGGCCGACACGCGGTCTTCTCCGGCGTCGGCAGGCAGGGCCGAGGCCATGATCAGCCCGTCCACGCTGACGATGGCCGATGCCTCGATGTCGGTCGTGGCGGTCTGAAGCTCCCGCAGGCGATCCACCATTAGCTCGCTGCGCGATCGCGCCATGAGGTATGCTCCTTTCGGGCCATGCAGTGCGCCAATGGGCAGCACCCTGTCGCATGGCTCACTTCGCGCTACCATTCTACTGCGCTGTGGGCGGCTTGCCAAAGGCGAATGCCAGGGCAGGGGGGATAGTTACGGCGGCGCTGGTACCCGGTTTGTGGTACAACACATGAGGCTGGCTGGCAGCGTTTTGACAGGAGTAGGTCGGCATGAGCATCGAGATCGCCATTCCAGGGTGGAAGAACCTGTGCCTTGAGACTGTGCTATTCGACCTGAACGGCACGCTGGCTTGCGACGGGCGGATCGCCGCCTCGACCCGCGAGCGGCTGGTTGCCCTGGCGAAGCACGTGGCGATCTATGTCATGTCCGCCGACACGCACGGCACGCTGGAGCGCGAAACCGCCGGGCTGCCGGTGCACGTGCGGCGGGTGGAGCCGGGGCTTGGCGCGGCTCAGAAGGTCGCACTGCTGCGCGAGCTAGGCGTGCAAAGCACTGTCGCCGTCGGCAACGGGCATAACGACGTTGAGATGCTCCGTGCGGCGGCGCTGGCCATTGCCATTCTCGGCCCGGAGGGTGCGGCGATGCAGGCGTTGCTCGTCGCTGATGTGGCCTTCGCTACCATTGACGATGCCCTGGAGAGCCTGCTCTATCCACGCCGCCTGGTGGCGACTCTGCGCGGGTGAGGGTGAATTGCGAATTGCGGATTTGACGCAGCATGGCGGCGGGTGAGGGTGGAGGGCGGCCCCTGGTTGCGCGTCGCCCCGAATAGGTTAGGATTAGGTTAACCGTCTGGCTGTGTGGCGGTGTCTGGCCCGGATTGGCTTGACCAGCGAGGTGCTGATGGTTTCCCGAATAGTGGTGGTTGATGCGACTCCTGACATGGCGCGGATCGTGCGCGGGGCAATGGCCCTGCTCAGCCGCTCGTATATCCTGGTCGAGGTGCCAACGGCAGAGGCAGCGCTCGATGAGACGGTGAGCGCGCGCGTAGACCTGCTGCTTACGGCGTATCGCGCGCCGGGCACCATGAATGGCGTTGAGCTGGCCCGGCGGATTGCCCGGCAGACCCCGGCGATCCCGGTCATCGTCCTGGCTGACGCCAACGATCCGATCCCTTCGCCCGAAGACCTGGCAACGGCCTCGTGCCAGTTCTTCATGCGCCCGGTCGCTGAGTCGTTCCTGCGCGGCCTGCGTGCGGCGCTGAACGGCGAGCGCGTGGCGGCGGAGGTCGCTGCTCCGGCTTCTGACGGCGCGCTCGAACCAGTGCCGCCGCTCGACGGGGAGTCGCTGCGCGGCATGGTGGGTGAACTGGTGCGCGACGTGGGGGCGCTGGGCGCGATTCTCGCTGACCGGACGGGGCGCATGGTGGTTGACGTGGGGGCAACGGGCACGCTGGATCGAGAGAGGCTGGTGGCGCTGGTGGGGCCAGGGCTGGTCCGGGCGGGGATGGTTGGCCCGCTGGTCGGGGGCGATGCCTGGGCTATGCACTACTACGACGGCGAGCGCCTTGACGTTTTTGGGCTGGCGCTGGGCGTCCATTACTTCCTGTGCCTGATTTTCGAGGGCACAAACCGGGGTGCTTTTGGCCCGGTTATGATGTACGGGCGGCGCGTTGCCGACCAGATTATCCAGATGCAAGGCCCGGTTGCATATCAGACGCGCCCGGCAGAAGCGTCGCCGGTGCGCACGGAGCCAGAGCCGGCTCCGTCCCTCCAGACAGCCGCCAGACCCAGCCTCAAGGATGAGCGCAACGCCGACCCTGGCGCGGAGTCGCTCGAACAACTGGCGGCGGAGATGGACGAGCTTGACCTGGACGCCCTGTTCGGGCAGATGGTGGACGAGAGCCTGGCCGAGAGCACCTTTCACCCCGATGCTCTGGGACGTCTGGCCGCATCGCTCGGATCGGACGACCCAAGTCGAGTGGACTACAGCGACGCAATTGACATGGGCATACTGGAAGACTGACCTTCCTCGGCGCTGTGGGCGAGAACTCAGGACGCGCGTCAGCCCACAAGGTGGCGAATGACACTTGCACGTCTCGCCCGGTATCATTTAAGTTAAGGGTTGTGTGCGCGATCGTGGCCGACCGCAGGGGCCGGAGCCTGGCTGCGATGGGCCGCGCATGTGTTCAAGGGAAGCCCGGATAGCCTCTTTAATATGGAGAATGCCTTATGACCCCATCACCCGTTCCCAGCGATCTGGAGATCGCCCAATCTGCCGACTTGCGGCCCATCCTCGAAATTGCCGCCAAGGTAGGACTCACGCAAGACGATCTCGACCTGTACGGAGCCTATAAGGCGAAAGTGCATCTGTCAGTTCTGGACAAGTTCAAGGATAGGCCGCAGGGCAAGTACGTTGAGGTCACGGCCATCACGCCTACGCCCCTGGGGGAGGGCAAGACGACGACGAGCGTTGGCCTGACCCAGGCTCTGGGCAAGCTGGGGCGCAATGTCTTCGTTTGCCTCCGCCAGCCCAGCCTGGGGCCGACTTTCGGCATCAAGGGCGGGGCTGCGGGCGGCGGGTACAGCCAGGTGATCCCCATGGAGGATTTCAACCTGCACCTGACCGGGGACACTCATGCTATCAGTGTGGCCCACAACCTGGTCGCCGCCGCCATTGACTCGCGCATGTACCACGAGAGCCGTCAGACGGATGATGGGCTGGCGCGTCGCGGCGTCAGGCGGCTGGATATTGACCCGGACTCGATCACCTGGAACCGCATTGTGGACGTGTGCGACCGCTCGCTGCGCAAGATCAAGATCGGCTTCAACGATGACACGCTAGCCGATGGGTCGCCCAGCCCCATCTTCCCGCGCTCGACCGGGTTCGACATCAGTGTTTCCAGCGAACTCATGGCGATCCTTGCCCTGACCACCGGGCCGAAAGACCTTCGCCAGCGCATAGGGCGTGTGGTTATCGGGCGGTCGCGGGCAGGCAAGCCGGTGACGCTCGAAGACCTGGGTGTGGCCGGTGGCGTCGCTGTGCTGCTGCGGGACGCGATCATGCCCAACCTGATGCAGACGCTGGAAGGCCAGCCCGCGTTCGTCCACGCTGGCCCCTTCGCCAACATCGCGCACGGCAACAGCAGCATCCTGGCCGACCAGATCGCACTGCGCCTGGCGGATTACGTCATCACCGAGAGCGGGTTCGGCGCGGACATCGGCATGGAGAAGTTCTTCAACATCAAGTGCCGCTATTCGGGGCTGATCCCTAACACGGTGGTGCTGGTGGCTACCATTCGCGCGCTGAAGATGCACGGCGGCGGCCCCAAAGTGACGCCCGGCGCTCCGCTGGACAAAGCTTACACGACCGAGAACCTGGAATTGCTCGAAAAGGGCAGCGCCAACATGGCCCATCACATCAAGATCGCGCGCAAGTTCGGCGTGCCGGTCGTGGTGGCCGTGAACCGCTTCTCGTCGGACACAGACGCCGAGATCGCCCTTGTGAAGCGCATCGCTGAAGCTGCGGGCGCTGAGGCAGCGGTGATGTCCGATCACTGGGCGTCCGGCGGCGCGGGAGCGATTGAGCTGGCCGAAGCAGTGATCGCGGCGTGCGAGAAGCCGAGCAACTTCAAGTTCCTCTATGAGCTCGACCTGCCGCTTAAGCAGAAGATCGAGATCATCGCCAGGGAGGTTTATGGCGCGGACGGTGTGGCGTTCGAGCCGCTGGCCGAGCAGCAGATCGCCTTCTATGAGCAGTCCGGCTTCGGCAAGCTGCCGATCTGCATGGCCAAGACGCACCTGAGCCTGAGCCACGACCCGACCTGGAAGGGCGTGCCGACAGGGTACACGGTGCCGGTGCGCGAGGTGCGCGCGAGCGTGGGCGCGGGGTTCGTGTACCCGCTGCTGGGCGCGATGAGCACCATGCCTGGCCTGCCTACCTTCCCGGCGTTCATGAACATGGACCTGGACGAGAACGGGAAGATCAGCGGCCTGTTCTAGTCCTGTCCGCTGGTCTGCATGGCTCAGCCCATGATATGATACGTGCACCGGGGAACGATTCCCGGTGTACGTGTTTCTTGTTCGCTGTGGTTCGGTGAGGAGCGGCGACAGTGGCAGACATCGAGCAGCAGCTGAGACAGGCCGCGCAGGCTCTGCGCGCCGGGCGCAAGGACGACGCGCGCGCCATTCTCATGGCGGTTGTGGACGAGCAGGAGCACAACGAGCGCGCCTGGCTCTACCTCAGCGCGGCGGTTGACACGCTCGAAGAGCAGCAGATTTGCCTGGAGAACGTGCTGACGATCAACCCCACCAATGACAAGGCGCGCCAGGGGCTGGAGCGTGTGAACGCGGCATTGGCGGCGCGCCAGCCTCCGCCGGCGGAGACCTACGCGCCGCCGTTCCTGCCGGATGACGCGCCTCAGCCCGCAGAAGATGATTGGTCGCAGGCTGCGCCATCTGCCGAAGACCAGCCCGGCCCGCCGCAGCCCGATCCTTTCGCGCCCGCGACCAGTGTGGACTGGGGCCGCGACGACCGGCCCGCTGCTTACGGCAGCGGGCGGCAGGTTGAGCTGCCGTCGGAGCAGGAATACGACGAGTGGGTGAAGGGCCTGAATCTGGCCGATGGCACTGCGTATCCGACTCCGCCCCCGGTGCTCGCACCGGCCACGCCAGGGGCGGGCATCGGGGCACGCTCGCTGGAAGAGTCGCTGCGCAGCACGATCATGTTCGATGACGAGGCGGCGCACACAGGTGCCGCTGAGATGACCGCGTCCGGTGACGGGCTGGCCCAGCCAGACGATCTGACGGATGTCCTCCCGCGCAGCGCCCTGGACGCTGCGCCTGTGTTCGCGGCGCTGGTGGAGCCGGAAGATGAGCAAGGCCCGGCAGAGTCTCCGGTCGCGGCGGATGAGGGCATGTATTTCGAGTACATTCCTGCCGACATCGAGCCAGCGGCGGGCGGCGTGGACTGGCGGGGCGTGACCTACCTGCTGGCCATTGCTCTCCTGGTGGCGCTCAACGCTATGTCATTCGGCTACCTGCTGCGCTAGAGTGCGGCGACAGCCGCGCACAGAACGCGAACGGGGGCGGCGTTGTGCGTGCAGCGCCGCCTCTGTTGCGCTATGCTCTTGGCGGAGTACAAGGGTGCCCGCTGCTGTGTGACGGGGTGCAGCGGGCGCATGTTCGCCGGAAAGGTTAGCCCATGCCCGAATTCTTCGAGGTGAAGCCGCCCGACGAGGCGCGCGCCCTGTGGTGGGAGCATGTCACGCACCGGGTGGGTGTCGAGCGTGTGTCCGCCTATGAAGCGTTGGGGCGTGTCACGGCGGAGGCGTTGCACAGCCCGGAGGCGCTGCCCGCTTTTCGCCGGGCGACGGTGGATGGCTTCGCCGTGCGCGCCGCCGACACATTCGGCGCGTCGGACTCGCTTCCGGCGTACCTCGACATGGCGGGCGAGGTGCTGATGGGCCAGGCGGCGGATGTCGCCGTGCCTGCGGTGGGGGCCGTGCTCATCCACACGGGGGGAATGCTGCCGCCGGACGCGAGCGCGGTGGTGATGGTCGAGCACACGCAGCGCTTCGACGAGCGTACCATCGAAGTGCTCAGGCCGGTCGCACCGGGCGAGAACGTGCTGGAGGTGGGCGAGGACGTGGCGCAGGGCGCGCTGATCCTGCCCGCCGGACACACTATCCAGCCGCAGGACATCGGGGCGTTGCTGGCGCTGGGCATGACCGCCGATCTGCTGGTGCGCAAACGCCCGCTGGTCAGCCTGTTCTCGACCGGCGACGAGCTGGTTCCGCCCGATGTGTCTGTGCTGCGCCCCGGCCAGATTCGAGACATCAATAGCAGCACGATCCAGGCGCTCTGCCAGCGCGCCGGAGCGCGGACGCAGGTCAACCCGCTCGTCTCCGACGCGCCAGGAGCGCTCTTCACGGTATTGTCGGAGGCGCTGCCCGAAGCGGATATGCTCGTCGTCACGGCGGGCAGCAGCGTCAGTGCCCGCGACTTGACGGCGGAGACGCTCAACCGGTTGGGCGCGCCGGGCGTGCTGGTGCACGGCGTGGCCGCGCGACCGGGCAAGCCGACCATCCTGGCCGTAGTGGAGGGCAAGCCGGTGATTGGGCTGCCGGGCAATCCCGTGTCGGCGATGGTCATGTTCACGCTGTTCGGCGTCCCGGCCATCGCCGGGCTGATGGGCGCGGAGGCCCCTGCGCAGAGATGGGTGCCCGCCCGCGTGAGCGCCAACGTGCCATCCGTCGCCGGGCGCGAGGACTACGTCCCGGTGCGGCTGGTCGAGCGCGACGGTGAACCCTGGGCCGAGCCGGTGTTCGGCAAGAGCAACCTGATCTTCACCTTGGTGGGGGCGAGCGGGCTGCTGCGCGTGCCGATGAACGTGACCGGGCTGCGCGAGGGCGCATGGGGAGAGGTGGTGCTGTTCTGATGGCGGGCGCACAGCGTAGGGATGACGAGCGTAACATCTACCTTGAGGACATTCCGTTGGACGAAGCGCAGGCCCGGCTGCGTGCTGCCCTGCAAGCGGTGGGCAAATGGGAAGCGCTGCTCGGCGAGCGGGTGGCGCTCGACGATGCGGCGGGCCGGGTGACTGCCGGGCCGGTCTGGGCGCGCATAAGCTCGCCGCATTACCACGCGGCGGCGATGGACGGCTACGCGGTGCGCGCGGCGGATACGCGCGGTGCGACGGAGACGCGCCCGCTGCGCCTGCGCGTGCCGGAGCAAGCCACGCCGGTCAACACGGGCGCACCGCTGCCTGCCGCCTGCAACGCTGTGATCATGATCGAGCACACGCAGCCGGTGAGCGATGAGGAGATCGAGATTCGCGCGCCGGTGGTGCCCTGGCAGCACGTGCGCATGATGGGCGAGGACATGGTGGCGACCGAGTTGGTGCTGCCCGCCAATCACGTGCTGCGCCCGCACGACCTGGGTGCGATCGCGGGCTGCGGGCACGTTGATGTTCTGGTGCGGCGGCGGGCGCGGGTAGCTATCCTGCCGACGGGCACCGAATTGGTCGCGCCGACCGTGTTTCCGCAGCCGGGCGACGTGATCGAGTACAACAGCATTGTGCTCGGCGCGCAGGTGCGGGCGGCGTGGGGCGAGTTCACGCGCTGGGCGGCGCTGCCCGACGATCCCGATGCCATCCGGCAGGCCATCGTTGAGGCGACTGCCGCGCACGACCTGGTGCTGGCGCTGGCTGGCTCCTCTGCCGGATCGCGCGACTTCACGGCGCGGGCCGTGCGCGAGGCGGGGACGCTGCTGGTGCATGGCGTCGCCGTGCGGCCTGGGCATCCGGTGATCATGGGCATGGTCAACGACGTGCCGGTGATCGGCGTGCCCGGCTATCCGGTCTCGGCGGCGCTGACAGGGGACATCTTCATCAGGCCGCTGCTCTATGCCTGGGCCGGGCAGTCTGCGCCGCGCCAGGAGCGCATCAGGGGGGTACTCACGCGCAAGCTGGCCTCACCAGCGGGTGACGACGATTTCGTGCGCGTGACGGTGGGGCAGGTGGGCGAGCGCACGCTGGTCACGCCGCTGGCGCGTGGCGCAGGAGTGATCACCTCGCTGGTGCGGGCCGACGGGCTGCTGCACATCCCGCGCTTCAGCGAGGGGGCGGACGCCGGGAGCGAAGTCGAGGTGTTGCTCATCCGCTCGCGCGAGGCGATTGGGCGGACGGTCGTCGCTGCTGGCAGCCATGATCCAATGCTCGACCTGCTGGGGCAATTCCTGGCCGCTCGCTTTCCAGGCTACCGGCTGGCCTCGGCTAACGTAGGCAGCCTGGGAGGGCTGGTTGCCCAGCGGCGCGGGGAGGCGCACCTTTCCGGCACACACCTGCTCGATCCGGAAACGGGCGCGTACAATGTGCCGTACATCAAGCGCACGCTGGGCGACCTGCCGGTGCTGGTGGTGACGTTCGCGCACAGGGAGCAGGGGCTGATCGTCGCGGCGGGGAATCCGCTGGACATCCGCTCGCTCGACGACCTGACGCGCGTCTGCTACGTCAACCGGCAGCGCGGCGCGGGCACGCGCGTGCTGCTCGATTATGAGCTGGCCCGGCGCGGGATCGCGCCCCAGCAGGTTGAGGGCTACGAACGCGAGGAATACACGCATCTGGCTGTCGCGGCGGCGGTGGCGTCGGGCAGCGCGGACTGTGGGCTGGGCATTCGCAGCGTGGCGATGGCCCTGGAACTGGACTTCGTCCCCGTGACGCACGAGCGCTACGATCTGGTCATCCCGCGCGCGTATCTGGCGCTGCCGATGATCGAGCATACGCTGGCGCTGCTGCACGACGCGGAGTTCCGCGCGGCGGTGGCCGCCCAGCCAGGCTACGACGTGACTGAGATGGGGCGCGAAGTGCCGCTTTAGCCGGGCACGCCGGCGCGCATGGCCTCCAGCCAGCCCTCCGGGATGCGCGTCACCTGGCCGGCGTGGTTGATGCAGACGTGCTTGGAGAGGCCAGTCACGCAGACCTGCCCGCTTGCCGCGTCCACGATCTCGTAGCCGAAGGTCATGCCCCGGCTGCGCAGTTCTTCGATCCAGCAGCGGGCGGTGACCTGCTGGGCGTAGCGGGTCGGCACCAAGTAGCGGGCGTGGACTTCGGCGACGGTCAGCCAGTGACCGCTGCGCTCGAACTCGGCGTAGCTTGCGCCGCGCGCACGCGAGTAGTGGCTGCGCGCTTCTTCGAAGAAGACGATGTAGTTCGAGTGGTGGGTGATGCCCATCGCGTCCGTCTCGGCGTAGCGGATGCGGAAGGTCGTCTCGGAGACAAAGCGATCCTGGGGGGCCACTGGCAACTCCTTTGGGGCGAGCGCGTTAGCTGGCTGCATTGTAGCGATGTGATCGGGCGGGCGCAATCGGCGTGCCGGGGACGTGTGTGGGCAGGGAGACATGATGGGCGAATCCGTTGAAATTCGAGAGATTGTGGTCAGCGGCGCGGGTGAGCGGCTGGACAAGTACCTGGCCGCGCAGTTCGCCGATCTGTCGCGGGCGCAGATTCAGGCATTGATCCGTGCGGGCCAGGTCACGGTGAATGGGGCGGCGGCCAAGGCGTCGCTGCGCCTGGAAGGGGGCGAGCGCGTCCGCGTGCAGGTGCCGGTCGTTGACGAGGCAGCCGAGCCTGAGCCAGAAGCGATTCCGCTGGCGATCCTGTACGAGGACGAGCACGTGGCCGTCGTGGACAAGCCTGCGGGGATGGTTGTCCACCCGGCCTTTGGGCACCGATCGGGCACGCTGGTCAATGCGGCGCTGAGCCACTGGCCGGACATCGCCGAGCTCGCCGAGCCGGGCCGCGCCGGAATCGTTCACCGGCTCGATAAGGAGACATCCGGTGTGATTGTGATCGCCAAGACGCCAGAGGCGCTGAAGAGCCTGCGCGCGCAGTTCAAGGCGCGCACGGTCGGCAAGCGGTACGTGGCGCTGGTGGAAGGGATGCCGGAAACGCCCGACGGCGTCATTGACGCGCCGATTGGCCGCGACCCCAAGCGGCGTAAGCGCATGGCTGTGGTGCACGACGGGCGCGAGGCGATCACTGAGTTCCGCGTGGTTGAGTTGTTCGCCAATTTCAGCCTGCTGGACGTGTTTCCGAAGACCGGGCGGACGCACCAGATTCGTCTGCACCTGGCTTTCATTGGGCATCCGGTGGTCGGGGATACCGTCTACGGGCGGCGCAAGCAGCCGTTCACCCTCAAGCGGCACTTCCTGCACGCGGCGGCGATCACTTTCGCCCATCCGGTCTCCGGCGAACCGGTCACCGTCGAGGCCCCTCTGCCGGTCGCGCTCCAGAACCTGCTAGACAAGCTTCCCCGCTGAGCGGCGTGCCAAGCCTGGAGTCTGCTGAGAAGCGTGGCGCGGGCGCGGCGAATGCCTTACCATTGTCTGTGGGCCGGCGGGCGTGCGCTCGTTGGGTATCTCAGTACGCACACACGAGGGGGGGGATGATGGGCGAGAGCACCAGCATTCTGGAAGCGCCGGACTTCACGCTGGCCGATGTCAGTGGGCGGGACGTGAGTCTGGCGGATTTCGCGGGCCGCAAGCACGTGATCCTGGTCTTCAATCGCGGCTTTGCCTGACCGTACTGCCGCGAGCACATGGCGCAGTTGCGCCAGCACTACGACGCGATCCGCGAGCGTGACGCCGAAGTGGTCATCGTCGGGCCGGAGAAGCCGGAGGCGTTCCGCAAGTACTGGGAGCAGGAGGGCCTGCCGTTCGTCGGCCTGCCCGATCCCGATCACCGGGTCGCCAAGCTCTACGGGCAGCAGGTGCGCCTGCTGAAGCTGGGGCGGATGCCGGCGATGGTCGTCGTGGACAAGAATGGGCGCGTGCACTACCGCCATCACGCCAAGTCCATGTCCGATATTCCCCCGGCGGAGGACGTGCTGGCCGTGCTGGATGGGCTGAACAAGCCCGGCAGCTAGCGGCGGCGCTGAGACGGCGGGTCTGTGCCAGGAAGAAGTGTTGACGAGCGGGAGGAACATCGCCTCGCTCATCTGTTCGGGTGCGGCCCTGCGATTTGACAAGAAGACGGGTTTAAGGCACCATTAGCGCGCTGAAAACAGCGCAGTACCCCGGCCACGTCGGTGACGCGGCGCGATTCCCCCGAACGAGGAGAACCCATGCGTGAGATTACGATAGCTACCGTCCAGATGAAACCAGCCCTGGGCGAGCCAGAAGATAACCTGGTCAAGATTTCGGAGTTCGTGTCCAAGATTGCCTCGCAGCAGAAGGTTGACCTCATCGTTTTCCCGGAGCTGGTCACCAGTGGCTTTGAGCTAGGCGTCCGGTTCACCGAGCTGGCCCAGCGGATTCCCGGCCCGTCCGTGAATCTGATCGCCCAGCGCGCGTCGGAGTTCGGCGTGTATATCGCTTTCGGCATGGTCAGCAAGGAAAAGGTGGAGAGCGTGCTCTACAACTCTGCCGTGCTGGTCGGGCCGGACGGCGAGCTAGTGGGCAGCTACAACAAGGTGCACCTGCGCGGCGAAGAGCGCATGGCCTTTCGCGAGGGGTTCCGGCTGCCCGTGTTCGAGACGGAGATCGGCCAGATCGGGCTGACGCTCGGCTGGGACCTGGCCTACCCGGAAGTGGCCCGCTCGCTGACGCTCGACGGCGCGGAATTGATCTGCGTGATGGCGAACTGGGAGAAAGCGCAGATTGAGGAATGGCGCACCTACGTGCGCGCGCGTGCGTATGAAAACGCGCTCTATGTCGCCGCCGCCAACCGCGTGGGCGAAGACGTGACGCTCAGCTTCGGCGGCGAGAGCACGATCATCGGCCCGCGCGGGAAGGTTCACGCCTCGCTGGCTGACGAGAAAGACCCGGAGAGCGGCGAGCCGCGTGAGGGTTACTGCGTGGCCCGCGTTGACCTGGACGAAGTGCGCAAGTGCCGCGAGGAGTTCCAGACGTTGCAGACGCGCCAGCCAACGGTCTATCGCGCGCTGGTCAAGCGCTACTAGGCTGCTGTGCCGTGTAGCGCCGGCGAGCGTGGAGGGTGAGGGATGGACGAGCGCCAGGGGCAGGATGAGCGCGAGATCGAGTATGTGGGCGCGCCGACCGAGTTCGCCGACGCCGCCGAAGTGCCCCCCTGGGTGGCAACTGCCGCCAAGGTGCTCTTCTTCCTGCCGGCGGCCTGTGTCACGGCGACGACGATCCCGGTTATTGTGATCGGTATTTTGCTGCTGTGCGCGGCGCTGTCCTGTGGGCTGATCTCGGCCCTGACCTGATGGCGCGGTCTTGCTGATGTTTTCTTCGCCCGGCGTGCTCTGTGTACGTCGGGCGGATTTTTGCGGCGGGGTGAAGCGAGGGACGGATGGACAGAATCGATCTGCGCAGCGATACGGTGACCTGGCCGACGCCGGAGATGCGCCAGGCGATGGCCGCAGCGGCCGTCGGCGATGACGTGTTCGGCGAAGACCCGACGGTGAACGCTTTGCAGGAGGCGGCGGCGCGGAGGCTGGGCAAGGAAGCCGGTCTGTTCGTGGCCAGCGGGACGATGGGCAATCTCGTCGCGGTGCTGGCTCACTGTGGGCGCGGCGACGAGGTGATTCTCGGCGACAAGGCGCATACGTTTGTGTACGAAGCGGGCGGGATTGCGGCGCTGGGTGGCGTGCACCCGCATACCGTGCCCGTGCAGCCGGACGGCACCCTGCGGCTTGAGGCCATCGAAGCGGCGATCCGGCCCGACAACGTGCACATGCCGGTCACGCGGCTGATCGCGCTGGAGAACACGCAGGGCACGGTCGGCGGCATCCCTATCAGCAAGGCGTACACGGACGAGGTGGGTCAGCTGGCGCGTGCGCACGGGCTGGCGCTGCACATTGACGGGGCGCGCATCTTCAACGCGGCGACCGCGCTCAACGTGGACGTGGCCGATCTGGTCGCCGCCGCCGACAGTGTGAGCTTCTGCCTGTCGAAGGGGCTGTGCGCTCCGGTTGGGTCGGTGCTGGTGGGGTCGCGCGAGTTCATCGCGCGGGCGCACCGCGTCCGCAAGCTGGTCGGCGGGGGGATGCGCCAACTCGGCGTGCTGGCCGCCGCTGGGCTGATCGCGCTGGAGAAGATGACCCTGCGCCTGGCCGAAGATCACGCCAACGCCCACCGCCTGGCCGAGGGCCTGGCCGCGCTGCCGCAGATTGAGATCGCCCTTGACCACGTGCAGACCAACATGGTCTTCTTTGGTCTGCGCCCGGAGGTGCCGGTCAGCGCGCCGGAGCTGGCCGAGCGTCTCAAGCGGCACAACGTGTGGATCATGGACATGGGCGAGCGCCGCTTCCGCGCGGTGACGCACTACTGGATTCGCCCCCAGGACGTGGATCATGCGCTGGCTGCCATTGCTGAGGAGCTATCGTGACAGGGCCGTTTGACGCGCCGGACGAGCAGGGCGAGGGTGTACCCCCCGGCCCCCGGCGACCCATGCAGCCGCGCGACCGTCGCCGCCCGCACACCGGGCATCTGCCGCAGGCCATCCCCAAAGTGCCCGGCGACTGGGACCCGGACTGGGACGGCGGCGACGAGGGCGGGCCGCGCAGCCGCCGCCAGGACCTTGACCCCGTCCTGGGTTACATCCTGGTCATGGCGCTGAGCGTGGGGCTGACGCCCATCCCGGCCAGCACGCGCTACGTGGTGCTGTGGGGCGTGATGGCGGCTATGGGCGGCATGGCCTTCCTGCTGGGCAGCGGCATCCGCCTGAAGGTGACCGATCCCGGCGACCTGGTGTGGGGAATCGGGCTGGGGCTGTTCACCGGCGGGGCGCTGATGCTGGCCGGCTCGGACACGCTGGCGACGGCGGCAGAGCGTCTCTTTGGCGCGGGCGACCCGGATAATCCGCTGCTGGATACGTGGGTCTTTCAGGCGACGGCGTTCGTCATGCCGGTGGCGGAGTCGCTGTTCTTTCGCGGGGCGATGCAGCGCGTCCACTCGATTCCGGTGGTGGCTGTGCTGGCCAGCCTGTGGTCTATGCTGATGTTCTTCCCGAACCTGGGCCTGGGCGACGCGCCGGTGGTCGGCGTCATCTTCGGCTCGGCGCTCATCCTGCTCAACTTCCTCTACGGCTACGTGCACTGGCGGCACGGGCTGGCGGCGAGCTTCTTCTGCCAGATCACCGCTGGCACGCTGTTGCTGCTGGTGCCGCGCCTGCTCATGTGAAGCGGCGCTGTCAGGGAGTGCTCCGCTCCCAGATGCGCAGCCGTTCCAGGCGGCAGGTAGTGGGCACGCTCTTCGCGTAGCAGAAGAAGGCCAGCGATCCCCCGCTGAAGGTGCGGTCATTGAACGAGGCGACCGGCTCCCCGTTGATGCCAAGCGCAATGTCGCCAGAGGGCGACACCTCGATGGACAGCGTGTTGGTGGCTGCGCCGGGGCGAATGGCCGGGTGCGGCTTCCAGTCCTGAATCTCCAGGCGGTTGTCGTTGCGCAGGACGACGGCGACGCGATAGCGGCCATCGTTGGCGATGCCGAAGTAGATGAAGTTGTAGTCGTCCTGATAGTTGAACCAGATGCCGTAGCGCGCGTCCTGGGCGTCACCCTCCACGAGCGTGACCTCGGCTTCGGCCCGGTAATCGGTGAAGCGTGCATCCTCGATCGATCCCCACGACAGGGCAAACTCGCGCTGCACGATGTCGGTGAGGCGAATCTCATAAGCGCCGTCAGTTAGCGCGTTGGTGAAGGTGCGGTCGTGGCCTTCGTACCAGCGCAGGCTGCTCTGCCCGCCAGCAAAGGTCTCGTTATAGGTGAGCGTGTACGTCCCGGCCAGCGCGTCCGGCGACGGCGTGGGGATCAGCGCCGCTTCGCCAGCGGAAAGGTACTGCGCCGTGTAGACAATGTTCAGCCCGCCGTCGGACGAGCGGTGCGAGGTGAGGGCGGTGTCCCAGCTTTCGTCTGCCTGGAACGTGACCACGCTCTGCCCCATGACATCTATGCCGCCGAACCACTCGTACAGTGCCCCTTCGGAGGTGCTGACGATGGCCGCCAGGGGATCGTCCAGAGTGTTATTCTGCGCGATCCAGCGGTGGAAGCCGATGCCCAGGCTGGCAACGAGCGCCTCCAGGCCGTACTGCTCGGCTGCCTGGTAGTGGCGGTTGTTCACGGCCAGCACCCACAGGCTGGCCTGCGACGACGTGTCGTCCAGGCCGACCTCCAGCGGCCATGCGCTAAGATCGAACTGCCCGGCGGCGTCACCGGAACGGTTGGCGGGAAAGAGCAGGTACGAGTAGGTGCCGTCCGGGTCGGCGAGCACCAGGAAAAGCTGGACGATGCTGTCCGGGGGTGGGTCGGTCAGGGTGACGGCGGGCACCGTCACGCGCAGCCGCGCCGCACCAGCGGTGACGCCGTTGACCTGAAACACGTCAGAGGACGGCGTCGCGTGGGGCGTCAAGTCGGGCGCGGGCGGCGGGCTGCCCTGGCAGGCGCTCAGCAGCCCGGCCAGGCACACGCCAGCCAGGCAGGCCATGAGCGCGCGGCGTGTCGTTAACTGCTTCAGCGTGACCCTTCGCATGGCCTACACGTGCTTCCGCGCAAAATACCCGTGAATCCAGCGCAGCGCCTCCAGCGAGGTCTGTGGCTGGCGGCGTCCTGCTTCAAGCTGGCGATTGATGCCGCTGTCCGTCAGGGTGCGCTCGCTGGCACCCCTGACCATCACCCGGATGACCTGGGCCAGATGCAGGCACTCGTCGGCCAGCACTCCGTGCAACTGGCGCTTCTGGTAGAGCGAGAGCAGATCCCATTGGCTGGCTAGCTCGGCGGCCAGGGCTTGCGGCGCGCAGGCGGGTGTGTCCGGCGCTTCGAAGGCGGCGAGGAGGTTTTCCAACAGGCGGCGTGCGGCGGTGGTCTGGCGCAGCAGGATAGCCGCCGAGCGCGAGCCGAAGAGATGGCCCATCTCGGCGCGCTGCAATTCCAGCGGCAGCAGCGTGCCTTTGGTCAGAAAGCCTCCGGTGAAGATCAGCAGGTCAAGGCCGCTGCGCGGCGCGGCCCGGCCTGCCGCCAATAGCTCGTCAGGGATGGCTCGCCGGGAGTCGAGCGAGGCCGCAACGCCCAACGTGTAGACGAGGCGCACGATTGCCAGGAAGTTGTCGGCGATGGTCTCGCGCTCGTACTCGGACAGGCCGCCGGTGAGCGTGTCTAGCTCGCGGCGCAGGCGATGGATGGGCGGAAGCTCTTTGCCGGAGTGGTAGACTGCCGCGATGTCGGCCAAAAGGCGGGCACCAGTCTGCACCTGCCCGGCGAATTCGCTCAGGTCGCTCTCGCCCATAGCCACACGCAATAGCCACGTGGCGCGCATCATCTCGCCGAGGGACTTGCCCAGGGTGCGCTCCAGGTAGGTGACAATCACCGGCAGGTCGCGCTGTGGGACGCCGCGAATGTAGCGCCGCAGCAGCTCGCGCGCTGCGTCGGTTGCTTCGGCGTCCCAGGTGATGACCGGCCACATGCGCGCCACCAGCGCCGCGCTGTCAAGCCCGGTGTTCAGGGTGTGGTCAACCAGGGCTGCGCAAACGCGCAATGCGTCCAGCGTCTGGCGGTGACGCGCGTAGAAGGCCAGCAGTTGGAGCACGCTTTCTGTGCCGACGACATCAATCAGGCTGTGGTCGTTGAAAAGCATCGTCGTCAGGCGGCGCGCGGCGTGCTCCTGGTCGTCGCTCCAGCGGCGGGAGGCCAGCGCCCCGACATAGATCATGGCGCGCGCCTCCGGCCCCAGGCGGCAACCCTCCAGGTAGCTGAGCGCCGCTGACAGAGCATCCGGCGACAATGATAGATGCTGGAACAACTCGCCCACCAGACTCGTGAACTCGTTGAGGCGCTGCAGGCCGAAGATGCGCTCCTGGTAGAACTCCAGTAGCTCCACAGCATCGTAGTAAGCCTGGGTTTGCAGCAAAAGCTGGACGAGCACGCGCGGTGCTGGCGGCTCCAGCGCCCGAAGCTGGGTTTCCTCGCTTAGCTCGCGCACCACCTGGTGAATCAGCGGGGTGTAGTCGGCTCCCTGCGAGGACTGGGCCATGACCAGCAGGGCGAGCAGTGCCGGTGTGTCAATGAGTTCGGCGCGCTGCAAATAGACCGCGCTCTCCACTAGACGAGCCAGCACGGCCATGCGGTAGCTGTCGCCCAATGACCGCGCGCCCTCGTCCAGAATCCGGCGGCGGGCCGGGTAAGCCGGCTGCGGCTGCAGGTGGGCGATGGCCGCCTGCATCGCCGGGGGAAGCTGGCTGGTGAACTGGCGGTCGAGCAGCAGGCGGTGAAAGTCGCCAGCCGGCAGCGCGCGCACTGCCAGCAGCAGCACGCTCTCGGCCAGGCGCGGGTTACGGCGGGCAGCGCCCAGGCTGTCCTGGACGATGGCCGGAATGACGCTCGCCAGCGCCAGCGCAGCGGGGGCCTTTTGCAGTCTGTCCAGGAAGGGGATCATCTGCTCGATGGCCCCGGAAGCCAGCAAGTCGCGGGTGTGAGCGTGCGCCGCCTGGTGCAGGGTAGATCGCCACTGCTGGCGCGCCGCCTCTGGCACGCGCAGCAGCCAGCGCTCGAGCATTGTGTAGGCAGTGCCCGCCTGCCCATTGGCGACAGCGTCGGCCAATATCTGGCTGACGGCTTCGGCCAGCGCGGGGCGAGCCGCGCAGACCGCAGGTATTACGTCGGCGGACTCCGGCTCCTCGAGGGCCAGCGCGAACGCCAGCAGATGGCGAACATAAATGCGGCGCAGGTCTTCGGTCAGCGTTGGATCGTCGCGCAAGACCTCCGCGACCAGAGTGCGGTCGGCGGGCTGGCCCTCGCTCACCACCTGATCAATCGCCGCCCGCCGTGCCACCCACGACAAGGCGTCGGCGAGATCGCTGGTGTGGCGCGCACGCCAGAGGACCGTGCTCGCCAACTGCTCGGTCTGCTCGACGACCAGCGACGAGTCAAGCCGCAGCTGGGCGGTGATGTAGTGCGCGTAGGGATTGACCGGGGCCGGGGTCAGCAATTCGCCGTGCGCCCAGTCATAGGCCAGGTGATCGGCGGGCACCGCGCGCGCGGTCAGGAACTTGATGTCGGCCCGAACCAGCGCCGGGTCGTTAACCTGAGTGGCGAAGGTGATCTCGGCCCGCACCGGTGGCGGCAGCAAGGCCAGCAGGCCCGCGACGAAGCGCAAGCGAAGCTCGGCGGAGAGCGGGCTGCTGACAATAGCCAGCGGCTGCCCCTCGATTAGCCCGGCCAGCAGCCCCTCCACCACCCGGAACGAGTCCTGGCACAGAGCGAGCAAGGCGTTCAGCGTGTCGCTTTGAGCGTCCGGTGTGGGCGGCGGGGGACAGCGCAGCGCATAGGGCTGGAGGTCTGCTCTGACTTCGTTGAACGCGGGCATGTCCATCAATGCCAGCGCGCGGAAGGCCAGTGCGTTGCCCCGCACGGCGTCCAGGGTCTCGCGCGGCGTCAGGACATAGAGAAGCTGAGGCAGCCCGGCGTCGTTATGCTGCGCCTTGACTAGCGCGAAGCCTCCACCAGCGCCCTTGAGCAGGCCCAACGCGCCGGGCATGTCGGCGCTGGTCTCGCTGGGGGTCGGGGGCAGGAGCGGCGCAGCTCGCAGCCATTCGGTGGCCAGCTCTGCCGTCACGCCCGGCGTGCGCGCGACCAGGCCCGGACTGGCCGACGGGCGATTGCCTGGCAGCACCAGGTTCCCGAAGTAGAAGCGTTCCAGGTAGTAATCGAGCGGCTCGCTCACCGTGATCCCCGCGCGCGTGCGGTACGTCCCGCGTGTGCCATCGCCGCCATATTGTACAGGATGGCGCGGGCTTAGGCGAAGTGCGCGGGCGGCGAGCGCGGCCACGTGCAGTGTGGGTGGGGCGCTGCGATGTGCTAGAATAGCGCCGTTATGCGCGCGGCCTGCGCAGGAGATGGATGCCTCATGGATGACAAGCTGGTTGCCCCCGTTCCGCCGGACTCGCTCGACTCGTTCTGGTCTGGCACTCTGTCTTTCACCGAGCACCCAGCAGTGGTTTACCTGGCCAGCCTGTCCGAAGGGTCGCGGCGGACG
Organism: Aggregatilineaceae bacterium; assembly: GCA_040767545.1. Taxonomy (GTDB): domain Bacteria; phylum Chloroflexota; class Anaerolineae; order Aggregatilineales; family Aggregatilineaceae; genus UBA2029. The sequence goes on along the minus strand of JAXGOK010000020.1, from coordinate 4,434 downwards.
ATGTACCAGTCGCTGAACACCATCGCCGGCCTGCTGTCCGACGGCCAGCTTGACGCTTTCCAGCTTAATTGGGCGGCGCTGCGCTACCAGCATACGGCAGCGGTGCGCGCCGAGCTTGACGCGCATTACAAGCCAGCAACGACCAACAAGATACTGTCGGCGCTGCGCCAGGTGCTTCACCACGCCTGGAAGCTGGGCCAGATGAGTGCGGAAGACTATCAGCGGGCGCGGGCAGTCGAGAATGTCAAGGGTGACTCGCTGCCGGCGGGGCGCGACCTGGGCACAGGGGAGCTATCCGCGCTGATCGCCGCCTGCGAGGTTGATCCGTCTGCGGCGGGGGCGCGCGACGCGGCCATCATCGCCGTGATGTACGCAACGGGGGTGCGTCGGGCGTCAGTCGTGCGCCTCGACCTGGCCGACTATGACGTGGATACGGACACACTGCGCGTGCGCGAGGCCAAGCGGCGCAAAGAGTACCTGGTCTATCTGTCGCAGGATGGGGCGCAGCGCGCGCTGGCCGACTGGCTGGCCGTGCGCGGACGTGTTGCGGGGCCGCTGTTCTGGCCGGTGACTAAGAGCGGAAGCGTGGTGAAACGCCGCCTGAGCGCGCAGGCTGTCTACAATCTGCTGGTCAAGCGGGCGAGGCAGGCGGGCATTGATCACTTCTCGCCGCACGACCTGCGCCGTACTCTGGCTGGCGATCTGCTGGATGCCGGAGCCGACATCGTCACGGTGAAGCGCATTCTGGGGCACGCCAGCGTGAGCACGACCGCGCGCTACGACCGCCGCCCGGAAGAAGTCAAGCGCAAGGCGGCCAGGCTGATTCACGTGCCCTACCGGGGCCGCAGACAGAAGCCTCTGGAAGACGGGTGATGCGCGCCCCGTGTCATGGGGCGAGCAGGAACTGGCGCAGCGCCGCCAGTGCGCGCGCCCGCATCGAAATGCGCATCTTCTCTTCGCGGGGCATTTCCCCATAGGTGAGCGCGTATCCGTCCGGCTGGAAGATACTGTCCCAGCCGAAGCCGTGCGCGCCGCGTGGCTCGCGGGCGATGATCCCTGTCGTCTGGCCGGTGAAGGTGTGCAGCGTGTGCCCGTCGTACAGGCACAGGGCGACGGTGGCCTGGGCGCGACGGTCATCCCAGGCGTCAAGCTGGCGGCACAGGCCCGGCTCGCCGACCGCGCCCAGCACCCACTTGATCAACGCGCCGGGGTAGCCGTTCCAGGCGAGGATCGCCAGTCCGGTGTCCTCGACCAGGACAGCACCCGCGCCAAGCTGCGCGAAGGCCAGGCGCGCCTTGTGCCCGGCGACCTGAGCCGGGTCGAGGGACTGAATCTCCGGCAGGTCGAGCGCGGCGCGCGTGACCGTGACTCCGCAGCCGGACAGCGCGCCGCGAATCTCGCGGTATTTCTCCTCGTTGGACGAGACGAAGGTCAGGCTTTCGATGGGCATGGTAGCTCCCCGTCGTGAATGGCGCTGCGCGTGCCGGGGATTGTAGCACCAATGCGGGCGTGTGGCAGGCTGCCAGCCCGCAATGTGATGTTTCTCTGCCGGACATTCGCAATTTGTCGCCTGACACGGCGCGGGACTTCGGGTATGATGGGGGCATAGACTCTTTTGGCAGGGACCCCTTAGGAGAGGCACACCACATGACGGCTTTGACCATTGAAGAGATCAAGCAGGGACACAAGCTCCTGGCCGAGTTCGCTTACGAGACCCGGCCCGTCGAGCGCGGCTATGCTAACCGCACGCTGTACGTTGACCTCTCGACCAACGCGATCCACAGCAAGCCCGTCACCCAGGAAATGAAGGATGTCTTCACCGGCGGCAAGGGCTTCTGCCTGTGGCTGCTGTGGAATGCCATCCGGCCCACCACGCGCTGGGAAGACCCGGAGAACGAGATCGTCATCGCGGGCGGCCCCATTGGCGGCATCACGGCGTATCCGGGGTCGGGCAAGTCCACCGTGGTGACCGTCTCGCCGCTGACCGGCTCGGTGATTGACAGCAATGCGGGCGGCTACTTCGGCCCCTACCTCAAGTTTGCTGGTTGGGATGCGCTGGAAGTGCAGGGCATCGCTGAGCGCGACGTGATCCTGGTGATTGACGGCGACGAAGGACGGGTGACCATCGAGGAAGCGCCGCTGGAAGACATCAACACGCACCTGATCGGGCGGCAGCTTACCGAAATGTACGCCCGCGACGAGCGCGACATGCGCAGCGTGTCGGTGGTCTCCACCGGGCAAGGCGCGGCTTACTCGCGCTATGCCAGCCTCAACCTGAGCTGGTACGACGTGCGCCGCAAAGAGGTGCGCGTTAAGCAGGCCGGGCGGGGTGGGGCGGGCCGCGTCTTCCGCCACAAGGGACTCAAGGCAATTGTTGTGCGCTACAGCCAGATGAAGGGCGACAGCAACAACCCGGCGGACATGGACTTGATCCGCAAAGCCGGGACGCGCATCAACAAGGAGATCGCCGAGCTAGACAGCAAGCAGAACAACATGCGCAAGATCGGCACGGGGCACCTGCCGCCGATCATGAACGAGTTCGACCTGCTGCCCGTGCACAACTTCCGCTATGGATCGCACCCCCAGGCTGGTAATTTCGATAGCAAGGTGTGGGAGGAGACGTTCACGCAAGGGATGCCCGATGGCTGCTGGTACGGCTGCACGCTGTCCTGCGCGCATGGGGTGGATCACTTTCACCTGCGCACCGGGCCATACAAGGGCCAGGCTGTGCTGGTGGACGGGCCGGAGTACGAGACCATCGCCGGGCTGGGGTCGAATATTGGCGTGTTCGACCGGCTGGCGGTCATCGAGCTTAACTTCTACAGCGACACCTACGGCATTGACACGATCTCCTTCGCCAACTCGCTGGCGTTCGCCATCGAGTGCTTCACGGAGGGGGTCATTGACGAGACAGTGACCGGCGGGATCACGCTGCGCTGGGGCGACGCTGAGACGGCCCTGGAGCTGTTGCACCAAATGGTGCGCGGCGAAGGGTTCGGCTACGTTCTGGGCCAGGGCGTGCGGTACCTGAAGCGGCTGTTCGTCGAGCAGTATGGCGCCGATCCGCAGTTCGTCCAAGACATCGGCATGGAAGTCAAGGGGATGGAGATCTCCGAGTACATCACCAAGGAGTCCCTGGCGCAGCAGGGCGGGTACGGCATGGCCCTCAAGGGCGCACAGCACGACGAAGCGTGGCTGATCTTCATGGACATGGTGCGCAACGAACTGCCGACCTTCGAGGCGAAGGCCGAGGCGCTGCACTACTTCCCGATCTGGCGGACGTGGTTCAGCCTGCACGGGCTGTGCAAGCTGCCCTGGAATGACATCATGCCAGCCAACAACAAGGAGACCGCCGAGCCGAACAAGGTGCCGGAGCACGTGGAGAACTACACGTGGCTGTACGAAGGGCTGTCCGGCAAGCCAACGACGGCAGAAGACCTCGTGGCGCAGTCGGAGCGGGTCTACAACTTCCAGCGCCTGCTGGCGCTGTGGCTCGGCTTTGGGACGCGCGAGCACGATGCCCTGCCGTACCGGGCGAAGGGGCCGGTGACGGTGGACGAGTACGAGTCGCGGGTCGAGCGCTATGACAAGCAGCTTGCCCAGGAAGTGGGCGTTGATCCGGCGGGGCTGACTGTTGAGGAGAAGGTCGCGGCGCTGCGCCGCTACCGGGAGGGGCGCTACGAGCGGCTTATGGACGCCGTTTACCAGCGGCGCGGCTGGAATGCGAACGGCATTCCCACGCTGAAGAAGGTGCGCGAGCTAGGCATTGACCTGCCGGAGATCGTGGCGCTGCTCCAAGAGCACGGCGTGACAGAATAGCCGGGCAAGGGCGGCAACGTGCCAACCAAAAACCCCTGCCATGTGGCAGGGGTTTTGTTGTGTGCCGAGGGCCAGACTTGAACTGGCGACTCCTTGATTTTCAGTCAAGTGCTCTACCAACTGAGCTACCTCGGCGCTGTTCCCTGGGGAACGAGGGTAATTGTAGCGTGTTTCCGGCAGGTGTCAACGGTTGTCTTCGCGTGCTCGCGTTGGCTTCGCCCTTGACCCCCCGCCCCGAATGCAATACCCTAGTCCGCACATGACCTCATGAAAAGGCGGACATCGCACCATGCAACGCACACCACAGCCCTCACCGGATAGCATCGCTCGCGCGCTGGAGCGCGTGCTGCTCAGCGTGCAGAAGCCAGCCCGCTACGTCGGCGGGGAGCTCAACAGCGTCGCCAAGGACTGGGACGCGGTGGACTTCCGCGTGGCGATGGCCTTCCCGGACATCTACGACCTGGGCATGTCCAACCTGGGCCTGATGATCCTCTACGGCCTGGTCAACGACCAGCCGGACATGTTCGCCGACCGTGTTTATAGCCCCTGGACGGACATGGAAGCGGTCATGCGCCGCGAAGAAATCCCGCTCTACGGGTTGGAGAGCAAGCGCGC
>JAXGOK010000019.1:0-76070 GCA_040767545.1 Aggregatilineaceae bacterium | reverse complement strand
CGGTCTTATTGTGCGAGCAGCCCTCCAGCCCCCAAGAACCGGCCACCAACAACCAACCACCAAGAACCAATAACCACAAGCGCAACACCGCAGCGGCGTTTGCGTATATCATGGTAGTAGGGGAGCCAGGTGCTCGACCAGGTAGGGTACAACTTGTGAGCCAAGACAGCGATTCCCTATGGGTGCAGCGAACGCTTGCCGGCGATCCACAAGCCTTTGGGGAACTCGTCCAGCGCTACGAGCGCGATGTGTTTAACCTGGCCTATCGCATGTTGAGCGAGCGCGGTGAAGCTGAGGATGCGGCGCAGGAGGCGTTCATGCGCGCCTATTCCAATCTCGACCGCTATGACATGGAGAGATCGTTCAAGACCTGGCTGCTCTCGATTACATCGAACCATTGCATTGACCGGCTGCGTCGGCGGCGACTGATCTGGCTGTCGCTGGAAGAGCCGCTGCCTCCGCACCCGGCGTTGACCAGCGACATTCCCGGCCCGGAGGAGCAAACCCTGACCAATGAGCGTAACGCGCTGGTGCAGGAGATGCTGGCCGACCTCAGCCCGGACTACCGGCTGGCAGTGGTGCTGCGCTACTGGTATGACATGTCTTACGCTGAGATCGCCGAGATGCTTGATACGACCGAAAGCGCCATCAAAAGCCGCCTGTTCCGCGCGCGGCAGGCGTTGGCCGACTACCTGAACGCACAGCCGGCTTCCGCGCGCGACCGCGTGATGGAGGGTTCCTGATGCCCCACGATGACCTGACACTCCAGCAGCAGATGCAGCGGGCGCTCGATGGTGAGCTGAGCGGCGAAGAGCTGGCCCTGTTGCAGTCGCGCCTCGACGAGGGCGAGCAGCGCGCGGCGAACTGGGAGCGGCTGCGCCAGACGGATGAGCTGCTGCGCAAGACTCCCTCTGTTGCACCGGCGCGGGGATTCGCCGACCGCGTAATGGCGGCGATCGTGGCGATGGGCGTGCCGGAGTTTGCCCGCCGCCATACGAGCGTGGGGGTGGCCCTGGGACTGGTGGCGGCGGCCCTGCTGACCGTGCCCGTCTTGTGGGCGATGCTGTTCGTCATCGTCAGCGTGCTGACCGATCCGGGTGCGCTGGGCGCGGTGCTGCAAACGATCCTGGAGGCAGCGGGCGCTGTGGCCGACCTGCTGGCCGACCTGGTGGATCAGGCCCAGGCGTTCACCGGCGAGACGGCGCTGATTGGCACGGTGTTTGCGGGGGTGGCCGCCGTGACCATCGTCTGGCTGGGGCTGCTCTGGCGGCTGATGGGCGGGCGGGGCGCGCAGGCCCGCCGCTCCAAGCTCTAGCGGCGCGACCCGTGCACAGAAGTGAGGACTCGATGCCTCTCGAACTTTCCCCGACTCGCAAGCTGGCGCTCCCGGCGCTGATGGTACTGCTGGCGCTCGTGGTGACGGGGTGCCAGACCAGTGCGGAAGACTTCGACAGCTTCAGCATGGCCTCGTCGTACACGCTGCGGGCGGGCGAGGAGCGCGCCGGTGACCAGGTGATCCTGGCGGGGACTATCGTGCTGGAGGCGGGGAGCGTGGTGGATGGCGGCATCACGCTGCTGGGCGAGAAGGTCACGCTCGACGGCGAAGTGCGCGGCGAGGCAGTGGCCGTCGCCGACCGCCTGACTGCGGGCGACGAAGCGCACATCACCGGCGATCTCGTCGTCTGCGCCAAGAGCCTGGAGCTTAGCGACGCGGCCCGCATTGACGGCCAGGTGCGCGAGGAGTGCAACCGCAGTGGGCGGGCCAGTGTCGCCAACACAATCAATTCCGGCTGGGAAAGCTGGCGGGGCAGCGTCCTGTTCCGCATGGGCGCGGTGATCAGCGGCTCGCTATTCTTCGGGGCGCTGTCCGCGCTGCTGACGGCCATTCTGCCCCGCCCGCTGGTGCGCATGTCCGAGTCGATCTACCGCGCGCCGGTCATCGCCGGGGGCGTGGGCATGTTGACCATGCTCGCCGCGACCGGGCTGACCGTCGTCTATGGCATTTCGCTGCTGCTGATTCTGCCGCTGGTGCTGCTGCCCCTGGTGATCCTGGCCTGGCTGGTGATTGGGGCGCTGTCAGTTCTGGGGTGGGTGGCGCTGGTGGGGCCGTTCGGCGTCGCCTTGCTGCGGCGCGCCGGGCTGGAAGGCCAGCCACACATGGTCGCGGCAGCGGTGGGAGGCGTCGCGCTGTCGCTGCTGCTGCGCGTGTGGAGCATCTTCTGGTTCACGGCGTGGATCGGGCTGCTGGCGACTGCTCTCCTGGGCGCGATCGGGCTGGGCGCGGTGCTGCTCACGCGCGCTGGCACGCGGCCCTATCCCCGCCGCGATGCTGTTCCTGGGCGCTAGGCCGTCGCCAGGGGGCGCGACAGGCTGGGGCAACGCAGGGCCTGTCGGGCAATTGTGCGGACGCCCCTATCCCCCAGCCGAGCTAGGGGAAGGGGATGTGCCCGGCAGATCGGCCCCCCTCTAGCTTGGCTGGAGGATTGAGGGGGGAGGCGTTCAGGGACCATTCTGAGCTTCCCCTGGCAACAGATCGGTCGTGCACCCAGATAGCCTCATTCGCGCTCGTAGACGAGTACCATGCTCACCAGGACGGTGCGCGTGAACAGGTTGACCTGGCGCAGTGTCACGCCCCAGCTAGTCTGTGGCCGGGCAGCGCTCGTCTCGGCAAGCTGCACGACGGAGTCCACGAGGAAGTCCACGAAGTAGAAATAGCCTTCCAACGCCTGCGACAGCGACAAGCCCTGGCTCTTGAGCAGCCGCCCGTAGGTCAGGCCGATGTCGCGCGCTGTCTCGCGCCCGCTGCTGGCGGCGGGGTTAGCCAGATGGTCAATCAGGGCGTCCATCAGGCGCAACCCCTGGCGGCGCATGACATCGCGCGCATCCGGACTCAGCCGCCCGAACCAGTTCAGACGGGCGAGCGCCTCACGGTCGCTCATCTCCATGCGCGCGCGGCCCAGGGCGCTCTGGACGAGCACCTGCGCTTCCGCTGGCTGGGTGATGCGGTTCGACGCCAGCCATTGCTCCAGGTCTGTCCGGCAGAAGCGGCGGTGACCGCCCGGCGTGCGCCGGTACGGTAACTTGCCCTGTTCGGCCCAATTGCGAATCGTCGTCGGGTGCACGCCGATGATCTGCGCGGCCTCGCCCAGGCTGACCCATTCCGAGGGCTGGCCGGCTTGTGCGTCATCGTAGGGGGGTATCATGCTTTTCTCCGCTGGCAGGATGCGCCCGACAATGAGATTCTACAACATATCCACCGGGTCTATGTCAACGATCCATTCTTCAGGGATGTCCACACCTTCGAGCACGCCCACCGGGTTGGCACTGCGGATGACCAGGTGCCAGCGGTAGAGGTTGTTGCGCCGGGCGAAGAAGCACGGCGTGGGGCCGATGATCTCAGTGGCCGTGAACTGCCCAGCGGTGATGCGCCGCTCGATGATCAGACGGGCGCGCTGCGCTTCGGCTTCGGCGCGGTCAGCGGTGGGGTACTGGAAGATGAGGCGCGCCAGCCGCCGGAAGGGGGGAAATCGCTGGTCGCGGCGGTGGGCGATCTCCTGCCGGTAGAACGACAGGTAATCGTGATGGGCGGCGGCGCGCACCGCGTAATGCTCCGGCAGGTAGCTTTGCAGCACGACGCGCCCGCCCAGGGCACCACGTCCGGCGCGCCCGGCGACCTGCGTCAGAAGCTGGAAGGTGCGCTCGCCGGAGCGGTAGTCGGGCAGGCCGAGCGCGGTGTCGGCGGAGATGATGCCCACCAGTGTCACCTGCGGCAAGTCCAGCCCCTTGGCGACCATCTGCGTGCCGATCAGGATGTCGGCACGGTGCGCGGCGAAGGCGCTCAGAATCTTGCCGTGCCCATCCGCGCCAGCGACCGTGTCAGCGTCCCAACGAATGACCCGCGCCTGGGGGAACTCCTCGCGCACCGCCGCTTCGATGAGTTCCGTGCCCTGGCCGAAGTGCCGGATGCGCGCGCTGTTGCACACCGGGCAGACGGTGATGTGCCCGGTCGTGTAGCCGCAATAGTGGCAGATGAGGGCTTCGCGCGGGCCGTGATAGGTCAGCGGTGTGCTGCAGCGCGGGCACATGGCGATGTAGCCGCAGTCGCGGCACATGATGAAAGTGGCCGTGCCGCGCCGGTTGAGGAACAGGATGGCCTGCTCCGCGCGCGTCAGTACTTCATTGAGCGCGGTGTGCAGCAGTCGGCTGAAGATGCTGCGGTTACCGGCGCGCAACTCCCGGCGCATGTCCACGACGTGCACCGCTGGCAGGTCGGCGTAGACGGCATCGGCGGCGTCGGTGGGGTGGTAGCGCGCCTGGGGAGCGTTCAGCCGCCGGGTTAGCTCGGCGATGCGCTCGCGGTGGGCGATCACGCGGTCGGGCAGCGACAGAAGCTGGTAGTCGCCGCGCTCGGCGCGGAAGAACGTGACCACGTCCGGCGTGGCGCTGCCCAGCAGCACCGTGCCCCGCGTGATGCGCATGAGAGCGATGGCCGCCTCGCGCACGTGGTAGTAGGGCGGTGCCGTCGGCGGGGACTGCTTGTAACTGTCGTCGTGCTCCTCGTCGAGAATGATCAACCCCACGTCGGGCAGCGGCGTGAAGAGGGCCGAGCGCGCGCCCACAACGACGTGAATCTGCCCGGCCCGCGCGCGCCGCCAGGCGTCGTAACGCTCGCCGACCGACAACCCGCTGTGCACCACCGCCACGCTGCCCGGAAAGCGTGAAGCGAAGCGGCGCACCGTCTGCGGCGTCAGCGCGATCTCCGGCACCAGCACAATCGCCTGGCGGCCCTGGGCCAGCGCCCGCTCGACGGCGCGCAGGTAGATTTCCGTCTTACCTGACCCGGTTACGCCATGCAGCACGAACACGCCGGATGTCTCCGGCGTGGGGGAGACATCGCCCCAGTGGATGGTGTCCATGTACCCCTGGACAGTCTCCCAGACACGGCGCTGCTCGGCGGTGAGCGGCGGGGCGACGGTCGGCAGGAACTCCTGCTCGCCCACCGGATCGCGCCAGATTTCCGTCTCGCCCAGCGCCACCAGATCGTCGTCGGCCAGGCGGCGCAAGTGAGTGAGCGTTGTCCCTGTCGCCTTGGTGACTTCGCGCAGCGCCACCGCCCCCCCGGCCTGGGCCAGGTATTCCAGCACGGCCAGGTACGGCGCGCCGCCGCGTAGCTCGATGATGCGCTCCATTACCGCGTGGGGCGGGTGGACAAGCTCGACAGTCGCCGGGTCTGTCCAGCGGCGGACTGTCCCGGCCTTTTCGAGGCGACCTACAGCAGCCGCGTTCAGCGCGCTCCGGGGAAGGGGGCCTTTCGCCTCAAGAAGCTGCTGCAAGACCTGGCGCTGCGCGTGGGCGCGGGCGTAGTCGCCCGCTTCCAGGTGTGCGGCGATCTCCGCCGGGGCGACGGTCAGCTCGACCCAGGTTTCGCGCGCCGTCTGGCGCAGATCGCCCGCTTCTACCAGCGTGCGGATCGGCTCCTCTGTGCAGCCGACCGCCGCCATCACCGTGCTGACGGCCATGCGCTGGTAGCGCGAGGTGAGCAGCACTTCGAGCACGTTGGCCCGCCGCGACTCGCGGCCCAGCCGGGGGGCAATATCCTTGATCCGGTCTGGAGCGATGTTCAGTTGGGCAGTGCGCACGGTCTTGGGACCCACATCGGGCTTTTCCAGAATCGGGTCCTGGCGGACGATGCCCCGCTTGACCAGCCCGGCCAGCGGCCCCTGCCAGCGCACGCGCCGCAGCGCGTGGGCGATCTGCCGCCCGCGCAACGGCCCGCGCCGGTAGAGCAGGCTGACCAGGCGCGCCTGCGTCTTGGACAGGTCTGCGGCGTCTTCCTGAACCAGCGTGTAGACCAGGTCTCCGCGCTTGGCAATGCCCGGCGGCAGCATCAGCCACAGGCACAGCCCCAATGGGGTGAGCGTCTCGCGTGCCAGCCAACGGGCCAGCTCAAGCTGGGCGGGGGTGATCACCGGCACGGGGTCCAGCCGCTCCAAGACGGGCTTGGTCTGGGGGATGGGCGCGTGCTCGTGCAGGGCAACGACGATGCCGGTCGTGTGGGCCGTGCCAAAGGAGACCTTGACCAGATGCCCCGGCGCGATCAGGCCGGACAGGTGATCCGGGATGTGGTAATGGAACGTGCCCTGAACGCGGCGGTTGACGGCGATTTCGGCGAACATCATCTGCCGGGCGACTCAGCGCCAGGGCCGGCGGCCCGCTTGCAGAACAGCGCCGCGCCATAGCCGACTACCTGCTGGTAATCGTGCGTCACATCGCCCGAAGTCGCGTAGCCGACTACCTGGGCGGCGTCCGCGCCAAGCGCCTGAGCCGCGATCATGATGGTAGCGATGGCTCCCCGCCCGCAGGCGAAGCCGGAGCCGTTCATCTCCGCCTGGATCACGCCCGCCGGGTCAAAGCGGGCCACCGCATTGAGAATCGTCCCGTCGAGCCTGCGCGCGATGTCCTGCGGGTAGAAGTGCGACAGGTCGGAGCTGGCGACGAGCAGCGCGCGAGCACCGGCCAGGGTGTCCGCGAGCGCCTGACCGAGCGCCTGGGCCATCTCGTAGGATTGCTCCACCAGGGCGAGCGGGATCACGCGGAACTCGCCGAGCGCGCGCTGGAGAAATGGCAGCTCGATTTCCAGCGAGTGCTCCGGGTCGGTGCGCACTGCCTTGATGGGAACACGCTCCCCTAACGCGGCCAGGGCCATCCGGTCAACCGGCACCTGGCCGAGCGGCGTCTCGTAAGCTTCATGGGCGGTGGTGACTACTGGCGCGTCGTAGGGGTAATGTGACGGGCCGACCAGGGCGACAACCTCTACGGCCAGACCCTGCACCAGCTTGAACGCGTGCCCGGCGATGGGGCCGGAGTAGCGGTGCCCGGCGTGCGGCGTCAGAATGCCGATCAACTCCCCGTCCGGGGCTGGCACGTTGGCCTGGTGCATGTACTCATCCACCGAGCGCGCCAGGTGCAGCGGGTCGGCGGGGTACCAGCGCCCGGCAATCGGGGATGGGCGCACGTCTTGGTACAGGTGTGGCGCGTTCATGATTGGCCCCTTTCGCCACCAGGTGCGAACAAGCCTTCTACTCACATTCTACTATCGCCTGCCCTGGCAGACTAGTACTTTGCGCCGAAACAAAGCCGGGTGACTGCTGACAATCACCCGGCCTGGTAAGTTGGTGTGGAACCTGTGAGGACGCTCTACTTGATGCGCGCCAGCACGTCGTCCTCGTTCATCAGCAGATAGGTCTTGCCTTCGAACTTGATCTCGGTGCCAGTATACTTGGGGAACAGCACGCGGTCGCCGACCTTCAGATCGGTTTCCATCTCTTCGGGATCGCCGATGGCCTCGACGGTGCCCTGCTGCGGCTTCTCTTTGGCCGTCTCCGGCAGCAGCACGCCGCCCGGCGTCTGCGATTCACCTTCAAGCGGCAGGACGAGGACGCGAGCGCCCAGAGGTTCGATGTTGATCTTTTTGGCCATGTGACTTTCTCTCCTTAGTGCGTCGAGTTGTGTAAGCCTTTCAGTCCAAGACCGGCTGAGCGCGGTCGTTGGCTAAGTTCCGCCGCTGGAGCGCAATCGCTCATCGCACGGCGGCCTTTAGCTTTTCCAGGAGCATCTGCTCAGGTGCTGCGCCTTCGAGGTAGGTGTGCCCGTTGATCACGGTGCGCGGCACGCCCATCACGCCGTACTTCTGACCGAGGTGCGGGAACTCTGTGACTTCCACCATGTCCGCTGTCACTTTGTCCGAGGCGTAGGCAAGCTGGTGCGCCAGCATGACTGCGGATGGACAGTAAGGGCAGGTGGGCGTCACAAACACCTGCAGGTGCAGCGGCGTTTGCAGCGCGTCCAGGAACTTGCGCGTGCTGTCCTGTAGCTCCACATCCCCAGTCCCGACCAGCACAATCGCCTCCAGCAGCGACGTGAACTCGTAGCCTGACGGGATGCCAAAGAATCGGATGCCGTAGTCGCGTCCGCCTTCGCCGAGCACGACAATAGCTGGGATTTTGTCAACTCCCAGACTCTTGGCGAGATCGGCGTCGGCGAGGAAGTCGTGCACTTCGACGCTCACCAGGTCAGAGAGCTCCGCCACCTCTTCGGCGATCTGGCGCGTTTCCTTGCAGTAGCCGCATTCGAAGTCCTGGGTGAACATCTTCAGCGTCACCGGCGACTGAACAGCCGCCAGCACTTCGCGGACTTGCTGCTGTGTTTCTGAATCCATCAGAGGCATGATAGCCGATCCTTCTGCGCTGACTAGTACGGTTCACCCAGTTAGATGCAGCGTCCCCTGGCCGGTTGCGCCAGCCTACGCTCATCATACCGGAAAACAGGCTGCGTTTCTAACAGAAATTCGTTAGAGGTGCGCCGGGCGTGCGCTTGGCGGTATAATCGCTTACGAGATCGTGGGCGATGGCGATGCGGGCGAGTCCTGGCCGCCTGCTGGGAGCCTGGTTGGGACTCCGTAACGAGAGGGATGGCCTGTGAACTTGATTGATCTCTTGCTTGGTCGCGGCGACCGCTACCAACGCGTGCCTGGCCTGTTGGGCGGGCTGTCGCGCTGGCTGGTGAGCTGTAGCTGCCTGCTGACAGCCCTGGTGCTGCTGGGAGTTGTGCTGGTGCTGGGCGGATTCGTCAGCCTGGGCGAAAGCGCGATCACAGTGGTGATCGTCTTCGTGACGATCATCGTCGCCATCGCCTCGCTGATTCGCACCAGCCTCGGCTATTGAATGCCCCAGCACTCGTCAGGCTTCGTGTCCCGGATCGTGGCGCGCCCCGCAGCCGGACGCGCGCCCGTTCGCCCTACGGGAAAGCCTGCTGAACCCACTGCATCGGGTCTACCTGTACCCCGCCGACCCACATTTCCCAGTGCAGATGCGGCCCGGTTGACCGCCCGGTTGACCCTACCACGCCGATGACCTGACCGGCGCTGACTATGTCGCCCACCTGCACGCTGATTTCGGACTGGTGCCAGTAACCAGTCACGACGCCCCAGCCGTGATCAATGATGGTGGCGTTGCCACGCACCGGCAGCGCCTCGGCCAGCACGACCACGCCCGCCGCCGGTGCTAGCACCGGCGAGCCTGGCGCGCCGCCGAAGTCGGTTCCGCTGTGGAACGTGCTTAGCACGCCGCCGTTGTAGGCCCGCCGCGTGCCATACTGCGAGGTGATGGCCCCGGTTGAAGGCAGGCCCATCAGCCCGCCGAAGTAGCGCTGCGCGGTGAAGGCGCTCATGGTGCCAGCGACCAGGTCCCATTCCGGCTCAGTGACCTGGGTGGTGAGCAAGTCGTCCTGCTGCGTGTCCAGCGAGATCGTCTCAGTGCCGTAACCGCCCTCGTCCACGCGCACGTTGAAGCTCAGGTACGTCTGCGCGCCGTCCGGCGTCGTCACGCTGAGCGCCAGCGGGTAGATGCCGCCCTCGGTGAAGGCGTGCACGCCAAACAGGGCTTCGTGCCGGTTGCCGTCGAGTGTCACGAACTGGACAGGGTAGCCGATGAAGGTTCCGGCCAGCACCGCCGGCCCTTCCGTCGTGATCTGCAGGGCGATGGTCTTGCCCTGCACGGCGGGCATGGGCGTGATCGTGAACGAGACGAGCGGGCTGGGCAGATCGCGCGGGCTGCCTTCGCCGCCGGGCACCCATATTCTTGAGCCGGGGAAAACGGGGCCGCTGCCTGCCAGCCCGTTTGCTTCGGCGAGCGCACGCCAGGGCACGCCCAGGCGCAGCGCAATGCGCAGCACATTGTCGCCCGGCTGGACGCGGTACAGGCTGCGCGGCTGGGCTGCCGTGTCAGCGTTACCGGCTGTGCCCTGGTTGATCGTCAACTCCTGGCCGATGAACAGGCGCGCCGGGTTGGTGATGGAGTTGGCAGCGGCGATGCCCTCTGCTGTCGTCTGGTAGACTGCGGCCAGGGTGCGCAGCGTGTCGCCAGGGGCGACGCTGTGCGTGATCGGCGCGCCGGGCACATCCACGTCCAGGCGCGCGTTGGGGATGAGCAGCCGCTGGCCAACGCTGATATAGCGCGGATCGCTGATGCCGTTGGCGGCGGCGATGGCCTCGACGGTTGTTCCGTAGCGCATGGCGATGCGGAACAGCGTCTCGCCGCGCTGCACGACATGGATGGTCGTGCCGCCCCCTGGCGACGCCTGGCTCCCATCCTGAGCAAGTGCCAGGCGCGGGCCAGCCGCGCCCCACAAGAAGATCAGCAAGGCGACGAGGGATACGGATCGGTGCAGCAGGCGGGTCATCCTGACGGTCTCGCGCGTATGAGGTCGTAGAGGTTCTGTGATTGGGTCAGCCTGGTCAGGGCTTCATTTGCCAGCGCCAGCCCTTGCTCCGCTGAGTCGGCCAGATTGTAGCCCCAACAGTCCGCTTCGTACAGGGCGCGTGCCTGCAGGGCCAGGGCCAGCCCCTCTTGCTGGAGGCGAATAGCATCGGCAAGCTGGGGATCGGCGGCGTTGGGCGAGTCCAGGAGGGCCTGCTGCTCCGGCGTGAGGGCGAAGGCGGCGGGCCAGTCGTCTTGCGCACAGTGGCTGGTCGAAGCCGGTCCCTGCGGCGACAGCGCCTGCTCCCACTGGTCAATAATGCCCGTCCCGTAGTTGTTCTTGAGATTGCCCATGACCGCGTAACGCTCGCGCAGCGCCGAGAGAATCGCCCGGTAATCAAGGTCGGGGAAGGGCAGCGTCGGCGTCAGGGAAGGGGTCGCGGTGGGCGTGCGCGTCGGCGTCGGCGAGACGGTCGGCGTGGGCGTGCTGCTCGCCGGGAGGGTTGCCGAAGGGAGCACGGTTGCGGTAAGTGTGGCCGGTAGGGGAGTAAGCGACGGCGTGGCCGTGTGCGTCGGCAGCGGCGTGACCGTCGGGCCGACGGTGGGGGCCGGGCTGACAATGGCTCGCTGAAGCTGCCTGCCTGCCTCCTGAAGCTGGCCGTCCACTTTGTCAAGCTCGACCGCTGACGCCAATATGCGCTCCGTTCTGGCGGTCAAATTCTGGCACGCGCCGTTGAGCAGCAGCAGCGCCTTTTGCAGCGTGGGCAGCGCGACATCCACGTTCAGGGCGGCAATGTGCAGGTCAGGATAGGTGACCTGATCAATGGCTGCCAGCCCCACTGGCTCCGGGACGCTGTACTCGAAGTCGCACGCGAGCTGCCCCGTAGCGTCGGACTCGGCGATCTCCGCGCGCAGACTGGCCGTCAGGGTCTCCGCTTCGCGCAGACGCGCCTCGATCTGGGCGATCACTTCATCGCGTGGGCTGGGCGGCTGATCAAAGAGCGAGCCGGACGGCTGATCGTCACCCTCGTCACCATCCTTGCTCAGAAGTGCCAGGCCGTTGAGCGCCAGCGACAGGAGGAGGAGCACAGCCAGCACCCCCGCCACCACGCGCAGGAAGCGGCGACCCGGCGGGAAGCGCCGTGCCCTGTGCCCTTCCTGCCGGGCCTTGAAGACGGCCAGCGCCTCGCGCGCAGCGTCACGGACGCCCTCATCGTCATCTTGAAGGTAGGCGTTGCGCAGGAAGGGAATCACTGCCGGATCGCCGGTCGCAGCGAGCTTGCGGCAGGCGGCGCGACGCTGACGGGGGTGCTTGGCGTCGCTGAGCTGTCCGGTCAGGTCGTCCCAGGATGGCTTGCTCATCGGGCATCCTCATGGAGATTGGGCGTGGCTCAGCCTGGCCGAGACACCTGTCACGGCGCGACAACGGTGAACGTGCAGCTTCCTGCGTCAACCTCGTTGGCAGTTCCGGGGCCGAAGCTTGCGTAGCCGTCGGTGATGGCCGCGTCCCACGTCAGGCGGAAGTCTACGCGATGCTCGCCCGGCTGGAGCTTGCCCACAGGGTAGTACCAGTACGTGAACCAGAGACCACCCTCGCGGATCATCTCGGTCTCGTAGCGCTTCCAGTCGCTGAGGGGCTTGCCATCCAGCCGCACATCGTAGGTGGCGTGGGCCAGGTGCTCGTCCATGTACTCCGGGCGTGTCACGAACCAGCTCCACTCGATGAACACATCGTCGGTCGTCTTTGGGCGCGGCGGGCGAACGCCTTTGAGCTGGCAATAGGCGAGGATCTCGACACGATTCGGCTGTGGTGTGGGCGCGGCGCTGCTGGTCGCTGGCGGAGTCTCGGCCAGGCTGGTGAGCGCGGTAAAGTCGGTGTTGACCAGCGCCCCAAGCGCCCACAAGTAGCGCACCTCGCCGTCCTTGTCGGTCAGGGCGACCTTGTACCACTCGCGTCCGTTCGCGTCGGTCTGCACGCCGAGCACGCCTACCTCGGTGCCGGGGGGCACGCTGAGCACGATGTCGTAGTTGGTTCCTGGCCCGCTGCGCAGGTTGACGTTCTCCGTCGAGCGGATCACCCCGGCGGCGGTGGGTGTGACGGTCGGGGTCACGGTGGGCGTGCGCGTGGGCGGGACGGGCGTCATCGTCGGCGAAGGCGTGATGGAGGGCGTGAACGTGGCGCTGGGCAGCGGCGTCGCCGTGAAACGAGGCGTGAAGGACACAATCGGTGCCAGCGTGCGCGTTGGCACCTGCGGCGCGGCGGCGTTACCGTTGGTGGCGGGAGAGGGCTGCGCGGGCGTAGCTTCCTGGCAGCCAGCCAGCACGAGGAGGGACGCGAGCAGAAGCCAGATTATCCAGCAAGCTTTAGGGCGCATCCGCTTTACCTCCGCATACCGTTCTCCATCAACGGAGTCCAGCTTAACAGCATTCCGGCCCGTACACAAACAGCGTCGCTGGTGGGGGCTAAGTGGAGCCGGTGGGCGGTCTATCCGGCGGCGCAGTCTGGCGGCCAGAGGCGAGCAGCAGGCGCACCCGGTCAACGAGGCTGTTGGCGGCGTATGGCTTGGTCACGTAACCGTCCGCGCCCGCCTCCAGCACTTCGCGGATCGTCTGCGGCTCGACTTTGGCCGATAGCACCAGAACCGGCACCGGGTCGAAGCGGGGATCGTTGCGGATGCGACGCAGGATGTCGAAACCATTGACATGCGGCAGCATCAAATCTAATATGATGAGATCGGGGGTGCCATCTGCCAGGTAGTGCAGAGCTTCCTGCCCGTCGGCGATGGTGGTGGTTTGCGCGCCGATACGCCGCAGGAGCAGCACCATCAGCTTGAGCAACTCGGTATCGTCGTCAATCACGGCAATGTGCGGGGCGGCGTTCGGTTGCGCTTCGCTCACGATAGACTTCCTCGATGATCTGCTGATCCGCTGGAGCCGGTTCGCCCAAGAGCGGTGTTCTTCACAGAGAGCACAGGACTATCCGGCCAAGCATGTTTTACACCCGCTCCCATTGGCGGGCAAGTTTTGCGGGAAGAGCATCGTTATGGCATCTGGCGTGTTTTCATAGTAGCATGTACTGAGAGCCGTTCGTGCAGGGCGGGCAGAGAAGGGCAGGGCGATGGAACCAGGACTGGTTGTGCTTGTGATTGCCATCGGGTATGTCATCGGGTCGTTTCCGACGGCGTACCTGGTCGCGCGGACGAAGGGCGTTGACATCTTCGCGGTGGGCAGCGGCAACATGGGGGCGACGAATGTCATCCGTGCTGTCGGGGCGCGCTATGGCCTGCTGGTGTGGGCGATTGATGGGGCGAAGGGCGTCCTGGCAATTCTGCTGGCCCGCCTGATCGTGCCCGATTACCAGGCGACGGCAGGCGTGCTGGCGGCTGTTGCGGCTGTTGCCGGGCACAACTGGTCGCTGCTGGCGACGCTGCTGACGGGCAGCATTCGCGGCGGCAAGGGCGCGGCGACGGCGATGGGCACGTTCATCTTGCTGGCTCCTACGCTGCTGGTGGCGCTGGTACTGGCGGTCGCCATGACCATCGTGCTGCTGACGCGCTACGTCTCGCTCGGCGTGCTGACGGCGGTCGCGGTTGCGGCGGTCGCTTTCCTGGCGCTGGTGATTGCGGGCTGGATGGACCCGGTCTACACCGTCTACTTGCTGGCGGGCTGGATGGTCTTCGTCCGGCACCGCAGCAACATTGTGCGCCTGCTGGCCGGCACTGAGCGGCGCTTGGGCGAGCGCGCCTGAGTCCTGCTGTCCAATTCCTGGCTATCACGACGCCCGGCTTGTGTTGAGCAAGCCGGGCGTTTTTGTTTGCAGGCCGCGTAGTTAGGGCGCACGGGCAATGCCAGGCCCCCTTCTTTGAAGCGTTTGCGCCCGGCCTAGTCGCTCTCTGCGAAGGAGACAACCTCTGCCGAATGGGGCGCGATCACCAATGCCTGCGTCCTTGCGGTGTTGCGCAATGTCACATGTTGCGCTTCGGGCAGCGGATTGTAGACCAGATAGCTGCGCAGGGCTGGGGGTGGCAGGCGACGTAGCTCCAGGCACGGGACATCCAGGCACAGGCACAGCACGTGCGGAGCATCCACCCGGCCCAGCGCATCGAAGAGCAGCGCGCTCCAGAAGACCTCACCCGTGCCATACAATTCCTTACCCAGCTTGGCAGTGTGCTCGAATTCTGCGGTCGCCAAATCCTCGTAGGGGACATAAGGGCACGGGCCACGCCGCAAGTTCTCAGGCAGGTACGGGTCAAAGAAGGCGTAGTTATGGCGACGCTGCAGATTGGCGAACGCGGCCATCAAAGTCACGGGGCCAAGCCCGGCGCGCAGTAGCTCCGGCCACGCGACCAGGACTTCCACATTCTCCTTGAAAGCAGGATAGCACAGCGATGCGCAGGCCTGGAACATGCCGCGCGGATCGTAAAAGGGCACGGCGGGGTCTTTGGCCCAATAGCCCATGCGCAGGGAGAGATTCACGAAATCAGCGGCCATCGTGGCCCAGTCAGTGTCCGCTTCGTACCCCATTTGCTGCAGGTAGCTAGCACTTGCAGCAGCGAACGAAAGCTGCTGAGGCTCGTGGGTCAATTGGTGCGGCGGAAGCTGGTGCATCGTCCGCAGGGCGAGGGCTGCCTCGCGCAGGTGATCGGCATCCCCGCCGCTCAGTTGGTGGGCAATCACGCACCCGGCAGCGTAAAGTCCCCCTACGCTCACGTTCAGCAGGCTGCCGCGCGCCTGCCATTGCTCGGCGTCTGCGAAGAGCGGGAACAGGTAGTTTGTGTGGCGCGCGAGCTTCTGCGCGCCGTGCAGGGCGCGGAAGAACATCGCCCGCAGCGTCTCGTCCCCGGTCAGATAAGCTACCCAGGGCAGCTTGATCAGCGCATTCTCCAGGAAATACCAGGTGTCCATGAAGCTGTCGCCGGGAAATGCCGGGAAGTTGTTCGCGACGTAGTTCAGGGTCGGGCGATCAAAGAGGGGCAGCGTCTGGTGAATGCGCTCGATGATGGCGTGGGCGCGGGGCTCGTGCGCCTCGTCCTGCCACAGCAGGAGCGGCCACAATACGTCGAGCTGGGTCATCAGCTCAATACTGCGCGCCTCATCGCGCTTGAGCGCCGAGCTACCGCGCACGTAGGCGCGCAATCCCTCGTGACCGCCTGCCTGAACCCAGCACGCCTCGTCCCGCAGATCGCTGAGCGTCCGCCCGGCCATCTCTCCCCAGGCGATGGTTTCCGGCGGCGCTGCCGGGACGACATCCAGCAATGGCGCAAGGGCCTGGAGCAGCGCGTGCTGCGCTTCCCAGGGGGAAGGCATGCCCGAACGATGGCGTTGGGTGAACCACCAGACAAAGCGGTGTTCGCCGGGGTTCAGGCTGAACAGCGTGCCCGGCATAGCCGGCAGGAGACCCAGCCCGTAACGTCCTGTGGGGAGGTAGGCCATGACCTCACGCACAGTGAAGTGGTAGAAGCGGTTGGAGGCCCATTCGAAGCCGTCTGCCGGGAAATAGCAGATGCTCTCAATGTGCGTGGCATGATCGTACAGATAACCGGCGGCCAGGTCATTGCCGGACAGCCCTTGCTGGTTGACCGTCGGGGCGCGCAGAATCGTCTGCCGCCATGTATGGGCCTGCCGGTCGTCGAGATTGTCAAGGGTTCCCAGCCAGAGAACCATCGCAGGGTTGATCGCGACAGCCCGATCAGCCTGCAGGCGCGCCTCTACCCAGAATCCCCTCGCCTGGGCAGTGATTGTCGCCCGCCAGCGATAGCCCTCGCCCGTCCCTGCCAGATGGCCGGGTCCGGCTTGCGTGGGTGTCAGGCCGTCCAGGGGGCGGCTGCCGATGCGAGAAGCAGCGAGCCAATCGCCATCATAGTGAACCTCGGTTGTAAGGCCGTACTCGCCTGGGCGGTCTGGCTGCCCGATCCTCACCCGTAGAGCATCGCTTTCGAGCACGAACATGGTCTCACCTCCGGTAACTGCTGAGCGCATCCTCAGGGAAAGTGGGATTGGGGCTGTTCGTGAAACGAAGGAGGTACCCCGAATAGCCCAGGTGACGACCGAAAGTGCACTGATGAGCCATCCCCTGACTACTTACTATCTCACACCCCACCCATCTTCTCAACAATCTGCTGGGGGTGAGGTACACCAGCCCGGTTATCTCTAGGTGCATGGCTATGCTATAATGCTGCCAGTGCGGAACACAGCGGGGTGTGCACGCCATGACACGAACACTCGTAATCGCCAACCAGAAGGGTGGGGTCGGCAAGTCCACGTCGGCGATGAACCTGGGGTTGGCGCTTGCCGAGCAGGGCCAACGGGTGCTGCTCATTGATCTCGATCCCCAGGGCGGGCTGACGGCGGCCTTCGGCATTGATTCCTACGACATCCGGCGCAGCGCCTTCTCGCTCATCATGTACAGCCATGTCTCGCTGGCGCGGGTGATGCGCCCCGTGCGCACCAACCTGGCGCTGGTTCCGGCCAGCATTGACCTGGCCGCGTCCGAGGTGCAGTTGGCGGGCGTGGCCGACCGCGTGCAGCGGTTGCGCGCCTCGCTGCGGCGCAGCCAGCTTCCGTTCGACTATGTGCTGATGGACACGCCGCCGGGCCTGGGCATCCTGGCCGCCAATGGCCTGGTCGCCGCCGACGAGGTGCTGATCCCCGTGCAGTGCCAATACCTGGCTATGCGCGGGGTGCGCGCGCTGATGGATACCATCATCCGCATCAAGAAGAACCTGAACCCCTCGCTGCGCCTGGCCGGGCTGTTTGGGACGATGTACCGCCCTGACTCCGTGCACGCCCAGGAGGTGGTGGACGAGCTGCGCTCCGTGTTCGGCGAGCGCATGTTCAGGACGCTGATCCAGTACGATGATGTGGTCGCCGAAGCGCCGATTGTCGGCCTGTCGGTGCTGGAGTATATGCCCCGCCACCCCATCGCCCAGAGCTACCGTGTGCTGGCAGAGGAGGTCATGCGTGGACGCGCCGAATGATGAACGCCGCCCGCGTGCGACGCTGCGCGGTAAGGGGCGTGCCATTCTGCTCGGCCAGCGCCCCCTGCCCTCGGACGACATTGCGCCCCCCGATCAGACGCCGCCCATTGAGCGCGAAGCGGTACGGCTTGACCCGGCATCGCTGCGCCTGAGCGCCGAAGAGACGCGCGCGCTGTTCGATCTGCACGCTCCGCTGCCCGCTTTCGATAAGACGCTGCCGCTCATGCCCGATCGCTCCGCCGCGCCGCCCCCGCACGAGCCGGAGCCTGTCCCGGCGGGGCGACGCCCGGCCCCTCCCGTGCGAGCAGTGCCAGAGGTGGAAGCGGTGCTGGATGACCTGCCGGACTGGCTCACGGGTTCCGATCTGGCTGACGACGTGCCAGTGATCGTCGGGCGGGACAGGGTGAGCACACCGCCCACCGCACCCGACGACGCGCGCCCTCTGGCCGAGCGCGAATCCTCCGTGCCAGCCAGGGCCACGCCCGCGCCCTACGAGCCGCATCCGGCGGTGGAGTCCCTCACACCTGCCGCCCCGGAAGCCTGGTCTTCTGAGGTGAGCACCGCGACTCCTTCCGAGCCGGACGCAGGACGGCCCTCTGCGCCGTCTCGCGCCGCTTCACAGCCTGCCGCGGCCTCGCCGGAGCCGGTAGTTGCCGAGCCAGCGCGCCCGCTGAGCGAAGCGGCTGTGCCGCCCGCCGTAGATGATGAGCGGCTGCGCAAGCTCGCCCTGCAGATTGAGGCCGTGCAAGATGACCTGGCGCGCCGCCCCAGCGGTGACGCGCAGGTGGTGCTCGGCTACCAGCAGGCCCTCGCCGACGCCAGCCGGATGCTCGCTGAGTCGCGTCAGAATTACGAGACGGTGCGCGCCACCGTCTACCGCATCCGCACGGAGATCAACCGCCAGCGCAAGACAGACGCCGACATCGCCCGCTATCGCCCGCTGCTGCTCAACTACATGGTCGGCTGGGTGATCGCCCTGGGCGTGCTGTTCCTGCTCAAGGCGCTGTTTGTCGGGGTGGGGGAAGCGGTTGGCGTGTCCATCGTGGGGGTGCTCTACTACCCGTTGCTGCTGGGCATCGCCGGGGCGCTGCTGGCCGGGTACCTGACGCTGGAGCGCCACGCGACCCGCCTGCGCGACTTCGACCCGATCTACATTAGCTGGTACCTGTTCAACCCGCTGCTCGGCGGGGTGATGGGGCTGCTGGCCTTCCTGGTGGCTTCCATCGCCAACGAGGACTTGCTGCGCGACAGCGCGACCGAGGCCGAGTACGCGATCACCTATCTGCTGTGCGTGGTCGCGGGCATGAACCAGACGCCGATCCTGCGCGCTGTCCATGACGTGCTGCGGCGCTTCGGGCGCGGGAATTAGCCGGGCATCCGCGTTCAGTCCAGGTAGACGCTGTCATCCGGCGTCCAGGCCGGGACGCACACCGCCACGAACACCAAGTGCGCCTCGCCCGCGTTCCAAATGCGGTGCACGGTGGTCGGTGGGATGGCGACGGCATCGCCGGGGTACAAGGCCGCGCTCGTGCCGTCAATTTCGATGCCCGCGACGCCTTGCAGAATGACATAGCTCTCCTCGGCGACCGGATGGTAATGGGGGCGCGACGACTTGCCCGGCGGGATGCGTATCTGGGCGACGCTGTGCGCTCGCGCGCCGCCCGCTGCCGCCCCCGCCAATTCATAGACGATTTCCCCGTGCGGACTCTCCAGCGGCGAGACGCTGTGTGCGTTTCGGATGTGCATAGGATTTTCCCCTAGCCAGATAACCAATATGCGATGATGCCGTCCAGTGTACCGTCGGCCCTGATCGCGTTCAACGCCCGCTCTACGTGGGCGGTCAGGCGGAAGTTGCCCCGGCGCATGGCGATCACATATGGCTCGGCGACGGTTGTCTTGGCAGCCATGACTAGATCGGGATGGGCGGGCAGGTACAGCCGCGCGCTGACCGTGTCCACCAGCGCGGCGGCGGCCTGGCCCTCTTCGACAGCGCGCATGGCGTCCTGCGGCAGCAGGTGACGTTCGACGGTCAGCGCGCGCAGGCGGCGCGCCCAGCGGCGGGCCGCCGTGTCGCCGGACGAGGCCATCTCCACCGCGACGGTCTTGCCGTCAAGTGCGCGCATGTCGCTGACCGGCGCGGCACGTGGCGAGACGAGCACCTGCCCGGCGTCGTAGTATGGCTGCGAGTAGTACACCCAATGGGTGAGGGTGGAATCAGGGTGCAGCCCGGCGATCAGCATGTCCACGCCCCCCGTGTAGAGCGCGTCGTACAGGCTGTCGTAGCCCATGATCAGGATGTGTGTCTCGACGCCCAGCCGCCGCCCAATTTCCCGCGCAAGGTCGGCTTCGATGCCGGCGATCTGCTCCGGCGTCCACTCGGCGAAGGGGGGATAGCTGGGGTCCAGGCCGACGTACAGATCGCCGTTGATCTGCACGCGCTGCCAGGTGCCGTCCTGCGGGCCGAGGGGCGCGCCGGGCCGGGTGAGCCGCCAGGCGGCGAGTGCGGCGGCGATCACCAGCAGCGCCGCCAATGCCAGACGGGGGTGCTGGCGCGTCCAGCGGCGACAGTCGCGGAGCAAGGAGGGGGCGCGTGCTGTCCAGTGGCTCATGAGGTGTAAGGACTTTCCCAGCCACGCGTGTAAGCCTGAACCGCCTCGTAGATTGGCTTGGCGAAGAAGTCCGACGAGACCAGCGCGTAGTAGGCGTCGCGTCGGTTGTGGAAGTCCGACGGCTGGCGGAACTGCCACAGGCACAGGTGATCGGCCCAGGGCCAGGCGGTCACCATGTCGAGCGCCTCCAGCGTGTAGGCGATGCGCTGGCCGGGGCGCACGGCGCGTGTCCAGCGTGGGTCGTCGCTCCAGCCGCTCTCGGTGATGGTGACCGGCTTGGCCCCGTCTCCGTGACGCACCATCACCTCGCGCAGCAGCTCGACGCGGCGAAAGTTGATGGTCTGCGCGTCGGGTGGGTCTGCCGGGGCGTGGGTGAAGCCGTAGGTGTGCGCGGCCAGCACGTCGAAGTAGGGGGCAGCGCCAGCCTCGTACATGCGCTCCAGGAAGCGCACTTCGTTCATGCCGCTGCCGCTGCCCTCCGGCTCGTTGGTGGGGGCCAGCGCCCCGCCGAAGACGACGATGGCCGGGTTAGCGGCGTGCGCGGCCCGGTACGACAGGCGCAGTAGCTCGGTGTAGGCAACGGGGTCGGGGCTGCGGTCGCCCCATTCGTAGCTCAGATTCGGCTCGTTCCAGATGATCACGCCGCCAATCCGGTCGCCGTAGCGCGCCACGAACGCGCCGACAAAGCGGGTGAAGTCGTCGAAGTAGTCGGCGGGCAGATAGGTGAGCGTGGTCACTTTTTCGCGCACGGGCGGGCGCGCCCAGGCGGGCACCAGCCCCAGCCGGGCGATAACGGTCAGGCCCTGGTTCTCGGCGTGGCGGATGATGCGGTCGGCATGTGCCCAGTCATAGCTGCCGCGCTCGTGCTCGGCGTAGGGCCAGGGGAAGAACTCGACGATGGTCGCCGCGCCCATCTCGCGCACCATTTGCAGCGTGCGCTGAATCTTCCACTCGTCCACTTCGTCGGTCAGGCGGGTGTGCACGCATACCGTTGGGTTGACCGTCTGCACAGTCTGCGGCGGCCCCAGCACGACGCGCGGCGGGGCAGGGCGCAGCACTGCCAGCGCGCCCACGACGAGCAGCACGCCGCCGGCTCGCACCAGATGGGCGAGTGCCTTATGCTGGATGGGGCGAATGAGGCGCATCATTGCGTGGAGGGGGAAGGTCGCTGGCGGGCCGGGGCAGTCACGGCACAGGGGGCGCATTGTGCGCCCCCCGTATGGCTCTGGTTGGCGGGCGGCGACCGTCAGTCACCGCGCTTGGCCCCCAAATCGGTGATCTGGCGGACGACCGATAGCAGCGCAACAGCTAGCTTCATCGCGTCCATCGTCTTGATACGGTTGGGCTGCCCGGACTCATTCTCCTCAGAGACACGCGCGTAGAAGTAGGCGGCGAGCAAGCCGACGGCCAGCCCCACCAGTCCGCCGAACAGGTAGACGCGCAGCTTCCAGGCATTGTCACTCTTGGCGGTGAGATCGGCGTTCACCTCAGAGGTCATCGCACGATCCCTCCGCGCAGCGACTCCTTGATGCGCTCCAGGCGGCTCTTGCGTCGCTCTCGCGCGGACTGGGTGACCAGGTAAGCGGCGATGAGGCCCACAATCAACGCAACAATCCCGCCGATCAGGTAGGCCCACACCTGGGTATCCTGCTCTTCGAGCGTCTTGATCAGATCGCTGATTTGCTCTTCCGCCAGCTTGAGCGCGCTGGCCCCTTGCCCTTCAAGGTTCTTGATCCTCTCACTCATGGGATGTCTTCCTTTCGACAGGCAGCGCCGGACTCGGCTGGCCGCGCAGCGTGTGTTCCCAGCGCGTCAGGCGCACGTTCACCGCAATCAGCGGACGGGCGAGCCTGGGTGCGACAGCAGCGGTGGTCTGCGCCAGGCGCTCAGTGGCGCGGCGGGCCGAGCGCAATGGGCCGCGCGCCCGCGCATACCCGCGACCGCTCAGCGCGGCCAGCGCCGCCAGCGCGACATAGGGCACCAGGCACAGAATTGCCATTGGCAGAGCGAGAAAAGCCGTCGCCACGATGCCCATGACGATGGTGATCTGCTTGCTTTCCAGCGCCCCGCCAATCACCGCCAGGATCAGCGCGCCGCACACGCCCACCAGGGCGAGCAGAGCCAGCACAACCGGGCCGACGATCTGCACGCGCACGGCGCGCCTGTGCCCGGCGACGGGATTCGTTTTCCTGGCAGCTTGGCTCATACTCTCTCCCGTTTTCATTCTAGCACGGAACCGGCGTTCCACCAACGCGGACGCCGGTTCCGCCAGCCTCAGCGGGCCGGCGATCAGTTGCTCACGCTCACGCGGAAGAAGTACGTCGCTTCATAGCCCGTCCACGTCACGCGGACAGTCATGATGTACGAGCCAGGCTCCGGCGTGATGATGAACAGCACCACGTTGTCGCCAGGGCGATTCTCTGGTTGGCCCGTTGGAATGCCCGTGTCGGTCAGGTACTCGACGCGCACCGAGTCAGGCCGCCCCCCGCCGATGCGTAACTGGGCGGCGGAGCCACGCAGCAGGCCCAGGCGCTCGGTCGAGCTATCCGGCGCGGGCAGTTCCGTGCATGTCCGCTCGCCGTCCGCTGGCTGCTGGCAGAACTGCAAGCCAACCGGCACGTACAAGCGCCCAGCCACCACCAGACTCAGCGGTGGGGCAGAGCCAGGGGCGACGGCGCTCGTGGACGGAGCGGCGGGCTGTGCAGCGGCTGCGCCTGTCGCGCGGGCCGACGGGTTCGGCACCAGCACGAACTCGATCACCCCGCCCGCCTGCCAGACCTCAAGGCCGGTAAGCTCGCGGGTCTGCGCCTCGTAGCCGGGCGCGAACGCGCTGATCGTGATCGTGTCCGTGTCGTGCAGCGTCAGCGGGCCAATGCTGAACTGGCCCTGCGCGCCGGTTTGCGTGGAGCCGGTGTTGGGCGGCTCCGGCAGCGCCAGCGACTCGTGCTCATAGTGCACCGTCGCACCGACAACCGGCAGTGTGACACCCGTATCGCTCACGCGCACCGTGCCTACCAACAGTAGCTCGCCCAGGGCAGTGACAGGTTCCGGTGTGGCTGTGGCCGGAGGCTCGGTCGGTTCTTCCGTCTCGGTCGGCTCCGGCAGCGGCGTCGGCGTTTCTGTGGGCGGCGCGGGCGTGACGGTCGGCTGCGGCGTCAGGGTAGGGGCCAGTGTCGGCGTGGGCAGCGGTGTCTCTGTGGGAAGCGGCGTGGGTGTGGGCGTGGGGGCGACGACCCCGGCGACGGCCAGGCCGAAGACATAGGAGACGTAGGCGGGCTGGCCCTGCACGTCGTCGTACTCGGCGTCAACGCGCACGCGGTACAGGCTGTCTTCCAGCGTGATCGGGTACTCGGCCACGCTGCCGGTGCCCAGGTCTCGCACATCGTCGAAGCCGAGCAGCGACGCTGTGAAGCGGGTCGGCGCACTGGCGGCACTATCCAGCACGAACCGCACCGCATCGCCTTCGCCAATCGGGACATTGCGCAGCGGTTGCACCAGCGCGACGGCGTCAACATCGCATACCAGGTTGTCCGCCGACTCCGGCCAACAGTAACTATAGACGTTCTCTTCGAAGGTCTGGTCGTTGACCTGCAAGCGGACGACCGGACGCGCGACAGTGTCCGATCCCTCGTCGCCACACGCAGACAGCGCCAGGATCAGCACGCCCAAGAGCATCAGGAAGAGAAAGGATCGAGTCTTCATCTGCAATCCCCCACTGCAACGCGCAAACTAGGGTTCGGCCAGCTTAGCGCCAGGGTACCATTCTGGATGAATGAAAGGGGCCAGTGCCAGCCGGATGATCGTCTCGTAGGCGCTCTGGCGTGTTTCAAGGTCATCGGTCAGGATGCCGATGGCACCATTCTGGTGCTTGGTGTTGGATCGGTTGACGAAGCGATCCATCGCTTCGCCAAGCTCCATCCCGCCGCGCACCGCAGCGGCAACCGGCGGCGGCAGCAGCACGCACGAGTTGCCGCCAACGCCCACCCGCCCGTCGCCCGCGACCACCACGCACCACGCCGCCGTCAGCAGGCCGAACTCGGACTCCTGCACGCCGCCTTCCAGCCCAATGCCCAGGTCAGCGCCCGCTGCTACGCGCGCCGCGCGGGCGCGGTTATGCGCGCCGGTGCGCGTCTCCACGTCGCCCCAGGGCTGGGCTGCCACGCCGGACGGCACGTCCACCGTGACGAACGACGCGCCAGGAAACAGCGGCGACAGCACGGCGCGGACTGCGTTACACTTGACTGGATTGGTCGAACCGATGGCGACACGCATGGGCTGGCCCTTCCCAAGACCGTGACCGCATTGTAGCATTGGCCCCACAAATTGACTAATCGGGCGAGCGAGCGGGCCAATAGTGCGTGCGCACGGGGCGGCGCATGAAAGCTTCTGGCAGAGAAGGATAGCACACGATGAATTTCGACGCTGTGACGATCATGGCGCTGCTCGGCGAGCTAGGCGCGACCCTCAGCGGCGGGCGCGTGCAGGACACGCTCGAAGTGGACGAGGAGAGCATCGGCCTGGAAATCTACGCCAACCACCAGCGGCACTACCTGCTGCTCAGCGCACACCAGCAGTTCGCCCGCGTCCATCTTAGCAGCGAGAAGCTGCGTCGCGGTGTGGAGGCTCCATCACCGCTGGGACTGCTTCTGCGCCGCTATGTGGAGGGGGCGTGGATCAGCGCCGTGCGCCAGCCGCCCTGGGAGCGCGTGCTGATCTTCGACCTGGAAGGACCGCAGGGCGTGTTCTCGCTCATCGCCGAGCCGATGGAGCGCCGCGCTAACCTGCTCCTCGTGCGCGACGATGGCATCATCGTCGAGTGCATCCGGCGCGTGGGGCCGCAGGAGAACCGGGTGCGTGTCAGCCTGCCAGGGAAGCCGTACCAGCCGCCGCCCCCGCAGCGCCTCAAGCGTGATCCGCTGGCGCTCACCCTGACCCTGCTCGGTGACATGCTCGACAACGAGCCGGGCGCGCGGGCGCGCGAGATTCTGACGCGCCGTGTGCTGGGCATCAGCCCGCTGGTGGGCAAGGAGATCGTCTTCCGGGCGACGGGAGGGATCAACACGAAAGCCGCCGATACCAGCGCGCGGGCGCTGCTGGCAGCCATCGGCGAGCTATTCGGCACGTTCCGCGAGGGCGCGTGGCAGCCGGGCACCGTCGAGGAGGAGGGGAGCGTGATCGCCTACGCCGCCTATCCGATCACGCACCTGCCGGGCTGGACTCCGGCCAGCAGCATGAGCGACGCTGTCGCCCGCTACTACGGGCCGCTGGTTGGGGTGGACGCCTACACTGCCGGTAAGCGCCCGGTCGCCGAGGCCATCGTTGAAGCGCGGACGCGCGTCGCCAAGAAGCTGGAGTCCCTGCGTGGCTCCTTGCAGGATGATGCCGCGTTCGAGCATCTGCGTCACAGCGGGGAACTGCTGCTGGCCTACCAGTACACGCTCGCACCGGGTGCGCGCGAATTGCGCGCCGCCTACGACGTGGACGGCCCGGAGCTGATCATCGCCCTCGATCCGGCGCTGTCGCCGCTGGAGAACGCCAAGCGTTACTTCGAGAAGTACGAGAAGGCCAAGCGCGCCCGCAGCGGCGTGCCGGTGCTGGTCGCCGCCGCCGAGCAGGAATTGGCCTACCTGGATCAACTGGCGATAGACCTGGAAATGGCCCGCAACTGGCCGGACATCGGTGAAGTGCAGGAGGCTCTACAGCGCAGTGGCTACTGGCGCGGGCCGCGCACTGCCGGGCCGCGCGGCGGGGCATCAGCGCCGCTCAGGGTGACGACCGAGTCCGGGGCGGTGATCTGGGTGGGGCGCAACGCGCGGCAGAACGACATCGTCACCTTCGACCGGGGTGGGCCGGGCGACCTGTGGCTGCACGCGCGGGGCGTGCCCGGCGCGCACGTGATCATCAAGGCGGGCGCAGGCGACGTGCCGGACGCGGTGATCCAGCGCGCGGCGGAGATTGCGGCGTATTACAGCGCGGCGCGCGGCGAGGCGCGCGCCCTGGTGGACGTGACGCGGCGCAAGTACGTGCGCAAGATCAAGGGCGGCAAGCCGGGCATGGTCACCTACCGCAACGAGCAGCCCATTGAGGTCACGCCGCGCCCGGAGTAGCTGCTCGCGCTCAGTCCGGGATGACGACTGTCTCCAGGCCCGGCTCCGGCTCCGGGTAGCGCATGTCGAGCTTCTCCAGCGTCTCGACAAGCACCTGGGAGATGACCAGGTTGCGGTACCATTTCCTGTCCGCCGGGACGATGTGCCAGGGTGCCCAGGGCGTGTTGCAGCGGGTGATCGCGTCCTCGTAGGCGGCCATGTACTGATCCCACTTCTCGCGCACCTTCAGGTCGCCGCGCGCGAACTTCCAGTGCTTGCTGGGCTGGCTCAGCCGCTCCTCGAAGCGTTTCTTCTGCTCGGCTTTGGAGATGTGCAGGAAGAACTTGACGATGGTCACGCCGCTACCGGCCAGCAGGCGCTCGAAGGCGTTGATGTGGTCGTAGCGGCTCTCCCACACCGCGCGCGGCACCAGCTCTTCGACGCGGACGATCAGCACGTCCTCGTAGTGCGAGCGGTTGAAGAGGCCGATCATGCCCAGCGGCGGCGTATGCTGGTGAATGCGCCACAGGAAGTCGTGGTCGAGTTCTTCGGCGGTAGGCACTTTGAAGGGAGTTACCTGGACGCCCTGCGGGTTGATGCCGCGCATGACGTGGCGAATGGTGCCGTCCTTGCCGCCGGCGTCCATCGCCTGCAGGATGATCAGCAGGGCGTGCTTGTGCTCGGCGTAGAGCACTTCCTGAAGCTCGCCCAGGCGCGCCCGGTTGCGCTCCAGGTCTTCGAGGGCGTCCTCTTTGGCCCGGTATTTTCCCGTGTAATCGGGATCATAATCCGCCAGGCTGACGGACTCGCCCGGCTTAGGGTGGAGCGGCTGTCGCTTGTCACTCATCGTGCGATGCTCCCTTCTCCTGCGCTGGCGCTCTGCTGAGCACCTCGTCGTAGGCGGCCAGCAGGCGCGGCGCGATCACCGGCCAGTCATAGCCGCGCGCCACGTACTGCGCCGCGCGCTCGCCCAACGCTTCGCGTTGGGTGGGGTCGCGCAATAGCTCGATCACCGCGCGGGCGAACGCTTCTTCCGTATCGGCCAGGCGAAGCTGCTCCCCGTCCTGCACGTCGAGGCCCTGCGCGCCCACCTGCGTCGAGACAATCGCCCGGCGAGCGGCCATGGCCTGCAACAGCTTGAGGCGCGTGCCGCTGCCCATGCGCAGCGGAACGACGTAGACCGCTGCCGCTGAGAGGAAGGGGTTCACGTCCGGCACCCAGCCGGTGATCTGCACGCCATCCCGATCGCGCAGGCTGTTCAGCCGCTGGTGAGGGCGGCTGCCCACGATGAAGAAACACGCCTCCGGCACGTGCGCGCGCACCCGATCCAGGACGTGGTTGGCGAACCACAGCGCCGCGTCCACGTTGGGGCGATAGCCCATCGAGCCGGTGAAGACCAGCGGGGCCGGGCCGAGGTCCAGCGACGTATCGGCGACGGCATAGCGGGCGACATCAATCCCGTTGGGCACCACGCTGACCGGGCAGCCGGGGGCCAGGCGGCGAAACGCCTCGGCATCCGCGTCGGAGACGGCGATGGTGTGCGCCACCCTGCGCACCACCTGGCGCTCGTAGCGCGTCAGGCGGCGCCACTGGATGAACGAGTACAGCGCGCCGGGCAGCCGGGTTAGCTTGCCGCGCTCGGCTTCGTAGATGCTGCGCTGCAAAGCGGCCTCGGCGTTGAACGAGTCGTAGATAAGCGGAGTCTCTGGCTGGACGCGGCGCACAACCGGCGCGTAGATGGTCATCTCCAGGCTCTCGATTTGCACCAGGTCAAAGGGCGTCTCCTCAAGCAGCTTGGCCAGCGCGTGCTGGTAGTGCGCGGAGCAGTAACGCCCCTGCATGTCCGCCTTGTCGGTCAGCAGCAGGTCGCGCAGCCGGTCGGTGAGCCTGCGCTGCGGCGGTGATACGGTGTCAACCCGCGCGCAGTAGGTGGCGAGGCGGTCGCGCTGCGCGTTGAGCTGGTCGCGCGTGGCGAAGGCGAGCAAGTGCACCTCATGCCCCGCTGCGTGCGCCGCGCGCAGCAGGCCGTTGGTGCGCAGTGTGCCGCCCGCGTGAGCAGGCTCAGGCAGTTCGGCAGTCAGGAAAAGCAGTCGCATAGAAGCCTTGTTCCGTTCGTTTGCAGGTGGAGTTCCCGTTCACTCAGCCATAACCCGCGCGTAGACCTCGCGGACGATCTCCGCCGTGCGCCGCCAGGTGAACGTCCGGGCGCGGGCCAGGCCAGCGGCGCGCAGAGTGCCGCGCAGGGCGCTGTCGGTCAGCAAGCGGCGCAGCGCCCCGGCGATGCTGCCCGCGTCGTCGGGATTGACCAGCAATCCGGCGTCGCCGACCACTTCGGGCAGCGAGCTACGATCCGAGACGACGGGCGGCGTGCCGCAGGCCATCGCCTCCAGCGCGGTCAGCCCGAATCCCTCATAGTGCGAGGGCAGGGCCAGCGCCGCCGCGCCGCTGTACAGCGCGGGCAAATCGTCGCGCGGCGGATTCTCGACCCAGATCACGTGGTCGCCCAGGGCCAGGGTCTCCACCGTCCGGTGGATATCGTCGTACAGCCAGCCGCGCCGCCCGGCCAGCACCAGCGGCGGGGCGTCCGGCAGATCGTGGCGCAGGAGATCGTAGGCGTGCAACAGCGCCGGAATATTCTTGCGCGGCTCGAACGTGCCGACAAATAGCAGATATTGCGCGGGCAGGCTCCAGCGCGCCCGGCACGCCTGGATCGTCTCAGCCGGTGCGGGCTGGAACAGGTCGTCAACGCCGAGCATGTGCACGGTAATCTTGTCTTCCGGCACGCTGAGCAGCGCCACGAGGTCGGCGCGGGTGGCCTGCGAAGAAGCCAGGATGTGATCGGCCCGGCGCACCGCCCAGCCGATCTGCCCGGAGTAATAGCGGCGGCTGTCCGCCGTCATGAACTGCGGATAGTGCAGGTAGTGCAGATCGTGGATGGTGATCACGTGGCGGCGGCCTGCGCGCGCCGGAGGAATCGCGTCTGGCGAATGGAGAAGGTCGAGACGGCGAGGGATCAGCTCCGCCGAGAGCGCCCAGCGTTCCAGGCGGTGATGGCTCGGCGTCAGTGTATTGATCCGCGCGAAATTCGCCGCAGCGACCAGCGTCTCCCGGTCGCGGATGTGCTGGATGAGGCGATAGTCGCTGGCTGCGTCGAGTGCAGCCAGCTCGTGGATCAGGTGGCGCGTGTACTCGACGATTCCGCCGGGGCGATAGTAGTTGAGTCGGGCGTCAATTCCGATGCGCATGGCGGCAAGTATAACCCAAGGGGAGATGCGCACCAATGACGAGCGGCATGGCTGGCCGCTAGCAAGGCACGATAACCTGCCCACCGATTGACCACTGCCTGGCTCACCGGCCCTGGATGAGCCATTGAACTTGTGGTACACTTCCGCCGCATCCAAAGACAGGGGGACATGAGCGCGCAGGCGGCACCCCGTGCCGCGACCTGTTCATTGGCATGGCTGACGAAAGGAGCACAGCGCCGCGCGCTGGCCGCGTAGGAGCCGCTCGGCGTTACCAGGCATGGAAGAGCTTCTCAACTTCGATCTCAAGACATTCATTGCCACCATCGGCTACATCGGCATTTTTGCGATTGTCTTCGCCGAGTCCGGGCTGCTGATCGGTTTCTTCCTGCCGGGCGACAGCCTGCTTTTCACCGCTGGAGTCATCGCTGGCAGCCAGACCATGCAAACCACGCTGCATGTTGAGCTGAGCTATCCGGTGCTGGCTATCGGCTGCTTCATCGCTGCGGTGTCGGGTGATACGGTGGGCTACTGGTTCGGCAGCCGCGTCGGGCGGCGTCTGTTCCATCGCGAAGACACGCTCTTTTTCAAGAAGAAGTACCTCTACCAGGCTGAGGCGTTCTATCAGAAGCATGGGGGCAAGGTCATCGTCCTGGCGCGCTTCATGCCCATTGTGCGCACCTTCGCGCCCATCGTCGCTGGCATCGGCACCATGCACTATCCGCGTTTCCTCTTCTTCAACTTGTTCGGCGGTCTGTTCTGGGCGGTGGGGGTGGTCAGCGCGGGCTACTACCTGGGTGAAGCCGCCGATGGGTACCTGCTGCCGATTGTGGTGGCGATCATCCTCGTCTCCATTGCGCCGCCCGCGATCCATGTGCTGAAGGACTATCTGGCCCAGCGCCGCGCGCGCAGGGATGCCGCACCCGAAGTCGAGGTGTAGCGCCCGGCGGGCGGCTGCCAGGCACGGCAAACCCGAATATTCCATATCCTTCGCGCGCGGTCCGACCGCGCGCGAATTGACTCACGGCGGGCAATCGCGTTATAGTCCTCACCAGATCGTCTGCGCCACGAGAAGGAATGCCCGGCCATGTCATCGCTCTTCAGCGGACGCAAGCAGCCACAGCCCGAAGGCAGCAGCTTCCCTGCCGCGCTCTCTCAGGAGCCTGCGCGCCAGCCCGTCGGTTTTGAGACCATTCTGGGGGCCGGGGCCACGCTGACGGGCGATCTGCGCAGCCAGGGGAACGTGCGCCTCGACGGTACGTTCGAGGGCACGCTGGAGATTGACGGCAATGTGCTCGTCGGCGAGACAGCCAAGATCACGGCGGACATCAACGCCAAGAACGTGTCTATCGCGGGCGCGGTGCGTGGCGATGTGAGCGGCAAGAAGGTGCAGCTTCTGCGCACGGCCCGCGTCTGGGGCGACATCACCGCGTCGGCCATTTCCACCGAAGAGGGCGCGTTCATAGACGGCAAGATCACGATGGTCACGCACGAAGCAGCCCAGGGATTCGACCTGGCCAGCGTGCCCCTTCCCGCCCCCGATGTGCCCCCTGCGCCGCCCGTCAGCGACGAAGTGGCCGCGCCGGGCGACGGCAGTACCGCGCCGTCCGCATCGTGATCGCTGCGCCCCGCGCTTTGCTTGGGTATCGAACTCAATGATATAATCGTCTTAATCGTCGCAGGCAGTGTGGAATTCGGCACCGCGCGTAACAGTCAGGGACGTTTCATGATCAAAGTAGTGATTGACAGTATCCGCGTGAGCTTGATGTCGCAGCTTCGCGTGGTTGTCCTCAAAGACCCGGTGAGCGGGCGTTTTCTCCCGATCTTCATTGGGCCGTGTGAAGCAGAAGCCATCGCGGTGAAGCTGCAAGGCATGAATGTCGAGCGTCCCCTGACGCACGATCTGCTCAAGTCCGTCATCACCGACCTCGGCGGGCATGTCCAGCATATCGTGGTCAGTGACCTGCGCCAGGATACATTCTACGCGCAGATCGTGGTTGACCTGGACGGGGAAGAGCGCATCATAGACTCGCGCCCCAGCGACGCGATAGCCCTATCCGTCCGGCTCGACGTTCCGATTTACGTCGAGGAATCGGTGATGGACCGGGCCGGGATCATGCCGGACGAAGAGATTGAGGGAGACGCTGCGCAAGCTGCGCCAGGCCAGCCCTCGGACGAAGATGAGCCTGGTGACCGCCTGAATCTCTTCGAGGATTTTGTCGAATCGCTTGATCTGGACGACCTGAGCGACGAGGAAGACGAGGACAAGGACTGAGTCTCTCCCTCGCCCGGCAGTCTGAATTGATACGGGGCAGCTCAGCATGAGCCGCCCCGTTTTGACACACGCCCCGAATCCCATTATTGTAGAGCCGGATCACGCACCAGATGAGGCTGAGCGATGAGTCAGGAAACCGCGTCTGTCCAGCCTGAGCAGATGGCTCCCCATAGCATCGAAGCCGAGGAAGCCGTGCTCGGCTCGATTCTGATCAACCCCGATGCGCTGTACGATGTCGCCTCGTTCTTGCAGAGCGAGGACTTCTTCATCGTGCGTAACGGCTGGGTGTGGGAAGCGATCACCCGGCTGCACGAGCGCCACGA
The DNA here is from genome assembly GCA_040767545.1 of Aggregatilineaceae bacterium. Classification (GTDB taxonomy): domain Bacteria; phylum Chloroflexota; class Anaerolineae; order Aggregatilineales; family Aggregatilineaceae; genus UBA2029. The sequence continues at coordinate 44,302 of JAXGOK010000019.1, read as the reverse complement.
GCAGATTGACTATCTGACCGTTGTGGAGGAGCTGCGCCAGCAGAACCGGCTGGAAGAGATCGGCGGCGCAACCTACATCACCTACCTGATCAATCATACGCCCTCGTCAATCTACGCCGAGACCTATGGGCGCATCGTCGAGCGCGCTGCCCTGCGCCGGCGAATGCTCACCGCTGCCGGTACCATCGCGCGCCTGGCCCAACAGGAAGACTCCGACATCACGGATCTCATTGACCAGTCGGAAGCGACCCTGTTTGCTGTGACCGAGCGGCGGCTGCGCCAGGAACTAGTCCCCATTCGTACCGCCGTCGCCGAGTACTACGACCGCATTGAGCAGCTTTACAGCCAGCAGGTGGAGTCCATCGGCGTCCCGACGGGCTTCACCGACCTGGACGATCTGCTCGGCGGGATGCAGAAGTCCGACCTGGTCATCGTGGCCGGGCGTCCGGGCATGGGCAAAACGTCGTGGCTGCTCAGCGCGGCGCACAACGCCGCCCTTGCTGGTGCGCGTGTGGCGATCTTCAGCATGGAGATGAGCAACGAGCAGATCGTGCAGCGCCTGATCTCGTCGGAGACCGGCATCAACACGCACAAGCTGCGCCTGGGCCAGCTCAAAGACCGCGAATGGGCGCTGTTCATCGAGGCAGTGGGGCGCTTGGGCAAGCTCAGTGTGTTTCTGGACGACACCCCCGCACTCACACCGCTCCAGATGCGCGCCAAGTGCCGCCGGCTCTACAGCGAGTTCGGGCTGGACCTCATCCTCGTTGACTATTTGCAGCTTATGAACGCCGGCATGGGCTTCTCCGACAATCGCGTGCAGGAGATCAGCTTCATCTCGCGCAACCTCAAGCATATTGCCCGCGAGATGAATGTGCCGGTGGTCGCTGCTGCGCAGCTTTCGCGCGCGGTTGAGCAGCGCCAGGACAAACGCCCGCAGTTGTCAGATTTGCGTGAGTCGGGCTGTCTGACAGGGGATAGCCTGGTCACGCTCGCAGGGTTAGGACGCCGTGTGCCTATCCGTGAGCTTGTTGGGCAGAGCGGGTTTGCTGTGTGGGCCCTCAACGAAGACACCCTGAAGACAGAGCCGGCCACAGTCAGTCGCGCGTTTTCGACCGGAGTGAAGCCAGTCTACAAACTGACCACCCGGCTGGGGCGTACCATCCGTGCGACAGCGAATCACCCGTTCCTGACTATCCAGGGATGGAAGCGCCTTGATGCAATTGCGCGCGGTGAGCATATTGCGTTGCCCCGATCTCTTCCAAGTCCAGCCCCTTCTGCTCTGATGAGTCACGCTGAACTGGCCCTACTCGGCCATCTGATTGGGGATGGCTGTACACTGCCGCGCCACGCCATCCAGTACACAACGAAAGATAGAGAACTCGCTGAGACAGTTGAGCAACTGGCAGTCACGGTATTTGGGGATCAGATTGCTCCGCGCGTTTATCATGAACCGGGCCGTAACTGGTTTCAGGTCTTCTTGCCTCCTACGCGCCATTTGACACACGGGGTGCGCAACCCGGTCGCTGTGTGGCTCGAACAGTTGGAGGCATATGGACTGCGTTCATACGAGAAGAGGATTCCAGACCGCGTTTTCGAGCAAACAGAACAGGCAATTGCGCGGTTCTTACGTCACCTATGGTCTACTGATGGATGTATCCAGTTGACCAGAGGAGGACAGTGCCTCATTCCAAGAATCTACTACGCTACTAGCAGTGAGACTCTGGCGCGTGGTGTGCAAACGCTTCTGTTGCGGCTTGGGATCAATGCGTGCCTCAAGATCGTGCCCCAGAATGGCAAAGGACGCCCTCAGTACCATGTGGTACTGAGTGGGAAGCCCGACATCTCCAGATTTGCGGACAGTGTTGGAGCCGTCGGAACTCGCCAGCAACAAGCACTCCAGACTATCATGGCCTATCTGCAGAACCGCCCAGCCAATACTAACCGAGATATCATCCCCTACCATATCTGGCGAGCTGAGGTTGTCCCTACAATGCGGCAACATGGCATCACGGATCGCGAGATGCAGGCAGCACTGGGCAATGCCTACTGTGGCACTTCGCTGTATCGGCAGAACGTGAGCCGAGAGCGTGCTGCCCGACTGGCCGAGGCCGTCGGTTCAGCCAGGGTCGGACTGCTGGCGGAAAGCGACATCTACTGGGACGCGGTCGTTTCCATCGAGCCGGATGGTGATGAAGAAGTGTTCGATCTGACGGTTGAAGGACTCCACAATTTCGTGGCGAACGACATCATCGTTCACAACAGCATCGAGCAGGACGCGGATGTGGTGATGTTCATCTACCGCGACGATGTCTACAACGAGAACACGGAGCGCCAGAACCAGGCCGACATCATCGTTGCCAAGCACCGCAACGGCCCGACGGGTAGCGTGGCGCTGTTCTTCCGCAAGGAGCTAACCCAGTTCGCTAACCTGAGCAAGACCGGTGTAGACCTGACCGGCTATTAGGCGATGGGCCGCCACTCATGAACACGTTCAAGGGGTTTCCGCCGGGCAAAGTGCCGATGGTGCGCGTGCCGAGCCAGTTCTTCACCGAGGTGCTGGGCACTGTTGATGACCTGGACGAGCTTAAGCTCACTCTCTACGCTTTCTGGGCGCTTCAGCAGCAGGAAGGGGAGTTCCGCTACCTGCTCAAGCGCGAGGTGCTGCAAGACTCTCTTCTGCTGAGCGGCATTGACCCGGACGCAGAGCGGGCAGGGCAGCGCGTCAGCGCGGCGCTGGAGCGGGCTGTGCAGCGTGGCACGCTGCTTCATGCCAGCGTCGAGGGCGTGCGCGGCCCCGAAGACCTGTACTTCATGAACACGACGCACGGGCGCAACGCGGTGCGGGCCATCGCTGCGGGCCAGTTCGAGCCGGGCGACCGTGATACACCCGTGCTGCTCATCGCCGAGCGGCCCAACATCTACGCTCTGTACGAGGAGAATATCGGCGCGCTCACCCCGCTGATCAGCGAGGAACTGCGCACCGCCGAGCAAGATTACCCGCCAGGCTGGATCGAAGAAGCGATCCGCCTGGCTGTGGAGCGCAACGCGCGCAACTGGCGCTATATTCGCCGCGTTCTCGAACGGTGGCAGGCTGAGGGAAAAGATCGTGGACTCACTAAACGACCAACTCAAGCGGATCGCTACCGGTATATCCAGGGAGAATACTCGGACACCGTTGACTACTGATGCACATGACGAGGCGGAAGAGCCAGCAGCGGTGTGCCCTGTCTGCCAGGGGATGGGGTTCGTCACCCTGGGCGTGCCGGTGGGCCACCCGGATTTCGGTAAAGCGTTCCCCTGCACATGCCAGCGCGACACCATCGCCGAGCGGCGCAATGCCCAACTGCGCGCGCTGAGCAATCTGGATGTGGTCGCTGACAAGACCTTCGCCACGTTCAGCCTCGATCTCCCGAACCTGAGCGAAGAGCAGCTTTCGACGCTGCGCATCAGTTATGACCTTGCCTTCCGCTATGCCGAGAACCCGGAAGGCTGGCTGCTCTTTCAGGGGAACTTCGGCAGTGGAAAGACGCATCTGGCGGTCGCCATTGCCAATTACCGGCTGGCGCAAGGCGACAACGTCCTGTTCCTGACGGTGCCCGATCTGCTCGACCACCTGCGTGCGACCTTCGGCCCGTCGTCGGAAGTCGCCTACGACGACCTGTTCGAGCGCGTGCGCAATGTTCCCCTGCTGGTGCTGGATGATCTGGGTGCAGAAAGTCCGACGCCCTGGGCGCAGGAAAAGCTGTTCCAGCTTATCAACCATCGCTACCAGCACCGGCTGGCTACGGTGATCACCACCAATGTCGAGCCGGGCAAGCTCGACCCGCGTGTGCGCAGCCGCCTGGTGGATCGCCAGCTTACGCAGAGCATCAACATGTCGCTGCCGGACTACCGGCGCATTGATGTCGCCCTGGAGCAAAGCGCCCTGTCCAACCTGGGCTTCTATGGCGAGATGGTCTTTGAGACGTTCGACTTCCGCGAGAAGAACCTGCCGGAGAATGAGCGCCGCAATCTGCGCCAGGCGTTCGAGGTCGCCGTCGCCTATGCCCGCGATCCGCACGGCTGGCTGCTGTTCATGGGCGGGCACGGCTGCGGCAAGACGCATCTGGCCGCCGCCATTGCCAACGCGCGTCACGCGCTGGGCGAAGCAGTCATGTTTGTCACCGCGCCAGACCTGCTCGACTATCTGCGCGAGGCATTCGGCCCAGGCGCGGGCACGACGTTCGCCAGGCGCTTCTACGAGATTCGCTCCGCCGCCCTGCTGGTCATTGACGACCTTGACCTGACGAATGCCTCGCCCTGGGCGCTGGAGAAGATGCGCCAGGTGGCCGATCACCGCTACCTGGCCCGGCTGCCAACCGTGTTCACGACCACGCTCGATCTTGACCAGCTTGATCCGCTGTTGCGCAGCCGGCTGATGGACGCCCGGCGCTGCCACGTCTTCGCCATTCTGGCCCCTGACTATCGTGGTGGCATGGCCCAACCCCGGCGGCGCTCATCCGGCACGTAGCCGCGAGAACGCCTCTATCCCCGGCTCTTTTCTCCAGGCGAGCCAGGGGAGGGGGAGCCGGTCTGCCGCTTGTCTGCCCATGCGGGGAGTGGTCGGGGAATGGGGGACAGACACGCCGACAGCTTGCCGTGCGGTTGCGCGGCGCTGGCCCATGCGTTAGCATCGGGGCGCGTTGCCTGCCTATGTAATCATTGCAGAAAAGAGATGGATAGGACGACATGAAAGCGATCATTCTCGCCGCCGGAAAAGGCACTCGCCTGTATCCCGTCACGCTGACCATGCCCAAGCCGCTGGTGCCGGTGGCGAACAAAGCCCTGATCAAGTACGCGATTGAGACCCTGACCAATATGGGAGCCACTGAGATCGGCCTGGTTGTGCACAGCCTGGACTCGCCCATCCGCCAGGCACTCGGTGACGGCCTCTCTACTGTCGGCGTCCCGCTCACCTATATCGAGCAGGCCAACCCGCGTGGCCTGGCCCACGCTGTCAAGGTCGCGCAGCCGTTCCTGGGCGATGAGCCGTTTCTCATGTACCTGGGCGATAACATCTTCCAGGACTCGATGAAGGCGCTCACCACGCGCTTCAAGGAGACGGGAGCCGGGGCCGCCATCGCTCTGACGGAGGTCCCCGACCCTACCCGTTTCGGCATCGCGGAGCTGGAAGGTGACCATGTCAAGCGGCTGGTCGAGAAGCCCAAAGACCCGCCTTCCAACCTGGCGATTGCCGGAGTTTACATCTTCCAGCCGGCCATCTTCGACGCCATTGACCACATCAAACCCTCGTGGCGCAACGAGCTAGAGATCACCGACGCCATCCAGTACCTGCTCGATCACGGTCACCAGGTCGTCCCCTACATTGTTGAAGGGTGGTGGATTGACGCTGGCAACGCCGACTCGATCATCCTGGCTAACCAGCTTGTGCTGGAGCAGCTTCCCTATTCTCCCGCCCCGCAGACCGACAGCCGCATCCAGGGCAGCTCGACCGTCTCGCACCGGGTGATCATGGGCGAGAACACGCAGATCATCAACAGCGTGATTCGCGGCCCGGCGATCATCGGCAACAACGTCACCATCCGCGACTCGTACATCGGGCCGTACACCTCAATCGGCGACGACGTGGTGATCGAGGGCAGTGAGATCGAGCACAGCATCGTCATGTGCTACTGTAGCATCCGCAACATCCCAGGGCGCATTGACGCCAGCCTGATCGCTGAGAATGCCCATGTCTCGCGGGCGAAGGCCAAGCCAGTGACCAACCGCCTCATCCTGGCCGAGAACAGTATCGTCCAGCTTTAAGGGGAGCCTGGATTGCGAATTGCGGATTGCGAAATTCGGATTGAAAATCCTCTCTCCACACGTGGTGAGAGAACTAAACCGCAAACACCGCGTCCCTCGCGCACACAAAAAACGGGCCTACCCCAGCGGCAGGCCCGTTCTCGTTTCGCAGGGAGCGCACTCACACGTCGAGCTTGGCGCGCTTGGCGTGAGTGGTGATGAACCTCCGGCGCGGCGGCACGCTGCTGCCCATCAGCATGTCGAAGACGTGATCAGCCTCGGCAGCGTCTTCAATCGTCACCTGCAGCAGAGTCCGGTTAGCCGGGTCCATCGTTGTTTCCCAAAGCTGTTCCGGGTTCATCTCGCCCAGGCCCTTGTAACGCTGGATAGACACGCGCTCCGGATTCTTCAGCGTGCTGATGATTTCTTCGCGCTGGGCTTCCGAGTAGGCATAGCGCTTGTTCCGTCCCGACCCGATCATGTAGAGCGGCGGCTGGGCAATATACAGGTGCCCATTGGTGATCAGCGGCGTCATGTAGCGGAAGAAGAAAGTCAGCAGCAGGGTGCGGATGTGCGCGCCGTCCACGTCGGCGTCGGTCATGATGATCACCCGCCCGTAGCGCAGCCCCTCCAGGCTGAAGTCATCGCCAATGCCTACCCCCAGCGCCGAGATCAGCGCCTTGACTTCATTGTTGTCGAGAATCTTGTTAAGCCGCGCGCGCTCGGTATTGAGAATCTTGCCGCGCAGGGGCAAGATCGCCTGGAAGTGACGGTCGCGGCCCTGCTTGGCCGAGCCGCCGGCGCTGTCGCCCTCGACGATGTATAGCTCCGAATGGGTCGGGTCTTGATCCGAGCAGTCAGCCAGCTTGCCGGGTAGCGTGGTGTTCTCCAGCAGGTTTGCTCCGCGACGCACCAGATCGCGCGCTTTCTTGGCGGCGTCGCGCGCGCGCATCGAGGTCATGCACTGCTCAACGATGCGCCTGGCGTCGCGCGAGTTGACTTCGAGAAACTCCATGAACGCCTCTGAAGTCACCTGCGAGACGGCACCCTGCACTTCCGGGTTCATCAGCTTGACTTTGGTCTGGCTCTCGAACTGCGGGTCTGGATGCTTGACGCTGACGATGCACGTCAGCCCCTCCAGCGTGTCGTTGCTGGAGAAATTGGGGTCTTTCTCTTTGAGCAAGCCCGCCTTGCGCGCGTACAGGTTGATCGTGCGCGTGATCGCCGCGCGCAGCCCCGCCTGGTGACTGCCGCCGTCCGGCGTCAGAATGGTATTGGCAAAGTATAGCTCGGTCGTCGTCGAGGAGTCGGTGTACTGGAAGGAGACCTCAATGCCCACCGTGAATGACTCGCGCCCGTTCTCCACTGCCTCGATCTCAACGTCGCGCTCGACAAACACCGGCTCGTGCAGCGCCTTGCGGTTGCGGTTCAGATAGCGCACGAACGCGCGAATGCCGCCTTCGAAGTAGAACGTCATCTCGTGCGGGATCGGCCCGCTGCGATCGTCGCGCAGGGAGATGGTCACGCCGCGTGTGACGAACGCCATCTCGCGCAGGCGTTGGGCCAGAGTGCTGAAGCTGAAGCCGAGATGATCCATGATCGTGAAGTCGGGCAGGAAGGTGTGCTTGGTGCCCGTCTGCTCGTCCGGCTCCATGTCGCGCACGGCTTCCACCGGCGTCTGGGGGAATCCCCGCCGGTATGTCTGCCGGTAGACCTTCCCATCGCGGCGCACCTCGGAGATCAGCCAGTCCGACAGCGCATTGACCGCCGACACGCCCACACCGTGCAGGCCGCCAGAGACCTTGTACGCGGAGGAATCGAACTTGCCGCCGGCGTGCAGCGTGGTCATGACCAGTTGCAGCGTGGAGATGTTGGTCTGCTTGTGGATGCCGACCGGGATACCGCCGCCGTTGTCATTGACGGAAACCGATCCATCGGCGTTGAGCACGATCTCAATATGGTCGCAGCGGCCCGCCAACGCTTCGTCAATGGCGTTGTCCACCACTTCGTAAATCATGTGATGCAGCGCCCGGCTGTCTGTTCCCCCGACGTACATACCGGGGCGCTTGCGCACTGCTTCGAGTCCTTCCAGGACGCGAATGTTTTCTTCCGTCTGCCTAGCTATGCGGTCCACCACAGGAACCTCCTACCCAGCACGCCCCAAATCGCTCGCCAGTCCAGCCCACTAAACAGAATACGCCCCCCATCCAACACACTCGTGATCGGCTTGCAGGGGGGTCTGGTCAGTAGGCACAATCGTAGAGGCCAATCGGCTAATTGAGCAGCAGTATCAGCCGTCATCGTGACGCCCGCGATAAGAACTAATGTTCGTCTTATGTAGATTGTAGCGCGCGCCATCAAGTTAGCCAATCTGGGGCGGATTATACCGCAGCGCCCGCCCTCCAGCAATGCGCGCTCGCTTGCCGCTGCCCCGTTCGCTGGTACAATCGGGGCCATGACCACCCCACCGATCATCGCCCTGCTGACCGATTTTGGCCTGTCCGATGCCTATGCCGGCACCATGAAGGGTGTCATGCTGGCGCTCTGCCCGGCGGCCCGCCTGGTAGACCTGAGTCACGATGTGCAGCCGCAGAACGTGCGCCAGGCCGCCTATCTGCTGGCTAGCGCGTACTCCTACTTTCCGGCAGACACGGTGTTCCTGGTCGTGGTAGACCCCGGCGTGGGCACGGCGCGCACGCCCATCGTGGTCAAGACGGATCACGGGCGCTACGTCGCGCCGGATAACGGCGTGCTCAGCTACGTCCTGGCCGAGACCGGTGGCGGGTGTGCCTACGCGCTGGAAAACCCTGCTTACCGCCTGGCCGAGACCAGCCAGACCTTTCACGGGCGCGATATCTTCGCCCCCGCCGCCGCGCACCTGGCTGCCGGAGTGCCAGCCAGCGCGTTCGGCCCGGCGCTGGACAGCCTGGTGACGCTGCCCGCGCCCCGGCTGGCTATCGCGCCGGATCGGGTTGATGGCGAAGTGCTGCATAGTGACCATTTCGGCAACCTGATCACCAGCATCGGGCGGCTGGCCTGGGATGGGCCGGAGACGCTGCGCTTCGCCCCGCGCTTTGGCGTGCGGGCCAGCGCCCCGAAGACGCTGCGCGCCGCAGCGTGCCAGGTGTTGATCGGCGGGCGCACCATCGGCCCGATCCGCCTCACCTACGGAGCAGTGCCACCCGGCGCGTTGGCCGCGCTCGTTGGGAGCGCCGGGCAGCTTGAGATCGGGATCAACCAGGGTCATGCGGCGTCTGTACTGGGCGCTGCCATTGGCGATCCGGTCACGCTTGTCTGGGCCTGAGCGCACACCTTGCGGAGAATTAGGCATCATGCCGGAACAGTTTGTCATCGAGGGCAATCATCACCTGGAAGGCGAGGTCACAGTCAGCGGCAACAAGAACGCCGCGCTGAAGATGCTGCCCGCCTGCCTGCTCACCGGTGAGCCGGTGACGCTGACCAACGTGCCGGACATCGCCGATGTGCGCGTCACGCTCGATCTGCTGCGCAGCCTGGGCGCTGAGGTTGAGGTCCTCGCAGGCAACCGGGTGCGCGTTCACGCCAAAGAGATCACGTGCTACGCGCTCGACCGTGAGCTAAGCCAGCGCACGCGCGCTTCCATTGTCTTTGCCGGGCCGATGCTGGCCCGTGTCGGGCAGTTGGAGCTACCGCCGCCGGGCGGCGATGTGATCGGGCGGCGGCGGCTGGATACGCACGTGCTGGCCCTGCAAAGCCTCGGCGTGCAGGTTGATTTCAACGACTCGTTCAAGATGCGCACATCCGGCCTGCGCGGGGCGGACATCCTGCTCGATGAGGCCAGCGTGACGGCGACCGAGAACACGCTCATGGCGGCTGTGCTGGCCAAAGGCACAACCGTCATCCGCAACGCCGCCTCCGAGCCACACGTCCAGAACCTGTGCCACATGCTCAACGGCATGGGCGCGCAAATCAGCGGCATCGGCACCAACTGCCTGACCATCCAGGGCGTAGAGCGGCTGAGCGGCGGCGAGTTCCGCGTCGAGGCGGACTACCTGGAAGTGATCAGCTACGTGGGCGCGACGGTCGTCACCGGCGGGGAGGTGCGCATCCGCCAGGCCGATCCGCAGTATTTGCACATGGCTGCGCTGGTCTTTCGCAGGCTGGGCGTTGTGTGGGAGGTGGACGGGAACGACCTGGTCGTGCCGCGCGGCCAGCCGCTGGTCATCCAGCGCGATCTCGGCGACCAGATTCCGGAGATCAAGGCGCAGCCATGGCCCGCTTTCCCGTCCGATCTGATGAGCATTGCCGTCACTGTCGCCACGCAGTCGGCGGGCACGGTGCTGTTTCACGAGTGGATGTACAACAGCCGCTTCTTCTTCACCGACAAGCTGATCAGCATGGGCGCGCGCATCTTCCTGTGCGACCCGCACCGCGCCGTTGTGCATGGCCCGACTGTGCTGCGCGCTGTCCCCAACATCACCAGCCCGGACATCCGGGCGGGCATGGCCCTGCTGCTGGCGGCGCTGTGCGCGCGCGGCACGACCACCATCCGCAACATCGGCCAGATTGACCGGGGCTACGAGCGCGTCGAGGAGAAGCTGCGCGGCTTGGGCGCAGTCATCCGCCGCGAGCCGGTGCCTCTCGGCTGAGTCACCCCATGAACAGAGTTCAAGGGTCAGCAGACGTTGAGTACGGCTCGCGGGCTGGGGCGGCTCTTCACTTGACCTCACCCCCGCTCGGCGCTGACGTGCCTCACCGCCCCCTCTCCGCGTCGGCTATACATTACCCACATCTTTGGCTGTGCCTGTCCCCCCATTCCCCGGCCCTTCCCCCACAAGGGGGGAAGGGAGAAAAGCGACGAGCCTGCTCCCCTTCCCTCCGCGCAGCGCGGGGGAAGGGGCTGGGGGATGGGGGGTACTTGGCGAGGCTGGGGGTGAGGTTAATCAGACGGAACCTTCATGCTGCCTGGGCTTTTGTTCGCCCTGAAGAACAGGGCGGGGGCCGCACAAGGCCCCCGCTGTTCATTCACGCCTCATTCGCCCGGTATCTTGCAGACGAAATCGGCTCCACCCATGCCCATCAGGTAGTCAAAGGCGCTCAGCGCGGCCTTCTCGCCGTCGCCGAGGCCCATCAACACCTGAAAGGCCAGCGCATTGGTCACGTCACCGGCGGCGAAGAGGCCGGGCATCGTCGTCCGGTTGCGGTGATCCACGATGATGAAGCCACACTCGTCCAGCGCTACCAGATCGGCGACAAGCTCGGACTTGGGCACAAGCTGCTTCTCGATGAAGATCGCGTCTGTGGGGAGTTCCAGCACGCGGCCCTCATGACGGATCACGATGCCGCGCGCGTACCCGTCACCTTTCACCTCCAGCACCTTGGCCCGGCGCTTGACGATGACATTGTCCGCGCAGAGCACTTTCTCGCCCAGCGGCGTGTTGAGATCGCCGTCCGTCTCGGCGATGAGCGTCACCTGCGTGGCGATGCGGGACAGCTCGGCCACCGCGCGCAGCGCCAGCACCTCGTCGCCGACCACAGTCGCATTGCGGTCTACCATCAGCGGGGCGTAGGTCATGGCGCTGTAGCACAGTCCCTTCATCTCGAACTCGCGCTCGCCGGGCACGTTGAGTAGCTCGCCCACTGCGCCAGTGGCGAAGATGATGGTTTGAGTGTCGAAGAACTTGCCATCGGCTACCGTCACGCGGAAGCCGCCGTCAATCTGTACGATGGAAGTCACGGTTGAGCGCACGCGCATGAAGTCCAGGTATTCGAGCTGAGTGCGAAAGCGCTGGATCGTCTCTTCCGCAATCGTCACCTGGTAATCCTCGACCCAGGGCAGCAGCAGGCGGCGATTCGTCCGCCCGCCCAGCCCTCTGGAGATGAACAGTGCATCCATGCGTTTGCGCACGGCGTATGCCGCCGCTGCCAGACCAGCCGGACCCCCGCCGATAATAATAAGCTCATGCATGGGTCGCTCCGCTCTATTTTCTCTCATCGTCGGCCTCAGGCCCTTCGGCGATGAACCCCTCGTGCATCAGCAAGTGTGTCATCTCGCGCGCCTGGCGGATTAGCTCCGAAGCGCGCTCGTACTCTTCGTCGTACGTCGTGTGTAGTTGGGCGACGCCCTGCTCAACCGCCTTGGTTGCCACTGCCGCCGCCTCGCGCGGGAAGATCTCCCACTCCTCCATCGTTGGCAGCAGGTGATCCGGCGACAGCCCCTTCTCCTCGGCCATGCGCGCCAGCGTCTCCGAGGCGGCGATAGCCATCTCGTCGGTGATGGTGCGCGCGCGCACGTCCAGCGCCCCCCGGAAGATTCCAGGGAAGCCCAACGAGTTGTTGACTTGGTTGGGGAAGTCCGAGCGTCCGGTAGCGACCACCATCGCGCCCGCCTCGGCAGCCTCCCACGGCCAGATTTCCGGGATGGGGTTGGCGCCGGCCAGGACGATGGCATTCTTGGCCATCTGCTTGATCCACTCCGGCTTGACAGTGCCCGGTCCCGGCGCGGAGAAGGCAATCATCGCATCGGCGCCGCGCAGCGCGATCTCAGCATCGCCCTCCAACTCCTCATGGTTGGTGACCTGGCACAGATGCCACTGCTGGACGAACTCGGCCCGGCGCAGGTAGAAGTCGCGGCGGTGCTTGCCCAGGATGCCGTTGATGTCCGCCATGATGCAGTTCGACGGGTCAACGCCGTAGGCGAACAGCAGCCGCGAGCAGGCGACATTGGCTGCTCCTGCTCCCAAGAAAGCAATGCGCATCTCTTCCAGCCGCTTGCCGACGATCTTGGCCGCGTTGATCATGGCCGACAGCACCACGCTGGCCGTGCCCTGCTGGTCATCGTGCCAGATCGGAATCTCGGCGTGCTCGCGCAGCGTGTCGAGGATGCGGAAGCACTTGGGCTGGGAGATGTCCTCCAGGTTGACGCCGCCAAACGACGGCTGGAGCATGAGCACCGTCTCGATGATCTTGTCGGGGTCTTTGGTATCCAACATGATCGGGAAGGCGTCCACACCGCCCAGGTACTTGTAGAGCAGCGCCTTGCCTTCCATCACGGGCAGCCCGGCTTTGGGGCCAATATCCCCCAGGCCGAGCACACGGGTGCCGTCCGAAATCACGGCGACGGTGTTCCACTTGCTGGTTAGCTCGTAGACCAGGCTCGGGTCTTTGGCAATCGCCCGGCAGGGCGCGGCCACGCCGGGCGTGTACCAGATGGCGAAGTCGTGCAGGTCGCGCACCTGGCAGCGGAGCGCCGTCTGCATCTTCCCGCGGTAGAACGCGTGAAGACGCATGGCGTCCTCGGCGGGCTTCTTGGCTTTCTCCAGAAGTTCCTCTTTCGTCACTTGTGCATGAACCATATTTTGCTCCGCATAGAAACCTAAGCCAATCTAAACGGTGCGCAACGCCCGCACAGGCACGGCCCCTGGTTGGCGTTTCGCCTGGCGCTGGAGGCCGCCCAGCGTCCATACTCCCATTATAGAGCAAAACGGGCCAGCCTACTTGCTGGCCCGCGCCGCAGGACTAACTCCGCCCTGCAACGAGAAGAGCGCGAAGGCGCGCCCCATTGTCATTCGCCGCCATTGCTGCTGGCAACAGGTGCCGCGTGCTCAACCTGGTCATATTCCAGCAGCAGGGCCTGGTACCGCTCGCGGTATAGCTCGGCGCGCGCGCGCTCAAGCTGCCACATCCGGTCAATGCTGTTCTTGAGCGGGTCGAGCGCTGCCTGCACGGCCTCAACCGACTGGCGAAACAAATCAAGCTGCTTGTCGTGATTGCGCCAGGCTTCGTCATTGGTCAGCGTGAACTGCTTCCAGCGCTTCTGGTCGTCGGCGATCCAGTCGTTCCACTCCTGGCGGAAGCGCCCCTCGGATAGGCGCTGCATCTCGGCTACCTCATTGATGCGCCGGCCCAGGCGCTCGGCGATGCGCTCGAAGTCGTCAATCACCTTCTTCATCTGGCGATGGGTCTCCGCCCACGACTCGAAGCGCTCGATATAGCGGCGCATGTCTTCGTCGTAAGTGCCGAAGCTCTTGGTTAGCTCGGCTACCTGCTGGTCGCGCTGCTGGAGCAGCAGAGTCTGCTGGTCAATGAACTGCTGCATCTCCTCGCGGCGGTCGCGCTCGGCGGCCTGCGCGTCGAGGATGCGCTTCTCGTTGCGCAGCACCATCGTCTCCAGCGATTCCAGCTTGGGCCGGACGGCGTCTACCTGCTTCTGAATCTCCGGCATCTCCGACTGCACATCGGAGATGCGCCGAGCGTCCTGGCGGCGCTGCTCTTCCAGGAAGGTGATGCGGCGCTCCGGCTCCTCCAGCTTCTTGGCCTGGTCTTCGACGCGCTGCTGGACAGCGGCCAGCGCCGAGGCCACGCGGTCGCGCTCCACACGCGCGGCGGGCAGCTCCTCCACCGCTTTTTCGAGCGCATCGGCGCGCTCGCCCAGGTCGCGGATCATGCGCGTCAGGCTCTCGCGGGCGATATCCTGGCGGCGCTCGCCTTCGCGCTCGGCCATCAGGCGCTTGCTCTCGGTCTCTTCAACAAGCTGCTGAAACTCCGTGCGAAGCTGCTCGGCCATTTCGCTGTCGCGTCCCGCCGGGAGAAACGAGGTGCGCATCACCGCCTGCTCGCCCTCCAAGCCATTGAGACGCCGCTCAAGCTGGATCATGGCGTCGGCCTGCTGCGCGACGCGCTCTTCCAGCAAGGCAATCGTCCCCTTGTCGCGGCGACGCTCTTCATCCAGCCACTCGATCAGGCGTGCGGCTTGCTGCAGATCCATGAGATGCTCCTGCCTACTCAACTAGCTACACCAACCACACAGTTTCCACAGCGCATTATAGCATAGACCATGCGCCGGAGCGGAGTCGTGTCGTGGGCGGCACTTGGCGCACCAGCGTCGAGAAGATGTGAGGCCAAACCAGGGCGCAGCAGAGCAGCGCCCCTACCTGCGGATACCGGCTGTGCGTACCCATGCCAGGCGTTGGCGGCGTCACTCGCTCGCGGGCGGTTGTCTGGACGCCGCGCGCCGGAAAATCTCCAGCCATTGCCCGGCCTGCTCGCGGCGGCGATCGCGCGGCTCGAACAGCGTCAGTGCGACCTCAACGTCCGCAATGGCTTCACGGGGGTTTCCGGCGCGAAAGAACGACGCCGCGCGGTAGACGTAAATCTCCGGGCGCTGAGGGGCCAGGCGTTGGGCGCGCGAAAAGTGGTCGAGCGCAGCCGTGAAGTCGCCTTCCTTGAAAGCGAGCATCCCGCGTCCGTAGTGGGCAAGCCACTGCGTCGCGTCCAGTCTGAGCGCCTGGGCGAAGTCCTGCTCTGCGTCGGCTTCCCACCCGTCGCGCAGCAGCGCCAGCCCGCGCGCCGCGTAGTATTCGGCGTTGCGCGGGTTCTGGGCGATGGCCTGGTCGAGATCGGCTAGCGCCTGGCTGAGCCGATCTTTCGATAGCTCATCCAGGCCGCGCTCATAGTGCCGCTCGGCAACGGTGAGGCGCCGGGGTACTTGCTTGCGAGACTGGCGGGGTTCGCGCTCGGTCATGGGTATGCAGGTCTGAAACGCTGCCGTCTTCCGGCGACGGCGGATCGCTTTTCGCGTAGAGTATACATCACCTGTGGCCGGGCAGAGAGTCCGGCTGTGCGGCTTGTCAGACAACCGGCTTCGGATATACTCTGAAGTGGTCTGGCTCGGAGTACGAGGTGCTGGGTGGTTACGTGCGCGCAGTGCGGTCATGAAAACGTGGCGGGCAGCGCCGTCTGCGCGCAGTGCGGCGCTCCGCTCGGCGCGGCGGCGAGCGATGCAGACCAGCCCAAGCCGGAGGGAGCGACGACGCGCCGCGTGGACATGGATGACGCGGGTGCCGTCGTTCGCTGGGGCACGGCCAGCCTGGGCGCGCGCCGGCAGGTGCTGCTGCACGTGCGCGGGTACGACCAACCGCTGGTGATAGATGTCGGCGAGCGCCTGGAACTAGGCCGGGTTGATGCCGTTACCGGCCAGTCGCCAGCCATTGCGCTGGACGATTACCAGGCGGCTGAGCTGGGTGTTTCGCGGCGTCATGCCGCTCTTGTGCCGGAAGATGACGCGCTGAAGATCGTAGACCTGGGTAGCTCCAACGCAACCTTCCTCAACGGACAAAGGCTGGTACCGAACCAGTTGCGCATCTTGCGCGACGGCGATGAATTGCGGCTGGGTAAGCTGATCATCCGCGTGCAGTTCGTCTGAGCGGCTCGCTTGCCCGGCAGTATGTGTTCCTGGAGAGTAACCTGCACTCTGTGCGGCGCACCTGGTGAGAACAAACGATGCCCAATAAGCATGATGATCTGACGTGGTACAAAGACGCTGTTTTCTATGAGCTTTACGTGCGCGCGTTCAAGGACGGCAATGCAGACGGGCACGGTGACCTGCTGGGCCTGCTGAGCCAGCTTGACTACCTGCAAGAACTGGGTGTTGACTGCATCTGGCTGCTGCCGATCTGCCCGTCGCCGCTGGTGGACGACGGGTATGACGTGTCCGACTATCGCGGCATTCACGAAGACTTCGGCACACTGGACGACTTCAAGGCGCTGGTCGAGGGCATTCACGCGCGCGGGATGCGTGTGATCATTGACATTGTCGTCAACCACACATCGGATCAGCACCCCTGGTTCTTGCAGGCGCGTGCTTCGAAGGACTCGCTCCTGCGCGATTGGTACGTCTGGAGCGATACGCCGGAGAAATACCGCGAGGCGCGCATCATCTTCAAAGATACCGAAAGCTCCAACTGGACCTTCGACGCGCTCACCGGGCAGTACTATTGGCACCGCTTCTATTCCGAGCAGCCCGATCTGAACTACGACAATCCCGCCGTGCAGCAGGAGATGCTGGACATCTTCGACTTCTGGCTGGGGCTGGGCGTGGACGGCTTCCGTGTAGATGCCGTGCCGTACCTGATCGAGCGCGAGGGGACCAACTGCGAGAACCTGCCCGAAACGCACCAGTACGTCAAGCGGATGCGCGCCCACATGGACGCCAAATGGCCGGGGCGCATCATGCTGGCAGAGGCCAATCAGTGGCCGGAGGACGTGCGCGAGTATTTCGGCGACGATGACGAGTTCCACATGGCCTTCCACTTTCCGATTATGCCCCGCCTGTTCATGGCGCTCAAGCAGGGCACGCGGCGCTCCATCGTCGAGATTCTCCAGCGCACGCCGGGCATCCCTCCACTGGCGCAGTGGTGCATCTTCCTGCGCAATCACGACGAGCTGACGCTGGAGATGGTCACCGAAGAGGAACGCCAGTTCATGTGGGAACAGTACGCGCCGGTGCCGCGCATGAGGCTGAACCTGGGCATACGCCGTCGCCTGGCCCCGCTGCTCGACGGCGATCCGCGCCGCATCCGCCTGCTCAATGCGCTGCTCTTCACGCTGCCCGGCTCGCCCATCCTGTACTACGGAGACGAGATCGGCATGGGCGACAACATCTGGCTGCACGACCGCAACGGGGTGCGCACGCCGATGCAGTGGGACGCCTCGCCGAACGCCGGATTCTCGGCTGCCGAGCGGCTGTACGAGCCAGTCATTGCCGATGACGTGTACGGTTACCAGGTGCGCAATGTCGCTGAGCAGCGCGCCGATCCTGCATCGCTGTGGCACAGCACCCGGCACATGCTGGCTGTGCGCAGACAGCACCGGGCATTCGGGCGGGGTACGTTCGAACTGGCGTTGCCGGAGAATGAGGCGGTGCTCGGCTTCTGGCGCGTCCTGGAGCCGGAAGCTGGCGCAGCGGAAGACGGCGAGCGCTTCCTGATCCTGGTGAACCTGACCGGCACGCCGCAGCGGGCCGCGCTTGACCTGGCGGAATGGGCGGGCGCGCAGCCGCTCGACGTGCTCAGCGAGGAGTGGTGGCCGGCGGTGGGCGGCTCAACCTACGAGGTTGAGCTAGCGCCCTATGGCTATCACTGGCTGAAGTTCTGAGCGAAGAATACCTGTCAGGTAGGGGCGCTGCGCTGCTGTGCCCCGTGCGTAGGGGAGGGTTTCGAAACCCTCCCCTACATGATCTCACCTTCGCCCAGCGCTGACAACCTCTACACGCGCTCCTGGTCCGCGCAGTTAGGGGAGCGCCGCGTCGTCCACCTGCGTCTTCACCAGATGCACGCCCAGGGCGTTGGCGATGATGATGCCCACCGTGCGGGCAATTGTCTCGGCTTGCTCATAGGCAGCCTGGTCTTCCTGGTGCTGGCGCAGGTACTTGATCCCTCCCTTCGAGTCCACAGCGAACTTGTCGCCCACTGAAGCCCGCTTGCGCAGCAGATCGCTGCTGGTGCTGTGGCTCGTCTGCAACAGCAGGAGCGACTCGTCGGGCAGGGTCAGATAGACGCCCCAGGTGTAGTGCAGGTGCGTGATCTCAGTGGCAAGGCTGCCTTTTCCGGGCTTGGTGGTGTGGTCGCGCGTGATGATGTGGCGCAACTCTACGTTGCGCACCTGATCGGTGGATAGCTCCCGCCCGCGCCGGCTGCCGAAGAAGCCGGTGAGCAAGCCGGTTGGGGGCTGGAGCCGGATCATGTGGCGCTCCAGGTCGAAAACGCACTGGACGAAGGCGGGCGCTTCTTCTCCCCGCTTGCCTGTGCTCTGATCCCTGGCTACGCGCAAGGTAATGTCGCTGTGTCCCGCTCCCAGCCAGACGCCGGGGTACTGGAGGGGCAGCGCCACCGACTGGGCGAAGAGCTTGACGCGCTGAGGGTCAATGTCTTCGCGGGTGTGAGGCCCCAACGGGCCGGTCGCGCCGCTGCGCGTCTGGCCGGGGGCAGGTGCCTGGGCCAGCTTCTTCGCGCCGAAAATCTTGAGCGGGCAGCCGACGCATTCGGCCAATTCGCGCGCGGCCTGCTGAGCGGCAGCCGCGTGTACTGTGTTGGCGCCGGGCGGCCAACTGACCAGCTCCAACCAGCGCGGCTTGTCTTCGGCGCGGCGCGCCAGATGGAAGCCCAGCAGCCAGCGGTGCGTCTTGCCGTCGTAGCCGAGCACGACCGCTTGCACAAACTCCACCGAGAGAACCGTGCCCGGCAGCCCGCGCGCCTCGCCGAACTCCGCCTCGTACTCGATCACGCCGCTGCCGCGCGTCGCCTTGAACACGGGAATGCGCGATAGCACGTCCGGCCCGGTGGGATAGAGCCGCCAACTGCCATCACGGATGTCAATCTCTGTCTGATCGGCCTGGATCATGATGGTCATCATTCTCCCGTCACGACTCGCCCGCTTGATACCTCTAGTGTATGAAAATTTGGACGGTGAGTCCAGCGCCCTGCACAGGGGAGTGGGTGGGGAAACGAACAGGCGGCGCAGTCAGCCGACCGCGCCGCCCGGAGCTACCAGTTTAGGTGGCAGAAAGCGTGCTACTTGACTTCGATGACAGCGCCCGCTTCCTCGAGCTTCTTCTTGGCGTCCTCGGCGGCGTCCTTGCCAACGTCTTCGAGCACGTTGTTCGGGGCACCCTCAACGAGGTCCTTGGCTTCCTTCAGGCCCAGGCTGGTCAGGCTGCGCACAACCTTGATGACCTCGATCTTCTTGGGGCCGATTTCCTTGAGCACAACCGTGAACTCGGTCTTCTCTTCTTCTTCCTCGGCAGCCGCTGGCGCAGCCGCGCCCGCCGCCATCATGGGAATGGCGCCCATCGCCATCGGCGCAGCGGCCTCGACGCCCCACGCCTCTTCGAGCATCTTCTTCAGCTCGGCAGCTTCCATCACCGTCAGGCCGCTGAGTTCTTCGACCAGTTTCTGTAGATCCGCCATTGCTAGAGCTTCCTTTCGCTGTTAACGCGGTAGACTCGCGTGTTCTCCAACTCTCGAACGGGTGATACTGGGACGGCAAGCCCGCAGGCTAGGCCGCTTCCTTCTGGGTGTAGGCTGCCAGGACGTTAACCAGACCGTCCGTAGCCGCCTGGATGACCGCCACAACCTGGCGGCCAGGCTCGGTGAGCAGCCCGGCAAGCTGGGTCATGGGCAGGGTGATCATGCCGACCAACTGGCCGCGCAGCACGTCCAGCGACGGCAGCTTGGAGATCGCGTCAAGCTGGTGGGCCTGGACGATGCTCTCGCCGATGATGCCGCCTTTGACGACCAGGATCTCGTTGGTGCCGGCATATTCCAGCACGGTCTGGATGGTCTTGGGCAGATCGGTGTGAGCGACAGCCAAGGCCACCGGGCCTTTGAGCAGGTCGTCGGGCACGGCCATGCCCACTTCGTCCAGGGCGATCTTCAGCAGCGTGTTCTTGGTGACCGCGAACTGAGCGTCGTTTTCGCGGAGCCGGGCACGCAGATCGTCAAGCTGGCCCATTGTCATGCCACAATATTCGGTGATGACGACGCCGTGTGCGTGCTGCAGCATCTCGACGTACTGGGCAACCAGTTCTTGCTTACGCTTTTTGCTGATAGCCAAGCGCGCATTCCTCCTTTCCTCGGAATGATGATTCCGCAGAGGAGACCCACAAAAAACGGTCTCCGCACAAGGGGCGAAGACCGTGCCATGATCCAATCCGTGAGAACACGTGTTGGTGGTCCGGTCGGGGTCTTCACCTCGGCAGGGGGGACTTCCCATTAAGCCTGACCAGGCCCCTGCTGTCTGCGGTAAGAAGCCAACCTAAACTGGGTGGTATATTACCACGCGTCATCATACCAGCGCCGGGCAGCAGCGTCAAGGCTCGGAATCGGGAGGCGCAGCGATCACTCGTCCTCGCGCCCCAGGCCCAGCCACAGCGCAACCTTGCGCCGGACAAACGCCCAGCGCGCCGCCTGCCACGCTTCGTGTGCCTGTCTGCGGCTGCTTTCCCGTTGAGGAGGCTCCGGCGGCGCGGCGTAGCGGTCGGCGATGTAGGCGTGGGTGATGGTATTGATCGGCTGCTCGATCTCCGGCAGGCGGCTGACCAGGTGACGGCGGCGCTCGTCGGGCGTCGCCGAATCGGCGAAGCGCAGCCCGATCCACCGCCCGTAGATGCCCAGCCGGGCGTAGGCGCGCTGCACGACCGACAGCCCGCCCAGGCCCCGGTACTCGATGTACCAGATAGCGAATAGCACAGCCAGCACCAGTCCGAGCACGATCAGTGCGAGAATGCCCAGCGCTTGCAGGATGGCGCGCAGCAGTCCGCCATCTTCGCCGTCGCCGACGCGCGTGGCATCGGGTGGCGGCGGCGCGGTTGCGCTCGGCGCGGGCGTGGGGGAGGGCGTCGGCGTGGGGGAGGAGGGCAGGGCCAGGCCCGCAGCGCCGCCGGTCGGAGTGGTGGCAACTTCGTCAGGAGTGGGTGGCTGCGGGGTGAAGGTCGCGGTGGGCAGGGGTGTGGGCGTCGGCACCGGCGTGACCGTCGGCAGGATCGCCAGCGGTGTGTCGTCGTCCTCGCGGCTGATCGGCACTTCGTCGGCGGTCGGCTCGAACTCAACCCAGCCATAGCCGGGGAAATATACTTCTACCCAGGTGTGGGCGTCGCGCTCGCGCACCAGGTAGGCTCCGCGCTCGGCATCCCAGGTGCCCTGGGCGAAGCCAGCCGCCATGCGCGTCGGAATGCCCTGCGAGCGCAGCATGAGCACCATCGCCGTCGCGTAGTAGTTGCAGTAGCCCTGGCGCTGCTCAAACAGGAACCACTCGATTGGGTCGCTGCCGCGCGGTGGTGCGGGAATCGTCTCGCTGTACTGGATGTTGGTGCGCAGCCAGAACTCAATCGCTCTGGCCTGATCGTAAGGCGTCGCCGCACCCGCCTGACGGATGATCTGGGCGGCAAGCTCGTGGATGCGCGGCGCGACGTTCTCGGCTCCCTGCAAGTACAGGCGCAGCACCCAGTCGGGGTAGCCCTGCCCGGCGTTGCGCAGGGCCGAGGCCGTCGCCGTGCTGACCAGCGACGTGACCGTATATTGGTCGCCGGTGCGCAGGGTGCTCCGCGAGCGGATGAGCGCCACGTCGGTCAGGCCGTTCTCGTTGACGCACGTGCGCTCGAAGTTCTCCACGCAGTCTAGCTCGGCCTCGACAGGCAGGCCCACTACCACCGGCTGGGGGGCGGCGTGGATCAGGTTGCTGGCGCGAATCAGCATGGTGAACTGCTGGCGGGCTTCGGCGCGGGCACCCGGCGCTGTCGGGCCAATGTTGAAGCGCAGGCCCGCCTGATCGGTGAAGGCACGCACCGTGCGTATATGCCGCCAGCGCCAGGAGACGGCATCGTATGCGTCGTAGACGGTGGAGCGCCAGTAGTAGCGCACGCCGGGCGGCCCCCCAACCTCCACGATCATCACTGGCTGGTCACCAAGCTGGATTGCGCCGCTCAGTTGCAGTTCCGTCCCGCCGTAGTAGTCGGCGGTGGCGATGCCCTGGCTCTCCAGCGAGGAGAACAACCGGTTCCATAGCTCGGCCAGCTCCGTGATGGTGTCGCCGGAGAGCAGCTCGCGGATGCGCGAAAGGTCGCGGTCGTCCGAGCCAGCGGGTGCGCGCCAGGCCAGGGCGACCAGGATCACGGCCAGAATCGCACCGGTGCGCATGAAAGCGCGGCGCACCGCGCCGGAGAAGCTCACCTGGTGGACGAACCAATCGTATTCGCGCAGGTCAATGTGCGAGCGGATGAGCAGCAGCAGCGACAGGACGACGAAGCCCCCCAGGTAGAGGTCGAGCGATGTGTCGCCCTGGTAGTAGAACTGGTTGGTGATCAGCACCAAGCCGGTGGGTACAATGACGCGCCACACCCGATCCACGCGGAAGACATGCCACGCGGCGTTGTGGCCGAGGAACCAGAACAGCACGGACATGAAGACCACGAAGGTCACATCGTCGTTGACGGGCTGGTTTCCGGCAATGGCCTGGTCAATCCAGACGGCGATCTCGTGCAGCAGCGTGTCGGTGCGCGCCCACAGCGGGCCGTGCTCCACGAGCGCGTAAGCGCAGGTGACGAGCACACCGGCCAGGCTGTACACGCTGCTCATCAGCAGGGCCAGCGGCTCGGAATAGTGGCTGCGTGCCAGCAGGAATCCGAGGCCCACAGCCAGCACGCTGACCGGCACCAGCACGCGCAGCCCGTCCGTCCAGCGGGCGGCGTCGAGCGCCAGTGCCGTGAGGATCATCAGCGCCCAGACGAGCAGCAGGGCGGTGAAGTCGCCGCGCGCGAAGACGGTGCGCAAGTGGTTGCGCAGACGCCGCCGCCAGCGCCCAGGGACGCGCTGCGCGCGCGCCGTGTGGCCTGGCGCGACTGGCACTGGGCGCATGTGGGGAGTGGTCGCCATCAGCTTTCCGTTCGACTCATGTCACCTGGCCCGCATCGAATGCGCGATGATTGTAAGCGTTTCGGGGCGGGTCGCCAACCGGTTGACCTCACCCCCGCTCGGCGCTAACGCGCCTCACTCCCCCTCTCCGCTGCGGAGAGGGGGAAAGACCGAGCGCAGCGAGGCCAGGGGGTGAGGTAAAGTGGTGAGCCTGTGCGCTGGATGTGATTGTCCTGCCGTACTCAGAAGGGTTGTGCAACCGTTGTGATGTGCATATAATCGCCACCATGATACCCAAAAGATACCTGCTGTTGCCCGCCGTCATCCTGACGCTGATCGTGCTGGCGGCTTGCGAGCCGCTGGCTCCAGACCAGACGCCCGTCTACATCGTCGTCACCGGCGAGACGCCGGACACTGCGTCCCAGCCCGTGCCCACCATGCCGCTGGACGGTGCCACGACGCCGCAGCCTGGCGGGCCGATGGCAGCGGGTGTCGTCAACACGCCGATCCCCTCGGACACGCCCTTGCCGGAGGCGACCGCGCTGCCTTCGCCCACTCCCTTCGCTTGCCCGGAGACGACGGGGCGCGTCATCCAGGGGGCGGTGTCCAGCGCCGTGACCGGCGGCGAGATCACCTACTACATGTACCTGCCGCCGTGCTTCTATGAGTCCCTGCAACGCTACCCCTACGTGATTCTGCTGCACGGCACCGGCTACGACGACGGCATGTGGGTAGACCTGGGCGTGCCGTCGGTCATGGATCAGGGTATCGCCAGCGGGACGCTGCCGCCGATGGTCGTGCTCATGCCCGATGGCGGCCTGATCGCCGAGCTTAACGACCAGCCCGACGGCGCGTCGTATGAGACGGTGATCCTGGACGAGCTAATTCCGGCGGTGGAGCGCGATTTCTGCCTGTGGGGAGCGCGCGCCGGGCGGGCAATTGGCGGTATCTCGCGCGGTGGGTTCTGGGCGTTCAGCATTGCGCTGCGCCATTCTGACGAATTCAGCGCAGTGGGCGGGCACAGCCCGCACTTCGAGGCGGACAACGTCGCGCCTGAGTTCAATCCCCTTGAGCTGGCCGCCCGCGCCAATCCCGCGCAGATAGCGCTGCGTATCTACCTCGATCACGGGGCGAACGATTACGTGGGTGCCAATGTGCGGCGCATGGCCGATCTGCTGCGCCAGAACGGGATCGCCCACGACTATTTCGTGGACCCGGTGGGCGATCACGACATGACCTACTGGTCATCGCACGTGGCGGAATACCTGTCGTTCTACGGGCAGATGTGGCCTAAGGATGTGGCCGCGCTGCCATCGTGCCTGGAGCCAAGCCCGTAGTAGGGGGCATCAGAGCACGGCGTCGAAGAGACGGAGCAGCGCCCAGAACACGGTGAACGCGCCGATGGCCGCCAGCACAATGGTGATCAGGCAGCCCCAGCGCCCGATGCGCGTGCGCAGAACGTAGCGCAGCACCGTGAGGAAGGTCACCGAGCCGCCCCCGGCCAGGATAGCGCCGATGTCGTCGGCCTGCCCGGCGAAGGGGATGAAGTCCGGGATAGCGTCCACTGGCGAGAAGACGTACAGCGCCGTCAGCACGAGGATCGCCAGGATGCTGCCGCTGATCCCCCAGTCGAGCGCCTGGCGGACAAGCGGCTCGCCCTGGCGCGAGCGACGCGCCGGGTGTTCGTCCTCGTACTCATCCCCGTATGCATCGTATTCCTCGTCGTACTGGTCATACGGATCGTAGGTGGCGTCGCCGCCATCCTCGTCATAGGCGTCTTGCTCAGGGGTAGCCTTCCTGCGTGGCATGGTGTCCTTCTCTGAGTTGGTTATTGGTTGTTGGTGAGTGGTTGCTGGTAGAGTAGGCGCACGGCGAGACTGCCTTTACCAGGAACCAAGAGCCAATCACCAAGAACCTGTTGACTGTGCCGTTCGATCGGGTGTCTGCAATGAGTATAGCGCAACACAGCGGCGAACCGCCTACGATTGCCCCGCGCGCAGAGCACGCTCTCACGCGATTGGCGCGAACGGGGTATAATCGCGGCATCGAGTAATCCAGATCGCAGCACGTGGCTGCGGGCTGGCGCGCTGCGCGAGACGCTGGCTATGGAACTGATCGCACTCTGGAAGGTAGTCAAGCGGCGCTGGTGGCTGATCGGGCTGCCGCCTGTCGTCGTGCTCGTTCTGACGCTGCCCGCGCTGGCCGATGCGGTGAATCCCTCGCCAAGCTACGAGGTGCGCGTGCGGCTGACGGCGGCGGCTCCGCCCGACGCCGCGAGCGTCGTGCCCAACAGCGCGTATGAAGACACCAGCTACGTGGTGTGGCTGGCGTCGGAGTATGTGGCGGTCAACCTGCCACACTGGATTACCAGCGACAGCTTCGCCGAGGAAGTGGCGAAGATCGTGGCTGGGCGCGGGCTGGATGTCGCCGCCTCCGATCTAGCAGGGGCCTTCGCCGCTGACAGCTATCGCAGCATCGTCACCCTGTACGTGCACTGGGACGACGCCGGACAGATTGGCCCCATTGCTGAAGCGGCGATTCAGGTGTTGCGCGAGCGCAATGCCGAATACTTCCCGCAGTTCGCCGTTTCGCCGGCCCGTGTCGTGCCGCTGGACACGCTCGAAGTGGCTGAGGCTCTGCCGCCATTGGCTGCGCGTATCGTGCCGCTGCTGCGGCTGGCGCTGGGACTGGTCGCCGGGGTAGGGTTGGCGGGGCTGGCGGAGTACCTGGATCGTAGCCTGCGCACGCGCCAGGACATAGAGGCGCTGGGGCTTGAGGTGCTGGCCGAGATTCCCGGCGAATGAGATCGGGGCCGTCTGGCGGGGGCCTGCCCGGTGACTTCGCGGTGCTGGGGGCACCTGCTATAATACCGGCGCGTTGGCGGTGGTCTTGACTTGTTGAGGACGTGCAGCGTATGAACCTGACTTATTACGCCCGAATCCTGATCCGACGTGGGTGGATACTCATCCTGGCGATGGTGATCACGGCGGGGGCCGCCTACGGCCTCAGCAAAGCGCAGACGCCGGTGTATCGCGCCACGCAGCGGGTCTTGCTCCAGCCAGCGCGCAACGACTACGGCCTGACCGAGACGTTGCGCATTCTGCTGCGCAGCTATGTGGTCTATCTCAACACGGACACGCAGGCCGCCGCCGCTATTGACCGCTTGCAGCTCGACATGACGCCGGGCGACCTGCGCCGCTACACGACGATCAGCTCGGACCCGACGCAGCTCATCGTGCAGATTGACGTGGATATGCAGGATGGGCCGCTGGCGGCGCGCATCGCCACTGAGCTGGGCCGCCTGCTGGTGGAGTACCGCACCGAAGATAACCGCGACTTGCAGCGCGAAGACCGCATTGACGCCCTGCTGATTGACACGGCCACGTATGGACTGCACTCGCCCAAGACCAAGATCAATGTGCTGGCCGGGGCGATGCTCGGCCTGCTGCTTGGCGGTGTGGTGGTGTTCGCGCTCGAATACCTGGAGTCCAACATCCTGCGCAGCCGGGACGACGTGCAGACCTTCCTGGCGCTGCCCCTGCTGGCGGCGATTCCTCCTGAAGATAGCCATGTGTGAGGTGGGGTGATGCCCGGTCCGAACCTGATTACGCTGACTGACCCGCACGCGCCCGCCGCCGAAGCCTACCGGACGCTGCGCACGAACCTGATGTTCTACGGCATTGACCGCCAGGCCAGCGCCCTGGTCATCACCTCGGCGGTGCCCGGCGAGGGGGCGAGCGCGGCATTGGCGAACCTGGCGGTGACGCTTGCCCAGGCAGGGCACCGCACGGTGGCGGTGGACTGTGACCTGCGCAAGCCCGCCCAGCACGCGCTATGGGGGCTGGGCAACGAGCGCGGCCTGACAACCATGCTGCTCGACAATGCGGCCCTGGCCGATCCACCATTGCAGGCGGTGGGCGTGGACAATCTCGACGTGCTGACCAGCGGGCCGCTGCCGCCCAATCCTGCCGACCTGGTGGGATCGCGGCGCATGGACGAGGTGATCGCTGCGCTGCGCGAGCGCGCGGATTACGTGCTGTTCGATGCGCCGCCGGTGCTGGCTGTGAGTGACGCTGCCGTGCTTGGGCACAAGCTCGACGGCCTGCTGCTCGTGCTGCGGGCCGGGGCGTCGCGCCGCGACCATGCGGCCCGCGCCAGGGACGAGCTACAGCGCGTGAATGTGAACATCCTGGGGGCGGTGCTGATCAACGCGCCGCGCGACAGCGCCGTGAGCGGGTACTACGCCCGGAAATAGGCAACCGCGTAGGGGCGTATCGCAATACGTCCCTACGGACCTCACCCCCGCTCGGCGCTGACGCGCCTCACTGCCCCCTCTCCACGCGTGGAGAGGGGACAAGCCGAGCGGAGCGAGGCTGGGGGTGAGGTAAACCGGGGGCGCGGCAGAGCAGCGCCCCTACGCTGAGAAGGCCAGACACAAAGGGGATAGGTGGCAGTGAAGGGATTGATCCTGAGTGGCGGCAAGGGCACGCGCCTGTATCCGCTGACCTATACGCGAGCCAAGCAGTTGATTCCGGTGGCCAACAAGCCGGTGCTCTTCCGCGTGATCGAGGCGATTCGGGATGCCGGCGTGGAGGAGATCGGTATCGTCATCGGCGACACCGGGCCGGAGATTCGCGAGGCGGTGCAGGATGGCGCGCAGTTCGGCGTGCGCGTGACCTACATCCCGCAGGACGCGCCGCTGGGCCTGGCCCACGCCGTGAAGATTTCGCGCGACTTCCTGGGCGACGACCGTTTCGTCATGTTCCTGGGCGACAACGTCATCCAGGGCGGCATCAGCCCGCTCATCGCTGAGTTCGCCGAGCACCACGAGTGGAACAGCCAGATCGTGCTGACCGAGGTCGAGGTGCCGGAGCAGTACGGCGTCGCCCGGCTGAACGGGGAAGGGCGCATCGTCGAGCTAATTGAGAAGCCGAAAGACCCGCCGTCGAACCTGGCCCTGGTCGGCATCTACATGTTCGATCACCACATCTTCGAGGCGGCGGACGCGATCAAGCCGTCGTTTCGCGGCGAGCTTGAGATCACCGATGCGATCCAATGGCTGGTCGAGCACAACTACGTGGTCTACCCGCACATTCATCGCGGCTGGTGGATTGACACCGGGCGGCCCGGCGACATGCTCACCGCCAACAGCCTCGTCCTGGAGGAGCTGACGCCGGAGATTCGCGGGCGCGTGGATGCTGCATCCGAGGTGGATACGCGCGTCACCGTCGAGGATGGGGCGGAGATCATCAACAGCGTGATACGCGGGCCGGCGATCATCGGGCGCGACACGCGCATCGTCAACAGCTACGTAGGGCCGTTCTCCAGCATCTACCACAACGTGGTGATTGAGAACAGCGAGATCGAGCGCAGCATCGTGCTGGAGCACAGCGCCATCCGCGACATCCCGACGCGCATCCAGGACAGCCTGATCGGGCGTCACGCCGAGGTCACCGTGAACGCGCTGCGTCCCAAAGCGATCAAGATGCACCTGGGCGATCACAGCCGCTTGGGACTGCTGTAGCGGGCTTGGGCGCTGATGACTCCTGTACGTCTCATCGTCGCCGACCTGGACGGCACGCTGCTCAACTCCGATCATGTTGTCTCGCCCTTCACTGAGGCGGCTGTCCGCGCAGCCCAGGCGCGCGGCGTGCTGTTCACGGTGGCAACCGGCAAGACGTTCCCGTCAACGGTCGCGCTGATCGAGCAGTTTGGGATCAGCATCCCGCTCATTTGCGGCAACGGCACGCAGGTCTTCGCCCCGGACGGGTCGCTGGTCTACGAAGACCCGATCCCGCTGGACTACGCGCTGGAGGCGATTGGCATGGCCGAGGCGCGCGGCTTCACGCCGGTGATCTACGCGGCCTATGGGCTGCTGGCGACCGTCCATGATGCGAATGTCGCGGAGCTACTTGAGCACCACGAGCCGCTGCCCGACCTGGTGGACGATTGGACGGCTGAACTGCGCGGGCGCAATCGCCCCTTCAAGATGGTGCTGATGCACCAGGATCACGACCTGGTGAGCCGCTTCTTCGATGACCTGTGGCACGCCTTTGACGGGCGGGCGCAGGTCGTGCGCTCCGGCCTGGCCTCGGTCGTGGAAGTCATGCCCACCGGGGTGACCAAAGGCACGGCGCTGGCTCACTTGGTCGAGCACCTCGGTCTGGATGTCCGCGACGCGCTCTGCCTGGGCGACAACTGCAACGACGTGGATATGATCCGCCGCGCCGGAATCGGCGTGGCCATGCGCCATGCGCCGGAAGAGGTGCGGGCGGCAGCGGACTACGTCACCGGCAGCAACGACGAGGATGGAGTCGGCCACGCGATCCACCGCTTCGTGCTGTCGGTGCCGGGCGCGGAAGCTGCGCCCGATCCCTCTGAGAGGAGAATTGCACAATGAAGACGATTCTGGTCACCGGCGGCGCGGGCTTCATCGGCAGCGCGTTTGTGCGGCGCACGGTCGAGAAGTACCCGGATTACACAGTCGTCGTGCTCGACAAGCTGACCTATGCCGGCAACCTGGACAACTTGCTGCCAGTTCACGACGCGCCCAACTACCGCTTCGAGCGCGGGGACATCGCTCACCGCGAGACCGTGCAGCGGGTGATGGAAACCTACAGCGTGGATGCGGTGGTCAACTTCGCCGCCGAGACGCACGTGGATCGCTCGATCCTGGAGCCGGACGCCTTCATCCAGACCGATGTCGTCGGTCTGTACGTGCTGCTTGACGTGGCGCGGGAGGTGGGGGTGCAGCGTGTGCACCATGTGAGCACGGACGAGGTCTACGGGTCCATCGCCGAGGGCTTCTTCCGCGAGGGCGATCTGCTGGAGCCGAACAGCCCCTACGCGGCCAGCAAGGCGGGCGGCGAGATGATGCTGCGCGCCTACAACGTGACCTACGGCCTGCACACGACAGTCACGCGCGGCAGCAATACCTTCGGGCCGTACCAGTACCCGGAAAAGCTGGCTCCGCTCTTCATCACCGAGGCGCTGGACGACCGCCCGCTACCGCTCTATGGCGACGGGATGCAGGTGCGCGACTGGCTGTACGTGGACGATCACTGTGACGCCATTGACGCCGTGCTGCACCGGGGCGCGCCCGGCGCGATCTACAACGTCGGCGGGGAGCACGAGCTACACAACATCGAAGTCACGCGCTTCATTCTGAAGGCGCTCGGCAAGCCGGAGAGCCTGATCCGCTACGTGGCCGACCGGCCCGGCCATGATCGCCGCTACGCGCTAACCAACGACAAGATCAGCGCCGAGCTAGGCTGGACGCCGCAACACACGTTCGAAGAGGCGATGGCGGAGACGGTGCGCTGGTACCAGGCCAATGAGTGGTGGTGGCGCAAGATCAAGACCGGGGAATACCTGGAATACTACAAGCGCCAATACGCCGAGCGACTCGCGGGGGCAGGTGAGTAGCAAGCATTCAGCGCGGAAGAACTGGCCGCCAGGGACACGACCCTGGCGGCTTTTTTGTGCCCCTGTGTAAGGGGCGGGGGCTGTCAGAGTTGTGGAGCCTTCACGACCAGCTCGCTCTGATCGCGGATGGCCAGGCCGAGGATGGCATCGTTGGGGTAGAAAGCCATGCCGGGGAACAGGCCGAGCACGAACCCCTCAAACTTGGTGCGCAGCAGCCCGCTATCCGGGCCGATGGCGCGCCCGTAGATGTCCACCATCCGCGCGACCGGATCGCCAGGGGCCAGCAAGTCGCCGGGCTGGACAAGGTGGTGGACGATGCAGGCTTGCGGCACGCGCGGATGGATCGTGCGCCGCACAGGGTAACCGGGCCTGATGATCGGGACATCCGGCAGCGGCTCCGGCGGGCCGGGTAACATCCCTGCCCAGCGCATGATGTTGCGCACACCGACCACTACTGCCTGCACATAGTTGGTGTTGACTGCCTTCTGCCCGCCAATCTCGATGGTGATCGCCGGGATGCGCGCCCGGTTGAGCGCCGCGCCGCTGACCGAGCGATGTAGGTCTAGCTCCATGTAGCGTGCCGACGCGAACTCGTTGACCACGGTCAGGCCCAGCGCGTCGAGCATGTGACCCACCTTCTGCTGGAGCTTCTCCGCTACTGGCTTGTCCGCCGCGCCGGTGTAGAACACGGGGTCGCGGAAGGCGAACGGGATCGAGCGGATGCCGAAATCGTGCAGGTCAATCAGGTAGTTGGCAGTGGCGCTGATGCGCTCGAACAGGCGGCTGTAGGCTTGTTCCAGGGCAGGAGCGAAATGGTTGGGATAGTCGGCGTCAGGCGACGACAGGCCGGGAAACAGGCGATTGGGGTCTTTGCCGCCCAGGTAGTAGGGGCTGCGCTCGCCTGTGCGCAGTCCCGCCGGACTGAGCGTGGGGATGGCGATGAGCGTCCCGCGCAGATGGGGCAGCAATTCCGGGGTGATCAGATGGTGGATGACGGCGATGCCGTCGTACTCACCGCCGTGAATGTTGGCCGTCAGCCACATCACCGGCTCCGCCGCTTCGTACCCCTGGGCGATGATAACCGGGAAGAATTCCGACCCGCCGGTGGGCAGCGGCAGTGCCTCGAACGTCCCGTAGACGATCTGCCCTGGCTTGCCGTGTGCATTGCCGACCTGTACCGTCATTTGCGCTGATACGCTCCTCGTTGTCGGACGGGCCTCCTCAGGCCCGGTCGTGCTTGGCCAGCGCCGTCGCAAGCTGCGCGCTGACCAGTTCCAGCAGCATGACGTGCTTCTGGGTGATGCTGTTGGGCTGGGCGCGGCAGGCCAGCAAGGCTCCGAAGCGCAGCGCCGCCCCAACGGGCACGCAGACGCCGGCCTGCAAGTGTCCGCTCTGGACGAAAGGATGGTTCGGGCGGTCTTCCGGGCCGACGGTGCGGCTTTGCCCGGTCTGCGCCACCCAGCCGACCAGCGTGCCGTCCTGGGACTGCTGCTGCGGCGCGCTGCCGGTCAGGTCTGGCGGGCCGATCTGCGCGCACAGGGTTAGCTGGCCGGGAGCCGCCGGGTCTCTGCTGAAGAACGCCACGTAGTCGTAGTCCAGGTCGTGGATTGCCTCGACCGCTGCCCGGATCATGGCCGCCGGCGTGCGCGCCCGGATCAGCGACTTGGCGAACCGGCGTACCGGCGGCAGCGTGTCGGCGCGCAGCGTCTCCAGTCGTCGTCCTTCGGCCAGCCGCTTGATCCTGAGCAGCAAGTCCTCTCCGGCGAAGGGCTCGACGGAAATCTCGTCCGCCTGGCCGGGCAAGCCGAAGTCGGCATCCTCGTCTACGAGAACGATGAGCAGACGGGGGTAGGTCTGGCGCAACTCTTTGACGAACTCGAACGCACTGCCAAGCCGCGCGTCCAGCACCAGCACGTCGGTGCGCGTCTGCGGGTCGTCCAGGTGCTTAACCGCCTCCCGCTGGCGGGTGACAAGTGCCAGGGCGATCTGTGGCTCGCTGGCGAAGTGGTCGCGGTAGCGGGCCAGCGACTCACGCGGGACGGCGGCGAGCACGTGGATCGTCGGCGAGTTGGTCATGGTGGTATTTGTCCCCGTAGCGCCCCGTTCTCGGCGCGCCATGCGGCCTATTATAGGAGCGTTGCGAATCGGTCACAAGCTGGGGCAAGGGTACATCTCGCGTAGGGTCCACGAACAAGTTGTTGGGCGATTGCCAGAACGCCCCTATCCCCCACCCCTTCCCCAGCATAGCT
This sequence comes from Aggregatilineaceae bacterium, assembly GCA_040767545.1. Taxonomy (GTDB): domain Bacteria; phylum Chloroflexota; class Anaerolineae; order Aggregatilineales; family Aggregatilineaceae; genus UBA2029. The sequence goes on along the minus strand of JAXGOK010000019.1, from coordinate 11,679 downwards.
AGGGGAAGGGGAGAATCGCTTATCAGATCGTCCCCCCTCTAGCTCGGCTGGAGGGGGGATTGAGGAATCCCGCTCATTCGGCAGGTGCGGACGCGTGGGGAAGACGCGTAGGGCGGGTTTGCAAACCCGCCCCTACAAATCACGCAGCGAAACCCTCAAGATCGCCAGCCCACGCCAAAGATGACGCTCACTGCGTGGAAGGCGCGCTCAGGCCAGCGGAGCGCGCTCGCGCGTGGCGCGGCCCCCGCGCATCAGCAGGGCGGCGGCGAGGGCGATCAGGGCGGCAGCAGCCCCGATGAACTGAAGCTCGCAGATGGCATCCACTGCGGCTTCGAGGCTGGCGGTTTGTGAGGCGAGAATCGTCTCTTCGAGGTCAGCGGCGGTGCTTGCCATGCGCTCGGCAACGAGCACATCGAAGCGGTCGAGCGCGTAGATGGTCAGCGACGAGATGGCGACAGTCATGCCCACCAGACGCAGAACCAGGATCAGCGCCGCTGCGATGCCGCGCTCGCTCTCCGTCACGTCGTTGAGCACGGCAGTGCCCACCGGCGAGATCGTCAGGCCCAGGCCGGCGCCGATGATAGCCATCTGTGCGCCCATCAGCCAGTAGGACGTGTCGCTCTGCCACGTCGCGCCGGTGAGCGCAAACCCGATTCCGGCGACGAGCAGGCCCAGCGCCGTCGGCAGCCGGTAGCCGAAGCGCTCGCTCAGCCAGCCGCCAGGGATCGCGGCCAGGGCCATTGGCACAGTCAGGCCGGACAGCAGCAGCCCGGCGGTGTAGGCGGCGTGCTGCACGTCCTTGCTCGTCGGGCTGTCCATGCGGAAGTTGACCAGCAGCGGGGCGCTGACCAGCCCGATCGCCAGGCAGAAGCCCACCAGGAAGTTGGTGACGGACGAGGCGGAGACATTGCGGCTGCGGAACATGCCCAGGCGGATCAGCGGGTGCGAGACGCGCGTCTCGACGAGCAGGAAGAGCAGGAACGCGAGGGCCGCGCCGATCAGGAGGGCAGGGCCGTAATGCGATGCGGTACGCTCCAGGTCTTCGAAGCTCCCGGCGGTGCTGGCGGTTTCGGGACTGGTGCCCAGGCCCAGGCTCAGTCCGATCAGCGCCAGGGTGAGGAACAGCGTGCCAAGCACATCGAAACGCCTGGCCCGGCGCGGGCGGTGCATGCCGCGCAAGGCCCACCATGCACCGGCCAGGGCCAGGGCGCTGATGGGGATGTTGAGCAGGAATAGCGTCTCCCACGAGGGCTTGGCGACGGATAGCCCTAGCCTGGCGAAAGCGTCTACAACGGCGTCGCCGTGCTGCCCGAACAGGCGCACCATCACCCCGCCGTAAAGGTGGCCGAGCACCCAGCCGAGCGTGTCCACCGCGCCCACGACGCCCACTGGACGGGCGCGACGTTCGGGCGGGAACAGGTCTCCGGCCAGGGCAATCGTCACCGGCACCATCGCGCCCGCGCCGAATGCCTGCACCACGCGCCCGAAGATCACCAGGTGCAGGTAGCGTTCTTCCAGGCGCGGCGGCTGCTCGTTCAGCACCTGGCGGTAGAAACGGGCGACCGCGCTGTTGAGCGCCGGGCTGTCGTAGGTGGTGACCAGATACGACCCTGCCATGAAGATCAGCAGGCAGGTAATGTAGACCGCGCGCCGTCCGAACAGGTCGGACAGCCGCCCGGCGAAGGTCATGCTGATCGCGTAGGCGAGCAGGTAGCCGCTGACTGCCCACGATGCCTGGTCAAGATACTCCTTGACCGGCAGATCGAGGCTGACGATCACTTCGGGCAGCACGGCGGAGATGATCGTCAGGTCGAGCGCGCCGATGAAGACCGGCAGGCTGACAATAGCCAGCACCAGCCAGGGCGCTCGCTGCGCGGCGGGGCGTGCGATCATGAAGTGCCGCCGTCCGTGTCGGGTGCGGTGATGGCGACCGGCGCGTTGTACTCGGAGATGTTGATCTGCCAGGTGGTCGGCTCGCTGTCCGCTGCCCAGTCCGGCGGTGGCTCGACCAGCGAGATGCGCACGACGCGCCTGTTCTGCGCCTGGATGAATACGTCAATGTCCAGCAGACCGGCTGTGGCCCGGCTGAGGCCCAGCGTCAGCGAGAAGATGCGCCCGGCCTCGACGCGCCCGCGCAACTGGTAGGCGCTCAGGCCGTCCAGGTCTTTGCGCCCGACCAGGGCCAGATCGCGGATGGTGGAGAGCGTGTGGGGGACGCCGCCGGGCTGCGCTACCAGCGAGGAAGGAAGGAAGCCGGGGATGAAGTCGGCTTGCAGCCAGCGGTTGCCGGTGAGCAGCTCGCCGCGAAAGTACTGCGTGTCACCCAGGGCGACTAGCTCGGCGGTCGTGCTCAGCACGCCCAGCCGGAACTGCACGCGCGCGCTCAGCCGGTCAGGAACCTGGAACGTCCCGCTGGCGTACTTGAACGATACGCCCGAATCCTCAGAAAGGTCGAGTCCTTCGATGGGAACGTTGACGCGGTAGCCGCTCACGTCAATCTCGTACTTGAATGACGTGGCGTCCTGAAGCTGGGTGACACCCTCGGCCAGCAGCGCCTGCGGGTCGGGCGTCGGCTCTGGGGTAGCGTCACTGCCGCCGCAGGCGGCAACCACCAGCGCCAGCGCCAGAGTCAGCAGCAGCTTGAGTGCGCGCATGAGGATCGTCTCCTCGGTTCACGAGCGGGCAGAAATCCTATCCTGTACTACGGGCAGAGCAGCGGCAAGGTTGCGGAGGCAGTCTGTCCATTGCCATGATAGCACGAACTGGCGTTCTGCCAAGACCCGCAGGGACGGGGGGTGTATCCTTGTCGGTTGAAACTCGTCACACAGGGATGGCCCCCCATCCCCGGCCCTTCCCCTCGTGGGGGAAGGGAGAAAAGCGGCGGGCTTGCTCCCCTTCCCTCCGCGCAGCGCGGGGGAAGGGGTTGGGGGATGGGGGGCCACACGGCAGCCAGCCCCCACTCCATTTCAACCGAATTCGATACACTACCCAGGGACGGCTAGCGTGACGCGCGGCGCGAATCGAGTATAATGGCCCGTGTATCCGGTAGGGGGCCGGGGGCTCGTGCGCCGGGTGAGGTGGCACCCTGAAGGAGTGTTGCGTGATGCACATGCGAATTGCCATGCTGGGCTTTGGCAACGTAGGGCGCGCGCTGGCGCAGTTGCTGCTGCGCAAGGCGGATGTCCTGCGCGACGACTACGGGCTGACGTTCACGGTCACAGGCATCGCTACGCAATCGCGCGGGCGGGCGATCAACGCAGACAGGCTGGACCTGGCGGCGGCGCTGGCCCTGGTCGAGCGTGGCGCGGCGCTGGATGCGCTGCACGCCGGGCCGCCGCTAGCTGACACGCTGGCTCTCATTGACGCCTGCCCCGCCGACCTGGTGATGGAGGCGACGTGGCTCAACCCGCGCACAGGCCAGCCGGCGACGGATTACGCGCGCGCGGCGCTGGGCAAGGGCTGTCACCTGGTCACGGCGAACAAGGGGCCGGTCGCCTTTGCCTACCGCGAGCTAAAGGCGCTGGCCGAGGAGCGCGGGGTCGGCTTCTTCTTCGAGAGCACGGTTATGGACGGCGCGCCGGTGCATGGCATCGGGCGCGAGGCGCTGCTGGCGACGACGATCCAACGCGTGCGCGGCGTGCTCAACAGCACGACCAACCTCATTCTGACGCGGCTGGAGGAGGGCATCCCCTTTGACGAGGCGGTGGCGCAAGCCCAGGCCCTCGGCGTGGCCGAAGCCGACCCTTCCACCGACCTGGAGGGCTGGGACGCGACGGTGAAGATCGTCGTGCTGGCTAATGTGCTGATGGGCGCCGACCTGCGCCCCGCCGATGTGGACAGGATGGGGATCACGGGCATCACCGTCGCCGAGGCCCAGGCTGCTGTGATGGCGGGCGAGCGCATCAAGCTGCTGTGCGAGGCAGTGCGCGAGGGGGACTCTGTGCGGGCCAGCGTGCGTCCGGTGCGGCTCTCGCTCTCCGACCCGCTCAGCCAGGTCAGCCGGACGAGCAGCGCGGTCACTTTCGAGACTGACACGCTGCACGAGCTAACGCTGATCGAAGGCGATACCGACCCGACGACCACAGCTTACGGCATGTTGGTGGACATGATCAACATTGCGCGCGGGCGGCACCGCATGGGATAGAGCGTATGAAGCGCAACGACGACATGCAGCGTGTCAGCCAGCTTACCTCGCCGTACAGCCCGCTGAGTCCGCCACAGCTTCCACTGGATTTCAGCGACTTTCTGTCACTGGCCTGGCGCATAGACCGGCACGCCGACCAGCCGTACCTGGTGGCGTATTACCGGCAGAGCCTTGACGCGCTGGCCCGCGCGCTGGCGTTCCGCCACAAGGGGCTGGGGCGGCTGGTGAGCGCCGCGCAGCCGGGCACCTTGTGCCGCTCGCTGAGCAACGTCCCCTTCCGCGAGACGGGGCGGCTGGTGGATGCATCGGCGCGCAAGGCAGCCATTGACCAGCTTGTGCGGCTGCGCGGCGATGTGCTCTCCATGGGTGCTTACCAGTATGAGTGGCTGGTCGGCTGGCCGGGCAGCGGCATCCTCAACGACGAGCTACGCGAGCGGGTATTTGCTACGCTATTCACGGCGCTGCGCAGCCAATACCTGTACCTGGGACGGATGTTGCTGGTCGTGGATATTGTGCTGCAAGAGCTGCTGCTCGGCACGCGCAGCGTCAACGAGTTTTCGCTCGGCACGCTGATCGAGCGGTTCGGCTATCCCGATCCAGAAAACCCCGCTGTGCGCGGGCTATTTCTCGGCGAGACGGACGGACGGGAAGCTTTGAGGAGCGAGCGATGAACCATTGGCGAGGGCAGTGGCCTCTGGGACTGGTCTGGCTGGCGCTTGTTGGGGCGATCCTGGCGTGCAGTCTGAGCACTACGCCAGTGGATGAGGAGCAGCAGCGCTTGGAACGTGCGCCGCTTGTCGTGGCTCTGGCACCGGTCAACGGCAGCGTTTACGCTGAAGGGACGCGCGTAGCCCTTTACGCGATTGCCCAGGACATGGGCGCTGGCGTCGCCCGGATCACGTTTCGCATGGATGATATTGTCGTCGGCGAGGTGGCGGCAGAGAATCCGGCGGGCGTGCCTTCGCTGTTCGCGCGCGCCGACTGGACGGCTGTGGACAAGCGCCGTCACCTGCTGACGGTGGAAGCGTTCCGCGCGGATGGATCGCTGCTGGGTGTGCAGGATGTCTCGGTGCAGGTCACTGACGCGCCGGGCGCTGTCCCGACCAGCGCCCCCGATGGCGGCGGAGCGACGCCGGACGCTGTGCCCACTGACCTGCCAACACCAGATGCCGGGCAGGGGCCGCTGGCGCAGATCGTCGTGGCTGAGCTCAACGTGCGGGCGGGGCCAGGAACGGGCTACGAGGTGGTCGGCGTGCTGGCCCAGGGCGCGCAGGTGCCGGTGACGGGCCGCAGTGCGGATAATACCTGGCTGGCCGTCTCATTGTCCGGCGGCACGGGCTGGGTCTTCGCCGAGCTGGTGGCGGTGAGCGGTGACCTGGCTGCCGTGCCGGTGATCGCCTCGCCCTGAGATCACAGCCAGCACGAACGCCAGGGTGTAGACAAGGCGCGTCAGGCAAGAATGTTGCTCTGCTGCGTCTGGCGTAGGGGCGGGTTTGCAAACCCGCCCCTACAGGCCTCTCCCCTCATATATTAAAGGCAGGCTCAGACGGTAGAATAGGCAGTCTGAGCCTGCCCTGGCGGAGAGCACGTTTGTCCCCCTGACAGCGTTGACTGTGTTGGAGAGAGAGTGCCCCGCCAGTGAAGGACAAGCCCACCCTGAACCGTATCCAGTGGCCCAGACCACGTATCCATGAGGTGAGGGGGAGCCTGTCCCGCAGGGCAGAGTATATCCAAAGCACCAGGGAGAGGGCGAGATGACGTACACACTCTATGTGGGCATTGACATTGCGGCCCAAAGCGCCGCGGTAGCCTGGCAGGTGCCCGACAGAGGGGAATGGCAGGCGCTGGAGATCAAGCAGCAGCAGAGCGATTACACCCGTCTGATGCAGCAGCTGCGTCGCCAAGCGACTCCTGCTGAGACGTTGGTGGTCATGGAAGCCACGGGGGTCTACTGGCTGGCGCTGGCCGACGCCCTGCACCGCCAGGGGTTTCAGGTGGGGGTGATCAACCCGCTGCAAGCCCGTCGCTTTGCTCAGCTGCACCTGCAACACGCCAAAACCGACGCCATTGATGCGCGGTTGTTGGCTGCCTACGCGCAGCACATGCAGCCTACGCCCTGGACGCCACCGCCCGCCATCTACTATCACCTCCAGCAGCGCCTGGCCTATCGCCAGGACTTGGTGAAGATACGCACCCAGGAACGCAACCACCTGCATGCCCTGCGCCATCACCCCCATGCGGACGCGGCAATCATCCAGCGCCAGCGCCAGCACCTGGCGTACCTCACTGGCCAGATCAAAGCCCTTGAAGCCGAGTTGAAAACCCTGCTGGCGGGTGACCATCCCTGGCGGGAGGCTGCCCGGCGCTTGCAGACGATCAAGGGGTTTGGCCCGATTGTCACCGCCTGGCTCTTGGTCGCCACCCAGTGTTTCGCCTTTTGCGACACGCCGGAACAAGCTGCTGCCTACGCCGGCCTGGTGCCCTATCCGCGCCACTCTGGCTCCTCCCTACGCGCCACACGCTCAACCGGGCGAACCGGTCACGCCCAGCTGCGCACCATGCTCTATATGGCCGCCTTATCCGCCGCTCGCCACACCCCGCCGGTCAAAGCTCTCTATGACCGCCTCCTCGCGCGCGGCAAGCCCAATAAAGTGGCCCGTGTTGCTGCCGCGCGCAAACTCGTCCACATTGCGTGGGCCGTCGTGGTGAAGGAGCGCGACTTTGATCCGTACTACAACACCCCCTCTCATCAAGCGGTGCCTATTCCCACTTGACAACCAACACCGTATCTCTCCAGCCGAGCTTGAGAGGGGGGACTCTGGCAGGCCACTTCCCCTTCCCCTGGCCTTGCCGGGGGGAGGGGCCTTCCGACAACTGCCACCACCAACAACCAAGAACCAATCACCAACTACCCCTCTAGAACTGGTAGCCCAGGCCGTCGCCGACCAGGGCGGGGTCAATGCGCTCGCGCGGGATGATCACCAGCAGATCGGGCGTCACACGGACGCGGCGGTAGGGTATTCCTGCGTCGCGGAAGGCCTGCTCAAAGCGCGTAAAGCGCTGGTCGGGCAGCACGACTTCCACAAAGGCCACATGCTCAGCCTCGTAGATGCGCTGCGGCACTTCCGGGAAGCGCACCAATCCCCGCGCCCCGTAGATGTCGTACCAGTCCGCCGCCAGGATGCGCTCCCCTGTCTCGAACATCAGCACATGGGCGATGCCCACGTCAGTCCACACATGGCGGATGCCTTCCTCGTCGAGCAGGGCGATCAGCGGGTCGAGCGTTTCCGGCTGGCGGGTGTAGTAGGGCGAGGCAAAGCCAGTCACGGGGTCGGTGCGCAGGCTGCCGAGCAGGTTCAGGCTGATCACCGATGTTAGCACAGCCGCCGCCGCGAGCCTGGCGAAGGGGCCGCGCCGGGCCAGCCAGACGGCCAGCGCCGCCGCGCCGATGGGCAGGACGCTGTGCAGCATCAGCACGTAGCGCCCGGTCGCGTCGAAGCCGAACTCGTTGAGGGCATGGTTGCCATAACCGCTGAGCACGTAGATCGGCGGCAGGGCGAGCGCGAACAGGGCCAGCAGCGCGCGGGCGGGACGGCGCGCGCGCGACCAGGGGCCGCGCCATGCCCACAGTGCCAGCCCGATCAAACCGCCCTCGTAGACGATTTGGAGCCACCACACGGCGTTCCAGCTCAGGATGTGCCAGCGCGGGTCGCCGCTGACCAGGCGCGGGGCGAGATCGTAGGTCAGATGATCCAGCACCGGGCGCAGATTGCTCCAGGTGTCGCCCTGCGAGCGCAGCAGGTAGCGGAAGGTGGCCCAGTCGTGGCCCAGGTTGTAGCCCCACAGGGGAGCGCTGCCCAGGGCGAAGGCCAGCCCTGCGGCCCACCGCGCGCAGCGTGACGTGCCCAGCCCGCGCCAGGCGAGCACTGCCGCGATGGGAAGCGCGTAGAAGACAATCAGCCACGACACCCAGAAGGCGACCCCACCGAGAAAACCCAGCAGGATCAGGGCGCGCGCGCGGACTGCGGGGCGCTGCCGCTCGTCCACAACATAGGACGCGGCGATCAGGCTCAGGTTGCCGAGTGCCAGCGTCTCGGCAGTGGCCCCCCATGCTTTCATGCCAGTAATAAGCAGATACACGGGGGCGCACGCGGCCAGGAGCGCGCTCAGCGCGCCCACCCGCCGGTCGAAGGCGCGCCAGCCGAGCCAGCCGGTTGTCGCTGTGTAGACTCCCGCAAGCAGCCAGGGAACCAGCTTGAGCGTGATGGCGTTTGCCCCAAACGCGGCAAAGAACGGGGCGATGAGGTAGGACTCCAGCGCGGCCAGGTACGGCTGCCCAGGGTGGAAGACAGGGCGCTCACCGCGCAGGATGCGCAGGACTTGCAGGCCGACCATCCCCTCGTCGTAATCGTAGCGCCAGCCAGCGCGGATCAGCAGGCCCAGGCGCAGTACCAGCCCGGCCAGCGCCAGCAGCACAATCAGCGCCGCGACAGTGCGGGCGCGCGGGGTAGTCGGGCGCAGACGGACGGGCATGGACTCGCCAGAGCCGCTAAGACTCAGGGACGATGGTGAACGGCATCACGCTGGCCGGGGTATCGGTTTCGCCGATGAACAGGCGAATCTCATAGTCGCCCGGCTCGAACCCGCTGTCCTGGCCGAAGAAGAAGTGCCCCGTGCCGCTGGCGGACAGACCCCACAGGTAGGTGTTGTCGTCGAATAGCTCGCCATCCTTGTAGATGGCACGCCGCCACAGGACGCCATCGGTCATGGCGCTGAACTCGACGAAGAAGAAGATGCGCCTGGTGCCGGCGGCGAAGGTGGTGCGCGGGTTCACCGGGCGCAGTGAAGCGTCAATCTGATCGCTGAGCGCCGCGATGCGCAGCACGGCGTCGGGGTGCGGCGTGACGCTTGAGATGGCGGGCAGCACTTGCGGCGTGAAGGTTGGGAAGGGCGTGACCGTTGGCGTGAAAGCAGGGGTCTCTGTGATGATGACGTACACCACCGTGGCGGGCGGCGGCGTGAGCGCGAAGGCGTCTGGCGTGTTCTCCGGGGCGCTGTTCGTCTCCAGCGGGGGCGGCGGCGTGGAGCCGGGTGTCTCTGGCGTGTTCACGTTGAGCGCGACTTCTTGGGTCGCGGGCGGGGTATTTGTTGCGGTGGAGTCGTTGTCGCCGATGACGCCAACGGCCAGGGTGAGCACGCAGGACACGCTGCCGAAGACGATCAGCCCGAAGGCGAGCACGAACAGCTTCCAGCCTCGCTGACCGGCCTCGCGCCGCCGCCGCCAGAAAACATCGGTGCGGCTGCGGCGGAACAGGCGTAGCGAGACGAGGATCAACAGCAGCGCCAGCCCAAAAAGGCTGCCGGTGATATAAGGCAGAGCATTCTGAATCGTCTCGCGCATCGGTTGTCACCGCTCCGGGTTGCTGATGCCAGAAAACCTCCCCACCGGGGCACGTGCTGGCTGCCCCGCTCCCAAGACACACCCTTCCGCCGGGCGAATTATAGCATGTCGCCGTCCGACTTCATTAAATCGCCGTCGCTGCGTCAGGCAGTCGTAGCGCGGGCGAAATCGGTTTCCGACCCTTGTCAAAACGGCGCGGCCTGGCTATACTAAGAGCACGTCGGGTCGTTAGCTCAGTTGGCTAGAGCGCGTCGTTGACATCGACGAGGTCACAAGTTCGAGTCTTGTACGACCCACCAGGCGGCCACGCTCACACGAGTGTGGCCGCTTTGCTTTCCGCAAGGCTTCACTGGCGCGGCTCCGGCCCAAGCGTGGGGCAGGGCGCGTCGGGCACTTCCTGCACGAGATCGGCGCGCACCCACCCGGTGATCGTTGACTGCCTCACCTTGAAACGCACCTCGAACCAACGCTGGTTGTCGCGGCCAAGCTGCTGATCCAGCACTTCCAGCGCCTGCCCCAAGTCCACCGTGAAGATGCGCGTAGCGACCGGGCTAGGCTCGGCGCGCACGTTCACCGCCTGGCTGCTGGCGAAGACCAGACAGAGGATGCTCGGCGTGGGCGTGATGCTCGGCGTCCAGGTCAAGGTCGGCGTGTCGGTCGGCGTGGGCGTGTCGCTGGGCGTGGGCGTGATGCTTGGTGTCCAGGTATGGGTCGGCGTATCGCTGGGTGTGGGCGTCCAGGTATGCGTCGGCGTGTCGGTCGGTGTGGGCGTCCAGGTGTGCGTCGGCGTGATGCTGGGTGTCTCCGTCGCGGTAGGCGTCGGCGTGACAGTCGGCGTATCGGTGGGCGTCGGCGTGATCGTGGCGGTGGCGGTGGGCGTGTGCGTCGGCGGGTCGAGGATCGGTCGCCAGGTGGGTTCGGTTGCCACTGCCGCCGCGCCAAGAATGATCAGGATGATCACCGCGCTGACGGCGTAAATGGCGTACTGCCGCCGCCGCATCTGGCGGACTTCCGCTTCCAGGCGCAAGATGTCGGTGCGCCGGCCCAGGATGCGGAAAGGATCGTCTTTGGCCGTGTCCAGCCAACGCTGGGCAGTCGCCGGATCGCGGTCGTCAAGGGCGGCCTCGGCGCGCTCCAGGTGCCGGGCGAGCAGATCGGCGACGACCATGCGATAGCGTGGGTCTTGCGCATAACCACGCAGCCCGGCGAGCATGGTGCGCGCCTGGCTTAGCTCGTTCTCGTAATTCTGGGCGACAAGAGCCGAGGCGCGCTCGATGAGGTGGCGGGCTTCGGCCATGTCCGCTTCGCGCTGGCGTGCTCGTTGCAGCAGGCCGGTAATGTCCTCATTGGCCGGGGCGAGGTCTGCTGCCGCTTCCAGCGAGCGCACGGCCTCAGTGGTCAGGCGCAGCCGCTCCTCCAGAACTGACGCAGCGTCCATGCGTGTGAGCGCGCCCTGGGCCTGGCTGTAAAGCTGGGCGATGATGTTCTCGATGCGCTCTTCGACTTCGCGGGTCAGGCTCTTAAGGCGCTCGCTGCCGGGCAGTAACTGGCGCAGCCCGGCCAGGGTGTTGAGCAACTGCTGCAATTCGCGGGCGCGGTCGGCCAGCGGGCCGCTGCTCATGTTGAGCTGCACGGTCGCCTGGTCGAACTGCTGGCGGACGCGGCGCACCAGCTCGATGCGCTCCTGGGCGAGCGGATCGTTGGGCACGACGCGCGTCGCCCCCTCGTACTTTTGCAGCGCCGTCTCCCAGTCGTCGGCGGCCAGCAGGCGGTCGCCCTCGGCGAGAAGCTCGCGGGCCAGGGCCAGGTCTTGGATGTCGAGCAGCGCCTGCTCCACATCCTGCCAACTGCCAATTCCGGCGCGCGCGGCCAGGTCGCGGGCCTCACGGTAGAGACGCTCGGCCTCGTCGTAGTTGCCAGCGCGCACGAGCGAGTTGGCGCGGTTGTAGGCGATGCGCGCGTCGAAGGGAATGCGGTGGTCGGGCACCACGCCGCGCAGCAGGTTATCTTCCGCTTTCTGGCGATACTCGCGCGCCTGGACGTTGCCCGGATCGGCGGCGAGGATGCGGTTAGCCTGGTCTATGGCGCGCTGGTAATCGCCGGCATAGTACGCTTCGGAGACTTCGGACAGCGA
>JAXGOK010000018.1:0-77019 GCA_040767545.1 Aggregatilineaceae bacterium | reverse complement strand
GATTGTCGTCGAGGGCGACCTTCGCGTGGAGATGGACGACAAGGAGCGTTTCCGCTTCGTGCAGTACGAGGCGACGAAGATGCTCAAGGCGAACCCCATCACGTCGCAGGCGTTCCCGGAGTTCGGCACGGCGGTGATGATGAACATCATCAACGCCATCGGCGCGCTGCCCACCCGCAACTTCCAGCAGACGCACTTCGACCAGGCCGACGCCATCAGCGGCGAGGCCATCACCGAGACCATCCTGGTCAAGAACGCGGCTTGCTGGGCCTGCCCCATTGGCTGCACGCGCGTCAGCAAGACCGACCTGGGCGAAGGCGAAGGCCCGGAGTACGAGACCGCCTGGGCGTTCGGTGCGGCCTGCGGCGTGGACGACCTGATGGCCATTACCAACGCCAACTTCCTGTGCAACGACCTGGGCCTGGACACCATTTCCGCCGGCTCGACCATCGCCTGCGCGATGGAACTGACCGAGCGCGGCTTGCTGACCAGCGACCTGCGCTTTGGCCGCGCCGACCTGTTCACCCAGACGCTCGAAGACATCGCTCTGCGGCGCGGGCTGGGCGACGAGCTGGCCGAGGGCAGCTACCGCCTGGCCGAGAAGCACGGCGCGCCGGAGCTTTCGATGACCGTCAAGAAGCTGGAAATGCCCGCCTACGACCCGCGCGGGATGCAGGGCCAGGGCTTGCTCTATGCCACCAGCAATCGCGGCGGCTGCCACATGCGCGGCAACATGCTCGGCCTGGAAGTACTCGGCCTGCCCAAGCTCATTGATCGCCTACAGGTGCAGGGCAAGGCCAGCTTCGTCACCCTGCACCAGAACAGCGCGGCCATCCTCGACTCGCTGGTAGCCTGCAAGTTCGTCAACATCGCCGTCGCTGAGGAGTACCTGGCCCGCGCCCTCACCTCGCTGACGGGGATCAGCTACCCCACCGGCGAGCTAATCCGCGCCGGTGAGCGCATCTGGAACCTGGAGCGGCTGTATAACCTGCGCGAGGGCTTTTCGCGCGCCGACGACACGCTGCCCCCGCGCCTGCTCAGCGAGCCGGCGACCGGTGCCAGCGCCGGGTGGGTCAGCCATCTGGAGCCGATGTTGGCTGAGTACTATCGCGGGCGGGGCTGGGACGAAAACGGCGTGCCCAAGCTGGCCAAGTTGGAGGAGCTGAAGCTGGCGGAGTTGGCGGTGGAGGTGCTGCATGGTTGACGAGCGCGTTTATGAGATGTTCCGCGACATTGGGCGGGACATGTATGTGCACAATCTGGTGTCGTCGCACGGGGGCAACATCAGCGTGCGGTTCGGCGACCGCATCATCATCAAGCGGCGCGGGGCCATGCTGGGCCGCCTGAAGCCCCACGACCTGATCGAGACCGGCCTGGAGAAGAACGACAGCGGCGTGGCCCTGGCCTCCACCGAGCTAATCGTGCACCGCGCCATCTACAAGGCGACTCCGGCCCTGGCCGTTGTTCACGCCCACCCGCGCGTGGCTATCGCCCTGTCGCTGTCGCGCGACGAGATCGTGCCCATTGACAACGAGGGATCGTACCTGCTCAAGAAGGTGCCGGTCGTCTCAGTCGAGTTCGCTTCCGGCACCAGGCAAATGGCCGAAACGCTGGCCGAGGCGCTACAATCATACAAGATCGTCTTCTTGCGCGGGCATGGCAGCTTCGCCACCGGGCAAACGCTCGACGAAGCCTTCCAGTGGACGGACGCCCTGGAAGAAGCCTGCGACATCATCCTGCACGCTAAGCATCTCAACGAGGAGATGATCGAATACCGGCGCATGAGCGACTCGTACAAGAACTGGTAACGCTGGGAGATCGCCTGGATGAGCACAACGCAGCGCGAGCAGATGGTTACTGTCCGCCTCTCGGCCAGCCTGCGGGCCGCCGCCGGCACCAAAGAGGTGACGGTGCCCTGCGCGCCAGGCACCACCGTGCGGGCGCTGCTGCACGCCATCAGCGCGGCCAATCCCGCGCTGGCCGAGCGCCTGCTCGACACGCAGCAAGACCTGAACAAGGGCATGCAGGTGCTGATCAACGGGCGGCACATTGACTTCCTGGGCGGGCTGGACACGCCCATCCAGGTGACCGACAGCGTGATGCTCATCCCGCCGGTGGGCGGGGGGTAAGCCGCGAGAGGTGCATCTGACCCAGGGCCGTGGGGGAGGGGTTGCAAACCCCATCCCCTACGAGTCGCCCCCTAACGGGATGAGACCCGCCCGCGAAGATTGGGGACAATGGAACAAGAAAACGGGGTGTTCAGCCCCGTTTCTGATTCTCTACGAACAACACCCCGCTAGTGCAGCGCGCCCTTCGGCTTGCAGCCTTCGGCGTCCGAGCAGTACATATCGAAGCCAGCCATCAGCGCCTCGGCTGCCGCGTCGCGCACGGGCGAGTAGTTGTCACGCAGCAGCTCTTGCAGCGGGTCAATGGCGCGCGGATCGCCGATCTTGCCCAGGGCCCAGGCTGCGGCAGCACGCACCTCAAACGCGTCGTCCTGCAGCGCCGCGATCAGCGGCTCGACCGCCGCCAGTGAGTACTCGCGGAAGCGGTCCGCGCCCAGCATCTTAGCAGCAATCGCTCGCTTGCCCGGATCGGGGTCGTTCTGAAGCTGGTTGATCGCGTCGGTGACCGGCTGGGGCAGAGCGGCCATGTCCACCGTCGGCACGGGCGTGATCGTCGGCGTCGGCTCAGGGCTGCTGAACGCGCCACCGCTCACCAGCAAACCAGCGATGATCAGGATGGCGGCGAGCACGGCGGCAGCGATGATCCAGTTGCGGCGGCGGGTTCGGGCTTGCTGCGCGACGGCGATCGGCGCAGCGCGGTCGGCCATCCGGTCGCACAGGCGCAGTAGCGCGGCCTCGCGCTCCTCGACGACCTCCCTCAGCCGCTCCGGGATGGGGCCGCCCATGATCATGTTGGAGATCTCTTCCTGCGAGACCTCTTCTTTCAGGAAATCGCCGACCTTGTGCCCGTGACTGATGATTGTGAAGCGGTCAGCGACCTGGTAGACATGGCCGATGTTGTGGGTGATGAAGATCACGCCCAGGCCGGCCCTCTTCGCTTCCTTCGTGTAATTGAGCACCTTGCGCGTCTCGCCGACCGACAGCGCCGAGGTTGGCTCGTCGAGGATGAGCACCTGCGACCCGAAATACTTGGCGCGGCCAATGGCGACGGACTGCCGCTCACCACCCGACATGCGCAGCACCTCTTCCTCCGGGCGGCGAATCTCGATGCCGATGTCGCCCAGCGCATGCACCGTCTGCTCTCCCATATCGTCTTTGTCCAGGAGAATGAACGGCCCCAGGCGGCGCGTAGGCTCGCGGCCCAGGAAGAAGTTGCGCGCGATGCTCATCAGGTTGACCAGGGCCAGGTCTTGGTACACGGTCTCGATGCCCATCGCGCGCGCCACTTTGGGCGAGGTGATGCGCACCGGCTGGCCGTCAAAGTAGATCTGCCCGTCGGTGGGCGGATGCACGCCGGTCAGCACCTTGATCAGCGTAGACTTGCCAGCCCCGTTATCACCCAGCAGCCCGACGATCTCGCCGCGATCAACTGAGAAATGCACGTTTTCGAGCGCGGCAATCAGGCCAAAGCGCCGGGTGATACGCTCCATATAAACCAGGGGGGTTCCATTCCCGTTGCCAGCCATGTTCATCTTTGCCTTCTAATATTCGTATTGAGGACGACGGCAGCGATCATGATGATGCCCAGCACGCCACGGAACCAGTCCGCCTGGACACCGATCAACACCAGGCCCGTCTTGAGCATGAAGGCGATCAGAATGCCGAGCACCGTGCCGATGATGCTGCCGTAGCCGCCGGTCAGCAGCGTGCCGCCGATGACCGTCGCGGCGATCACGTCCAGCTCGTAGCCCGTGCCACGCAGCGGCTCGACGACCTTGAAGCGCCCCACCTCGGTGATGCCGGCCACAGCGGCCAGCGTGCCGGAGATGACGAAGTTGGTCACCTTGACGCGGCGGACGTTGACGCCCTGCGCGCGCGCCGCTTCGGAGTTGCCGCCCGCCGCGAAGACGGCGTTGCCATAGCGCGTGCTGGTCAGCACGACGGTGAACACGGCGGCAATCAGCCCCCACCAGATGATCGCGGCGCGGAAGTTATACTTGATGAAGGCCAGGTTGCCGTTGATGATGTCGAAGAACGGCGCTTTGACGGGGTCCTTGAGGTTACCGCCATAGCTGATGATGATCAGCGCACCGACGACCACGACGGCGGCCATCACCGCCGCCACGACGACCAGCCGCAGCGCCGGCAGAAGCTTGCCCGCTCCCCCATTCTCCTGGGCGTGCTGATAGGCGCGGCGCAGCGCCGGCCAGAGCAGGACTAAGAGCAGCACCCCCACCAGGACAGCCAGCCCGATGATGACCAGCGGGGAGAAGCTCCACACCATCTCCTCGCGCGTGTAGCGGGCGATGGTGCCGCCGGGGATGATGCTGAGCATGATCGAGCGGTAGATGTACAGCGTGCCCAGC
Organism: Aggregatilineaceae bacterium; assembly: GCA_040767545.1. Taxonomy (GTDB): domain Bacteria; phylum Chloroflexota; class Anaerolineae; order Aggregatilineales; family Aggregatilineaceae; genus UBA2029. The sequence continues at coordinate 72,527 of JAXGOK010000018.1, read as the reverse complement.
GTGACGATGAAGGACGGGATGCGCGTTGATACCAGCAGCAGCCCGTTGATCAAGCCGAGAGTGGCCCCCGTAAGCAGGGCGACAGCAATAGAGGCCAGACCGCTCATGCCAGCGCGTGAGATGCCGAGGTTGTCCACCAACTGGTCGCCAATGCCGAAGGGGATCAGCTTGACCAGCCCCGCCGGGCCGCTGCTGGCGGCGATGATGAACATGAGCGCGCTCAAGCCCAGCGTCGAGCCGACTGACAGGTCGAACTCGCCGGAGATCATGAGCATGGTCACGCCAACGGCGATGATGCCCTGCGACGCGGCATTGGTGACAACGGAGGCGATGGAGCGCCCATCAATAATCTGCGGCGGCCAGCCTGTGTTGACCCAGGTAGCGATGATGAAAAAGAGCAGGACGGACACAAAGCCAAAAATCGCCCCCGACTCTGGGAAGCGACTCCACGATTCACGCCCGTGTTCCCAGTACGCAAGGAGCCGGCTGCCGCCTTTCCGCTGCGTCAAACTCACTTCTCTGGCCAAAGCTTATCGTCCCCTCATGAACTTATGGAGAAACCAATTATCAAATTCGTATCCTATGGGTTTTGAGCCTTGCGTCGTGAGCCGTGAGCTGGCCCCAGGCTGGCTCAAGACTCCTGACGCAAGACTCACTACCAGAGCGGTCGCACAACACTGTTTTGGTGCCCCCAACGGCACGATATTAGCACATGGGAGGAGCCTACGCCCCTCCCATGATGTTGGTTCAACCCTGAACGTTTAGCGGTAGCCCGCCGCGTTCAGCTCGATCACGCGGCCCACATTGCTGGCGTCCACAATGTTCGGACCGGTGAAGATGTCGTTGGCCGGCTTGAGCAGGTATTGGCTGCCCAGGAAGAGCCAGACGACAGTCTCAAAGCCCTGGACGTAGGGCTGCTGGTCAACGCACAGCAGGCTCCGCCCATCCGCGATAGCCGCGAAGATCGCCGGGCTGGTGTCGAACGTGGCATGGATCACCTGGTCGGGCGTCACGTTGTTCTCAGACGCATAGGCGTAGAACGACTCCGCTGGGCCAGGGCCAAGCGTCACAATCGCGTTAGCGTCCGGGTTAGCCGCGAAGGCGTCCCCGATGAGACCCGCCGACTCCGACAGGTTGTAGGTGATCGTGAAGCGCACCACCGGGATGCCCTGCTCGGCCATGATGCTCTCGACGCCGTTGCAGCGCGCCTCAAGACCGATGTGCCCCACTTCCTGGATCGGGCACAGCACAGTGGCAATGTCGGGCTTGGCGGCCAGCAGGCCACGAGCCACCGCCTGGCCGGCGATGAACTCGCTGGTGCCGATGTAGAACCAGTGCGGCAGGCGCTCGCCCTCAGGACGGGTGTCCTGGGTGTTGAAGGCGATGACGGGGATGCCCGCCGCAGCCGCACGCTTGACCGCGTCCTCGATCAGGGCCGGGACCGGCTCGGTCGTGCCGATGCCATCGGGATCGGCAGCCAGGGCGTCATCCCAGAAGCCCACCATCGCCTCGTTGGAGGCCGTGTCCGCGCCCAGCCAGGTCGCATCCACATCGAGGAAAGCGGCGGCGTCGGCCATACCCTTCATGACCGTGACCCAGAAGACGTTGCCGGGGCCACCGTGCGCGATCAGGAAGAACTTAGGCTTCTCCTGGCGGGCCGCTGCGCCGCCAACCAGCGACAGCAGAATGCCGACAACCAGAATCAGAATTACCAGCGTCCGCTTCTTGGACATGTTCTCTGCTCCTTAGAAAACACTCATTGGGTAACGTTCTTCAAACGCTTTGCGGCGCGCGCGTAACCGCCGACGCCGCCAGTCCGGTGTGGAGTGGACTGTTTTCCTCGTGTGCCGAACCACCTCCTTTCAGTTGCAAGGGGCCGCTTGAGTCAGGCCCCCGTTTATTTGTTGCTCCAACCAACTAAAGTTCATTCTAGGCTAAGTGCCCGACAAAAGTCAAGCAGGGAAATCGTATATGCCTTAACGCTCTCTCAATTCTATTCTAATTGGAACACCAACGTCAGAGCGTTGAGGACTTATAAGAACATCCTCTATCACAGTCCATACTGCGTTCCATTGTATACCACCTTGGAGACGCGGGCAATGTAGCGGGCGGCGAAGCCATGCACTATACTAGCGGCGCAGCCTGGACGGACTAGCACACGGACGGAGACCCATGCAGACTATCCAACGCCTGATCGCCACTCTGCGCACCTTCTGGGCCAACCGCCAGCAGCGCCGCACCGTCATGTGGGCATTGGGCGCGGTCGGGGTGCTGGTGGTGGCCTATGGCGCTTACAATTACGTGGACGCCCGGCGCGAGATTGACCGCATCGAAGAAGGCAAGGACCGCTTCCTTGCCGCCTTTCCGACCACTGAAGTCGAAGGTGAGATGCAGCCCGATCTGCGCGACGCCAGCCAGACAGACCTGCTGTGGCTGGCCCTTCAGCGGCGCAACCAGGACAAAGCAGATCAGCGCAGCAACGAGGGGATGATGTACGCCGGAATCGGGATCATCGTGCTGGGGCTGGCCTACCTGGTGGCCCCCACCGGCAAAGCAGCCCCCTCCCCCGACGACAGCGCGCCGCCCCTCACCTGAGGCAGCCCCGGCGAACACGTCACCGCTCCGTGATGGACACCTCACCCGTCCCCCGCTTCGCACGCGACCGGTTCACCTGGCTCGCCTACCTGATGCTGGCCTACTTCGCCTACCAGCAGGCCACGCTCGGCCCGTTGATGCCCTTCCTGCGCGACGAGCTACGCCTCAGCTACACCGTTGGCGGGCTGCACCTGAGCGCCTTCGCCCTGGGTATGGTCTTGGCGGGCCTCATGGGCGATGCGCTTGTCCGGCGCTGGGGCCGGCGGCGCGTGTTCTGGGGCGGCGGGGCGGGCATGGCTGCCGGCTCGCTGCTGTTCGTGGCCGGGCATCACCCGGCGCTGACCATCCCCAGCGCCCTGTTGATGGGCGCGCCCGGCACGCTGCTGATGATCATGGTGCAGGCGGCGCTCTCCGACCGGCACGGCGCGCGGCGCGCGGTCGCCCTGACCGAGTCGAACGTCGGGGCCAGCCTTGCCGCCGGATTAGCGCCGCTGCTGGTCGGCAGCCTGCAGCGCGCCGGAATCGGCTGGCGCGGGGCGCTGATCCTGGGCGTCCTGGGCTGGGGGACGCTCGCCCTGCGGAGCCACGCGGTGACCATCCCGCCCCACACAGCGCGCCCGTCTCTCTCTCCCGCGACGGGTCGCGCGGCACGCCTGCCCGCCGTGTTCTGGGCGTACTGGCTGGTCGTTTTCCTCGGCGTGTCGGTCGAATGGTGCGTGATCTTCTGGGGGCCGGACTTCCTGGAGACGAGCGTCGGGCTGCGCAGAGTGGACGCCTCGACGCTGATGAGCGTCTTCTTCGCGGCGCATCTGCTGGGGCGCATCCTGGGCAGCCGCCTGTCGCGGCGAATGCCCGTCGGCCCTCTGCTGCTGGCCGCTGTGTCGGTTGCCGCCGCCGGATTCCTCCCCTTCTGGCTGGCGAACGCCGCCCCGCTCAACATCGCCGGGCTATTCGTGGCCGGGCTGGGCATCGCCAACCTGTTCCCGCTGACGCTCTCCGCAGCCAGCGACATCGTCGCCCGCGAGCAAGCTGACGCTGCCAGCAGCCGCATCACCCTGGCGGCGGGCCTGGCGATCCTGATCACCCCGCAGGTGCTTGGCACGCTGGCCGACAGTGTCGCCATCAAGAACGCCTTCTCCGTCGCCGCCGTCTTCCTGGTCGTAGCAGCGGGGGCCATCCTCGCCGCCAACCGCCGGGCGGGACGGTCTGCGGTCACGTCGGCGTAGAAGCGCCCTCCAACCGTAGGGGCGGGTTTCGAAACCCGCCCCTACAAGGCGTGCACCAGAGAGCACCGTGTGAGTGTCGGCAAGCGCCGCTCTGCCGATCACAACTGGCCGCACCCGGCGCAATAGACTATGATCAAGGCCAGCAGTATGAACAGCAGCTCACTCGTGCCATGCGCGACCGGATTGACCGGCGACAATCTCTTTGCGAGGGAAAAATGTTAACATCACGCGAGCGCGTCATGCGCGCCCTGAACCATCAAGAAGCCGACATGGTGCCCCTAGACCTGGGCGGGTGTGCCACCAGCGGGATGCAGATCAGCTCGGTGTACCTGCTGCGCCAGGCGCTCGGCCTGGACGCGCCGGGCACGCCGGTCAAGCTGGTCGAGCCGTACCAGATGCTCGGCGAGATCGGGATAGACTTGCTCGAAGCGATTGGCGCCGACGTAGTGCCCCTGGAGTCCACGAGGACGTTCTTCGGCTACCACCGGCGCGACTGGAAGCCCTGGACGCTGCACGACGGCACGCCTATGCTCGTCCCAGGCGGCTTCAACACGGAGCCGGAGCCGAACGGGGACATCCTGCAATACCCGGAGGGCGACAAGTCCGCGCCGCCCAGCGGACGTATGCCCAAAGACGGCTACTACTCCGACACCATCGTGCGCCAGCCGCCCATTGACGACGATACGCTCAAGGTCGAGGACAACCTGGAAGAATTCGGGCCGATCACGCCAGGGGAGCTAGCCTACTTCGAGGCGGAAGCCAAACGGCTGTACGAGCAAACCGACAAGGCCATCCTCGCCAACTTCGGCGGCACCGGCTTCGGCGACATCGCCCTGGTGCCCGTGCCCTGGATGAAATACCCGAAGGGCATCCGCGATATCGAGGAATGGTACGTCAGCACCGTCGCGCGGCGCGACCACGTGTACAAGATTTTCGAGCGCCAGTGCGAGATCGCGCTGGAAAACCTGGCGAAGATTCACGCCGTCGTCGGCGACCGCGTAGCCGCCGCCTTCGTCACCGGCACCGACTTCGGCGCGCAGAACGGCCTGTTCATCTCGCTGCGCGCCTACCGCAACCTGTTCAAGCCCTTCCACAAGACTGTCAACGACTGGATTCACCAGCACACGGCGTGGAAGTCCATGATCCACTCGTGCGGCTCGATCTATCAGTTGCTACCTGACCTCATTGACGCTGGCTTCGACGTGCTCAACCCGGTGCAGACCGGCGCGGCGGAGATGGACCCGGCGCGGCTCAAGGCCGAGTTCGGCGACCGGATCGTGTTCTGGGGCGGTGGCATTGACACACAGAAGACGCTGCCCTTCGGCACACCGGAGCAGATTCGCGCCCAGGTTCGCGAGCGGATGCGCATCTTCGGGCCGGGCGGCGGCTTCGTCTTCAACCCGATCCACAACGTGCAGTCGCGCGTCCCGCAGGCGAACCTGGTGGCGCTCTACGAGGCGGTCAGGGAGTACCGCACCTACCCGGTTGCGTAGCGGACGCGCTCCGTTCTGGCACACGAAAAACACCCCCGGAGGGCACATCCGCCTCCGGGGGTTTTCCTTGTGATAGAATAGGCTTAATCGCTTTCCAATAGTATGGGGGATGAAGAATGACACATAAGCTACTTCTCACCTGTTTCTGCCTGTGTCTTCTGAGCGCCTCTCTTGTTTCCGCGCAGGGCGACGCGGAGTTGGATGACACAGACATGCCGCTGCCTGTGGGCGGCTATATATTGGCCTTAGACGCGGACACCATCAGCGCGATGCAGGTCGCCAGAATGACCTGGGTCAAACAGACGTTTGGTTTCCGGGCTGGTGCCGATCTGACGGCCATCAGCAAATTCATCAAGGAGGGGCACCAGGCCGGTCTCAAGGTCTTACTGAACATCACCGGCAGTTCCGCAGACATGGACGCTTTGGGGGACGAGTATGCCCCGGCGTTTGCCGCGTTCCTAGGCGAGGTCGCCGCGCTGGGCGCTGACGGCATCGAGGTCTGGAATCAGATGAACATTGACCGCGAATGGCCCGCTGGTCAGGTCAACGGGGCTAACTACGTGCGGCTGCTGGCTGAGTCCTACAACGCCATCAAGGCGGCCAACCCTGATACGTTGGTGATTACCGGCGCGCTGAACCCAACCGGCTTCTATGGTGCGGCGGGCTGCACCGACCAGGGCTGCAACGATGACGTGTATGCCCAACAAATGGCCGAAGCCGGAGCTGCTGACTTCGCCGACTGCATTGGGGTGTGCTACACCGAAGGTGCCGTCAGCCCGGCTCAGACCAAAGGCGATCCGAGAGGCGACTACCCAACCCGCTACTTCCCGACGATGATCGAGCGTATGGCGGCCCCCTTTGAGGGGCAGGACATCCCGCTGTGTTTCACAGGGCTGGGGTATCTCTCTGCCGAAGGGTATGAGGCGTCCTGGCCAGAGTACTTAGCCTGGGGCAAGGATACAAGCGTCACCGAGCAGGCGAAATGGCTGCGTGATGCAATCCTCGTCGCCAGGGACGATGGCCGTGTTGCCCTTCTTATCGTGAGCTATGTTGATCGCCCCAGCGGAGACGAGGGCTACTTCGGGGGTCTGGCCATCATCCGCGCCGACAACACCTGTCCAGCGTGCCAGGCCATCGAGTCGCTCGCCAACCTGCCTCTGTCTGAGCCGATCGCGGCGGTCTCTGCTGGTGACGAGGTGACGGCGACGATCAGCGCAGCGGCTCCCGCTGTGGCGTTCACCATAATACCAGGGGATCAGGAACAGATCGGCATCCAGGTCGGCCCGGCTGATGGTAGCGCGCTAGACCCGGTGCTCGTCGTCTATGATAGCGGGGGCAGCGTGATCGCTTTCAACGACGATGGCAGCGCATCCTCTCTCAGCGCCTACAGCGGCCCGCTTCCCGGCAACCAGGAACTCACGGCTGTTGTCTATGCCTTCAATGAAGCCTCAACGGGCGACTTCAGCCTGAGCATAAGCAGCGGGGAGGCGATTCTGGAGAGCAGCCCGCTTCTAGGCACGATCGCAGGCAGTTCGAACGTCAACATCCGCAGCGGCCCCGGCGCGAATTTCAGCATTGTGATTGTCGTGGCTCCTGGAACAGAGATCGAGCTTAGGGGCCGCAACGCCGATGGCAGTTGGCTGGCCGTCACCGTCGAGGGCATGGAAGGCTGGGTCGCCGCTTTCCTGGCCTCCACCACGGAGGACATAGAAAGCCTCCCCATCCTTGAATAGGGGCGCTCACGCTAGCCTCACCCCCGCTCGGCGCTAACGCGCCTGCGCCGCCCCCTCTCCACGTCGTGGAGAGGGGGCACGCCGAGCACTGCGAGGCTGGGGGTGAGGCTACTGCGCTGAGCTTCTGAAGCGCGCGGGGCGGACCGTTTCTCCCCCTACTCCTCCGGCGCGCCGAGCGCCCGCACGCGCGCCTCGGCGCGATCCAGCGCCTGCTGGACGGTCTGCTCGCCGGTCAGGGCGCGGGCAGCTTCTTCGCCCAGGATGTCGCCGAACTCGAACGAGTGGCGCGTCACCGGGCGCTCGCCGCGCGCGAAGGCGCGCGTCGCCCGCGTTGACTCCACCAGGTCGGGGCGGAAGCGCGCCGCAAAGCGCGGATCCTCCAACACCGACCGGCGCGAGACCTCGACGAAACCACTGCGCTGCGCGTCCTCCAGAAGCTGCTCCGGCGCGCACAGGAACTTGGCCAGCTCCCACGCGGTCTGCTTGGCCTTCGACTGCGCGGGGATGGCGTAGGGCGGGCAATACAGCCCGGCGTGGCGCGTGCCCAGCGGCCCGGCAGGTACCAGGGTCGTCAGCGTGCCATCGGCAACTGGCCCACCCGTCTCGTAGACGATGGATGCTTCGTTGGCCGGCTCGATGACCATCGCCGCGCGCCCGGCGCGATAGGTCGCCATGCATTCCTCGAAGCCCATCGTCACCGCTTCCGGCGGCCCGGCGCGGCGCAGCAAGTCCACGTAGTGCTCCAGGGCGGCACGGTGATCCGGCGTGTTGAAGGCGGGCTGCCCGTCCTTGTCGTACCAGCGCACGCCCCACGACGGCGCCCACGTCGAGCCGAGCAGCCAGAAGTTGAGGCCGCAGCTTGGCGCGCCGCGCAGCACGACCCCGTAGAAATCATCATGACCGTCAGCGCGGGCGGCGGCCTGCACGGCCAGCGCCGCCTCGGTGAGCTGCTCCATCGTCTGCGGCACGGCGATGCCATAACGCTTGAACAGGTCGGCGCGGTAGATCAGCACGCTCGACACGTCGCAGTATGGCAGACCGTAGAGCGCCCCGCGCAAGCTGACCGCTTCCAGCGCCGCCGGCTCGAAGTCATCCAGCGCATAGCCCTCGGCGGCCACGTAGCTGTCAAGCGGCTCGACATGCCCGCCCCGCGCATATTGCAGCAGCAACAACTCGTCACAGCCCACCAGGTCGAAGGGCGGATCGTCCTCGTGGAAGGAGCGATCCATCAGTTCCCAGAACTCCGGGATATGGCTGAGCGTGACTTCGACCTGCACACCTGTCAGGGCAGTGAAACGCTTGGCGTTGTTGGGTAGGTTGTAGAACGGTGCCCAGTCCTCTTGCAGGACGCGGACGGTTGTCCCTGGCGGAAATACTGTCATTGTCGTTCTCCCTTCGAAAGCAAAAAGATACTATGCCGCCAATCTGAACGAGCGCGGCAGTCTCGCCTGAGTGCATGCAAAGGCTGCCAGCAACTCGCCCGGCTTAGCGCCAGGCGGGGTGTATTACGATACGCCCCTGCGGGCGCAGTAAGGCAGCGCCCCACTGCCTGACAGGTCTCGCACGCACCCTCTCACTGCATGATGGGCGGAGCGGCGCGACAGCCTCTATCATACCAGTCTTCCCCGAATTCACGACATGACCGCCCCAATGCACTGCATTTGGCGTATGATCTAGGATGAGCGCCAACGCCAGGCATCGCGTGCAGCCGACCGGCTACAGAGCGCCATCCATTCTATGTTGCGGGGATCGCACCCTTTGCTCGAACGCCTGCTGACCATCGTCCTGATGGTCATCTTCGTCGCCTCCTTCCTCGCCTATCTTGCCATCCAAGTGATGACCGAGGACGTGCTCAACGCGCGCTTCTACACCCACGCGCTGGAACGCAACCGCATCTATGACCGCATCTATACCGATCTGCTGGCCGACCCGGCGCTGCGCGATGTGGCGGTGCAGTTGCTCGGCAACCTGCGCATCGAAGGCACCTACTCACGGGAGACGTACAGCTACACCGTCTCGGCGCTGCGCCTGGTGCTGCCCCCCGATGTGCTGCGCAGCGCCGCCGACCGCCTCTTCACCGAGCTAACCGCCTACCTCTCTGGCAACCGCCAGCGCCTGCGCTCTAACATCAACCTGTCCAAAGCGATCAACGACCCGGAGCTTCAGCAGAAGATCATCGCCGGGGCGCAGACCGTCCAGACGGAGCTGATCGCGCGGGCCAGGCAGAATCGTTTGATCAGCGAGGACGAGCTAAGCGTGCCCGTGCTGACGCCGGAGACCCTCTACCGCCAGCTTGAAGACTATGTGCGCGCCCTGGCCGAGGGTCGTCTGGGAGCGCTGCCCTTCGACATCACCAACCTCTCCATCCGGGGCCTGTCCGAGGAACAGAAACACGAGATCGCCCGGATTCTGCTCGCGCCGGCGGGCGAGCGGGTGACAAATGCGACGCGCCTGCAAGTGGAAGTGGCCCTGGCAGACAACGACCTGGCTGGTGCTATCGTCATCGCGTCGGGCGAACTGCTGGCGGTGCAGGCCGAAGAGGCCGCGCACAACCTACAGACCGAGCTAAAGACGGGCACGATCGGCGGCGTAGATGCCTTCGCCCGGCTTGCCGACAAGAAGACCGCCACGATCATCAGCGAGCTAAACGACACGCGCGAGCTGGCCCACCTCTTCCGGCACGACCTGATGCTGGTGGTCATCCTGGCGCTGATCCTGTCGTTGAGCGGGCTGGCCGCGCTGCAAGGCACGCGCACACGCCGTGCGTTCGGCCTGCTGGGGCTGATGCTGGTGTTGGCCGGGACCAGCACCCTTGTGGGCTGGGCGCTGGTGGAAGCGCGCGCGAATCTGCCCTTCGAGGAATTCACCGATTCCGCCCTCAACGGCGCCAAGCTGCCCCGCTCGCTGCGCGCCATGCTGACCGACGTTCTCCGCTCGCTGCAGGACGGTGTGGGCGACTCGATCCGCCAGCGCGCAGCGGTAGCCCTGCTGCTGGGCACGATGTTGCTCGTCGCGTGGGCATCGCCGACGGTGGTTAGCTGGCTGGCCCGCCTGCTCCGACCGCTCGTGGCGCGTCCGCGTCTGGCCCTGGCCCTGACGATAGTGACCCTGGTCGGGCTGCCGATCCTGCTCGACTGGCTGCTCACGCCACAGCGCACGGCGAGTTCTAGCATGCTGGCCTGCAACGGGCACGAGGAGCTGTGCGACCGCCGCTTCAACGAGGTCGTCTATCCGGCGACGCATAACGCCATGTCCGCCTCCAGTCTTGGCTGGGTCTGGCCGAACCATGACGGCGACCTGTCCATTCAGCTCAAGGCGGGCGTGCGCGCCTTTCTGCTCGATACGCACTACGGTGACACGCAGGAAGAAATAGCCCGCTACCTGGCTACGTTCCCCAGCGCCAGCCGGTCGCTCGCCGAGCGCATCATCAACGCCGCCGATCCGAAGACCCGCGATCCCAACAACCTCTTCGTCTGTCACAACCTGTGCGCGCTGGGCGCAACGCCGCTCGACGCCGCCTTCGCCGATATTCGCGGCTTCCTCGACCGCAACCGGCACGAGGTGGTCGTGCTGATCCTGCAAGACGAGATCAGTCCCCAGGACACAGCCGCCGTCATGGAGGATAGCGGGTTAATCCGTTACGTCTACACCCACTCCCCCAACGACGAATGGCCCACGCTGCGCGAGATGATCGAGGCCAATACGCGGCTGGTCGTCTTCGCCGAGCGCGGCGGGCCGCCGCCTGGCTGGTACATGCACCTGTGGGACTACGCCGAGGAGACGCCCTTCAACTACCACCGCCCGGAGGACTTCACCTGCGCGCCAAACCGGGGCGAGAGCAACAAGCCGCTGTTCCTGCTCAACCACTGGATCGCCCAGCGCGCGCCCGATCGGGTGGACGCTGCCTTCGTCAACGAGTACAACTTCCTGCTGGAGCGCGCCCTCACTTGCGAGGAAGAGCGCGGCCACATACCCAACTTCATCGCCGTTGATTTCTACGCCCTCGGCGACCTGTTCCGCGTCGTAGATACGCTCAACGGCCTGCCCTAGCCGCACGGCACGCCCGCAGAGAGCACACGAAGCATCGCGGCCCCCATGACCAGGGATTCTCAACACGTAGGGGAGGGTTTCGAAACCCTCCCCTACATGACCGGATGCCTTGCGCCTGCCTGGGAGTCCCCTGGGTGACAGGTCAAGGGCGCAGCGCCGCCGCAATCTGCCAGGTCAGGTCACCAGGGGGGACATACATGGTGCCGCCGTTCTCCGGCGCGCCGTAATCGCGTATCCAGGCGATCTTGCCCTCACCGTCCACCAGCACGAAGGTGTGCCCCGGCTCGCCGGTGCGTACGGCCCACTGCAACACGCCGTACTGTGTGGAGACCTGCTTGTCCGCGTCAATGAGCATGGGCGCGGCGATGCCGTACTTTTGCTTGACGGCGGCCTGCTGTTCCGCTGTGTCGAACGCGATGCTGAGCATAGCTACCTTGAGCGCCTGGAAGGCGGGATCATTTTCCAGATCAACGATCTGTTGGTTGCACGGCGGTCAGCCGTCGGCCATGTGGAAAAAGAGCAGCACCGGCTGGCCCCGGTACGCGGCCAGGGAAACCGTGCCGCCACCGGCGGCGGGCAGCGAGAAAGCGGGAGCCACGTCACCCACCGCCAGGCCCTCCCCGGCGCTCCCTTTCTCCTCCGACCCGCACGCGCTCAGCAGCGCCCCCAGCAAGCCGAGCAGCAGCACAAACGCCAGGGATCGGGCGAGCGTGCCCACGCCTCCGGCAGAGATAACCCGGCGATGAGCAGCAGCCCCTCGCCGGCCCACGCGATGGATCAGGGTGAGGAATTGTCCGGCCACGGGTATCCTCCATGAGTCATGATGAGCGGCCACAAACGTTGCTGGCGCAGATCGTAACGCGAATGAGACGCAATTGCAATACGCGCAAAAACCTACAGCGCCTTCCCGCGCACTCCCCCCATCTGTGCACTGTCTTTATTTGACAAAAGTCAAAGACACCCCCTGTGGCTTGTGATACGATGCACGAAAGGGGGGCGAACCACAAGGAGTGTTCGCCTGCCACAGCACTGAGCGCACCTGGCCTTGACTCATCCTGCCATCCCCGGCTGACTGCCGGGCACCGATCTCGCCGGCTCAGGCGGCGCTGTGCTTGGTTGGTATTGCGCGGAGGACACACAAGAGCTTTGAGGAGATGCACATGCGCACGATAAGAGAAATTCCTTTGTGGCTCAGGCTGCTGGCCTGTGCCTGCGTCGTGTTGGGGGTAGCGCTGGCTGTCGGCTCGACCCGTTCGGCCCAGGCCCAGGAACCGGGCGAGCTAAAGCCGCTCTCCGACTACCCCGACATCATCCAGGCGTGGGAAGGCAGCCCACACGGTAACACCTACGATGAGGGCAAAGGCCCCAACACCTATTGCTCTCGCTGCCATTCGCCGCAGAACTGGGATCCCGCCTCGCGTCCGGGGCCGTCGCCCAACTGCATCACGTGCAAATTCGCCACCGACCCCGAACTGCGCATCGCCCCGACGATGGACTTCGTCAGCCGCGAGGACTGGGTGGGCATTGCCTGCTCGACCTGTCACGTGGTCGAAGGCGACATGATTGACCCCACGTCACTCGCCTGGTTCAACCCGATCGCTGAAGTCTACGAGCCGGTAGCTCTGCCCAACCAGTTGTGCACCAAGTGCCACGTCAACTCGCAGGGCGACTCCGCGACCGGTGGACGGGGTGTTACGCACGATATCGTCCTCGGCGGCAGCGCGCACCTCAACTGGGCCGCAACCATCGGTGAGCGCCGCCCCGATCTATGCTCCGACTGCCACGATCCGCACACCCAGCAGCCGACGGCTTGCATTGACTGTCACGGTGAAGTGGCCGAGCTGCCCACGCACATCAAGGGCATGAACGCCATTCACCTCGACAAGGTGCAGTGCATCGCCTGCCACGACGCCTCTGGCGCTGCGGTAGGCCCGCACCCCGATGAGGCGATGGGTGGTGTCTGGACGACGCTTGAGAAGAGCGTCAGCCGCAGCGGTGAGCCGACCGTCACGGCCATCGTGTCGCACAGCGTGCAATGGCAGGTCTCGTGCGACCGCTGCCACTATGCCGACAACGAATGGGGGCTGATTGTCCTGAACGCAGACGGCACGGCCCCGGAATAAGACAGCATGGCTCCGGCGCGCGCCAGCACTGGCTCCGCGCGCCGCGAGCCAATCTGTAACCCATGACTGGTATGGTGAGAGCATCCCTCTCACCATACCGTTCACCCAGCGGGGACATGATGAAGCCCACCAATGCCAGACTCAAACAACTCTCGCAATTGAGCAAAATCCGCGACACGATCATCGCCGTGCTGCTAGTCGCCGCCGCCGTAGCGATTGTCGCGATCTACCAGATCGAGGCGAGCAACACCGAGCCGGTCAGCATCACCAAGAACACGGGCGGCGCAGCCTCGCAGATGGTCAGCCAGGGCGGTGCGACTGGGGACGAGGAAGGCGCGACCGTGCCCGATACGCCCCTGGACAAGTGGCTGGCCGGACGGCACTCGGACACCTACGTAATCGCCGCTGACGGCACGAACAGCACCTGCAACCAGTGCCACGACCCGATTAACTACGTCCCCTCGATGGAGGACATGCCGGCCAGTTGCACGGTCTGCAAGTTCGAAATCAAGCCGCCGCCACCCTTGATCGAGCCAGCCAACGCCCACTCGGTTGACTGCAAGGTCTGCCACCAGGTGGATCGCAGCGGCACGGTTCAGGCCGACGTGAGCTGGCTTGAGGTTGCGGCCATCGAGCAGTATGCGAAGGTCTCCTCGACCAGCCAGCTATGCCAGAACTGCCACAGCGGTGCTGAGGTCGAGGCCCATGCCGATATTGTGGTCAGCGGGGCGCACGCCAGCGCCGACCTGACCTGCACCGACTGCCACGACTCGCACGCATTGACGGCATCCTGCGGCGCGTCCGGCTGCCATGAGACGCTTGAAGAGACTCCTGGACACGACACCGATCACGCGAAGGTTCACTGCGTCGCCTGCCATGACGCGAGCGGCATGGAAGTTGGCCCCGACGACGCGCGCGACGGCCAGTGGGTGACTTTCGCCGGCGGCGAGGGCGAAGAGCCGTTCCCGCACCTCTCGCACGCGCTGGCGCGCGAGGTGAACTGCGATCGCTGCCATGTCGAGGTACTCCCTGGGATGTACAAGTAGATGAGCAGCCTTACCTCGCTTCATTGGGAGCCGAGAATAGTTGGAGTAGCGTCTCATGACTGCTAAATCAGCCCGAATCTTGTGGATCGTTGCGGTCGTCGCGATGGGCATGACGGCGGCGATGAACCTGTTCGGCGGGATCGGCACGGTTTGCGCGGCGTTCTTGACCAAGAACTTCCCGCCGATGCTGGTCCTGTTGGATCACCAGTGGCTTTACCAGCGCATGATGCTGATCACCATCGCGATCGGGATCGCTGGCGCGTCGGCCACCTTCGCGCTGTTTCGCGGTGGCCCCAACGTCTATCGCAATGCTGTGCTGGTGCTGATCGCCGGCGCGGTGTTGGGCGAGCTGCACGCGCGCGCCTCGCTGGAGCTGCGCGGCAAGATGGTTCCGGCCAACATCAAGTTCTACACCAACCTGTTCACGCTGGTCCTGTTCCTGATCCTGGGGCTGCCCTCCATCCGGAGCGGCATCTCGTTCTCGAAGCCACGCGGCAGGAACGAAGCTGCCGCCGCCGGGGGCATGGCCGCCCTGATCGTCGGCATCACGATGCTGACGATGCCGCTGTGGGTGGGGTCTTCGCACACCTATGAAGGAACGGACTGGACTGGCGTGCTCCAGCCCGGCCTAAGCATTGTCGGGCTGGCGTTCACGGCGGGCGGCCTGGGCGTCTTCTTGAAGGCACTGGCCGCCGTCATCCGCCAGCCGGAGCCAGCTATCCTCGCCCATGAGGTACGGCCCTAGACGCCACACAGCCGGTGGGCGTGCTGCTCCGCCCCCGCATAGGTACCGGATACAGACTTCCGAAGTCTTCGAAGACTTCGGAAGTCTCTTCTCCCCCGGTTTACCTCACCCCCTCAGCCGCGTCGGCTATGCGTTACCCATAGCCCCCCATCCCCGAGCCCCTTCCCCCCTGTGGGGGAAGGGTCAGGATGGGGGGACAGGTACGGCCCAAGATGTGGGTAATGGATAGCCGCTCGGAGAGGGGCGGCAAGGCGCATCAGCGCCGAGCGGGGGTGAGGTCAATGCCGACAAAGAAGCCCGGCAATACACATCGCCGGGCTTTGTCGTGCGCGGGCACTGCCCTCTAGACGCCTATCACGATCAGCCCCATCGAGCCGAGCATGTACAGCGACGCGAACTTGAACAGGCCGAAGTTCAGCCTGGGCGATGGGAACACCAGACTGACGAGCGTCAGGCCAGCCAGGATCGCACCCAGGCCGATGTCCGCATACACGCACTTAATGTGCAGTTCGATCTGCCACACGGCCAGCGCCATGACGATCACCGCCAGCACGGTGGACACGCTGATGATCAGGCGCGTGGTCTGCTCTCCGTACACGGTGGCGAAGACAGGCACGCCCGCTCGCTTGTAATCCGCCGCGTGCTTGATGCCAAAGGTCATGATGTGCGTGGGAATCCACAGCAGCACGGCCAGCGCCAGCAGCAGACCCACCGTCTCCACCTGGCCCGTGCCTAATGTACGTCCGGCCAGCACAGGCATACCCCCAGCGAGGCCACCCCACAGGATAGACCAGGGCGTGCGCCGCTTGAGCCAGATCGTGTAAATGACCACGTCCAAGAACGCGCCCGCCAAAACGATCAGGCCGTAGAGGGGGTTGAGCGCCAGCGCGCCGCCCACACCCACCGCGGACAGAACCAGCCCAACCCCCAACGCCTCTGGTACGCTGATCCTGCCGGACGGCAGCGGGCGACGGGCCGTGCGCGCCATCTTGGCGTCAATGTCGCGGTCATACACCATGTTGAGCACCGTGCTACCGCTGATCGCACAGAACAAGGTCAGCACCAGGCCCAACAGCGTGTGCCAGCCCTTCATCGGGCAGCACACGCTCAGGAAGCCGGCCACTGCCGTGATCAGCAGCAGCCCCGTTTGCAGGCTCTTGATAAGCTGCCAGTAGGCGCGCAGGCGCGCACCCAGGGTTAACGACTGTCTCTGTGAGGGGGACGATGTCGCCGTCACTTCTCTGCTCCGGTACTACTTAGCCGTCGTGATGTCGCGCGCGCAGCGGAAGCCCACGCTGGGGCCGAAGTACTCAGGAGCGGCGTTGTTGCGCGTCCAGACGCGCAGGTTGTACTCGTATTCCATCTTGCTGCCGCCGCGCATGTAACGGTAATGCTGATCCTCGTACACGTCCCCCGTCCACTGCCAGACGTTGCCGGCCATGTCGTAAAGACCGTAGGGGCTGGGCGAGTCAAGCGTCTCGTAGCCGTCGTAGGTCTTGCCGTTGTAGAAGCCGACCGGGGTTGTGTCGCCGAGCTTGCCGGTGATCTTCTCGTAAAGGTCCTTGCTGCTGTAGAAGTTGGCGTTGTTGCGCTCGAACTTGTCGCCCCAGGGGTACGGGCGATTGTCCGTGCCGCGCGCGGCCTTCTCCCATTCCACCTCAGTGGGCAGCCGCCAGCCGTAGTACGTGCAGTACGCGCGCGCGCCGAACCAGGTCACCTGCACCATCGGGTGATTCTCGTAGCCCGGCAGGGGCGTGAAGGTCGTGCCGTCGAAGCTAAGCCGCAGCCCTTCTTCGTTCAGGTCAATGTGCAGCCAGTCGCCCTCTGCAATCGGCTCCTCATGCTTGGCCCCGCGAAACTCGTCGCCAGGGTAATAGCCCACGATCTTCTGATCTTCGGCAGCCAGTGTGACCGCGCCCGCCGCCAGCGCCTCGGTGAGATAGCGCGCGTACTGGGCGTTGGTCACATCCGTCACCATGATCTCGTAGTCGTAGTCCACCAGGGTCGGGTGCTCGTGCTGGCCCTTCAGGAACTCACCCGCCGGGACGACTGCCCAGGCTTCCGGGTCAACGCCTGTCTCGAACACCTGCGGCTCGGCGCTAGCCCCATTACCACAGGCCGCCAGCAGCCCGGCCACCGCCACCAGAACAAGGATCAAGCCTATGCGCTTCATTTCGACAACTCCTGCGCAGCCGCCAACGAATCGGGAGCGTCACCCTGTGCAACGCCCAAGTGAGGATCGTCGCGCAGCTCCGTCCGCCACTGTCCATTACGCTTGAACAGGTCAGCCAGCCGCCAGACCATCAGCCCGGCCAGCATCATCAGCACGACAATCAGGCCGATATCGGCCAGGGCCATCGTCCAGTTGACCACCGGCTGTTGGTCGGCTTCCGAGACGAACAGCCGCTTGACCTCGAAGACGGTCACCGCCGCGAAGGCGAGATCGGAGCCGAGGATGACCAGCCAGCCGAACCACTGCCGGACTTTGCCCTTCAGCCCCACCATGTCCGCGTAGTAGAACAGGATGATCGTGGCGACGATCCCGGACAGGGTATGCCAGTGCCCGGTGAGGATGAGCCGCTCGTCGCGGGCCGGCCACACGCGGAAAATCTCGTCCAGCTTGACGGCGACGAAGATGCCCACGAAGCTGACCGTGAAGTTCATGAAGACCATCTGCCACAACATGCCGAAGCGCAGCGGATCGTGCACCAGCGCCTTCAGACCCGCCCAGAACCCCGCGCCCCCACTCTTGGCCAGCCCCTCAAGAATCAGCTTGCGGAAGCCGAAGATGACCAGGAACAGGGCGGACAGCAGAACGGGCACCGAGCCGAAGTAGATGATCATGTGGGCGATGGGCGGCACGGGCACCACTGACCATGCGCCAGCGGTGATCAGGATCGTGCCGAAGATCATCAGCGGCATACTGATCTTGTGCAGCGAGCCTTTGAAGTCGAAGCGCCGCCCGACCACAAGCGCCACTGCCACCGCGATTAGCGTCAGCATGATGTGCAGATGGCCGATAATGGCGTATTCCAGGTTGGTCTTGTGCGGCTCGCGGATCAGGTCTTCGGCCAGGAAGGTCTCATGCCCGTTGCTCCAGTACGAGCCGGTGACCGCGCCGAACATCGCCGAGCCGAGGGTGGCGACGGCCATCGTGAAGAAGGCCACGCGCTCCAGGTCAATCCGGCCCCAGTGGGCATAGGCGGTGTCCTTGACATGGTACTCTCGACGCCAGGGCCACAGGGCCGCGGCCAGCAGAATGCCAGCAAAGAACACCAGCGACAGGCCGAACAGGTACAGCCCATGAAAGATCCATTCGTGGCCGAAGTAGGCAAACCCCAGCCCGAAGATCATGGACACCAGGTACCCAGCCGTCACCGTCGCGTTGATAGTGGCCTGTTGGTGGGCCTTCATGGGCACGACTGCCGTGATCAGGTACACCGCGATAGCCACAACCGCCATCGCAATGGTGTGGTAGAGCATGATGATCCGGCCTTCGCGCTCGGCTGGAACCAGGTCCAGGCCGAGCAAGCGCACCACCACATCCTTGACCCCCCACTCCGCCAGCGGGCCGGACAACATGCCGAAGATCGCGGTCACGAGCGCGATCATGGCGATGGCGACCAGCACCAGTCCTTTGGTGGAGCGGAACAGAAATGTGAAACGTGTCTGAATGGCCTGCATCAATTCCCTTCTCCTAACCGGGAAAACCCAACGAGGGCGCGCGCTTGCTGCGGACGATGATCCTGGAGTCAGGGGGCTTGAACAGGGAATAGCCCCCCGCTCATCACCCAAGACTCACGCGCCGGAGCGTCTCCCCAAGCCGTGATCTGCCCGCCCGCTCTCAGAGCGGGCCTTTTGTTCATCGTATCACAAGCGGTTCGGCGCGTATTTGATTTTCGTCAAGTGGCGTGAAGAAAAGCGGCTCTCGTGGTGAACACGAGCCGCCAGTCAGGGAATAGCTCGACCATCCGGCCTAGTTGCTGCGCGGGCTTGGCTCGGACTCGATCTGAGCGAGCGCTGCCAGCCCTTCGGCGTCGCGCACTTCGATGGTGGAGCGCGACGTGGTGATGTACCCTTCGTCGCGGAAATAGCTCAGCGCGCGGCTGACGGCTTCCGGGACGGTGGAGATTTGCGCGGACATCTTCTGGATAGAGTGATCATGGCGCGAGATGGGCTGCTCGCCATGACCGGACAGATCGAGGATGAGCTTCGCCGTGCGCCCGCGCACCGAGCGAAAGCACACGTCGGCCACCATCGAGATCAACACGCGGGTGCGGGTCGCCAGCACTGGCAGGAACCCCAGCGCGACCTGCGGATAGCGGTCGGCCAGCCCTTGCAGCGTCTGATAATCGGCGTTCCAGATGATGCTGTCTTTGGCTGCGATGACAGTGAACGGGTTGGGGCCACCGTCGAGGATGGACACCTCGTTGAACATGGTGACAGAATCCAGGATATCAACCAGCACTTCCTGCCCGTCCGGCCCCAGCCGGAACAGGTGCACCTGCCCGGACAGCAGGACAAACAATCCCGCACAGGGCGCATCTTCCATGACAATGACCGCCCCGGCTTGCACTGTCCTTATGTGGCCGGACTTCACGATCAGACCAATGTCTGTCAGGGACAGACCACGAAAATACCTCAAGCGGCTCATGCGCTTGGTGAGAGCGGGGATGTTTATCATCTCAGGGGAGGTCTCAGTCAGCTCCTATACTTCGAACGACAGCGGCCAGCCAATACTAGCAGCATCTCTACTCGCCCGCTGTCTGGAGGCAATACACAACGGTACGTTAAACGCCTATATAGATTATAGTGGAGAATCCACTCAGCGACACCTGCCAGATAATCGCCCGCGCATCAGTTAGTTGACCTCACCCCCGCCCAGCGCTGGCGCGCCGCGCCTCCCTCTCTGTGCAGAAGCGCCTCTTATGGCGCGCGCTGGTCGTACTCGTAGTAGCGCCCGCCCTGCCCTGAGCCGCGCCCGTAGTAGTGCCACTGCGGGAAGTTGAAGTCCGCCGTCACCGAGCGGGGGTGCAGCAGCATTGCCGCCAGGAACGTCTCCAGGTCTACCACACCGTACAGGTTGACCTCGAAGCCCCAGCGCAGCATCAGGTCGTAGAACTGCGGGCGCTCGGCGCTCATGAAGTTGATCGAGAAGCGGTTCATCCCCCACCTGCGCAGCGTGTCGAGGATGGTCTTGGTGTGGTCGGGCAGGCTGCACGCCAGCACGCCCATGAAGTCCACCGGCGCTTGCAGGATGGCCCCTGGCCGCGCCTCGGCCAGTTGGCGCACGCCCGCCTCGCCCAGGAATTGCAGGTAGCCGTTGAGCCACAGGTGATCGTCGTCGAAGCCGTGCCGCTCGACCAGCGCCAGCGCCCGCCCGATGAGCGCCCCGCCACCCTTCAGGTCGAGCTTGACCGCCTTGCCCCGCTCGCGCATCCGCGCCAGCAGGTCATCGAGCGTCAGCAGGGCGGCTACGTCGTCTGCTGGCGCGTCGTCAAGCTCGTCGTGATGCAGCACCAGCCGGTCGCTGCGCGGGTCGAGGTGAATGTCGCACTCGCCCCACTCAATCTCCGACGCGAGGAATTGCCGCACGTTCGGCTCGTCGTTCAGCCCGTGCCAGACCAGCCCCACCTCCGGCGGCAGATCGCGCTCGGCGATCAGATCGGCCAGGCGGTAGGCGTCGCCGGACAGGGCACACGGCGGGAGCGTACCCTCGCGCGCCGCGCCGTCAAGGAGCGCGTGCAGCAGCAGAGATCTCGCCCGCCTCGTCGCCCGCAGCGACCCGCGTCAGCATCTCCAGCGTGCTGTCCAGCGCGGCGACGATGCACCAGCCCGCCGCCCGAAACGCGCTCACACCCGCTGCCCTGGCCGCCACGTCATCGCCCGCCCACCCTTCCGGGCACAGGTGCAGGCGCGCGTCCTCGAACTGGACGCGGTAGGCCGCGCCCAGCGCGTTGAGCGCGGCCAGCATCGGCGCGCGCTCCGCCTCTGGCCGCGCGGAGACCAGTCCCACCGCGCAGCCCAGCCCCGTCTCCAGCCAGCGCACCGTCTCCAGCGCGCCAGGGTACGGGTGCAGGGCCACGCCAAACGAGCGCCGCCGGTCAATGAGCGCGCCATCCGCGTCGAAGGCGACCATCAGCCGGTCGCGGGGATGCTGCTGGCGTGCGTGCTTGCAGTGCGCCGCTAACGCGGCCATCCAGCCTGTCATAGGCGCGTACCGCCTCCTCGTTCAGTGTGGGTGTGAGCCAGAAAACAGAACAGCACCGCAGAGGCGCGGAGAGCGCAGAGAAGGGATCAGGGGAGACTTCCGAAATCTGCGGAGACTTCGGAAGCCTGTCTTGCCGGCTCTTCCTCTGCGTCCTCTGCGTCTCTGCGGTTCAATGCCTTTGGCCCATCAGCGCCAGAGCAGCGATTGCTCCGTCTGCGGGTCGAAGAACTGCACCCGGCGCATGTCCAGCGCCAGGGCCACGCCGTCACCAGCGCGGATGCGCTCCTCCGGATCGGCCAGCACGTTCAAGCGGTTGGTCGCGTCGAGGTGCACATCGAGCAGGTCATCGCGGCCCAGCGGCTCCACCAGGAAGACCTCGCCCTTGACCTCTCCGGCGTCGGAGAGGGTGATGTCCTCCGGGCGAATGCCCAGGATCACGCGCCCGCCGTGCTGCGATGCTGGCTCGCCGCGCTCCGGCGGCACCTCCACGCGCAGCGCCTCATTGACCGCGTAGAACGAGTCACCCTCCCGCCGTACCTCAACTTCCAGGAAGTTCATCGGCGGGTTGCCGACGAACCCGGCGATGAACAGCGTCTTGGGCCGGTCGTAGAGGTCGTCGGGCGTGTCGAACGCTTCTAGCTTGCCCCGGTTCATCACGGCGATGCGGTCGGCCATGGTCATCGCCTCCACCTGGTCGTGCGTCACATAGATCGAGGTGATGCCCAGTTCCTTCTGCAGGTGCTTGATCTCGCCGCGCATCGAAAGGCGCAGGCGCGCGTCCAGGTTGGAGAGCGGCTCGTCGAAGAGCAGCACGTCCGGCTGCTTGACCAGGGCGCGGCCCAGGGCCACGCGCTGCTGCTGCCCGCCCGAAAGCTGGCCGGGCCGCCGGTCGAGCAGGTCGCCGATGCCCATCTTGGCCGCCACTTCCTGCACGCGCAGCATTTGCTCTTCCTTGGACACCTTCTTCAGCTTGAGCGGGTAGCTCATGTTGCCGAAGACGGTCATGTGCGGGTAGAGGGCGTAGCTCTGGAAGACCATGCCGATGTTGCGGTCTTTGGGCGGCGTCTGGTTCACGACGCGCTCGCCGAAGCGGATGGTGCCCGCCGTCGGCTTGTAGATGCCAGCGATCATCAGCAGCGTGGTCGTCTTGCCGCAGCCCGACGGCCCCAGGAAGGCGACGAACTCGCCGTCTTCTACCGCCAGGGTGATGTCGTCCACCCCGACGACGGTGCCGAATTTCTTGGTCAGGCTCTCAAGCATGATTCTCATCGCGTCATTCTCCCCTACGAGCTACCCTTCGTGCCGCCCGCGTAGATGTTGAGCAGGTACTCCTGGGCGAAAACAAAGATGATGAAGACCGGGATCATCTGGTACAGACCGATGGCCGCCAGCTCATTCCAGTTGACCGGAGTGGTCTCGCTGGTACGCTGGCTGATATACACGGCCAGCGTTGCTGTCTTGGTGCCGATGCTGTACGTCTGCGGGATGAGGTACGCGCCCCAGCCGGAGATGAAAGCGAAGATGCCCAGGGCCAGGATGCCGGGGCGAATCTGCGGCAGCAGAATCTGCCAGAACGTGCGCCAGCGCGACGCACCGTCAATCAGTGCCGAGCGCTCCATGTCCCAGGGGATGTTGTCGAAGAAGCCCTTCATCAGCCACACGCCCAGCGGTAGCTCGAAAGCGACCATCACCAGCGCGATCCCGCCGCGCGTGTTGAAGCCGAAGTAGTCACCGACGACGGGCACCTTGCCAATGTTGCGCAGCACGAAGAAGATGGCGATCAGCAGCGTGACCGCCGGGAAGCCGTGCAGGATCAGCGTCAGCGAGAGGAAAGTCTTGCGCCCAGGGAAGTTCATGCGCGACAGGGCGTACCCGGCCATAGACGATACGAGCAGCACCAGCACCATCATCATGCTGGCAATGACGAGCGTGTTCAGCGTGATACGCCAGATGCTGGGGTCAGTGCTGGTGCCCTCGCGGGTGAGAAACTCCCAGTTGCGCATGGTGAAGCCGCCGAACTCACCCGCCGCGTCAACCGGCAGCAGCCCCTCCGTCCGGTAGGAGAATGAAGCCACAACCAGCCACAGGTAGCCGATCAGCAGCGGCACCATGATCACTGCCATGAGCACGTAGGGCGTCAGCCCGCCCGGCCAGACGACCGCCGCAACAGCGATGAACAGCGCCAGGGCCAGACCCCCGATCAGCGGGGCCAGGCCGACCTCCATCGCCGGCACGACCACGACCGGCACCAATTGCTCCTCGCCATCGCGCACGATGCGCAGCCCGATGCGGCTCTCGAAGTCGGACAGAGCGATCTTCTCCTTCAGCCCAGCCAGGTCGGTCGGCGCGCGGCCAATGGCGATGATCAGGTCGCCGGCTTTCAGCCCGGCCTCGTCCGCCGTCCCGTCTTTGACTACCTCGGTGATCAGCACGCCGTCTGCCGTCTGCTCGAACGACATTTCCAGCGACGGCTTCTCAGTGAACGGCCCCACCTGGAACACCCACTGGCCCATCGTGGCGATGGCGTAGACCAGCGCCCCGGCCAGCAGCGCGACGCGCAGCGCCCGCCGCCGGTTGAACGCGGCCAGCCCGCGCAGCTTCGCGCCGCACGTGGCATAGGCAGCGAAGGGTGCCAGCAGCGTCAGCACGCTGGCAATGGTGTGGGTCAGCGTCTCCTCAACCTTCAGGCCAGACCCCAGCAGGCCCGGCGCGGCGCGGATCGCTGGCTCCAGCACCTTGAACAGGATCACGCCCAACTGGAAGAACAGCAGCACGATCAGCGCCGAGAACACTGCCTGGCCGACTAACTCACCCGTCGAGGCCCGCCGGTACTCCAGTTCCTCGACGCTGGGCGGCAGCCCCATTCGGGAAGTGCACGCGGATACAGCCATCACAGCACCTCGATCTTCGGCTCGGCGACCAGCTCATTAAAGCGGAAGACGCGCATGTACACCGTCGCCATGACCACGCCGATGACCACCAGCACGACGGCGAACGCCGAGCCATAGCCCCACTGCGCGTTGGCGAAATAGGTGTTCAGCGCGCGGTTGTACGCCGCCAGCGACCACACTTCGTTGTTCGAGGCGGCCCCGCCCTGGTTGAAGAGCAGGATGTACTCAAACGAGGTCAGCAGCGACAGCGTCTGGTAGGTGATGACGAACAGCAGCGGCCAGCGCAGCAGTGGCAGAATCACATAGCGCACGCGCTGCAGCAGCGACGACCCATCCACCAGCGAAGCGTTGAGCAGGTCTTTGGGGATGGACTCAATGGCCGAGGTGAAGATGATCATGCCGAACGACGCGCCGATGAAGCCGTTGAGCATGATGATGAACACCCAGGGGTCTTCCTGGAAGTAGTTGGCTTCTGGGCGGCCCAGCAGCTCGTTGAACTGGTTGAGGATGCCGAACGGAGACGCGGCGACAATGCGCTTCCACATCAGAATGTACACCGCTGGCGAGGTGATGCGCGGCAGAATCCACAGCGCGCGGAAGAAGAACCCGGCGCGACGGTTGACGTGCGTCGTCAGCAGCGAGATGACCAGCCCCAGTCCCACGTTGAACAGCAACAGCGTGAATAGCACATAGAAGAACGTGTTAAACAGAATCTTGGGCGCGTATTCGTCGGCGAACATGCGCTCGAAGTTGCCGCCCCAGACGATATAGCGCGGGTCTTGCGACGTAGCCATCTTCAGCACGTCGGTGGTGAAGTTGGTGGTAGCCAGGTTGGTGATGCTCAGGAACAAAATGAGGATCATCGGAATGAAGAAGAAGAACAGGACGAGCGTCCCCGCCGGCGCTAGAAAGCCATAAGCCGTCAGCCGGGCGCGGGCCGCCTGGCTGCGGCTGCGCGCGCCGGCTGACGTCATCTGTGTCGCCGAGGCCAATATCAACCTCCACACCGCGCCGCCCGCCCCAAGCGAACAGGCACCAGGCATGTCTGTGGTTTGGCTCGGCTCTTCACTTGACCTCACCCCCGGCCTCGCTACGCCCGGCCTGCCCCCTTTCCGCAGCGGAGAGGGGGCAGCGAGGCGTCAGCGCCGAGCGGAGGTGAGA
Source organism: Aggregatilineaceae bacterium (assembly GCA_040767545.1). GTDB lineage: Bacteria > Chloroflexota > Anaerolineae > Aggregatilineales > Aggregatilineaceae > UBA2029. Next base: position 47,253 of record JAXGOK010000018.1, on the reverse strand, counting down.
TCAACAAGACGCCATCTACATGCTTCCCTCGGTGCGGCGCACCCCTGAAGCAGCCCACCCCAGGCGAGCACCGGTCACCGGCGTAACCGACCAGCCGGAGGCCGCACACGCGCAGGCCCCCGGCTGGTGAACAGTCAACGGAACAACATACTGCGCGGACTGGTGCGGCTAGCGAATGATGATGTCCGGAATCTCATTCTGCAGCCGGCTGACCACCACATCCAGCGCCGCCTCAGGCGATAGCTCACCGCTCTCCACGCTCTGGATTCCAGTCCAGTACGCCTCCGACCAGGCACCCCAGTTCGGATGGTTGGGGATGAAGGTCGTGTAGTCCAGCATCGCGTGGGCCAGGCTCAGGAAGCGGGCGTTCTGGTATTCCTCGGACGCAAGCTGCGCGTTGAGGATGCCCAGGTGCGCACTGCCGATGGCATGGCGATTGTTGGCCTCCGGCGTGGTGACCGCCGCCAGCAGGGCCATCGCCACATCCACGTTCTTGCTGCTGCTGCTGATCATATAGGCCAGCGGGTGGGTCAGCGTGATCGGCTTGCCGGTCTTCATGGCCGGAACCAGCGCCACACCGATGTTGTCCCACAGGTAGTCCTCGCCGCCCCGGTCGCCGACATAGTTCAGCGCCCAGTCGAACCAGAACCAGGTGCCGCCGGTCGCAAAGAGAACCTTCTCGCCAGGGGCCACCGCCGTGTGCCAGTCTACCCAGGCGATGCCGAGGTGCGAGCCATCCATCACGCCACGCGCACGGGCGTCGGCGAACTGGGTGTAGACATCGAGCGCAGCCTGCTTGTCGAAGACCAGATTGCCCTCATCATCCAGCACGCTGCCGCCCATGCCGTAGTAGAAGTACAGCAGGTCGGGGCCGTTGAGCGGGCGGTGCCAGTAGCCGTGCCCTTCTTCGATCACACCCAGCTCGACCGCTTCCTGCGCCGTGTCGAGCATGTCCTCGAAAGTGAACTCACCGGTCCGAATCTTCTCCGGCAGCGCCTCGATCTCTTCATCGCTCCAGCCGAGATCGCTCAGCAGGGGCTTGCTGAAGTAGAGCGGACGGGCCTCGGCGTCCTGCGGGATGCCGTAAATCTTGCCGTCCGGCGCTTTCATCGAGTCCCACAGGCTGGGCACCACATCGGCGAACTCCGGATAGTTCGGGATCAGGTCATCCAGCGGGATAACGAAGCCAGCGACCGACCAGGCCCCAATGTCCTCATGGCCCGACAGGATGATGTCCACCGCTTCGCCGGCCTCAGACGAAAGCTGGAACTCCTGCTTGTACGGGCCCCAGTCCAGGTTGTCCTGAATCAGCTCAAGCTGGATGTCAATGCCCAGAGCGGCCTCGACCTCAGCTTCCACTTCGGCGAAGTTGTTGCAGCGCCACTCTTCGGTCGCCCCGGCGCGGCACCGTGCGCGGATGGTCACGGTTTCCTGGGCCGCCGTCGTCGGCACCAGGGCCAACAACAGGGCGGCGATCAACAAGACGGGGACTAAGCGACGAACACTCATCTGTCAACTCCTTTGGCAACTAAAGCGATCAGAGATACTCTGCCCTTCTATTGAGGCACACACGGCTTTGCGCCGTGCCGCTCACACTACCAACGGCTACACTATGCGGGTAGCCCACTGAACATGCACAGATCGAGCAGACATGCCGTCCGCGAAGTGGACTTTCCAGGGTGATGATACGAGCAGTAAGGCGGCAATGGAGGGATCTCGTTGTCTAAGATATTATCTTGGGTCAGGGTTAAGCACGCACCATCACTCGCTAAAGGTTCGATCACCGTCGGCCTGCGGCGTCAGCCAGCGCCAGGGATGTCCCCTATCACGGCATTCTAGGCTTACCTGCCATTATAGTGGCCTTAACCGTATTCGCCAAGACACACGCGCAGGGGGCGGAACGGACTTGGGACGAGATTTCTTGAACCACAAAGTCGCAGAGAGCGCAGAGAATAAGCAGTAAAAACGTCTTTGGCTCTTCTCTGTGTCCTGTGCGGTGATGCTCTGGAACTGAATGCACCCCCCGAAAGGTAATCTCATGAGCCAGCCAAATGTGTTCGTCACCCGCCTCATCCCCGACCAGGGCCTGGCCTTGCTCCGCCAGGCGTGCGCCGTGACCATCTGGGAAGACGAGCTACCCCCGCCCTGCGACGTGCTGCGCGCCGAAGCCGCCCGCGCCGATGGCCTGCTCACCCTGCTCTCAGACCAAGTGGATGCCGCCCTGCTCGCTGCCGCGCCGCGTCTGAAGGTCATCAGCCAGATGGCGGTCGGCTTCGATAACATAGACCTGGCGGCGGCAACCGCGCGCGGCATCCCAGTCGGCCATACGCCCGGCGCGCTGACCGAGACGACCGCCGATTTCGCCTTCGCCCTGCTGATGGCCGCCGCCCGCCGCGTCAGCGAAGCCGAGCGTTTCGTGCGCGCCGGACACTGGCGCACCTGGGGGCCAACCTTGCTCATGGGCCAGGACGTGCACGGCGCGACGCTGGGCATCATCGGCATGGGGCGCATCGGCCTGGCGGTAGCGCGGCGGGCACAGGGCTTCGCCATGCGCGTGATCTACCACGACCGCGCCGAAAACCCAGACGCCCGCGCGCTCGGCGCGGAGCTATGCCCGCTGGACGACCTGCTCGCCCAGGCGGATTTCATCAGCCTGCACACCCCACTGACGCCGGAGACGCAGGGCCTCATTGACGCGCGCGCCCTGGCCCTGATGAAGCCAACCGCCGTGCTGGTCAACACGGCGCGCGGGCCAATTGTAGATCACGGCGCGCTGTACGAGGCGCTGGTCAGCGGGCAGATCGCCTACGCCGCGCTCGACGTGACCGATCCGGAGCCGATCCCGCCGGATTCGCCGCTGCTGGCGCTCGACAACTGCCTGATCGTGCCCCATATCGCCAGCTCCAGCGTCGCCACGCGGACGCGCATAGCGGTCATGGCGGCGGAGAATCTGCTGGCCGGGCTGCGCGGGGAGCGCCTGCCTCACTGCGCCAACCCGCAGGTGTATGGACGGAGGTGAATGCCCTAGAGAGGAAAGGGGGGAAGCGGGGTCAGATGCACTACCAGAAAAGAAAGGGCACGACCACTACACCGCCGGCTGTAGGTGCGACCACGCGGCGTCCTCCTCTGGCCTGTCCCAGTTCTCCGCCAGCGCAGGCTCGCTCAAAAGCGCCGTTTCGGGAATGTCGAATCCCGGCTCATCCAGGATGATGACAAGTGCGCGCCGCGAACCTGATACCTGAACGGGTTCCAGCAGGCGAACGTTGTTCTGCCCATCAATGACTGCCTCAATAGTCCTTACCACGGTCTTTACCCTCTGGCACCTCAATACGTAGTCTCAACATCGCTGTGTGGGTCTAATCTGCGCCTCGAATGAGTCCTTGTCTCTCAGAGAAATCGTAGCAAACCCCATCTCACGAGTCAATGAATGACCAGACCGAAGGGGTGCATCTCACAATGGGGGCGAAATGCTTGAACCGCAGAGACACGCGGAGAAGAACTAACACCGTCTTTTCTCTGCGCTCTCTGCGCCTCAGCGGTGATCTTTTGCCCCAGAAATGAGATACGCCCATCACCGCATCGCCCCTGGTCGAAACCGGCCCGTCTGGTCTTGGTGCAATTGCCTCAGCCGACATATCTGCGATGCCCTCTAGTCCGCCAGGTTGAGGTATCATAGGGGCGGGCAGTGATATGCCCCCAAACGTTGTCAAGGTGAATAGCGGGACTTTCCCGCCAATGCAATTAAGGAGATGTTCATGACCGGATACACGCTGCCACAACTCGCCACGCCGCCCAAAGCTGGCCCCAACGAGGCGATCCTCGTCGCCAGCGGCGACCTGCGGCTGTCCGCCAACCAGCTTTGCTGGCCCGCCCAAAACGCGATGGAGCAGGCGATCATCGCTGCCTTCGCCAAAGAGGGCGTCACCGTCAAGCGCGGCCATCCTTACGATCCGGTGGAGAAGCACGGCTTCATTTCCAGCCAGCGCATGGGCATGGATGTCTTCAAGCAGATCGATCCCGACGCCCGCCTGATCGTGGCCGAGTCCGTGTGGCAGTACAGCCACCACGTGCTGGCCGGGCTGCGCGCTCATCGCGGCCCCATCCTCACCGTCGCCAACTGGAGCGGGCAATGGCCGGGCCTGGTGGGAATGCTCAACCTCAATGCCTCGCTGACCAAGATGGGCGTCACCTACAGCACGATCTGGAGCGAGAACTTCGACGACGAGTTCTTCGTGCGCGGCATCCGCCAGTGGCTCCGCGAGAACAAGATCGATCACGACACCAGCCACGTCCGCGCCCTCGATCCGGCCCGCCTGCCCGCCGCCGAACGGAAGCTCGGCGAGGCGCTGGCCGCGCAGCTTAAGCGCGAGAAGGCCATCCTCGGCATCTTCGACGAGGGCTGCATGGGCATGTACAACGCCATCATTGACGACGAGCTGCTCAACCCCTTTGGCGTCTATAAGGAGCGGCTCAGCCAGTCGGCGCTGGTGGCGGGGATGCGCCTGGTGAGCGATGCGGAGGCGCAGAAAGTGCGCGACTGGCTCGACGCGCGCGGCATGACCTTCGTCACCGGCCCGAACGAAGAGACCGATCTGACCGACCGCCAGATTCTGGAGCAGTGCAAGATGTACATCGCCGCCATGCGCATCGCTCACGACTTCGGCTGCGACGCCATCGGCATCCAGTACCAGCAGGGGCTGAAGGACATGGCCCCCGCCTCTGACCTGGTAGAGGGCCTGCTCAACAACGTCGAGCGCCCGCCGGTCTTCCACGCGCAGACGGGCGCTGAGCTGTACCCTGGGCAGGCGCTGCCCCACTTCAACGAGGTGGACGAGGGCGCGGCCCTCGATGCCCTGGTGACTAACCGCGTCTGGCGGGCGATGGGCCTCGACCCGGCCACGACGCTGCACGACATCCGCTGGGGCGAGCACTTCAGCGGAGACGGCGTGGACGATTACGTGTGGGTCTTCCTCATCTCCGGCGCGATCCCGGCCTCGCACATCAGCGGCGGCTACGCGGGCGCGTCCAGCGAGCGCCAGCCACCCATGTACTTCCGGCTGGGCGGCGGCTCGCTCAAGGGCGTCAGCAAGCCGGGCGAGATCGTCTGGAGCCGCGTCTACGTGCAAGGCGGCGCGCTGCACGTGGACATCGGGCGCGCCCACGTGGTCAAGCTGCCGGACGCCGAGACACAGCGCCGCTGGCAGCTCACCAGCCCGCAATGGCCGATCATGCACGCCGTGCTGCATGGCGTCTCGCGCGACCAGTTGATGGGCCACCACAAGGCCAACCACATCCAGGTCGTCTACGCGCCCTCCGCTGAAGAAGCGGACAAGGCCCTGGCGGCCAAGGCGGCCATGTTCCAGGCGATGGGCGTGCACGTCCACCTGTGTGGGGATGTGCCGGTCGGCTAGGCGCTGACTGGCTGAGCCTCAAACAGATCGCGGGAGCGACCCAGTAACGGTCGCTCCCGTGCTGTCTTCACAGGCGGTCACGGACGACCTGCCACCAGGGAGCGCAAGCACGCTCACACAAAATAGCGGTACAGCACGTCGCCGCCGCGCTCGGTCACCGCGTCGGGAACGTCCGGGTCGGTGAACAGCGCCGTAAGCTGGTTGAACAGCCGCCGCGTGTGGGCAGCATCTGGCCCTGGCGGGGCCGGACGATGCTCCAGGAAGAAGATCGTCCCTTCTTCGCTGGCATACTTGCGCTTGTAGCGGATCAGCCCGTCCTGATCCCAATCGCTCAGGCCGAAATCCAGCGCAACGAAGCCCTTTTCCTGGGCCAGGGCCATGCCCTGCCACAGCAGCAGATCGTTGGGCCGGACGCCCAGCGCTGCCGGGTCGGAGGCGTTGAACTTGTAGTAGAAGGTGTCCTTCCAGGCCAGGAAGAAGATGCCGCCCACTACCTGCCGATCCACTTCGGCCAGCAGCACCACTCCCGCGTCACGGGCCACGAACTGATCCCAGATCGCCTCAAAGAAGCGGTACGGCTGGGCGACCAGCGCGTACTTGCGCTTGCGCACCCCCAGGTGCAGCGCGAAGAACGCCCGCAGATCGGCTTTCGTCTCGGCGGGGCGCACGACAACGCCCTGCTTCTCCGCTTTGCGGATGGCGCGTTGGGCTGGCTCTGGCAGGCGCGCCCACAGCAGATCGCGGCTGGGCCGCAGGTCAATGCCGTGCCACTTCGCCTGATTGACCACCGCAAAGCGCGGGTCGCCCAGCGGGATGCGGTTGTGCAGGCAGCGCACCGTCACCGGGCACTTGTGCTCCACAAGCGGGGTGCTCAGCCGCTCCCACTGGGCCTCGCTGCGCACGAGTGGGTCGCAGTAGTCGGAGAACGGACGGGTGACGATGCGCTCGCCCCAGATGTCCTCGATGTGGCAGTACGAGATGCCCGCCTCTGGCTGCCCGCCGTCATCGAGGGCGATCAGCGCGCGCGGCTCGAAGCCGTAGGCGTCGGCCAGGACGTTCATCCAGCCCGGCGCATGGAACACGCTGCTGTTCTGCCCGGCAACCAACGCCTGCCAGCGCGGATCGGTGCGCGGGTCTACGGTGATGATGGACATAGGCACCTCCCTTCCTCCTCATGGCAATTCGCCGGGCGGCGGCGAACGTTTCACGCGACAATCGCACTGGTCAAGATCGCGCGTCACCGGCTTGAGCACGCGCTGTACCGGGCCGCAGCAGACCGGAGACGCGGCGCATAAATGGCTTGGGATCGCGCAAGCTGAGAATGGCGAATACATGTGGCTTGAGATAGGGCCGAATGTATTGAGACACCCTATAGTGCTCTTGCCGGAAACTCTTCACACTGTATCCCACGTCGCGCAGGAGATCGATCCAGTAGACACCCGCCCGGAACTCACCGGCCTGGGGCAATGTGCCGTTGACTAAGTGCTGGTAATGGAGCCAGGGGAAGTTGATCCCGCATTTCACGGCCAGCAACGTGGACAGATTGTGCCTGCCGTTGACCTCCATGAGCTTGTAAACCCCGTCGCGCGGGTCTCTCTTGAACTCGGTGCAGGCGTATCCATAGAACCCCATCGCCTGGAGGATTTTGCGCCCTGGCTCGATCACCTCCGGAATCGCCTTGCTCACAATCACGCGAGGAGAGCCGAATGTCGGCGGGGCATTGCGGACTTTCTGCGCCGTGAACTCGACCAGAGGCTCACCATCCCAGAAATAGGCGTTGTAGTTGACTCCGCAGTCATCGCCGCCGGGGATGATCTCCTGCAGGATGACATCCAGCCCTGCCCGCGCCGCTTCCAGATAGACCTGTATCATCTGCTGCGCTGTCTCTACCTGCACCATCTTCTGCTTGAACACAGCATAGTAGAGATGGCTCTGGCACGGCTTCACCAGGCAGGGAAACTCGATCTGCCGGGCGAACTGCTCTGCTTCGGCCACTGACTGCGGGATGACAGTCCTCGGAGCAGGCACGCCGTTGGCATCGGCCAGGGCGTAGGTGTGCTTCTTGTCCAGGAAAAGCTCGGTGATCGCCCATTCCGTGAATCCCAGCTTGTAGTGCGGCTTGAGGGCGTCCATGTGCCGGGAGACAGCAGACAGCGCCGCGTCCGAGGTGGGAAACATGGGACACCCTGCCAAACGAGGGGCATGGTCAAGCAGGGCGCTGACGAACTCGTCCTGATGATATTCAGGGTGCGGGACGAGATGGCGCTCCTGGACGTACTTGGACACATACCCTGCGTCGCGCTCCTCGTGATAGAAGACGACACTGGGCACGCCCATTTGCCCCAGCGCACGGATCACGCCCAGGCCCATCGTATGGCTAGACAGAATAATCGCAGGCAGCACTTGTTCACCCTCCCGCCGCTACAGCAAGACCTTGCGGAACCCGACGCTTCCGCCCGCCGGGCTTTTCTGGAAGCACAGAACTGGCTCAGGTGCCCAGCGCGGTGACAGAAAACGATACATGAGGACAACCAGGTGCCGATATGCCAGCGCTTTGGGCCTGGAGCGGGCAAGCATCTTCTTGAAGGTTGTGCTCTCAGCGGGCACCGGCAAATACACGGCGCGCAGCGAAAACCCGAACGAGCGGACATACTCTCTCAGGGTCTTGTAGGTGAAGTAGCGAACATGACCATAGAACTCGTAGCGGGTGCGCTCGTTCTTGGAGAGCGGGTTATGGAAGGTCTCCCCCTTAAGCACCAGGCGCGGAAGATACAGGATTGACGCATAGTTCGGCGTCGAAATGTACAGGTGCCCGTCATCGCTCAGGATGCGCCCCACTTCCCTCAGGAAGTAGTCGGGATGCAGCAAGTGCTCAATGGTCGCCAGCGAGATGGCGGCGTCGAAGGTGCCGTCCTCGAATGGGTACGGCGTCTGCTCGTCGTCCAGGTCAAAGGACACGGTATTGAGTCCAAGCTTGCCAAGAATCGCCAGGCAGGCCGGAGTGATGTCGTTGCAGACAAGCTCCGCCGGATAGCCGTCCTTGATCCGTTGGGCCACAACACCGACGCCCGCAGACAAGTCAATGATGCGCTTGTGGGCGCGATCCTCGAAAATCGCCGGGAATACGCGGTGTCGCTCGTGAAAATCCGGATACTGCTCGATGCTCTCAATCCCCGCCAACCGTTTCTCTTCGAGCACAACTGCTTGAGTCTTCATGTTCTCTCTCTCTGGCTGGTTCCGCGATCTGTCGCTGCGCAATATCCCTCAGAAAACGATGTGCTGTCCTGATCTGGTGAAAGATCGAGGACTGCCGTTCAACGTAACTTGCTGGGCCTCAGGGGCGAAAAGCGTGATCTCCCCCGACACGCTACCCGTGACGGAGGCCGTGCTGCCGGTGAAGATCGCTTCAAAGACCGTGCTCACGTCCAGGCCCTCGATGAGTGTCAGCTCGCCAGCAGTGGTATCCGTCAGGGTAGTGCCGCCATACATGAACAGCTTCTGAAGCGCATTGTCCGCTCCCCGGACGACGACAGCGACACGCCCGTCGAAGCGGTACGATCCGATCTCAATGGGGGCCTGAGGCTGGTCAAAAGCCAGCACTACGTCAATCACCTGCTGGCTGCCGTCGTTGGGTTGCAGACGCAGGACGGCTGCCTCGGACGTTCTGTCCGCCAGCGTGATCGTCGGCCTGGAGTCCCACCCGCTGCTGTCTGTCGGGTACAGAACGCTGGCGAACAGCACCGAGTCCGAAGGCGACTCCGGACGCATCCGGACATAGGGAACTTTATCGGTACCCATGGTCGCCGCGAGACGCTGAGGAGCGGCAAATCCGATGCCGAGAAGCGGGCCGCTGTCACCGCCGCTGCGTATCCATGCGCCGTCCACTGAGGCACCGCTCTCAAGATGCACGACCCAATCCACCTGATGGGGAGCGTCGGCTTCAACACGGTCGAACATGACGAGATAGTTCGGGCGGATGAAAACCACGTATCTTGTTACATCGCTCAAGCCCTCGACATTCTTGTAACGTTGCGTGGCATCTGCTGCCAGAAAGTTGAACTGGGGCGCATCAGCAGTCGCCTCCAGAATACCTTCGCTGCCGGTGAAGTCCTCTGGGTTGCGCCAATAGTGGGTCGCCGGTGGGCGGTATTGCCCGTTGCCATCAATCAGCAGCGTATTGTGATAGGAGGTTGCGTGGAGACCGGACCCGACGCCCTCTGGTGCCAGCCAGCCACTCTGGTAGATGTAGAAGCCGTTTGTGTCGTCGTGATCGTGTCCGATGTTAAGCTGGCACCATGTCTGGCTGCACGGGGCTTCCCAGGGATAAATCTGGCGCATGAAGCTATCGAAGGTGAAGCGCCCCGCATAAGGCCCCGTCTTCAGACCAAAGACGAGATCGTCCTCGTCCCAGCCGGTGCGCCAGATCACTCCTTCGAGGTCAGGGAAGACGCGCGCCCCGGCTTGATCGGCGGGCGAGACTGGCGCGATAGTCGCGTCGTAATAGAAGAACTCGAACACGTACCAGGGAGCCTGCCACACGTTGGCACCGCGCCCGCCATTCCGGATTAGCTGCTGGGCCAGCCATTCGGCGTAACCGTTGTCATATTCGCTGGCCGCGAAGCGCAGTAAGCTCTGCGGGGCGAAGCTGTTGCCCCAGTCCAGCTCGAAATTCCCGAAAGCGAGAAGTGGCTCGGACCGGCCCGGCAGGTAGTTGTAGAGCCGCCAGTCGGCATAGTGGCTCAGGTACGTGTGCGGCAGCAGGTCAATCCCGGTCAGGCTGCGCAGGTTGACCAGGAAAGGCAGGGTGAGCGTCAGGCCATAGTTCTGGTAGGTAGCGCCCTCATGCCAGCTTCCGTCGCCGATGGCGTCGAGCAGATCGCGCACCCGCGACAGCCGCGACAGTCCCTGGTCGAGCCACTTGCGGGCATAGATACCAAGCGCCGTTCCCGTGCAGTCCGTCGGCTTGCCGACGACATCCGAGCGCACCCACAGCCCCTCGACCGTATGCCACCAGACGTAGCCATCGCTGCCGACTGTGCCTATGCCGAGCACTGTCACGCTCTCCCCGGCGACCAGCACCTCCACGATCTCCGTATCGGTGCCCGGCCCCTGGCGCAAATTGACGTCTTTGCTGGCACGCACGCGGCAGGTGACATCGATCTCCATCTCGTCATCGAGCGAAGCCAGCCCGGCCACCCCCAGGGCGCTGTTGTTGATCCAGTAGTGATTCTGGGCGTAGGACTTGTTCCACCAGTTGTTCCAGTCGCCGCGAATCGGCTGTTCGCTGGCCTCCAGCATGGCGTTGGCCCAGTGAGCCAGGCTCGTGCCCACCAGCAGGCGCTCGTCGGGCGTGAGCACGCTGTAGAGCCAGTCATAGGCGATGGCGTTGCCCATCAGCATGTGCCCCAGGGCAAGATCGCGGGTGCCGTCGTTGCTCCACTGCTCCCACTTGGCAAAGGTCAGCAGATAGGTCTTGGCCAGATCGCAGTCGTCAGCCTCCTGAGTCACAGCGCAGACGAAGGCCAGGGGCACCATCTGGTTGCCAAAGTTGCGGTACATGTCTTCGTTGCCATCGGGCGATGCGGACGGCGGGGCAGTCCCCGCCAGCGAGTCCACGTAATTGCGGATCGGCTGCCAGATGTCGCGGTGAGTTGTCTCAACGCGCGTCCGCAGCACGGCCAGCTCAGACTCGTTGAAGAACAGGCGGGGATGGCCTATAGGAGGGACGGTAGAGTCCCCGTCATGCCGCCACAGAGCAACCGCTACGATCCCCACCAGCAAGCCAAGCGCACCCACTATCGCCGCGCAGCACAGAAGCCGCCGCCAGCGTCTCACCTTGTGCGAGGCCCACTCCGCCCCCAGCCAACGTCTTCTATTTTGCGCCATCTCAGCCACCATTCTCACCACCAAGACAGATACTTCCAGCTACCCAGTCAGAGACAACCTCGCTAATCAGCCTGTGCCCGCGCTCATTCCAGTGATCGTCCACCGAAAACTCGAAACGCTCGCCGAACTGCTGGTAATCCTGGGTGAAGGTCTCGGTCAGGTCCAGCAGGGCGATGCTCTGCTCAGCCGCCGCCTCATGCGCGATCTGGCTGAGCAGCGTGATCCGGTCGGAAGGGGGGTCCTCGCCGTAGATGAAGCGGCGGTCGGCGTCCATCACCAGCAGCAAGCGCGCGCCGCTCCCCTCGGCGGTGCGCTGGTACTCGGCGAAGATATGCCGCGTGAGCGCGGCCAGCTCGTCCTGCAGGTCGGCGATGGGCGCTTCGTCGCGCGAGGCCCGGCGTATCACCGCCTCAAGCTGCAAATTGCCGTAGACGTAGCGCACCAGCGCAAGCTTGACCATCAGCCGGCGCACCTCCGACGGCGTGTACGGCACGGGCGGCACCTCGACAAAGCCCCCCTGCCCGTCATCGCGGAAAGTCAGGAAGTAGGAATAGGCGGACGGGGCGTAGTCCGCCAGCGACTCGTCGAAGTCGTTGACGGGGAAGATATTGATGATGAAGACATCCGGCGCATAGCGCTCGGCGACGTAGCGCATCACGTTGAGGTATTGGCTGAGCTGCGCGCCGCCAAAGCCGAAGCTATACACTTCCACGCGGTCATAGCCGGGGCAGGCCCCGTCCGCGCTCAGCGCCTGCTCGGCCAGCGCCGCATACGTCTCGTCCACGTCCACCTGCATCGCCTCGATGAACGAGTCGCCGATCACGGCAATGCGCAGCGTCCCGTCGGGCTTGTCCGCCGTGTACTCGTGGAGCGAGTTCCATCCCTGCCCGTTGATGTGGTACTTGCCCCGCACTTCCCCGTCGAAGCCGACGACCCACGTGCCCGTCTGGTTGGGCTGGCGGTGCAGCCCAACCGCCGGATCGTATTCGCCTACCGGCCAGTCCGTCACCGGGACGAACAGCCGGAGCAACACTTCAAGCAGAACCGCCGCGAAAGCCAGCGCAAAGCCAACGACCAGCAACCGCTTGACGAGCCAGAGAATGTGCTTTTTCACAGGCGCCCTTTCTGCTGATGGAGAGACCCGTGCACAAGGGTTTTCAGTTTTCGGTTTTCAGTCCTCAGTTCTCAGTGACTCCAGGTAAAGGCTTGAAGAAATGAGTCGCCATATCCTGGTTGACCTCACTCCCACTCGGCGCTGACGCGCCTCGCCGCCCGCTTTCTATGCATGGAGAGCGCGATCATCTGGCGGCTAAGCCCCCTCTCCGCGTGTGGGGGGCGAGGTAGACCCGCACGCCAGTTCCGCATAGAGCGCCAGCAGGTGCTCCCGCTGGTGCGGCCAGGCCAGGCTCGCCTCAACGCGCGCCCGCCCCACTGCGCCCATGCGCTGACGGCGGGGCGGATCGTCCATCAGCGCGGCAATCTGGCGGGCGAAGTCCAGTTCATCGCCGGGGCGGGCATAGGCCGCCGCGTCCCCCGCGCTGACACGGTGCTCGGTCAGGTCGAAGGCGACCACCGGCTTGGCCAGCGCCATATACTCCATGACCTTGATCATGGTTGAGCGATCCGTATAGGGGTTGCACGGCGCAGGCTCGACGCCAATGTCCAGCGCGGCCAGGCGACGCAGCAGCGCGTCGCCGGAGAGCCACCCCGCGAACTCAACGTAAGGCGCAAGGCCCCGCTGATCCGCCAGCGCCCGCAAGCCGGGCAGCGCGTCCCCGTCACCGATGATCACACAGCGAAAATCTGTCCGGCCCAGGTCGAAGACCAGGTGCACCAGAGCGCGCAGCAGCGCGTCACCGCCGTCCTGAGCGCCCAGCACGCCCGCGTAGCCGATCAGCGTCTTCCCGTCACGGCGCTCGCCGGGATCGGGCGGCACGGGCCGCCAGCGATCCGGGTCGGGGCCGTTGCGCACGATGGTGATGCGCTCCGGCGGCACGCGGCCTCGCGCCAGGGCCACCGCCCGGTAAGACTCGTTGGTGACGATCACCCGGTCAGCCAGGCGATAGGCCAGGCGCTCGCTGATACCCAGCATACGGCGGACGCTGGGCCTGGCTCCTGCCCCGTAGCGCGCGTCGTACATCTCCGGGCAGAGATCGTGCTGGTCGTACACGAAGCGCCGGCCCAGCAGCCGCCAGAAGCCCGCGATCAAGGCCAGCAAGTCGGGCGGGTTGTGGGCGTGAACGACATCAAACCCTTCGCGCACAGCGACCACCACCGACAGCACGCCGATCAACACCAGCGACCAGCCGTATTCCCACAGGTAGCCTACGAGTCCGCCCCTGGCACTGGCCGCTGGGAAGCGGTAGACGCGCACGCCATTGACCACCTCGCGGCGCGGCTGGCCCTGCGCCGCCGGGCCGATCACCGTCACGCGGTGACCGGCGGCGGCCAGCGCCTCCGCCTCATGGCGCACGCGCACATCCTGCGGATAAGGGCAGTTCTCCAGCAGCATCAGCACGCGTAGCCCAGCAGACTCGTCCATTGCCGCCTCACTCAGCGGAACTTGCCAGCGTCCTGCGCAGGCCCTCGTCCAGCGAAACCTCCGGCTGCCAGCCCAGCTGCTGGTGCGCCTTGCTCGTGTCGTAGCGCACGTCGCGGCAGGCGCTGCGCACCACGAAGCGCGACAGGCCCGGCGGCGTGAGAGAGTCATGGCGCGCGCTGCGCCACTCCAACAACCGCGCGAGGCCATCCAGTGCGACGGGCGGCAGCGGCACGATGCGCGCCCGCTCCTGCGTGATCCGGCGGCGGAGGGCCGTCATGTCGCGCACGGCGATCTGCGGCTCGTCCATCACGTTGTACACCTGGCCCGCCGCTTCAGGTGTCACCGCCGCCAGCAGCAGGCAGTCCACCGCGTTGCCCACGTAGGTGTAGGGCAGGACGTTCCCCCCGCGCCCGATCAGCAGGCGCAGCGGCCCTAGCTCGACAAACCCGCGTCCAGGCGCGCGGCCCGCGCCCGGCCCAAAGAGAATCCCCAGGCGCAGCACCGTCACCTCCAGGCCGTGCGCGCGCCCGTACTCCAAGGCCAGCCGGTCGGCTTCGAGCTTGGAGCGCAGGTAGTAAGCCCAGCGGTCGGGGTGCGCCGCGTAAGGCGTGGATTCGGGCAGCGGGGCGTTGGTGGGCGACCCGTCCAGGCCGTAGACCACCACTGAGCTTGTATAGATGACCCGCCGCACCCCGGCTTGCTTGGCCGCGTGCAGCACGTTCTCCGTGCCCTGCACGTTGACGGCCTGGTGCTCGCTCCACAGCGCCTTGTTGGTCGTCACGGCGGCGCAGTGAAAGACGATGTCCACGCCGCGCATGGCCGCTTCCAGTGCCGCGCGGTCGCGCACGTCGCCGCAGGCCAGCGTCACCTGCCGGGCGAGATCGGGCGCGACGCCGCCCACATCGCGCACCAGCGCCGTCACCTGCGCGCCGCAGCGCACCAGCGCCGGCACCAGGTGATGCCCCAGGAAGCCGGTCGCGCCCGTGACCAGCACCCGCCCCGCGATCCCGCCACGCTCGATGACTGCGCGCTCCGCCGCCGTCTGCGCCCCGGTCACCTGCACGGAGACCGGCGGCGTCTCCGGCTGGACGGAGAGCGCCGGAGCCTGCGCCCAGATGTCCTGCATCAGGGCGACCACGTCGCGGCCCGCCTCGCCAGGGACGGGCACCTCCGCCCCCCGGCGCAGGCTGTCGTAGAACAGCCGGATCAGCGTGTACAGCTCCGGCATACTCTTCATGCGTCCCAGCGCCACCTGCGCCATGTTAACGACCGTCCCGGTGGCAAGCTGGGTGCTGTCCTCCAGGTTGAAGAGCGCCTTAGAGAGCATCTTGGGGGCGCGGTGCGGCTTGTGCACCGTGCACACCTCGCGCACCAGATCGGCATGGACGATGCCCTGCGTGCCGTAGATGTCCACATACTTGGCGTAGGGCTTGGTGCGCATCGAGATGGTCATCGTCCCGAACGCGCGCGGCCCTTGCAGCAGCACACCGAGATCGGTGGGCGGCGTGTCGCCCTCTTCGGGCATGGTCAGCGTCACGCCCTTCACCGCCTCCACCGTGCCGAGGAAAGCAAGCTGGAGGTAGAGCAGATGGGGCAGGAAGTTGGTGAAGACGCCGCCGGGCAGCCGCCACGCCCAGTGGAAGCGCCCGCCCTGCCCGGAATAGGCGGTAGCCTCGCCGGAAAGCCCGTAGTAGCTGTTGACGTAGATGACCTCGCCGATCTCACCGCTGGCGACCAACTGGCGGGCTTTGCTCACCGACGGCTTGAACAGGTAGTTGTGATTGACACACAGCCTGACGCCGCGCTCGCGGGCCGCCGCCACCATCCGCTCGGCGGCCTCCACGCTGACCGTCATCGGCTTCTCCACCAGGGCGTGCGCCCCCGCCTCCATCGCCTGAACAGCCAGATCAGCGTGCGAGTCGGGGGGTGTCAGGATGTGCACGGCATCCGGCTTCTGCTCGGCCAGCAGCGCCCCCAAGTCCGTGTAAGCCGTCGCCCCCTGCACCATAGCGGCGAATTGCCCGGCGCGGTACTTGTCCCGGTCGCATGTCGCCACGATCTGCAGCCCGTCCAACGCCTGCAAGGCGCTCAGATGCCACGCCGCAATGCGCCCACAGCCCACCAACGCCACTCTCATTGCCTGGTCTCCTCCTGCGTAGCGGCCTGGGCCGCGTCTATTGTCTGGAGCAGCAGCGCGCGCATCTGCTGCGCGTTGCGGGCGGAATACCGCTCCTTGACGATCTCAAGGTTGCGCGCCCCCAGCGCCGCGCGCAGACCCTCATCATCCACCAGCCGCTTGATGGCCGCCGCCAACCCCTGCACATCCCCTTCGTCAATGAGGATGTCCTCGACTAGCTCCGGGATGCCCGCCAGCCGCGTGGAAATGACCGGCTTGCCATAGGACATGGCTTCGATCAGCGCGACCGGCAGCCCCTCGCTGACGCCGTGACGGTCGGTCTTCGACGGCAGGCAGAAGATGTCGCAGTGCTCAAAGAGATAGCGCAAGCCCTGGTCGGCCACGCTGCCGAAGACAACTACCTTGTCAGCCACGCCGCACTCCTGCGCCAGCTTCACCACGTCCACCGGGCCAGGGTAGCCAGCGACCCACACCTCGACCCCCTCGGCGTCTGCGCCCAGGGCGTGAATGGCCTTGAACAGCACATCGTGCCCTTTGCGCTCGGAGAAGCCGCCGACGATGAGCACGCGCACCATGTCGCGCTGCTCGTAGGCGGGAATCTCCGCGTAGTGGCGGATGACCTGGGCGCGCGCGGCGTGCTCCTCCCCGGCGATGTCGGCTAGCAGCCCCCGGTTGAAGTCACAGTTGACGACGATGCTGTCTGTCACGCCAATCGCCCGGCGGAACATGCGCCAGTTGGGGTTGGCGCGCAGGTCGTAGCCGTAGAGCGCCACCGAGAGCGGGATGCCGAGCAGCTTGTGACAGTAATAGCCGATGAAGAATTTGTGGTCGCCGTACACGCAGTGAATCAGCGCCACATTTCGCGCAGCCATCGCCTGGGCAAAGTCGAAGGCCAGCAGCAGATCGGTCACCGAGCGCGTGCGCACGGCTTCGGCCAGCAGACGCACGTAGCGGCGGGGCTGGCGCAGGAAGCGCCAGGGCTGCTGGACGGCGATCCGCCAGGGCCGGAAGCGGTGGCAATACCAGTCAGGCTTGGGCATGTACGGCCCGTTGCCATAGCGCAGTGGGAAGACGTGAATGCTCAGCGCATCCTCCAGCGCCTCCAATTCACGGAACGTCCACGTGTCCAGGCCATGCTGCATGGAGACAATGTAGGCCACCGCACGCTTGCCGTCTGTGCTCATGCTTACCTTCCTTTCTGCTCAGCCTGGAGCGAGACATCGCCAGCGGGGACGGGCAGGTTGTGGCCCATCCGGTACCATTCGACCGTGCGCCGCACACCCTCATCGAACGAGAAGCGCGGCGCAAAGCCCAGCGCCCGAATCCGCTCGATGTCAGCGACCCAGCGCTCGGTGTCGCCGGGCCGTATCTGCTGGGTGAACACGAACTCCGGCGTCAGCCCCATCGCCCGGCTGACCGTCTCGGCGATCTCGCGCGTGGTGTGCCCGGCTCCGGTCGCCACGTTGTAGACTTCGCCGGTCAGCGGCGCGCTATCCAGCAGCAGCAGCGCCGCCGCGACCACGTCCTCGACGAAGACCAGGTCGCGCACCTGCGTGCCGTCGCCCAGGATTTCGAGCGCGTGCGGGTTCCTGGTGAGCTTCTCAATGAAGTCGTACACGATCTGCTTGCGCTGGCGCGGGCCGTAGGCCGAGAACAGGCGCAGGCAAGCCGCCTGCAACCCGTACAACTGGCAGTAGACGGCGACGTAACGCTCGGTCGCCAGCTTGCTGACGCCGTAGGGCGAGATGGGCACCGTCGGGTCGGTCTCGCTGATCGGCACGCGCACGGGGTTGCCGTACACCGCCGCCGACGAGGCCACCACGCAGCGCGGGCGCAGCCCACTGCGCCGCAGCACTTCGAGGAACTCGAAGGGGGCCAGCAGGTTGACGTGGAAATCGTACTTGGGGTCTTCCACCGAGGGCGGCACATAGGCGTTGGCGGCGAAATGGCACACGGCGTCGAACGGCTTGCTGACCAGCAGATCGCGGAATACCGGCCCGCGAATGTCCAGCGGGTAGAACTCCACCGCGTCCACCAGCGGGCCAAGATTAGCCAGCGAGCCGTTGCACAGGTTGTCCACCACAGTGACCGCCGCCCCGCGCGCGACCAGCGCCGCGACCAGATGGCTGCCAATAAAGCCAGCCCCGCCCGTGACCAGAACCGTCTGAGGTTGCGCGTTCATGTTGTCTCCCTTTGCCCGCTCGTCGCACCGGCCTGGACTTCACCCGCTTTCAAGAGCAAGTGGTAGAGGATCATCGCCAGCGGGCGCGGGTAATTGCGCCGGTCGCTCAGCAGGCGGTAGTCGCCGCTGGAGAAGGGGAAGCCTCCATCAGGCTGCTGCTGAGCCAGCGCGAAGCGATAGGCGCGCTCTTCGGCGTCGCTGGCGTCGTAGAGACCCATCCGCCGGGCGATGCCCAGGGCGGCGGCGATGGCGATGGTGTTGTACGGCATCCGCACGCCGCTGTCCTGGCAGTCGAACTTGGTCGAGCCATCCGCCTTGACGCTCGGCGCGATGAACTCAGCGATCCTGACGATCATCGGCAGAACGCTGGCGTCCTGCGTGTCCTCGTAGTACATAGCCAAGTCTTGTAGCTCAAAGGCGTGATACTGGTAACACTGAAAATGAATACGATCGCGCCCGCCCGCCTGCCCAGGCGTTTTCAGCGAGTAGGGTAGCTCCCCGGACTCAAGCTGCGCCCAGGCCAGGAAAGCAATCAGCCCAGGGGCGTAGTGCAGGTAGCGGTCGTCGCCCGTCACCGCGGCCAGCCGCCCCAGAAAGGCGAGCACCAGCGTCGAGTTGTTGGGCACCATGCCCTGCCCCCTGCCAGCGAAGTATTTGACGGCCAGCCGGCCATCGCCCGCGCTCACAAAGCCCACCCCGTTCTCCAGGAAGTCGTACCACCTGAAAACACCCGCCAACAGCGCCGGATCGCCGGTTCGCTCGTAGCCCGCCAGCAGCCCCAGCCCGCCGAACACGCACTCAACGGTGGCGATCCGCCCGGCCCAGCCGGGGGCCGGGTAATCCCAATACCCTTCAGGCTGCTGCCGCTTCAACAGGCCCTGCGCACACTGCCCGGCCAGGTCAGCGAAACGCTGCTCGCCGAGCAGATCGTGCAGCAGGTAGTTGTCCAGCACCCAGTACCCCTGCCCCTGCACGTAATAGTAGCTGTCGCGCCAGGGCAAGAAAGACAGGTAGCTCTTGACGAAACGCCACACACGCCGGTTGAAGCGCACTGAGTTGTCGGGGCCGATCAGCGCCTCGCCGTCCCAGAACCGTTCGACCATGAATGCGTGCAGCTTCAGCGCCGCCGCCATGTACTGGCTCATTGGGGAACCTGCCCTTCTTGATCCGCTCGCCGGATCACGTCCACGCGGCCCGGATACTCATGCGCGGGACGCCGGGGAAGCCACAGCCCGCGCAGTGTGCCCTCCAGCATCAGCAGGCGGTGCACCAGGCTGAACGCCGCCCGGTACAGGCTGCGCTTGCGCAGCGCGTCCGCCGCGAACACACAGACGGTCAGGGCCAGCCACGCGGCCAGCCAACCCCATCCCCCGCTGATCAGCGACCAGGCCAGGCTCGCCAGGCCGAGCGCGATCCACACGCCGGGCGCGAAGGCGAAGCCGCGCTCGCGCACATAGGCCCACAGCAGCGGCGTGCCCAGGTGGTAGCGCATGGTCTGGCCATAACCCACGTAGAGGCGACGGCGGCGACGGGCCAGGAGCGTGGCAATCGCCATCCTGGACGGCGAGAAGTGATAGGCGATCAGGCTCTCTGTTTGCAGCACCCGGTACCCGGCGTGCCGGATGCGCAGGCATAGCTCCGGCTCCTCGTCCGAGATGAGATACGGGTTGAACGGGCCGACCTGCTCCAGGACTGCGCGCCGGTAGAGTGCCGCCCCGCCGCCGTGCCGCACCTCGCGGAGAGCGCCAGTAGACGGCCCCGCGCTCACGTCCGGCTTGTCGTCGGGGGAGCAATCCACGACGCGCCCCGTCACCGCGCCCGCGTCGGGGTGACTCGCCAACACAGCGAGCGCCTCGTCGAGCCAGCCCGCGCACAGCTCCATATCGCCATCCAGAAACAGCACCAGCCGCCCGCTGCTGTGCCGGTAGCCTACATAGCGCCCGGCGGCGGCGGACAGCGGTTGGTCCGCGTGCAGGCGCAGAACGGTGATCGGATACTGGCGGGCCAGCTCAACGGTCTGGTCAGAGGAGGCTGAGTCCACCAGAATGATCTCGCGGTCGGCGAGCGAAGCAGTGTGATCCAGGCAAGACGCGATCAGCCGGGCGATGTTCCACGCCTGGTTCCGGCTGATCAGCACGACCGACAACTCAGCCATTGCGCCCATCCCCGTTCGCTGCCAGCGCGCTGACCAGCTGCCCGCCCCGCCCGGTCGCCCGCCGAATCGCCCGCACCATGCGCTGGGCGGGCCGCCCAAGCGCCGTCTCCTCGCGCAGCCAGTTGACGCGGTAGGGCCAGCCGTGCAGCTTCCACCACCACGCCCCCACCGTCTCCTGCGGCCCGCACTGCATCCGCCACAGGTTGTAAAGTCCCCACGCCCCACGATCCACGCCGCACGCCGCTTCATGGCCGGTCTCGGCGGCGATGCGCTGCACGCGGGCATCGCTCGCGCCGTAGGGATAGGACAGGATGCGCACCGCGTGGCCCAGGCCGTCTTCGAGGGCCGCCTTCGACTGGGCAAGCTCGCGGGCGACCTGCGCATCGTCCAGGTGCGTCAGGCGCGGATGAGTCAGGGTGTGCGAGCCGAACTCGACCCCCAGGCCGTCTAGCTCGCGCACCTGCTCCCACGAGAGCAGCGGCGCGGCGGCGTGCCCTCCCTGCCCGGCCCAGTCGCTGGCCAGCCCGACGCGCCCGGCCACCAGAAACACAGTCGCGCCGAAGCCAAGCTGCGCCAGAACCGGATAGGCGGCGGTGTAGAAGTCGCGGGTGCCGTCATCAAAGGTGAGCACGCAACGGCGGTCGGGCAGGCGCATACCCCCCTTCCAGTAACGCAGCGCGTTGCCCAGGCTCAGGGAGTGGTAGTCGGAACGGGCCAGCCGGGCCATCTGCCGCTCGAATGCCTGGGGCGTCACCGCCAGCCGGCGCGGATCGTGCTCCACCGGCACGTCAGCGACCTGGTGATAGAGCAGAATGGGCAGCATGTTCCTCTTCATGGTGATGCGTCACTCCACCCAGGGCGCGAGCATCTGCGCCTGCAACTTCCGCCTGCCGCCCGCCGTCCACAGAGCCAGCATCAGCAATGCCACGCCATAGACCAGAGCACCCGCGCTGACCGTCAGCAGCAGCCAGCGGTCGCCCACCAGCAGCAGGAAGGCAGCCATGACCGCGCTGGCTACGGTCGGCTTCCACATCGGCCCGATCAGCGAAATGCCGGACAGCAGCCGCGCGATGGGCACGTAGTGCAGCACGAAGTCAAGCATCTGCGACAGCAGCGTATTGACCGCCGCGCCGATCAAGCCGAAGCGGTCAATCAGCACCAGGCCCAGCACAAACCACAGCAGCGTATTGGCCGCGACGATTTGCAGCGAGAGCTTCTCGCGCTCGCTGGCCCACAGCACGCGGCCCAACACCTGGGTGAACACGCGGAAAATCTCCGACCAGATCAAGATGCGCAACGAATCGCTCGCCTGCAGAAAGTCCACGCCGTACACCAGCCGCAGGGCCTGCTCGGCCAGAATGAACAGGCCCACGACGAAGGGCAGCGTCACCATTTGCAGAAGCTCAATCGCGCTCTCCGATAGGCGCTTGAGCACCCCCAGGCCGGACTCAAAGCCCCGGCACATGACCGGGAAAATGGCGACGCCTACACTCTCGCTTATCAGCAGCAGCGGCAGCGCGAACTGCATCGCCGCGTTGTACAGCCCGGCTTCCACTTCGGTCGCCAGCTTGGACAGCAGGACAACGTTGAGGCTTGTTCGGATCGCCAGAATCAAGTTGATCCCCAGGAAGGCCGTCGCCTGTCTGACGATCAGCCACGACTGGTGCAGGCTGAAGCTGGACTGTGGGGCTGAGATGCGGCGCACGACCCACCACCACTCGATGATCGCGGCCAGCACGAAGGCGAGATCCAGCACCAATATCAGCGGGTATAGGCCGTAGCCGCGCGCCAGCAGCACAACCGCCAGGACGACCTTGAACCCATTCGCTGGCACGTTGGCGTAGACGATGTAGTGCATCTTCTCCCACGCCTGAAACACCGCCTCGCTGATGGCCATCAGTGCGCTGGGGATCAGGCCCAGGGCCAGCAGCAGGATCACCGCTGTGGTCTGCGCCGAATAGCCCATCAGCAGCGTGAGGGCCAGCATGGCCAGCAGTGACACCGCCGACGACAGCAAAGCAGCGCCGACGCCGTTCACCAGCAGCGATGCCGTCTTGGACTTGTCGGCAGCAACCTCGCGCGTGATCAGCGTCTTCAGCCCCGTGACGGCGATCACCCGGAAGGCGTGGAACAGGGTCAGCCCAACGGTCATCTGGCCGAAGGCGTAGGTGCCCAGATAGCGCCCCACCAGCAGGTAGAGGATGAACGTGGACATGCGGTTGGCAACATCGGTGGCCAGCAGCGAGGCAACGTTGCCAGCCAGCAGGCGCAGCGTGCGCATCGCCCCCCTGCCCGGCGGGATGCCCTCAGCCGCCGGAACAGTATCACCCTGCAGGCTGTGCGACATGGTGCTCACTCCCATCCATCAGACTCATCGCCGTAACCAACCCAATCACCAACCACAAGCCCTGCACCTGCGGGCGGTCGTTATAAAGCTCAACCATCATGTGCGTCATCTGGCCCACCAGCGCGGCGGCCAGCCCCAGCCCCAGCGGAGACAACAGCCGATCCTGCCAGCGCCAGCAGTGCCAGCCCCGGTACACTCCCGACAGCAGGAACCACAGATAGGCCAGCAGCCCGCCTATGCCAATCTCCGCCCAGACGAGCAGGTACTTGTTGTGCACCGTGTAGAGCCACAACGCATCGTCTTCGCTGTCCTGCAGCAGCAAGTAGTCCTCGACGATCAGCGCGTAATTGTTGGCGCCGATCCCCCGGATAGGATCATGCTTGATCGTGTCCAGGGCGACCTCGACCAGCACCAGCCGCGACTCGGCGGCTCCCTCGTCATCACCGAACAGCCGATCCCGGATTTTTCCGTAGAAGACCCCCAGCAAGAGCGCTGCGCTCAGCACAATGACGATGGGCACCGCCGGGGGCAGCCAGCCGCGATAAAGCGCGACCGAGCACAGCAGCGCCGTCGAGATAGCAAAAGCGAGCCACCCCCCGCGCGAAAGCGTGAACACCAGCGCCACCCCACCCAGCACGAATGCCAGGATCGCCAGCCAGTGACGCCCGCGCGACCCAGGGATCATCAGGGTGCTCAGCGCCAGCGCCAGCAGAAAGCTGAGGAATCCCCCGGTGCTGTTCGGCGACCCGAACGTGCCCCCGGCCCGGCCCCCTTCGCCTATGCGCATGATGATCGGCCCGATCTCGATGTTGCGCCCCACCAGGCGAACACCGATGACCGTCAGGCTCTCGAACAGCAGGCCGATCAAGAGCGCCGTGACGAAGAACATCACCTCGTTCGGGGTCTTGACTGTGGCGATCACATAGATGAACAGCAGGAAGACCTGCCCCAGCAAGAAGATCTCGCGCAGCGAGAGCTTGGGGTCGCGGGCGCTGCCGAGCGACAAGATGATGAAGAAGAGGTACACCGCCGCCGGAAGCCATGTTCTGAGCGGCGGCCATGCAAACTCAGTCTTGCGGGCCAGGGCCGGGGCCAGCCACATGAAGTAGAGCAGGATCAGGCAGGCTGTGGTCGCCGAGAAGTTAAAGCCCCCCAGCCCGCCCAGCGTGTCGAACCACTCGCGGTAGCGCAGGCTGATGTCCACCGGAATGAGCGTGTCCAGCACGATGATGATCAGCAGCAGCCGGCGCACATTGGGAACGACCATCATGGCGAAGGGCACCACACACGCACCCAGCAGCAAGACAGACCATTTGGTCGGGAGCAACGAGGCGCAGAGGATGCAGACGCCCAGGAGCAGGCCGGTGACGCTGGCGGCTATCCCCGTGACAGCAGCCTCGCGGCCCGGTACAACCTTGCGTGCGTGCTCCAACAGCGTTGCCACCACGCTGACCTTCCCTCTCAGCTAGTCCCGCTTGCCAAAGTGCTTCGTCGGGGCGCGTCGCCATAGAACAGTATCCTCACCGGCCCGGTGCCCTGGGACTTCACCAACTGTCTCACGTGTCCGCTTGTCCCTCGGTGTCCGCCGGCCCCGCTGCACCGGCAGCGCGCGCCCGCGCCTGCTCGATCCACCCATCGTGGTGGATGCGCCTGAGCGTGACCGGCGGCCCCAGCTTGCGCACCAGCGCCTCCGGGTCTTGCTCAGCCAGATCAGCGAACGTCCAGATGTCGCACTCGTGCAGGGCGCGCTCCAGCACCGGGCCGATCCCCTTGATCTCGGTCAGCGGGTCCTTCCGGGGTGCGCTGCCCTGCCCGTTCGAGGAAGGGGCAGGCCCACTGGACTCGCCTAGCGGCTTGGCCAGCATTGATCGCAACTGGTCGTGCGGAAGTGCCCTGATCGAACGGCGAGTCCTGCGGTAGTGGCGATAGTAGCGGTCGCTGGTTTCTTTCTCCGCCCAGGTGATTGCCACGCCAAGCAAGTGCGCGCCCGCGTGATGCAACATCTCCAGGGTGGCGCGCAGGTCTTGGCGGCGCGTCCGGTGACAGCGAACCACCAGCAGCACGCCATCGGCCAGCGCCGCCAGCGCAGCGGCATCGGCGGCGGCCAGCAGCGCCGGCGTGTCCACCAGCACGATGTCGAAGCGCCCTTTCAAGTCCTCCAACAGCGCGGCCATGCGCGGCGAGCTGATCAGCTCAGCAGCCAGAAACGTGGGAGGGCCGCTGGTGATCACCGGCACGCCGGAGAAGGGGTCCTCCTGGATCGCGTCGGCGAGCGCGACCTCGCCCACCAGAACGTCGGCCAGCCCCCGCTCATTGGACAGGCGAAAGCGCCTGTGAATGGCCGGACGGCGCAAGTCCGCGTCCACCAGCACCACACTCCGCCCTGCCTGAGCCAGGCTCACGGCCAGGTTGGCGCTCACAGTGGACTTGCCCTCACCCGGCCCGCCGCTGGTGACCAGAACGACGCGCAGTTCCTCCGCCTGGATCGCGCTGAGGAACTGGGTGCGCAACTGGCGGAAGATGTCCGTGTAGGGGTGCTTGAAGAACAAGAGTCCGCGCCGCTTGCGCCAGCCCGCACCGGGAATCTTGCCCAGGACGGGCAGGCCCACGCTGGTGGCTATCTGGGCGGTCGAATGCAGCCGCGTGTCCAGGTTCTCGGCGACGAAGGCCAGCCCCAGGCCCCCCACCAACCCCAGCACAGGGCTGACCAGCACAAACAACAGTTTGTTCGGCGAGGCAGGAGACTCAGGCTTTTCCGCCAGCTCGAAGATGGAGACAGGGTGCACCTGCATCGTCTCTGTCGGCGCGCCGGACGTGACGCCGGTTTGCGCAATCGCCCACTCGTAATAGGCAGCGCTTTCGTCTATCAGAATGATGGCCAGCGTGTTGGCGATAAGCTGCGCCTTTGCCGGATCGTGATCCGTCGCCACGATCTGCAGAAGCTCGGTCTCACCTACGACTCCGACCGCGACATTGGGCTTCTTGTCCAGCCCAAGCCGCTCCTTGACTTGATCCAGAACCGGCCCGCTGGTGGCGATCTCGGTGTACGTGTTCATCAGGCGCACCGTGTAGCGGATGTCGTATTGCAGGTAGTTGGCGGGACCGACGGTGGCAGTCAAGACGCGCAGCTTGGCTACGGCCCGGTAGGAGGAGGGAATCTGCGAGCTGCCGACAATGACCACTACCACCGTGATGATGGTCGTCCAGAAGACAACCCACTTGCGCCGGGCAAGGACTTTAAGATAGTCACGCAGTTCCACAGCCACCCCCACAGGAATCGCTAAGGTCTACTGACCTCATGCAGCCGGACACGATCATCGAGACTGTGGCTTTCGGCGCTCCAGCGAGATTACGCTGGAGCGCGAGCTCGTCTGGCACGGGCTGGCTCGTAGCCAGGTCAGCGCAGCGAACGCTGTACTGAAGATCAGCGGCGGATTCGCTCGTGGCAGCCAGCATCCGCAGCGTCGCGGTCGCCTCATAAGTGCCTTTCCGCAGGTTCGCCCACCTAGGGACACTGCTCTGCTGCCCCCGGCAACCGGCGGACAGGGCATAAGCGGACGGCGGTTGCGCGCTGCTCACCAGTACCACCGGAGCAATGGCGGGAGCGACAATGACTCCCCATTTGCGTCGCTCCAGACTCTTGACGGCAGTGTATCCTTGTCGGTTGAAACTCATCACACAGGGATGGGGGGGCACATGGCAGCCAGTACCCACTCCATTTCAACCGAATTCGATACACTACCCTCTTGACACAGGCCGAGAATCCCACCGCCTCTTGCCTTCCTGATGCGTCTACGAAGCGATCAAACAGCCCAACGATCTCTTGATGCCATGAAGGATGAGGACAGACCATTACCGATGAGCTTGATCGCTTCCCACTGACCCAGCCGAGCTATCCGGCACTGCGATTAACAGCTATCCTCAGACGGGACTGGGCCCCGCCCTGCCTGCTTTCGGGCTGCCGCCCTGCCACCTTCTCAGATACCAGGTTGTCTTTGAAATCGTAGAGTCCGTCCCGCACCGCCCAGCGCCCATCTCCACCAGGACAAACCAGCTGATCGCCCTCCGCGTACAAAAGAGCACCGCACAGTGGGCACTTGAATAGAGGGCCTTCCAGAGCAGCAGGAGGCGTGCTGCCGGTCGCGACATTCAGCGTGAAGACGCTCGGCGAGTAGAGGGCGATCTGTCCGGTGGGCTGTATCAGCCGATCCAGGGCAACGAGCACGTTGGCGGGCACCAGGCGTTTCAGGGTGGTAGCACGAAAATAGGAGACCGCCAATTTGCGCCGGGTTTCGAAGCCGCATTCCCGCAGGCAGCGCGCCATGTGAGTAGGATGAAAATTGAAGTAAAGCTCATAAAACTCGACCGGATCGCAATCGAACGGACTCCAGTCCTGGCATCTGAGCCAGTAGCGCAAGATAGCCTTGAGATGGTGCTTGCTGGCGTATTCGAGCACAAACGGCGCGCCGGGAGCCAGGACGGCACGGATCTGCCGCAGCGCAGCGCACACGTCAGCCATGTGGTGGATCACCCGCTCCATCACGGCGGCGTCGCAGCTTCCGTCGGCCAGGGGCAGGCGGTAGATGTCCGCAGCGACGTAGATATAGCGGTCTTCTCTTCCCAGGCGCGCCTGGGCGTCGCGCAGCATCGTGCGCGAATAGTCCAGGACAATGACCTGATCGTAGCCGCCAAGCTCGCGGGTCATCCGCCCGAAGCCCGCGCCCAGGTGAACCACCCGGCGACCGCGCGGCGGCAGCAGGCGGCGCAGCGCGATGCGCTCTGTCTGATCTTCGTAGTAGCGAGGCTTGGTTCCCCAGAAGCGGTCGGGATAGTCCGACCCCTCATAATCACAAACTGGTGGCGTGTCCATACATGAGCTTAGCCTCCAATGCTCCTTGGGTTACTAGCGGATGGGTATCCTTTGCTAGGGGTGCCAGCTCTGCCAGGCGAAAGAGACTGGCGGAGCGCATCCCCAGCCTTTCCGGTCAGGTGATCCGGCACTGTCTTGTCCGTGAGCAACAGGTCTGTAAGCTGTGGCAGGAGCGCCCGTGCCTGCTGGATACAGGACACAGGAAGGTGAGCCTGGATGTCAAGTCCAGGAGTAGCGGAGAGCACCCGCACCCAGTCCGCTGAGTGACAGATGCTGCTGGGGCAGAGGTGCCCCAGCGTCTGCCACCGCGCGCCGGTGTGCGAGTCTGCGGTGATGACGGACATAGCCAATCCCTCACGATGGCTTGCTGCCGCCTGACGAATCGTACCTCTGCAACCGCCCTTCACGCCAAAAAACGAGGCGTTCCCGACCATGACCAAAGTGCTGCGCCCTGACTGAGAAACCGTTTGAAAACCTCACCCCCCGCCTCCCTCTCCATACACGGGGGGGAGTTATTTTGGGGTTAAGTCCCCTCTCCGCGTGTGGAGAGGGAGGCGGGGGGTGAGGTAAGCCCACAGATCAGGACTTCTCAAATGGCCTCTGACAGACCCCTGTCGAAAGTCAAGGGGCAGCCCGAACGGTGACGACCGTGTCGCGCCGTTCCTCGGCTACCCCTGCCGCGATCGCTAAGGTCTGCTGACGGCGTGCAGCCGGATGTGGTCAGCGAGAAATGTCTTGATCGTATCGGCGACGTAGGCGACAAGCGCGGGCGTTAGCTCGGCGTACATCGGCAGCGAGAGCATTTCCCCGGCGCTGTGCTCGGTCACCGGAAAGTCGCCCACGCCGTAGCCCAGATCGCGATGGGCGGCCTGCAAGTGAATGGGCACCGGATAGTGGATGCCCGTGCCGATGTGCCGCTCATTCAGGTGGGCCTGTAGCTCGTCGCGGGCGATGGTGCGGATGACGTACAGGTGCCACACCGCCTCGGAGTAATTGGCTTCCACCGGCAGGCGGATGCCGTTGCCGCCTAGCAACTGCTGGTACAGCCGGGCGTGAGCGCGCCGCGCGGCGTTCCACTCGTCAAGATACTTCAGCTTGACGCGCAGCACGGCAGCTTGCAGCGTATCCAGCCGCCGGTTGTAGCCCAGCAGGTCGTGGTGATACTTCGCACTCTGGCCGTAGTTGCGCAGCTTGCGCACCGTCTCGGCAATGTCGGCGTCATTGGTCACCACCATGCCGCCGTCGCCGAACGCGCCCAGGTTCTTGGCCGGATAGAAGCTGAAAGCGGCGGCGTGGCCCATCGAGCCGGCGCGCCGTCCTTTGTAGCGTGCGCCGTGCGCCTGGCAAGCATCCTCGATGACGATCAGGTTGCGCTGGTGCGCCAGGGCCAGGATCGGCTCCATGTCGGCGGGCTGGCCGAAGAGGTGTACCGGTATGATCGCCCGCGTGCGCGGCGTGATCGCCTCTTGAACCTGAATAACGTCGAGCGTGTAGGTGTAGGGGTCTATGTCCACGAGCACCGGACGCGCGCCCGTATAGCTGATGGCGAAGGTCGTGGCGACGAAGGTGTTGGCCGCCGTGATCACTTCGTCGCCGGGGCCGATGTCATAGGCGCGCAGGATCAGCTCCAGGGCCGAAGTCCCCGAATCCACGCCCACTGCGTGTGCCACTTCGCAGTACGCGGCGAACTCCTGCTCGAACAGGGCCACTTCCTCACCGAGGATGTAGCTGTTCGAGCGCATCACTCTAGCCAGCGCCTCGTCAATCTCCTGCGCAAGTGGCAGGCGCTGGGCAGTCAGATCAATGAACGGCACCCGTACTGCTTCGGCGCTCATAGCTGCTCTCCATGACGACTCGGGCCGGCTTGTCCTCGGCCTGCTCCCACTCAAGCTCGACCGGCGCGCCACGCTGCGCTATCGAGCGCCCTACTGCTTCCATCACCCGCACGACGTTCAGCCCTTCATGGCCGTTGGTGAGCGGCGGGCAGCCCTGGCGCACGCACTCGACGAAGTGCTGGCACTGCGTCTTGAGCGGCTCGCCAAAGTCAATGGTCGGGCTGGTGATCTCGCCATCGCGGATGGAGAAGTGATACTCCCCGTAGCTGGCTGGCTCCGACTCGACCGGCGGCGCGGCGATGCCCTTATCGAAGATGCGGACGCGCTCCAGCGGGTTGAGGTCGTCGAAGACGATGCGCTTGTCGCTGCCGACGACGACCACTTCGCGCACTTTGAGCGGATCCGCCCAGCTTACGTGCACATGGCCCAGCACCTTGTTGGGATAACCCAGCACGATGAAGCCAACATCTTCGCGGCAGTTGTGCAGCACCTGCGTGCCCACCGCGCTGACCCATTCGGGCCGCGCGCCGAGCAGGTAGTTGAAGATGGACACGTCGTGCGGAGCCAGGTCCCACAGGGCGTTGACATCGAAGCGCACCGGGCCGAGATTGGTGCGGCGCGCGTACAGGTAATACAGCTCGCCCAGCGCACCCTCGTCAATGTACGACTTGATCTTGCGGACGGCGTTGTTGTAGAGGAAGATGTGCCCCACCATCAGCGTGACGCGCCGGGCCGCAGCCAGATCAACCAGCCGTTGCGCGCGCTCGGTAGAGGTGGCCATCGGCTTCTCGATCAGCACGTGCTTACCGGCTTCCAGGCAGTGGCGGGCCACGTCGTAGTGCGCAGTGGCGTTGGTGCAGACCACCACCGCGTCAACACCGGGCAGGCGCAGTGCCTCTTCCAGATTGGTCGTCAGCACAGGCTCCGGGAAGCGCCGCCGCAGATCATCCAGACGCTCGGCGCGCTGGTCGCACAGGGCCACCACGCGCGTTTCGGACATCTCGGTGAAGTTGCGAACGTAGTTCACCCCCCAGTACCCGCACCCCACAATCAGCAGTCCCAGTTGATCACCCATCACACACCTCGCTGGTTCCAACGCTCAGAGCACCCTCACCCAGCACCTCGCCCCGACAACACCGCTAGCGGGGTCCGCAGCAGGATTACGGTATCGAGCCACGGCGATTGGTTGCGGACATACGCGATGTCCAGTCGCATCTGTTCGTCAAACGGGTTCGCGCAGCGCCCAGAAACCTGCCACAGGCCGGTCACCCCAGGCGTGGCAGCCATGCGCTCCTTGTGCCAGTCCTGATAATCGTCGAACTCGTACTGCGGGACGGGGCGCGGCCCGACCAGGCTCATCTCGCCGCGCAGGACGTTGAAAAACTGCGGCACCTCGTCCAGGCTGATGCGACGCAGGACGCGGCCCACGCGCGTCACGCGCGGATCGTCCACCAGCTTGTAGATCGGCGAGCCGCTGATCTCTGCCGCGTCCGCCGCACCCGACGTGTAAGCGTGGATGTACTGCTCGTGCAGCGCCGGATCAGCGTCGCAGACCATCGAGCGGAACTTGATCATGCGGAAGCTGCCGATCTCCCAGACCGTGCGCCCGCCAACGGTGCGCCGGCGACTGCCGACGCGCTCTTGCACGAAGAAGACGGGGCCGGGGGTATCCAGCTTGATCAGGACGGCAATGAGGAGTAGCAAGGGAGAGAGACATAGCAGGAGGAGGCAGGCGAGGGTGATGTCCACTGCCCGCTTGCACAAGAAGTAGAGACGTCGATCTGCTTGGATAGCAGATACCACCGTCTGCGCCTGCATCATCCCTCATGCCTCCTCTCGCCAACCCCGTGCCCTAGGGCCGCCATTACCCCCGTCAGACACAGAGAGACGAGATCGCTAGAGGTGCTGCCGCACGTCCAGAGTGCAGCGCATCTTTGCCGAATGCACTTTTCGGGTGAGGATGAATAGACTTGGCGATTGCCAGACCGGATGGCCCGCCATGAAGCGCAGCTTGTGAGAAGATCGGTCAACCAGCAGCGCGCTGTGACATGGCACAGAGCTTCGATGGTGAGTGCGATGCGGCGTACTGAGGGAAGAGGGGCGCAGCACCCGCTTACTGGCCGTCACAGTTCCCCTGGTACGTCGTGTGAGCGCTCAGGCGCTGTCGGCTCCATCCGGTATGGCTTAGCTTGACGGACGAGATACCCACGAATCTCCCAACATTTCAGTGCTACTGAAGCCTGCCAGCTCTGGCGAGCCAGGGCTGTATCAGCCTTCGCTCTTATCATAGCACAGTTTAGTGATTTGATAATAGAAGAAAGAGTATAGTTTCACCAGGAGCGTTGAGGCATCGTGAAATTAGGTTCTGTTGACGTTTGACGAAAGTCGTTTAAAGTCAAAGCATGAGCGACGTGAACATAACCGACGAACAATGGACGAAGATTCGGGACTTTTTGAGACAAGACCCGAATGCCTATGTGGGAAACGAGGCCAGTTGCCGACGTTTCATCGAAGCGATCAAGTGGATGAGCCGTAGCGGTGCTCAATGGCGCTTGCTGCCCAGTGAGTATGGCCACTGGAACAGCGTGTTCAAACGCTTCGCTCGCTGGTGCGAGCACGGGGTTTGGGAACGCATGCTGGCTCATTTTGCCGCTGATCCCGACATGGAAAATGGGATGATTGACAGCACGATCATTCGCGCCCATCCATGCGCGGCGGGAGCCGAAAAAAACAGGGCCAACAGGCGCTCGGACGCAGCCGAGGCGGCTTCACCACTAAAATCCATGTGACGGTCGATGCGCTGGGCAATCCGTTGCGCTTGTGTTTGACGACAGGCCAGCAACACGACATCACGCAGGCTCAGCAGTTGCTTGAGGGCTTCGATTTCGAGCGGTTGATTGCCGACCGAGGATACTCGGCGGCGCATTTCATCGAATACCTGCTGGCTCGTGGCATTGAAGCGGTCATTCCACCCCATCAGCGTGCCAAGGTGCTGCGCGACTACGACCGCTGGCTGTACCGTGAACGCCATTTGGTGGAGTGCTTTATCAACAAAATCAAGCATTTTCGGCGTATCTTTTCGCGTTTTGACAAGCTGGATCGGGCTTATTCCGGTTTCCTGCATTTCGTCAGTGCCTTGATTTGGTTACGCTAAAATGTCAACAGAACCTAGTAAAAGGTTGGCCGAGTTCAATGCTCAGCTAGCGGAGGAGCACTCCCGTAGACAACCGGAAAAAGGCGGCCCACCGTTGCATTAAGAGGCGGATTTGGGGCTGGCTCCTGCGCGGCGGGTTTTGATCCGATCGCCCTGGCTGGGGCAGTGTATCCTTGTCGGTTGAGACTCGTCACACAGGAATGGCCCCCCATCCCTGGCCCTTCCCCCACGAGGGGGGAAGGGAGAAAAGCGGCGGGCCTGCTCCCCTTCCCTCCGCGCAGCGTGGGGGAAGGGGCTGGGGGATAGGGGGGCACACGACAGTCAGTACCCACGCCATTTCAACCGAATTCGATACACTACCCCTGGCCGGTGAATGCGCTCCCGGTGGGCGTTTGCTGG
The DNA here is from genome assembly GCA_040767545.1 of Aggregatilineaceae bacterium. Classification (GTDB taxonomy): domain Bacteria; phylum Chloroflexota; class Anaerolineae; order Aggregatilineales; family Aggregatilineaceae; genus UBA2029. The sequence continues at coordinate 14,335 of JAXGOK010000018.1, read as the reverse complement.
ACTGCGGGTATAATCGCCCAGTGTGTTACCCGTCACGCCACCCACAACTGGCCTTGAGGAGGAGACTTATGGACTATCGTTTCTTGGGACGGACCGGCCTGAAAGTGTCCCAGCTATGCATGGGCACGCAGACCTTCGGCTGGGGTGCCGACGAGCCGGCGGCACACCGGATGGCGAGCATGTTCGTGGACGCTGGCGGCAACTTCCTGGATACTTCGAATATCTACAACGAGGGCCAGTCCGAGACCATGCTTGGCAACTGGCTCAGCCAGCAGCCCGACCGCTCGCGGCTGGTCATTGCCAGCAAAGTCTTCTTCCCGGTGGGCGACGGCCCCAACGACACCGGCCTGTCGCGCAAGCATATCCTCACCCAGGTCGAGGCCAGCCTGCGCCGCCTGAAGACCGACTACATTGACCTCTACCAGATGCACTGCTGGGACGCCTCTACCCCGCTCGACGAGACGCTGCGCGCGCTCGACGACCTGGTGCGCGCTGGCAAAGTGCGCTACATCGGCGCGTCGAACTACACGCCGTCGCAGCTCATGCGCGCGATCATGCTCAGCGAGATGCGCGGCTGGGCACGCTTCGACTGCCTCCAGCCGGAGTACAGCCTGCTGGTGCGCAGCACCGAATGGGAGCTGCTGCCGCTGTGCCGCGAGCAGGGCATCGGCGTCATCGCCTGGTCACCGCTGGGCGGCGGCTGGCTGACCGGCAAATACCGCCGCGACGCTGCCCCTCCCGCCGACAGCCGCGTGGGGCGCGCCGACCGCTGGGACGACCTGCCCGAACAGCGCGAGACCGAGCGCACCTGGCAGATCATTGACACACTGTGGGCGCTCAGCGAGGAACTCGACAAGACTCCCGCCCAGATCGCGCTCAACTGGGTGCTGTGCCAGCCGGGCGTCACCGCGCCGATCTTCGGCGCGCGCACGCCGGAGCAGCTTGAGCAGAACCTGGGCAGCGTCGGCTGGGCGCTGTCGCCCGACGCATTGGCCCGCCTTGACGAGGCCAGCGCCATCGGGCTGCCGTCGCCGTATAACTTCATCAGCCGCTACACCCGCAAGCGCAACGGCGCGTAGTCTGTTCCAGGAGGGAGGATCATGCTCAAGTCCAAACTGCTGCACCCGGAGATTCTGGGGGTGCTCGGCGGGAGTGGTCATGGCGGCAAAGTCCTGATCGCCGACGGCAACTACCCGTTTAGCACGAGGGCCAATCCGGCGGCGCAGCGCGTCTACCTGAACCTCGCGCCGGGCCTGCTCACCGTCACCGACGTGCTGGAGACGCTGCTGACGGCCATTCCCATCGAGGCCGCCGAGGTGATGATCACCGCCAGTGGCGCGGAGCCGGACATCTACGCCGACTTTCGCCGGCTGCTGCCCGGCCTGGAGTTGGTGGCGCACGACCGTTTCGCCTTTTACGACCGCTGCCTCGACCGCGACGTGTGCCTGGTCATCGCCACCGGCGAGCAGCGGCTCTACGCCAACATCCTGCTGACCATCGGCGTCGTCAACCCGTGAGAGATTGCGAAGGTCGGATTGCGAATTGCGGATCGAAATTCGCAATCCGCAATTCGCAATCCGCGATCCCTACTCTCTACGGCCAGGTCGCCTCGCCCGTCGCCAGGACGCCGCGCCCCATGAACACGCGCTCATCCAGGTCGTGAATCCCCGCCCGCAGCGCCGAGTACACGACGAACCATTGCAGCGGGATAAGCAGCACAAACGGGGCCAGCAGCGGGTGCACGTCCGGGTAGTCGGCCATGTCGTAGACGATGGTGCGCACGTTCGGGCGCTTGCGCACGGTGTCCAGCACACGCTGCGTCATGGCCCGCGACTCGTCTGTCCCCATCAGGAAGACGATGTCCATCCCCTGGCGGTCGAGCGCCTCGACCGGCCCCTGGCGGAACTCGTCGCTGGCAATCACCGAGCCGTGAATGCGAATGTTCTCCATGAACACGGTCAGGGCGAACTTGTAGGCCAGCCCGTAGAGCGGCCCGGAAGCGACCGCATACAGCAGCGTGGAGTCAGAGAACTGCTCGCTGAGGGTGGCGGCGCGCGCCTCGCTCTCGCGGTAGACGCGGCCCAACAGCGGCGGCAGGGCCATCAGCCCCTCGATGACCGGCTCAACCGCCTTGTTCCCCTGCAAGCGCGCCACTTCCAGCGCGAAGAGATACACCGTCGCCAGCGGCAGGATGTACAGAGCCGTCGAGTCGTAGTCAATCAGCACGTCGGCCTCGCGCTTGATCGTGCTCTCGCGGCGCTTGGCGATGCCAATCGTGCGCGCGCCTTTGCTCTTGGCGTGGCGCAGCGCAGCGATGGTGTCTTCCGTATTGCCGGAATAGCTCGTGGCAAATACCCACGAGTCCGGTCCCAGCCGGGCCGGATCGCGCCAGATCAGCTCGTAGCCGGTCAGCGCGTCGCTGGGGATGGTAGTGAAACGCTCCATCAGGTACTTGGCGGAGTACATGTTGGTCCACGACCCGCCACTGCCGACGAAATAGATATGCTTCACGCCGCTGGCCACCGCCTCAGCGGCCAGGGTCTTGATCGCCCCGCCTTGTTCCGCCAGGAACGTGGCGAGATCGGCTTCCAGGTGCGGCGCGGTGAACAGCTCACTGCGCTTGGCCTGCTCGACTAGCTGTTTTAGATCAGTCATCTTTCACCTATTCTTCTACTATTATACTTCTGCTCGAATCTTGCGGATCAGCGCCAGCGTCCGCTTGACGGTCTCGGCGATGGCGTCGAAATCACCCGCCTTAACCCACTCACTGCGCACCAGTTGGCTGCCCATGCCCACGCAGGCAGCCCCGGCAGCGAACCAGCCGCGCAGGTTCGCTTCGTCCGGGCTGACGCCGCCAGTCGGCATGATGCGCGACCAGGGGCGCGGCCCGCGCATGTCCTTGATGAAGCCCGGCCCGCCGACCGCCGTGCCGGGGAACACCTTGACGATCTCTGCGCCCCATTCTTCGGCGCGTGTGATCTCATTAACCGTCCCGCAGCCGGGGACGTAGGCGATCTTGCGCCGGTTGCACAGCCGGGCGACTTCCTCGTTGAAGTTCGGCCCGACGACGAAGTTCGCGCCATGCGCGATGTACATGGCCGCCGTCGGCGCGTCCTCAACCGAGCCGATGCCAATGATCAGCGACGGATGCGCCTGGGCGCAGTGCTTGATCAGCGGGCTGAAGACCTCAATGGCGAAGTCGCCGCGATTGGTGAACTCCAGCACGCGCCCGCCGCCGGCAGCCAATGCCCCGGCGACCTTCTTGGCCGTCTCCAGATCGCTGTGATAGAACAGCGGCACCAGTCCATCTTCCAAGACCGTGTTGAGCACGGTCAGGCGATCAAAGCGAGCCATGATCTGTCCCTCTCCTCACTCATATGACATAACTAAGGTTTGAGAGGCCATGGAGAGGCTTTTTGCCCCCACCCCAAACCCCTCCCCCACAAGGAAGGAGGGGCCTAGAGTGCGCGCTCTTCTCCCTTCCCCCCCGAGGGGGGAAGGGCCGGGGATGGGGGGCAAAAACCAGTACAAGACTTCTCCAACGGCCTCTAAGAACGGATCGACGCCGCCGCGCGATCCAGCTCGGCGAACAGGGCCGGGGTCAGCGTCACGTCGAACACCTCGGCGACGACCTGGCTCCAGCCGTGCAGGAAGTATACCCACCCGTCCTCTACTTTCACCCCGCGCGACTCGCTCTGGCGCAGCGCCTGGTGCATGAAGTCCAGCTTGCCGCGATAGTTTAGCTCCCAGGCGATGCCGTTCAGCGGGAACAGCCCGTCGTCGGTGATTGGCGAGCCGGGGCGATCCTTGCCCATGCCCGTCGCGTTGATGACCATCGAGCCGGGCGGCAGCGCAGCCATCCGCGCATCGTTGGCGCGCGGGTCTTGGTTGAGCACATACTCGAAGGTGATGTCGGTCTTGATCCGCTCGTGAATCCTGCGCAACTCGGTCAGGCGCGGCTGACTGCGGTTGACGGCGATGAACTTGGCCGGGCGGTCGGCAGCGTCGGGGCGCTCGGTCAGGTAGACGCTGATCGCCACCGCTGAGCCGCCCGCGCCCAGGCAGAGCACGTGCCCGCCGCTGCGCCCCCAGTAGCCCGGCTCGACGAACGCTTCCCAGGCCAGCCCGGACGTGATCGGGTCTTTGGCGTGACCGCGCAGCACCCCGTCGCGCTTGGAGATGCACGAGATCTCCCCGCACAGCTCCGCGTAGGGATCGAGATAGTCGAACAGGTCGCGCGTCGCCTCCAGCAGATCGATCTTGTGCGTCGTGACCAGCGCACCCATCGAGAGCGGATCGTTCTTGATGTGCTCGACGATGGCGCGGTAATGCTCCGCCGGGGCGTGCAGCGGCGCGTCGTAGCCGTCAATCTGCGCGCCCAGCCCCAGCACGTCCGACCACTTGGGGAACACCTTCATGATGGACGACTGGCGCGTAGTCACACCGACGAAATACATCGTTGGCACGCGGCGCGGGACAAGGACGTGGGCTTGGTCGGTCATAGAGTCTCCTCTGCGCCCGGCGCGCGCCAGACGAGCCGCCGGGCGATATTGCCTCCGGTGAGGTCGCGGACAGTGGAAGCGGGCAGCCCCAGCGCGCGCAGGCGCGGCACAATCTGCCCTGGCAGGAACAAGAGGCCCGGCGCGCCACCGTAATGCTGCCACATCCCGGCCAGGGCCAGGTCGAGGCAGACGGCGATGTGACTGCCCAGGCCGTCGGCCACCAGCGCGGCCAGCAAGGGCCACACCGTGCCGTCAGGATCGTACTTAGGGCGGGCGAACGTGTCATAGCCGAGCAGCGCGCCCGCCTGGGCCAGCTCGCGATGCAGTCCGGCATCAGGCCGCTTGTCCACATGGCAGAGGAACAGCCGCTCCGCTGGCACGCCCCGGTCGGCGAAGAAGGGCAGCAGCGCCTCGACGTTGGCTCCGCGCTCGGTGTGAAACAGGATCAGCGCGCCGGTCTGCTGCGACGCTGCGGCGGCGGCCTCCATCAGAGCGCGCGTCTGCCCTTCGATGACGCCCTCGTAGCCGATCTTGATCGTCGCCGCGCGCACTGTTCCGCCGGACTCGCGCGTCCCGGCGGTTAGCTCCTCGACGAAATAGGCGGCGGCCTCCTCAGCAGAAGCTGACCACAGCCAGCAGTCCGGTGCGTAGCATCTGCGCTGGTGCGCGCCGGTCGTCGCCGTGATACGCACGCCTGTCGCGGCAGAGAGGCGGGCCAGCGCCCGCGCGTCGCGCCCCGCTTCACCGGGCTGGCAGTCCACCAGCAGCGTCCCGCCCGCCGCGCGAAAGCCGGCTAGCTCGGCGCGGATGGCTGCTTCGTCGTGCAGGTCGAGCCGCGCCGCCGGGTCTACGCCGTCCGGCGGCTGAATCCAGACGTGGGCGTGCCCATCGGCCAGCGCCACCTCTGCGGCGGGCAGCGGCCCCGTCACCGTCTGGATCAACGACGATTCACTCACAGCCCCGCCTCGGCGATCTGGTCGTAAATGGGCAGCAGCGCGTGGTAGGCCGCCTCGAAGATCGGAAAGACCTTGGCGTAGGCCGCCTGCGCCGCCGGATCGGGCTGGAACGTCTCGGCGATGGCGTTCATCGTCTGGCTCATGCCGAAGTCCTTGTACAGCCCCACGCCGATACCGCCCGCCAGCGCCGCGCCCATCGAAGTCGCCTCTTCGAGGATGGCCAGGCGCTGCACCGGCACGCCGTAAATGTCAGCCATAAGCTGGTTCCAGAAGCGCCCGCGCGCCCCCCCGCCGATGACGCGCATGGCGTCAATGCGCGCCCCTTGCGACGTGAACGCTTCCAGGATCACGCGCAGGTTCATGGTCACGCCCTCCAGCACGGCGCGCACCATGTCGCCGCGCGTGTGGCGCACCGTCAGGCCGATGAACGCGCCGCGCGCGCGGGGATTCCAGCGCGGGCTGCGCTCGCCGAGCAGGTAGGGCAGGAAGATCAGGCCGTTCGCGCCGGGCGCTGACTTCTGCGCGTTGAGGTTCATCAGCTCGTAGGCACTGAGACCCAGCGCGTCCGCCGCCTCGCACTCCAGGGGTGCAAGCTGGTCGCGCGTCCACTGGTACGAGCCGCCAGCCATCTGCATGGTACCGCACGGGCTGTACATGCCCGGCACCAGGTGCGCCCAGGTGAAAGTGCGGTAGCCGGTGTCGTAGATGGGCTGGCGCGTCGCCAGCGCGATCCACGACGAGGAGCCGACGTAGTTGTAGGCCGCGCCCTCGTCCACCACGCCCGCGCCCGCCCCCGCGCACATACCGTCGCCGCCGCCGATGACCACCGGCGTCCCGGCGGGCAGCCCCACTTCCTCAGCGACCTGGGGCAGCACCTCGCCCACCACGTCAATCGAGCGGCGCAGCGTGGGCAGCTTGTCCGCATCCAGCGCGGCGGCCTCGATGATGCGCGCCGACCAGTCCCAGGCATCCAGATCGTAGAGGTTCATGCCGGAGGCGTCGGTCGGCTCGGTGACGAAGTTGCCGGTCAGGCGGGCGACGATGGCATCCTTGGCGTGGACAAACTTGTAGGTCGCGTGGTACACGTCCGGCTGATTGTCGCGCAGCCACAGAATCTTGCACAGCGAGTACGATGCGCTGAGGCGGTGACCGGTGATGCGGTACACGTCTGCCGGGTCAATGCGCTCGCCGAGCCAGCGTTCCTGCGGCACGGAGCGCTGATCCGCCCAGATGATGGCGTTACGCAGCGGGCGCGCGGCACGGTCAAGGGCGACCGCGCCCATCATCTGCCCGCTGAACGTGACCGCCGCCACGTCCGCCGGGCGAATCTTCGTCTGGCGCAGCAGTTCCTGCGTGGACGTGCACACCGCGCGCCACCAATCCTCCGGGTTCTGCTCCGCCCAGCCGGTGTGCGCGAACTCGGTGTCATAGCCGTAGAAGGCGCTGCCGACCAGCGCGCCGTCCCCGTCGTACAAAGTAGCCTTGTTGCCGGTTGTGCCTAAGTCATGAGCAATAATGTACTTTTGCATGGGTCTCCCCCTCACAAGCAGCCTGCCCGATCAGCCCAAAATCTGGTTGAACTCGACTTTCTCGCCGTCCGGCCCGCGCACCGTGAAATACTTGCAGCCCTTGTCCCAGAACGGCAGAAAGACCGGCGCATCTTCGAGCGGAGTCAGCCCGGCGGCGCGCGCCGCCTCCCATGCCTGCTCAATGTCGGCCACGTTCAGCGCAAGGTGATCCACGTGCCCATCGCCGCGCGCCGCGATCCCGGCCAGGTCCGCGCCAACCAACTGGTATAGCTCCAGGACGAACCCGCTCAAGTCCAACATCGCCACCTGGATCGCGCCGCCCTCCGCCGGGAGCGCCGTCTCGAAGACAGCGCGGAAGCCCAGGCGCTCGTAGAACGCGCGCGACCGGGCCATGTCGGTCACGGGTAAGCCGAGGTGCTGGAAGCCTTGCACGTTGCCTGCGAACATGATCCCCCTCCTTGTCCGAACCAGTTCCCGCAAGTCTGATCTGGGCACAACGCCCCTCCCCCTGGCCCCTCCCCGGCCTATACACCAAGCCAGGGAGGGGGGCAATGTGCCGCGCCGAGTTTTCAAGTCCCCCTCTCTAGCCCGGCTGGAGAGGGGGACTTAGGGGGTGAGGCACGGTTGGCTACCCGTAGCGCGGGTTGGGCACCAGCGTCGGCGCGCCGTCACGCTCAACCAGGATCGAGGCGAAGCCACGCTCAGCGATGGTCCTGTAGTCGTGCCCCGCGTCCGCCGGGTAGACGGCCAGGAAGACGAAATTCTCCGCCCCCGTATTGATCGTGCGGTGCCCCCAGTAAGGCGGGACATAGGCCGCCGTGCCGGGCACGACGCGCTGCAAGCTCACCTCGCCCTCCGGCGTCTGTAGCAGCAGATAGCCCTCGCCGAGCAGCCCGAAATATAGCTCGGCGCATTCGTCTTTGGTGTGATAGTGCCCCTTGGTCATGAAATACTCGTCGCCGACTTTGCCAGGATGGATCACCGTCGTCGAGTAGAGCAGGTGACCCGTTTCCTTCGGGTTCTGCGCTGCCTCGTAGACCTCATAGATCAGGGGGTTGGCCCCCATCAGCGCGTATTCGGCAGCGGGGTCGGCGAACAGCCCACGCATGTCGGACAGGCGGCGCTGCTGCACCAGCGGAGCAGTGGGGATCGTGCCGTCTTGCAGGTTGACCAGATGAGTGTAGGGAGTCATGTAGGTGGTCATGTGCACTTCCTCATTTCAGGGCGGTGGGATTCAGAACAAACTCGCATGGCTCGCCGTTCAGCACGGCGACCAGGTTTTGCGCGGACATGAAGGCCATGCGCGCGACGGACTCGGCGGTGGTGCTGCCCATGTGCAGCGTGGCGATGAAGTTGTCCAGCGCCAGCAGCGGGCTACCTGTGGGCGGCTCGTGGCGGAAGACATCGCTCGCCGCGCCAGCCAGCTTGCCGGAGACGAGCGCCTCGTGCAGCGCGGCCTCGTCCACCAGCTCGCCGCGCGCCGTGTTGATCAGGGTGGCCCCGTCGCGCATCTGGGCAAGGCGCTCGGCGTTGATCAGGCTCTCCGTTTCGGGCGTCACCGCGCAGTGCAGCGAGACAATGTGCGCCTGCTTCAGCAGCGTGTCGAGGTCCACCAGGCGGACGCCCTCCACTTGGCCCTTCACGTATGGGTCGTGGGCCACCACGTGCATCCCCAGCGCAGCGGCGCGCAGGGCCACCTCGCGGCCAATCGCCCCCAGCCCGATCAGGCCCAGCGTCTTGCCGGTTAGCTCCCAGCCCTGCGCCCGCGCCCAGACGCCCTGACGGGCGTTAGCGGCTACCTGGGGAATGCGCCGGGCCAGGCTGAAGATCAGCCCGATCGCTAGCTCGGCGACGGCGACGCGGTTGGCGCCGGGCGTGGTGGTCACGGCGATACCTCGCGCGGTCGTCGCCTCCAAATCCACCTTGTCATAGCCCGCCCCATAGCGCGAGATGACGCGCAGCCGGTCAGCGGCGGCGATGACCGAGGCATCGCAGACATCCAGCCCCAGGATCACCTCATCGTAGCCGGAAACGAGGCGGCGGCTACCTCCGCCACGCCCAGCGGATGATCGGGCGGGCGCAGATCAACCATGCAAGTCACCGCTTTTTGCTCAGATACTCGTGGTGCGGCCCGTCCGTCGCACAGAACGACCGCGCGGTGACCAGCACATCGAATGTCAGCATGACGCCTCGCTGTGCTCAGCAGCCTGACGTGTCTCGACGCACCAATCATGCAGCCAGCAGAACATCACCGGCAGCGACGCAGAGAACACAAAGGAGAGAGAAGAAACCTCTTTGTATTTTTCTCCACACCCTCTGCGGCACGTTTGATGCAATCGCCCTGCCCCTGGCAACTAGTTGCATGACGCACCAGTCTAGTCTATAATACAGCATAAGTACTTGTAATGACAAGATAACAGGCAACTACTTTGGATTTTTCAGTTAACCGCACCAGCGGTATCCCTTATCACATCCAGGTGCGCAATGTCTTGCGCGAACACCTGCAGGCGGGCACCTGGCAGCCCGGCGACCGGCTGCCGAGCGAGCCGGAGCTATGCCAGATGTTCGCTGTCAGCCGCCCGGTGATTCGCCAGGCGCTCAACGATCTGGCCCAGCACGGCCTGGTGACGCGCCTGAAGGGCAAGGGAACCTTCGTCGCCCCGCCCAAGATCAGCGAGGGCTTGGTGCAAAAGCTGACTGGCTTCTACCAGGACATGGTCGAGCAGGGGTATACGCCGACGGCGCGCATCCTGCGCCAGGAGGCGGTGCCAGCCAGCCGCCGCATTGCCGAGCGGCTGGGCATCGCCCCCGAAACCCCAGTCATCGTCATTGAGCGCCTGCGCTTCGTGCAGGACGAACCCATCCAACTTGTGACAACCTACATCCCACAGGCAATCTGTCCAGCCCTGCTGGAGGTTGACCTGTCCCGGCGGTCATTGTACGCATTTCTTGATGAGGCGTGCGGCGTCGTCATCGCGCGCGGGCACCGCTCAGTAGAAGCTGTGGCCGCCAACGAGGTCGAAGCCGAGATGCTGCAAGTGAAGAAGGGCACGCCGCTGATCATGCTCGACAGCGTGAGCTATCTCAGCGATGGCACGCCCGTCGAGTACTATCACGCACTGCATCGCGGCGACCGGACGCGCTTCGAAGTCGAGTTGGTGCGCGTGCGCGCGCCGGGCGACCGGCAGGCCGTCCTTGACGAGCACCTCGAAAGCATGACATGGGGCAGCGGGGTGGTCTATCGCGAGAAAGCCCGCCCGTCCCGCTGAGCACCAACGAGTGGGGCGGGCACCTCGCCTCTACATCCAATAATCGGTTTTACAGCGGGGTGGTTTTCGCATACACTGAATCTATGACGAGGCTAAAAAGAGTACGTTTAACGCCCGCGTGACGGTGCCTTGCAATGGCGGTTGTTGTCCTCTGTCAATGCGCCTGCCATCCTGATTCCACGATCACGAGGGCCAAGAAAGGAGGCTGCTTACCTGGAGACCAGCACAGCAAGTTGCCCGACGCAAGCCGAATCCGTTGTACAGTCTCACATAGTTTGCGGTTAGCACACCGGAGGAACTTTTACAATGAGCAAGAAACTCGTCGTGTTGCTGATCATCGCGGCCCTGGTCGTGGGTGTCGTGCCCACTTCCCTGGCCCAGGATGACAAGCCGTTCAAGGGCATGAAGGTTGTTGTGGTGACCCAGGAAGGGCGTTCCATCGGCGGCCCGATCGAAGACTACGCCCCCGAATGGGAAGAGATGACCGGCGGCGAGGTCGAGCTGCAGCAGTTCGCCTGGAACGACCTGTTCGAGAAGACGGTGACTGCCCTCTCGACCGGCTCCGGCGCTTACGACATGCTGGTCTTCCCGGCTGCCTGGTCGGGCGACTACATGGCCCCCGGCTATCTGGAGCCGATCCCTCAGGAAATCCTGGACGCGGTGGATATGGATGACGTGATCCCGCTCTACCGCGAGCGCATCATCGCCTGGGGTCCCACCATCTACGCGCTGCCGTACGACGGTGACTCGCACATGCTCTACTACCGCAAGGACCTGGTGGATGGCGGCGAGTACGCGGCTGACTTCGAGGCCGAGTATGGCTATCCGCTGGCCGAGCCGGTAAGCTGGAGCCAGTACTACGACATCGCCGAGTTCTTCAACGGCAAGGAAGTTGAGACCGCTGGCATGAAGGCCCCCATCTTCGGCGTGATGGAAGCGCAGAGACGCGGCACGCAGGCCTTCTACGTCTACTTCTCGCACGCCGCCGGCTACGGCAAGATCCCCGGCAACCCGTGCTTCTTCTTTAGCTGCGACGACATGACCCCGCAGGTCAACAACCCCGGCTGGGTCAAGGCGCTCGAAGACTACATGCTGAGCACCAAGCTCGGCCCGCCAGAGCAGATCAACTGGGACGTGGCCGATACCCGTAACTACTTCCCGGCTGGCCTGTCGGTCTTCAACATTGACTGGGGCGATGTCGGCACCATCTCGATTGACGAGAACGTGTCGCTGGTCAAGGGCGACGTGGGCTTCGCTCCGCTGCCCGGCGGCGACCAGTACTGGGACTACGTGGCGGGCGAGTGGGTAACGCCAGAAGAGGGCGTGAACACGGCCCCCTTCATCGCCTTCGGTGGCTGGATCATCGGCGTGGCGGCGGACAGCGACGTGAAGGAAGCGGCGCTGGACTTCGCGGCCTTCATGGCCCGGCCTGAGCTGGTCAAGGTCCTGGCGGTCACTGGCGGCACCGGCATCAACCCGGCCCGCTTCAGCCAGTTCGAGGCCCTTGATCTGTGGATTGACGCCGGCTTCGACGAGGAAAGCGCCAAGGACTACCTGGATGCTATCCTGACCGGCATCGCGCACCCGAACGCCGTGCTCGACCTGCGTATCGTCGGCACGCCGGAGTACCAGCAGACGCTGGACGTGGAGATCACCCGCGCCATCGCCGGTGAGATCAGCGCCCAGGAAGCGCTGGACAACGCTGCCGCGCAGTGGGAAGAGATCACCAATCGTTATGGCCGCGACAGCCAGCTCGCTCAGTACCGCGCGTCGGTGGGCTGGACGGGCTAGGCCAGTTCGCTGGCTGAGCAGAACGTTTTCCGTAGGGGCGTATCGCATACGCCCCTACACCCCCATAAATACTGGGGGTCGTGCTCAGCAGACGGAAGATACCGCCAAGCGCTGCATCACCCGTATCCGATGTGGCGCTTGGCGCTACAATAAGCACAGCAGATTTGACTGGTGAAGCAGGGAGAGCGGGGCAGCACTGCCAGACTCTCCGCTAGACAGGTTATCGGTTCCCAACCTGAGAGAGACTGTTCTTTACCTCATCCCTAAATCCCGTCTCCATACGCGGGAGGGAGCCGGGGGGTGAGGTAAAAGGCGGCCCTGGAGGGATCGCTTGGACTTACTTCAACTGTTTGGTGGATTGACGGAGAGGAGAGTGCGCTTTGCAGCGAGTTAGAAGGCAGCCTGGGCCAGCCAAGCAAACGGAGATCACCGACATCACCCGCGAAGACCGCGTGATGAAGCGCGTCTTTCTGTCTCCGGCGGTCATCGTTCTGCTCGCGCTCTCGATCTTCCCCCTCTTCTGGTCGCTGGGCATCAGCTTCACCGATATCCTGCGCGGCGGCTCTACCACCGTGCGCGAGGCGGCGATAAGCGAGACGGCGAGCGAGGGTTTCTTGGGGATGGATTTCAGCGTCACGCTGCGCAACTACGACCGCCTGCTCGATGACCAGCGGCTGCACACGGCAGCGCGCAACACCATGTACTACGTCTTCATCGGCGTGATTGTGCAGCTTATCTTCGGCATGGGGCTGGCGTTGGTGCTCAACCAGAGATTCATCGGGCGCAAAGTGGTGCGCGTGATCTTCCTGATGCCCATGATGACCATGCCCGTCGTGGTGGCCTACGCCGGGCGCATGATGTTCGACTCCTACCGCTCGCCAATCGCCGACCTGTGGCGGCACGTGATCCAGTGGTGGGCGGACGTGCCGCTGGTTGGCTCCGAGCTGAACCCGATCATCCCCTGGCTGACTGATGGGCGCTGGGCGCGCGCGTCAATTGTGCTGATGGATAGCTGGCAGTGGATTCCGTTCGTGACGCTGATCCTGCTGGCCGGGATGCAGGCCATCCCGGACGACATCTACGAGGCGGCGCGTGTGGATGGGGCGTCGTCGTGGCAGATGTTCTGGCGCATTACGTTTCCCATCTTGCTACCGCTCTCGGTGACAGTGACCCTGATCCGGGGGCTGGAGATTTTCAAGATCATTGACGTGATCGTGGTCACCACCGGCGGCGGGCCGGGGTCGGCCACTGAGTCGCTGACTATGTATATTTACAAGACGGCGCTCACCTTCGGCAACTACGGCTACGCGGCGGCGATCTCGTTCGTGCTGCTGGTGCTGGTGATCATCTTCGCCACTGTTTTCCTGGCGCTGGCCCGCCGCGCCGTGCCGCGCACAGCATAGGGGGAGAGAGCCATGAAGCGCCGTCCACTAGGTCAGTCAATCCTGCTCTACGCGGTAGTCATCTTCTGGTGTTTTATCGTGCTCTTCCCTTTTTACTGGCTCGGCACAACATCGGTCAAGCGGCAGTTGGACGTGCTGCGCCAGCCCAGGTACATCCCCTACTACGACTTCGAGCCGACGACTGAGTGGTGGGACTACCTGCTCAACATGCGCCGCGATGTAACCTGGCGACACTTCCGCAACAGCCTGATCGCGGCGTCGGGGGCCACCGTCAGCGCGGTGCTCATCGGGGCGATGGCTGGCTACGGGCTGTCACGCTTCCGCTACCGGTGGCCCAAGCTGAACTGGAACAACGACAACATCGCCTTCTGGATCATCTCGCAGCGGTTCTTGCCACCAGCACTGTTCGTCGTGCCGTTCCTGATCGCCTACGCGAACCTGGGGATGATTGACACCCACATAGGGCTGATCATCGCCTATACGATGTTCAACATCCCGTTCGCTGTATGGATCATGCGCGACTTCTTCGACGGCCTGCCCATAGACCTGGAGGAGAGCGCCCGCGTGGATGGCGCTTCGCGCTGGACGGCTTTCGTCCGCATCGTGCTGCCGCTGAGCGCACCGGGCCTGGCCTCGGTATCCATTTTCTCGTTCGTCTTCTCGTGGAACGAGTACTTGTACGCGCTGATGCTGACCAACTTCAACGCGATCACCATGCCGGTTTACATCGCCGGGCAGAACACGCAGCGCGGCGTGGAGTGGTGGTACATCTCGGCGCTGGCGATCACGGCAGTGCTGCCGGTGATCATCGTGGGCCTGCTGCTGGAGCGTTTCATCACGCGCGGGCTGGTCGCCGGCGCGATCAAGGGGTGAGAGGTTGTTTCC